>CAVRZH010000150.1:0-16067 GCA_963725455.1 Bryobacterales bacterium
AGATCGGGATCGTAGCTGCCGGTGATCCAGGTTTCGCCGCCGGCGCGAAACAGGTCGGGAAGCGTGCCCCAGGTATCGCCGCCCGGCTCGCCCGATCGCGCGACGGTATTGAAGCGCCAGAGCTGACTGCCCGTGGCCGCGTCATAAGCGCTGATGAAACATTTCTCTTCGCGATAACGCTCGCAGCCGCCCAGGCCTTGCAGCACCTTACCGTTGATCACGATGGGTCCGCTGCTGGTGGCGTAGTTGCCCTTGGATCGATCGCCGATCACGGTTTCCCAGGCCTTTTTGCCGTTGCGGGCATCGAAGGCGATCAAGCGCGCGTCGCTGGTGGAAACGAAAATCTTGTCCGCATATATCGCGATGCCGCGCATGGAGCTGGCGTTGGCCAGCCCGCCGTAGCGGTTTTCCCAAATGAGCTCGCCGGTGCGCGCGTCCAGCGCCTGCAGCGTGCTGTTGGGATTGTTGAGATAGAGGACGCCGTTATGAACAATAGGCGCGGTCTGGTTATTTCCGCCCTCGTTCATCGACCACACCCACTGCAACTGGAGCTGATGCACGTTGTCGCGCGTGATTTGATTCAGCGGGCTGTAATCCCAGGCTTGATAGCTGCCGCGAATCATCAGCCAATCGGATGGATCCGGATGGCGGAGCATGGCGTCGGTGACCGGCTGATAATTCTTCACCTGGCCGTCTATCGTGAGACCTTCGGCCTTCAAAGGCTCCAGCCGGGTGCTGGCCGGGGGCTCCTGTGCGGGCGGAGGGTGCCGGATCACGTCGGGAACTTCGCCCGTGGCCACCGAACGAATCTGCACTTTCGCGCCGGCCGTCAACGGCAGATTGCCCGGCTGGGCGCCGTTAGCTTCCAGAATGAAAGCTGCAATGTTGACGTAGGCCTCTTCGCCCAGCCCGTGCGGATTGTTGGGCGGCATGGTGGTTTCGATGAACGCGATGAGATCGCTAGGGGTCCGGTCGCCCCATTCGCCGACAAAATTAGAACCCGCCAGCTGCGGCGCCTCATTGCGGCCACCGAGATCGGACACATGGCAGATCGCGCAGTTGGATTGATAGATCGCGCGGCCGGATGCCGCTTGCTGCACTGTGTACGCTGCGGGCCGCTGAGCCAGCGCGCTCACGGCGAAGAGGATTGCAAGTGAATATTTCATCTCAGAAGCCAACCCCATAGATTGCCGTCCGGAGCTTTCTCGCTGTCAATTTGAATATAGAGCCGGCCTTTTTTCAAGCTCTCGATTTGCTGCGGGGCCAGATCGAGCGAGGCGTTGATCGTGCCACTGGTTTTTCCAGAAGCCGAGTGTGCGATGGTCACATCGAGAATGGCTGGGCCGCGCACGCCCGTGACCGGCCCCTGGTGCAGCTTGGCATTCGTGGCGGACGATCGCAGCCCTTCGAACGATCCGGCGATCGAAAGCTTGGCGCCCACCAGCGTTGCGGTAGCCGAGCCGACGCCTGCGATATTCGCGCGAGTCTGCGCTTCGATCGGCACCGGGGACAATCGCACCTTGTATGTTTCGGGCGCTTGCGCGGCAAGGGGTACGGCGAGCGCAATCACGATGGCGAGGCGGCCTGTTGTCATGTGGTCGCTATTGTTTCGGCACAATCTTCACGATGGTCGCGCTGAACTCTTTGCCCGGCTCAACCAGGAATTGATGAACCACGTTCGCGGGAATGAAGATACTGTCGCCCGCTTTGAGAGGATAACTGGTGCCGCCGTCGATCGATTTGCCGCGCATTTCATCGGGTCCACTGGACTTGCCGTCAACGATGGTTCCACCGGCCAACACGGTGCCTTCGCCCGCCTCCACGAAAATGAAATCCCCTTCCTTGGTATGAATCTCCGCTCCGGACGGGCCTACGCGATGCACGACGATGGCCGAGTCCATCAAGCGCTCCACAGCGACGTGTGTCTCGGGATTCACTTTGGCCGACAGCTTTTGGTCGATGGACTTCATTTGGCCGGCGCTCCAAACCACAACCGTACTTGGATTCGCTCCCCAGAGCGAGGATACGCACACGAGGGCGGCGAACAGCAGAGTTCTCATGATGGGCCAGTATACTACCGCAGCCCGGCATTTGCTCCAGGAGTTTGGCACCATGGCCACAGCCCTTGCGCTGCGATATTCTATATCTGGACTCGATACCCAAGGAGGCAGGCATGGAAATCGACCGGCGGGCATTTTTCGCGGGGCTGGGTGGTGTGGCGGCCGTCGCCGCGATGGCGGACGAGGCCAAGGCCGAGGCCTTGGAGCATCACATGATGCTTCAGCTGAACGTGGCAAACCAGGCGGCGGCAACCGAAGGAAAGTTTCCGACCGCGGCCGAAGTTGAGGCGCAGATCGAAACGCGCCCCACACGCCGGGGCACCGGCAACTTGTTTGTCTCCCACACGGGCAACGTGAAGCGGCTGCCGCCACTGCCGGAACGTCCCACGCTGGTGGATTACTACAAGCTGCGTTTCATGGCTACCTCGAACCACTGCTTGCAAAGCGCCAATCGCGCGTTGCACAACGGGATGTCCGAGGAGGTCGTATTGGCCTGCCTGTTGCACGACACGGTGCAGGATCTCATCAAAGTGGATCATGGCTGGTGGGGCGCGCAGATGTACGAGCCCTATGTCTCCGAGAAAGTATCGTTCGCGATTCGTTATCACCAGGCGCTGCGCTTCTACGAAGACAAGGAGCACGGCTACGAGTATCCCGATCTGTACCGGCGCGTGTTCGGCTACGATTACAAGCCTGAGCCATACATTGAAGCCACGTACCAAATGGTTCGCAAACACAAGTGGTATCTGGAGCCGCGCATGGTGACGGTGAACGATCTGTACGCTTTCGATCCGAAAGTGAACCCGACGCTCGATCAGTTTATCGACATTATCGGCCGGAATTTCAAGCAGCCCAAAGAAGGGCTGGGATTCGACAACAGCCCGGTGGCGCATATGTGGCGCTCCATTTCGCGCCCGGACTCGCCGTTGTAAAGGGCCGCTCCCTCACGGTCGCGGCTCGGTAACTGAGCCGCGCGCGCTAGCAAGTGGTGCGCGCTCTATTGCAAACGTGAGATCGCGGATATAACTTCCGCTGGTTTCTCAAACGCCACCACGTGGCCGGCTTGTGGGATCATGACCAGTTCCGCGCCGGCGATCCCGCGCTGGAAAGCCTGCCCGTAGACCGGTGGAACCAGCTTGTCGCCTTCGCCCCAGATCAGTATCGTCTTGGCCTTGATGCGATACAGGCGCGACGCCAGGCCGCGCTCCGGAATTGGGAACAGAATCTTGCCCGCCGCGCCGAGTTGCCGCGCGTTCTGCACCAGGAACGCCTGCAGAAATTTCGGATCGCTCATGTTGGTGCCCGCGCTCATCAGCTTGGCGCCGGCTTCGGCGTCATAGAACAAGTAGGGCGGCAGCTCGTAGGGCAGCATCGCGAAAAAGTCCGGGATGGGATGCTCGTCCATCCACAATCCGGCCGGTGCAATCAGGGCCAGGCGAGTGACGTCGTTAGGCGCGATGGCCGCCATTTCACTCGCAATCATTCCGCCCATCGAGTGTCCGGTAAGAATCGGATCCTTCAAACCCAGCCGCTCCACTACGTCCCAGGTGTGTAGCGTGAAATCCAGCATGTCGCGCAGCTCGCTGCATTCTTCGCTATCGCCGTAGCCTGGAACCAGTGGTGCATATACTTGGAACTTTTGCGCCAGCGCGTCCAGGAAACCAAGGTCCATGTCGAGTCCGCCGGCGCCGTGCAGGAAAACCAACGGCCGGCCGGCTCCGCCCTCGTAGTAGCGTACCGGAGCGCGTTCGGTCTGAATTGTTTTAAGTTCCATGGCCCCTTATCGCTCCGCTCCCACCGGTTCCGATTCCACGGGCAGCGCGCCCGGCACCGCACGCTTGGCCAGCGGTTTGCACCAGAAGCGGCCGTCATCGGCGAACTCAGGAAACAGATTGCGCAGCTTCGGGATCACCTTTTCCGCGAACAGCCGCGTAGAGTGCATGCACTTGTCTTGCGGCATGTCGCCGATTTGCATCAGGCAAAAGATATTGCCGACATGCAGCTTCTTGATCAGATCTTCCATGCGCTGCGTCACGGTTTCGGGGCTGCCCGCGATTATACTGCCGTTGTCCACCAGTTCCTTCCAGGGATGCTCCTGGAACATGGTTTGCGGCGCGTACTGCGAAAGGATACCCTTCTGGATGGTCTTGATGGTCCGATAACCGGGTGCGTCCGCGAAGCCCGGATAGACGTGCAGGCAGCGATTGTAGAAATAGCTGACGTGCTTGGCGTACAACCGCTCGGCCTCTGCGTCCGTATCCGCGACACAGATGGTTTGAGCGAATCCGGCGCGATAGGGCGATGTATCCGGCGCATTGCGCTCGGCCACGCGATCCCAATAGCCTTGCATCAGCGCCTGCCCGCGAATGTAGCCGCCGAAGCTCAGGTACGAATACGAATAAGTGTTGTCAATGCAGAAATCGAAAGTCTCGAGCGACCCTCCGCCCGGAATGTGAATGGGAGGATGCGGCTGCTGGATTGGCCGCGGCCATGGATTCACGTAGCGCAGCTTGGTATAGCGGCCGTTGAAGGCGAACGGCTCCCGTGAGGCCCACGCGCGCTTGATCAGCTCATGCGCTTCGCGGTATTTTTCACGCGTCAGTCCTGGGATGGTGCCGTAGCAGTAGTTGGTGTCCATCGAGGTGCCCACCGGAAACCCCGCCACTAAACGCCCGCCCGAAATGCAATCCAGCATCGCGAACTCTTCGGCCACGCGCAGCGGCGGATTGTAGAGCGCGATGGATGCGCCCAGCACCACGAGCGCAACATCGTCGGTGCGCCGCGCCAGGCTGGCTGCGATGATATTCGGCGAAGGCATGAGGCCGTACGCGTTCTGATGGTGCTCGTTCACGCCGATGCCGTCGAATCCGAGCTTGCCCGCGTATTCCAGCAGGTCCAGATAATTGTTGTAGACCTGATGGCCCTTCACCGGATCGAAGAGATTCGGATCGATGTCCACCCACACCGAATGATTCTTCTCGCGAAAATCTTCGGGCAAATACGGCCACGGCATCAGGTTGAACCAAGTGAATCGCACGAAACCTCCTTAAGTACGGCGGCCATCAGACTATCATATTTTGTTATAAGATTGACGTTTCTCATGCCGATCTCTCGATGTCTTGTCCGATATCTCGCCGCAGCACTTCTCGGGTTGATGATCGCCGCGGGCGTTTCCTTTTTGGCCGCGGGCGCAACGGCGCAAACACCCGCCGCGGAATGGCGCTACTACGGCGGCACCGCGCACAGCACGAAATATTCGGCGCTCGATCAAATCAACAAGGACAACGTGAAGGACTTGAAGATCGCCTGGCGCTGGAAGGCCGATAATTTCGGTCCCCGGCTGGACGGGAATTGGGAAGTGACGCCGTTGATGGCCGGAGGTGTGTTGTACTTCACGGCCGGCATCCGGCGCGATGTGGTGGCCGTGGACGCTGTCACCGGCGAAACGCTCTGGCTGTATCGCTACGACGAAGGCGAGCGCGGTGCGCGCGCGGTGCGCTTCAACAACCGCGGCGTGGCGTATTGGAACGGCGGGAACGGTGACGAGCGCATCCTGCTGATCTCGCCCGGGTATCATCTCATCGAGTTGAATGCCAAGACAGGCGTGCCTGTTCCGGATTTCGGAGCGAGCGGCATCGTGGATCTTTGGAAAGGCCTGGATCGCGACAATCTCCAGCCCGGCGTGATCGGCGCCACGTCGCCCGCGATTGTGGTCCGCGATGTCGTGATCGTGGGAGCGGCGCTGGGTGTCGGCGCGGCGCCAAAAAGCAAAGAGAATGTTCCGGGCTACGTGCGCGGGTACGATGTGCACACTGGAAAGCTGCTGTGGACCTTCCATACCGTGGCGCAAAAGGGCGAATTCGGCAACGACACCTGGGAGAAGGATTCCTGGAAGTATACCGGCAACACCGCGGTGTGGGCGCCGATGAGCGCGGATGAAGAGCTGGGCTACGTCTATCTTCCCGTCGAGATGCCAACCGGAGATGTTTATGGCGGCGATCGCCCGGGCGATAATCTGTTTGGCGACAGCCTGGTGTGCCTGGATGCGCGCACCGGCAAACGCATCTGGCATTATCAGATCGTCCATCACGACATGTGGGATTACGACAATCCCGCCGCGCCGGTGCTGCTGGATCTCACTGTCAACGGAAAGGCGATTAAAGCCGTGGCGCAGGTAACCAAGCAGGCTTTCACGTATGTGTTCGATCGCCTGACGGGGCAGCCGGTGTGGCCCATTGAAGAACGCGCTGTTCCGCAATCCGACGTGCCGGGCGAGAAGAGTTCGCCGACGCAGCGCTTCCCCACCAAGCCGCCGGCCTTCGATCAGCAGGGTGTGTCCGACTCCGACCTGAACGATTTGACGCCGGAGATTAAAGCCGAAGCGGTGCGGATGGTGAAGCAATATAAGATTGGGCCCGTGTTTACTCCGCCGATCGTGGTGGATTCGGATAACGGAAAGAAGGGCACCATCCAGTTGCCGGGCGCGGGAGGCGGCGCCAACTGGACCGGCGCGGCGGCCGATCCGGATGCCGGCATTCTTTTCGTGCCATCCGTAACCGCCCCTTACATCTCGGGGCTGGTGCACGATCCCAAGCGTTCGAGTGTCGAATACATCGCGGGCCCCGGTGGATTCGCGAGCCCGCGTCCCATGGGTTTGCCGCTATTCAAGCCGCCCTGGAGCCGCATCACGGCTTTCGATCTCAACACTGGGGAGGAAATCTGGATGGTCCCCAACGGCAACGCAGCCGATGCCATCAAGAACAATCCTGCATTGAAGGGAATAGATACCAGCAAGCTTGGGAACGCGAATCGAGCGCTGCTGCTGGTCACGAAAACGCTGCTCTTCGCGGGGTTGGGGCGCGGCGACCCGGCCCTCCGCGCCATCGACAAGAAAACGGGCGCCACCATCTTCGACGTGAAGCTGCCGGGCGGCGCCACCGGTGTCCCGATGACCTATTCGATGAACGGCCGCCAGTACATTGTGATCGCGGTGGTTGCGCCGGGCAGCGCGCCGGAGCTGGTGGCGCTCACGCTCGGGACAGAAGGCAAAGAAACCAATCCACGCGAGTCGAACGAGAACTAGCGCGCGAAATAGCTCTGGCCTGCCCTATTTCTCGGTCTTGCTGTCGGGAGAGCCCTGTCCGGCGGATCCGACAAAGAGCTTGCGACCATCGGGAAACGTGATGTCGCGGCCATTCATCTTATTGCTCTCGTCTTTGGATTGGTAGCCATCCACGACGATCTCGGTACCCGGGGGCAGGGAAGCCTTGGTGAAGCCGTTTCGCAGCAAAGTGTTCGGGCTTCCGCCTTCCACCATCCAGTTGGTAACTGTGCCGTCGGGGTTCTTCACGTCAATGTGGATCCAGGCGTGCGGGTTGATCCATTCCATTTTGGTCACGACACCGTGCAGCTTCAGCGGCTTATTGGAATCGAACTCCGCCGCAAACGCGTGATGCGCCCACATCGGCGCCGCACTCACCAGCAAACCCATTCCGGCAATCGCTATTGCTAAATTCCTTCGCATACATTTCTCCTTGTTCTAGCCAACATAAAGTTCGGCATTGCTTCCGATCTTGTTTCTACTTCGGATCTTTCTATTTCGGATCTCTCTATTTCGGATCTCTCTATTTCGGATCTTTGGCTTTCTTCTCGGCCGCGCGGGCTCCGGCGAGTATGTCCATCATCGCGTAGTTTCCTTCGTGGCAGGCGTACTCGTAAATCGGGCCTTTCGCCTTGGTCATGGGAATCTGCGCGGTCCACGGCTTGGTGAACGCGGTGGGATCGTCCACCGTGAATTCGTAAAGCAACGTGTCCGGGCTCACGCGTGTGAAGCGTTCCGTCAGATGCAGATTTTCGTCCGCGCCCCGGAACCGGCTCTTGTCCGTGAAATTGGTGCTGTCCACAACCAACGTGTGGCCCTCCCAGTGGCCGCGCGGGTCGCCCATCCATTCCCGGATGCTGCTCGCGACATGCGGCCGCCCGTCCAGGGGAATGATGCGCGCATCGTGGATCATTTCGATCAGAATCACCACCGAGTTCGGCGTCTGCAGGATCTGGTAGTTGCTGTTATAACCGGTCGGCAGCATGGGCGGGCCGGCGACGGGCCAGTTGATGCAGCGCTCCTGCAAGGACCGGTACTCCGGGCCGTCGGTAGCATGTTCGCGCACCGCAGCCTGGCGTTCGGCCATTCGTTTTTGCGCGGCCGGCGTCAGCGGCGGTATCCTTCCATCCGGAGGATCCACAATCAACGACGTCCGATAGCCGTTTACCAGTTTGGTTCCGCGGTCGTACCAGAATTGGTTGTAGCCATGGCTCACGTCCACTTCGGCGCTTGAGTCGCGAACGTCGGCGTTATTGCGCCGGTTGGTTTCCTTCTCGTATTTCGCCGCTTCCTCGGCCGTAAGCACCGCCTTGCCCGCCAGTTCCGCCGGCCGCTCCAGTGGCGTGATGGTGACGTTGGTCCAGTATCCCTGCAGATCCGCCTGACCGAAAAGAATCTTCGCGGCGAAGAAAACCAAGAGCAAGCGAGGCGTCACTTGGAGTCCTTTCCCGCTGCTTTCGCATCCTGTGCCCGGGCGCCCGCCAGGATGTCCGTCATCGCGTAATTGCCTTCGTGGCAGGCGTACTCGTAGATGGGCCCCTTCGCCTTGGTCACCGCGATCTGCGCCGTCCATGGTTTGGTAAACGCAGTGGGATCGTCAATCGTGAATTCGTATAACATCTCGTCCGGCGAAACGCGCGTGAAGCGCTCCGTCAAATGCATATTTCGATCGGACCCGCGAAAGGAATATTCGTCGGAGAAATTCGTCGTATCCACCACCAGCGAATTACCGTCCCAATGGCCGCGTGAATCGCCGCCCCATTGCCGGATATTGCTCGATACGTGCGGGCTTCCATCCAGCGGGATGATGCGGGTGTTGTGGATCATTTCGTTGAGGATGACCACCTTATCCCGCGTTTGGAAAATCTGAAAATTATTGTTGTACGGGCCGGGCATCATGGGCGGGCCGGCCGTGGTCCATAGGATGCACCGTTCGGGAAGCGAGCGGCCTTCCGGGCCGTCGGTGGCATGCGCTTCCATCCACGCCCGCTTTTCGTCCGCGATTTTTTGCGCTTGCGGTGTGAGAGCAGGAATGTGACCGTCGGGCGGGTCCACGATCAGCGACGTCCGATGCGTGGCTACCGCTTTGGTGCCGCGATCGTACCAGAATTGGTTGTAGGCCGTCGCCACGTCCGCCGCTCCGTTCGCCCCGCGATGATCGGCGTTGTTGCGATCCAGCACTTTCTTTTCGTAGGCCGCGGCTTCTTCGGTGGTGAGGGTTTGCTTACCCGCGAGATCGGCCGGGCGTTCTAGAGGGGTGATGGTGGCGTTGCTCCAGATGCCCTGCAGATCGGGCTGCCCATCGATGGTGCGTGGTACGTTTTGAGCGCTCGCAGCAACCACGCCGATAGCGAGGCTTGCGGTGAAAGCCAGACAGCGCAGGATCACGTTACTTCCTTTCCGCGGCCCGCGCCCCAGCCAGAATATCCGTTAGCGCGTAATTTCCCTCGTGACACGCGTATTCGTAAACCCGTTCCGAGGTTTTGTTGAACGGGATACGCGCGGTCCACGGCTTGGTGAACGCGGTTGGATCGTCGACTGTAAATTCGTATTGAAACACATCCGGCGACACGCGTGTGAAGCGCTCCGTCAGGTGCATGTTCTGATCCGATCCACGAAAACTGTACTCGCTGGAGAAATTCGTGGTGTCCACCACCAGCGTCTTACCCTCCCAGTGGCCGCGCGAATCCCCCATCCATTCGCGAATCCCGGGCGAAACATGGGGCCTTCCATCGAGCGGAATCATGCGTACGTCGTGGATCATTTCATTCAGAATCACGACATAGCCCGGCCCTTGCACGATCTGCATATCGCTGTTGTACGGTCCGGGCAGCATGGGCGGACCGGCCGTGGTCCAGGACAGGCAACGCTCGCCCAGCGAACGGCCCTCCGGCCCATCGGTGGCATGTACTCGCATCCACTCCGCCTTTTCATCCACGCGCTTCTGCGCTTCCGGCGTCAGTGCCGGGATTTTGCCATCGGGCGGGTCAATGATCAATGAAGTTCTCAAATCAGCCACCAAATTGTTTCCGCGATCGCGCCAGAATTCGTTGTAAGCACGGCCCACGTCGGTCTGCGTACCGCCATCGCGGCGATCGGAATTCACCCGATGCAGCAAACCATTCACATAGTCGGTGGCTTCCTGCCTGGTTAACACCGCTTTGCCCGCAAGTTCAGCGGGCCGCTCCAGGGGCGTCAGCGTGACGTTGGTCCAGACACCTTGCAAATCCGGCTGGCCGTCTGGAGTGCGGGAAGGGGTCCAAACCGATGACGACGAGGCCGCTTTGGCGGCTACCGGCAATCCCTGCCCGAGGAGACTCATGGCGCCGATGAACGTGAGCAACGCCCCGAACGAAGTGCAACACCGCAGCCGCATGGCAGACCTCCGTTAGTTAATCGCTGGGCTTTTTGCGGAGATGACCGTACATCAACTCCTCAACGAACTCCACACATTTGAATTCTAGCAACTGGGCGTTCTTTTCCAGGTGCTTATATAACGGCATGCTGATCTTCCAGGGCTTGGAAAAAGTTTGTGGATCTTCGATGGTCGCTTCGTAGTTCATCACCGAAGGCGACACCGGCGTGTAGCGCTCCACCACATGCAGCATATCGCTGTGAAAATCGCCCGCGCGATCGAACCAGGTCTGATCGTTGAAGCCGGTTACATCCACTACCAGCGTGTCGCCTTCCCAATGCCCGGCCGACCAGCCCATCCAACTGTCCACCGGCGCGGGTCCTGGATTGTCCATATAAATGGTCCGGACCGCGCTGTCGTATTCATAAGAGATCAGGATGATCTTGCCCGTCTGAACGATCTGGAACGGAAAGGGCATGTAGGTAGCCCGCGGGACCCCCGGGAGATAGCATTTCACTTCCGGGTCCAGCTTCAGACGATTGGCGTAGTTTTCCTTCTTCTTCTGTAAGGCTGCGGGAAGGTAAGGAATTTCGCCGCCCTCCACCACACCGATTCCGGGGGGTTCGGCGCCCGTGGCGCCCAGCGCAACCACTTGACCAGCCTGCGCCGAGTGGCCTTCCAGATCCCAATTGGCGGTGTTCATGGCCTGCCAGATTCCATTGAGATTCGGCTTGCCATCGGCAGTCCGGGGGGCTTTGTAGGCCTGGGTCTGCGCCACCAATGGAATCGCCGCAAGCGACACGAAGGCGGCGGCACAGAACGCATTCAACAGGCCAGCACGAAAGTCTTTTTGCATCGAGTCGCTCCTTTCAAAATAGGTTCAACAAACGTGTGTTTCTGATCCTACAATCCAAGCACACGGCTGTCAACTGAAGTTTCGACATCCGATTTTCCTCCGGTCCCCGCGGGATTTCGGAGTTTGCAAGGCTTTGAGATACCGAAGTCCCCGGTCACCGTTTGCGCCTGCTAAAACCAGACGTTTGACCGGGTTGTTTCCGCTTGCCCGGCAGCGTCGTTCGATCGCCTGATTTAATTCCCGGAACATCGCCGGCTACGGTGCACACGCGGTTGTCCCTGCTATCTGGAGAATGGACGACTGGCCCAGCGTCAGAAGGGATTTGGCTGCGCAGGCTGTCGGAACCTGAAAATGCTAATGTTTATATCTTTTTTATGCCAAACTTGGATTTGCGAGCAAAACCTGTGATATGCTAACTCACGGAATTGGTCGGGTACTGACCACAAGTTTAGGCAGTGTAAGGAGATTCAGGAATTGAGACGGATTGCTTTTGTATTCACACTCGCCGCTCTGCTACCGCTCATGGCGGCCGAAAAGAGTCCTGCGGTAGGGACATGGAAGCTCAACGTGGAAAAGTCCAAGTTCTTGCCAGGGCCGCCCCCAAAGAGCGCGACCCTTGTCATTGAGGACCAGGGGGAGAGCTTGAAAACAAGTTACGAGGAAGTGGAGAGCGATGGCAGCCAGGCAGGGTATGGGTACACGGCCATGATGGATGGCAAGGACTATCCGCTAACCGGCTCATCCCGGCCGGACCGACTGCGCGGGGCAGAGACTGTGGCCCTCAGGCGCGATGGCTCGCACGCTTACGGTGGCATGTTCAAGAAGTCCGGACAGGTTTTGATGACCGACATGACCACTGTGTCAAAGGATGGCAAAACCCTCAAGCGAATTGTGAACGGCGTGGACTCCAAAGGGCAGCGAGTAACCCTCACGACCGTGTGGGACAAGCAGTAGCCATAAGCAGCGAACACCCTGTCGCCGTACGAACGCCACCCAGCCGTTGTGGGCGAGCTAAGATTAGCCCATGTCTGACATCTTGCTCGCCCCTCTTGCTTCGCCCGAGGTTCTTGCCCGTGCCCGAAGAATCAAGCTGTTCCTCATGGACGTAGATGGCACCCTCACGGACGGCGGTGTGTGCCTCATCTCCAGCACGGACGCCGATGGGTCAGGTAGCGCGGGGGTCACCGAGCTGAAGGTCTTCAGCGCGAAGGATGGACAGGGCCTTTCACTCGCGCATACCATGGGCATTCAAACGGGCTTCATTACGGGTCGACGCTCGCCCGCCGTCGCTAAGCGTGCCGAAGAGCTTAGGGTTACGTTTGTCTATCTGGGACAAGCGAAAAAGATGCAGGCGTTTGAGGAATGCGTCGAGAAGGCCGGCGTCACTGAGGAAGAGGTGGCCTACATGGGCGACGATTTACCAGATATACCGCTTGCGCAACGCGCTGGTCTGGCAGTTTCCGTGGCCGATGGAGCAGACGATTTGAAGGCGATCTGCCACTATGTCACGCGGCAGTTGGCTGGCCGGGGCGCCGCGCGAGAAGTGATCGAACTGATTTTGAAGGCGCAGGGGCGCTGGGAACAAGCGGTGCCCCTGGCGTTGGCTTAATAGCTTTTATAGCGATAGCCGTGAGGGGTGAACTTCCGGTTGGTAGCCCTTCCGAAAGCATCCGACGATTGGTTCCGGCGTCAATACCGTTACTCTCAGGTCCTTCGGCCGCGTGTCGCGTCTGACGTAGCCTTCGGGCGTCCACAGCAGCAGAGCGTCTTCCCAAACCAGATACGCGCTTTCATCGATTTGTACGAAGCAACCGTCCGGCAACGAGCTCAATGACGCATCATAGGTGACCTTTTGCCCTTTGTTAATTCGCGCGGGGTGTAGTTCCAAATCCATTTGGTCCGCGAAGGGAAGGTCAGGTTGCCCATGGCAGTCCCGCCACGCGTTCCGGAAGGCGTTGTAGCGCTCCCGCCTGCATTCCGCGCAGGGACGATGCCCGGCGGCAAACGCGACGGCCTCGTCAAGAAAGAACAGCTCCGTGTAACGTCCCTCCGACATCACGATTCTGTGGCGGCCTCTGAATTCCAGGACGCACGTAATCCAGCGCCTGCTTTTGTAGTTGCGCACGATTTCTTTGTCGCTCGTGTGCAGCGCGCCACCACGATTGCCCATCATTGTGCCACGAGCACTGGTCCGAAAAATATTGCCGAAAGGGGCTACGCGATTTTCGAGCGGCATTCCGAAGCAAACATCATGCCATTTCCCGCGATCCTCTGACGTGTGACGTGGGGATTCAGGAACCCACTCGTCCGCGCGTTGCTCGGATTTCCTGGCGTTCCAACCATTTCACCGCAGCTTCTGCCCGTAAGCCGGGTTCTACATTGGAACTACCCACGAGACTAGGTGGGTACACTCAGTTGGTCAGGCAGTGGACACACCGCCTGAAGAGACACGAGAGAGCCTCATGACCAGAATTGGCGATTTGCTGGCCAGCGACGATGCCGTTTTGCGGGAGCTCGAATACGTCGCCACAAATGGAATCAAAGCCGAGTACAAACGCCTCTTCTCCGCGATGACGGGTGCGCTGAACTCGCCGGACGAAGGGGTGGGAATCTGGATTTCAGGCCCGCCCGGTTCGGGCAAGTCTGCCTTTGTGAAGAACCTCGGACACGTTCTTGGCAACCGGGACATATATGGCGCTCCTGCCGCTGCGCTTTTCCTGAACAGGCAAGAATCCGGGCAGGTTGCCGAAGGGGTTGAGTACTTCAATCGATCCATCCCGTACCAGATATTCCGGGTCAACCTGCGAGCGGAGCTAGCGCTTGAAACGCCCGCGGAACACATTGTCGAGGCCATGTACCTGGCTCTATTGCGCGAGCTGGATTACGCCGAGGACTATGACATCTCGGAGCTTGAGATTCAACTGGAAAAAGACAGTAAACTAGCATCCTTCCAGGACCTCTGCCGGGAGGAATACAAGAAAGAATGGCGAGAGATTCGTAAAGGCGGCCAGAAGTTCGCGTGCGCCAGCTTGTTGCTTTACCGGTTGGCCCCTCAAACTTACGACTCGACGGATGCGTGGCTGAAAACGATACGGGCTCGTCTGTCCGCCAGGCCGGGCGCCAAGGATTTAGTTAATAGGACGTTCGAGCTGTCGGAGCTTCGTAGTCCCGGGAAGGCTTTCGCTTTCATGGTGGACGAAATCGGCCCCTACGCCATTCTGGGTGGTGAGCGGATTGAGAACCTGCGCGCGGTGGTGGAGCAGTTCGGTAGGGAGAGCCTTCGGCGACGCAAGGCGGGGAAGATTCCGGGCCCCATCTGGATCGTCATCGTCGCGCAGGAAAAGCTGCAGGAGGTCTCGAATCATCTGGCGGCCAGCCGCGTGGCCCGGACTAAATTAGAAGATCACTTTATCCACCAGATCGAGTTATCGCCACACGACGTTCGGGAGGTTGTCGCGCTTAGCGCGCTGCGTAAGAGGGAAAATCAGGAGCCTGTGTTGCGGCAACTGTTCCATGACAACGCCGCGTCGCTCATCAGCAATGTCGAATTGGAGCACTCCACGCACCGTTCGGAGCTAGATGAGGATCGGTTTGTCCGGTTTTATCCTTATCTTCCCCATATGATCGACCTCTCCATGGAAATTCTGGCAGGCATTCGGCTACACTCCAATCGCGTAAAACAGTTCGCGAAAAGCCATCCCACTATCATCCAGCTCTGTTCTGGCGTTTTGGGGTCTAACCAACGCCGGCTGATCGATCAGCCGGCCGGGGCACTGGTGAGCATCGACGATATATACGAGCTGTTGGAAGCGAACATCCCGCCCGAAAAGCGCAAAGAGGTACGAGAGGTTCGGCAACGCTTCGATGATCATCCAGACCTTCCCGGAATGGCCGGGCGAGTGGCAAAAGCAATTTGCCTAATGGAATTTGTCCAAACGGATTTGCCGCGGACCACCAATAACATCGCCGCCCTGCTAATACAAAAGGTGTCTGAAGAGCGCCCCACTCTTGCGGTTTCAAAGATCCTTCAGCAACTGAAAGAGGCGCAGTTTGTTCGCGAGACAGAAGCTGGCTGGACCCTCTATGATTTTGACGAATTGCGCCGCCGTGTGGCTGGCCTGAAGGACCTCAGGAACGCCGTGGGCGCCGTTAATCCCCGGCTTCCCGGAGTGCGTAACGAGCTCATCCAATCGGTGAAAAGGCTGCTGGCTCGCTTCTTGAGGTGGTATACGGGGCCGCTCTATGAATTCAACGCGTCGGTCAGCCGAACACTCGAGGAAGTGGTGTTTGCCGTCGACCACCTCACCACCAGCCTCATCGCGCTTGATCGCCTTTCTGTAAAAGAGGCCTTCGATCACCTTCCCGTGAACTTAGCCGGGATTGAAGAACAATTAGCGCAATTGGATAAGCCGGACACCCCGGTGTCGGAGTCACTGCTGGCGCATGTTGGTCTCTTGCGCCAGCAGGTGAACGTGTTGGCCGATTTGCAAAAGACGGTGAGTTTGGAGGCCCCACCCGAGCGGATGGAAATGGATCAGAGCCTCGGAAAAGATAGCAATTCCCCAGTCGCCCGGAATAAGTTTCAGGGTGATGGACTGGCAGACCAAGGAAGGTGTGATATGCAATGGGGCCGTCACGATGGCAAGGACAGAACCGCCTATAGCAATACGTAAAATCGGTTAAGCGGTACAAAAC
>CAVRZH010000151.1:0-39182 GCA_963725455.1 Bryobacterales bacterium
ATAGCCAGCCTAATCGAAAAGCATGGCGATGAGCTGGCCACCATCGAATGCCTGGATGCCGGACAGGCGCTCAAGATTGTTCGCGCGCAAATCGCCCGCACCGCGGAAAACTTCAGCTTCTATGCCGAATATGCCGAGAAGGCCATGGACGGCCGCACGTATCCCGTGGACGGCGAGTGGCTCAACTACAGCTTGCGCGTCCCGGTCGGCCCCTGCGGCATCATCACGCCCTGGAACGCGCCCATGATGCTCTCGACCTGGCGCATCGCTCCGGCGCTGGCCACCGGCAACACGGTGATCCTGAAACCGGCCGAATGGTCGCCGCTCACGGCGTGGAAGCTCGCGCAGATTTTCGAAGAGGCCGATCTGCCTCCGGGCGTCTTCAATGTTGTTCAAGGCTTCGGCGAAGAAGCGGGCGCGCCGCTAGTGTCGCATCCCTTGGTCCCGCTGATCACGCTGACGGGCGAAACCACAACCGGCTCCATTGTGATGAAGGCCGCGGCCGATCAGCTGAAGCGTCTGTCGCTTGAACTCGGCGGAAAATCGCCGGCCGTCATTTTCGCTGACGCCGACCTGGATCGTGCCCTGGACGCCACCGTCTTCCAGATCTATAGCTTCAATGGCGAGCGCTGCACCGCCAATTCGCGCGCCCTGATCGAAGAATGCGTCTTCGATGAATTCACCCAGGCCTTGGCTGCCCGGGCCGCGCGCGTCAAAGTCGGCAGCCCACTCGACCCCAACACCGAAGTGGGCCCGCTCATCCATCCCGAGCATCGCGACCGGGTGCTCGGCTACATCGAAATCGGCCAGCAGGAAGGCGCGAAGCTGCTCGTTGGCGGCCAACGCGTGGGTTCGGAAGGCAATTACGTCTCCCCCGCCCTGTTCACGGGCGAAAATCACATGCGCATCGCGCAGGAAGAAATCTTCGGACCGGTGCTCACCGCCATCCCGTTCAAGGACGAAGCCGACGCGCTGGCCAAAGCCAACGACGTAAAGTACGGCCTGGCCTCCTACGTTTGGACCGGCGATGTCACTCGAGCGCATCGTATGGCGCTCGGGCTGGAAGCCGGCATGACCTGGATCAACAGCCACAACGTCCGCCATCTTCCAACGCCCTTCGGCGGCCTCAAGTTCAGCGGCACGCACCGCGAAGGCGGCGAGCATTCGTTCGAGTTCTATACCGAGCTAAAACACATCGCCGTGCCGCTCGGATCGCACGCTATCCCCAAATTTGGGAAAGGTTAAAATGTCCATATTTCCCCGTGTAATTCGCATCGGCCATGTCGTGCTGTCCGTCGCCGATCTGGCTGCATCGCGGCACTTCTACGTCGACCTGCTTGGCTTTAATGTGGTGCATGAGGATGATCGCGCGCTCTTTCTGCGCGGCGTCGAAGATCGCGAATGGAGCCTGAAGCTGGAACTTGGCGTCGAGCCGGGCATCAAGCAACTGGCCTACAAAGCGGGCTCCGAAGCCGCGCTGGATGAGATTGCCGCCATTGCCAAAGCCGATGGCTTGCACCATCGCTGGGAGACCGAGCGCGACCGTCCGCGCATTCTGCGCATGCAGGATCCGTTCGGATTTCCCATTGCGTTTTACTACGAGTCAGTAAAGCATCCCTGGCTGCTGCAGCGTTTTGATCTGCACCGCGGACCTGGCATCCAGCGCATTGACCACATCAACGTGCTGTCGCCCCAGGTCAAGCAACTCTCGGAGTGGTATCAGCGCCATTTGGATTTTCGGTTAACGGAATCCACGGAGGACGAGACTGGCCGCATCTGGGCCACCTGGATGCAGCGCAAAGGGCACGCGCACGATCTGGCCACCACCAACGGCGCCGGCCCCCGGCTGCATCACTTCGCTTACTGGCTACCGGACGGCGCGCGTATTTCGCAATTGTGCGATATTCTCGCCGGCGCGTTTGAAACCGATCGCATCGAGCGTGGCCCCGGCCGCCACGGCATCACCAACGCCTATTTCCTCTATCTGCGCGATCCCGACGGCCACCGTATCGAACTGTATACTTCCGATTATTTGAGCGTCGATCCGGATTTCGAGCCCATCCGCTGGAATCTGCACGATCCTCGCCGCCAGGCCCTATGGGGCGGCCACGCGCCCAGGAGCTGGTTCCTCGAAGGCAGCGTGGTGGAGGCGTTCGACGGCAGCTGGGTCAAGGTAGAAGAATCGGAGTTGCAAGGCCTCCCGGCTTACGTGCGCTAGGAATAATGCGAAATCGCTCCGTGCCCACTGACACCGTGCTGCCGCACGTCGTCTATCAAGACGTTGAGCGGGCTCTGGGCTGGCTCAGCAGGACGTTCGGATTCAGCGAACACTATCGTTATGGCGAACCGATTAGCGGAGCGCAAGTTTTCCTCGGCAACGCCTACATCATGATCTCCACGCCGCGCCCCGGCAGCGCCACCCCGGCACAAATCGGCCACCGGACTCAATCCCTCACCGTCTTCGTCGATAACGTTGACGCGCACTATGCGAGAACAAGATCCGCCGGCGCGAAGATTGTGGAAGAACTCCACGAGACCATATACGGCGAGCGGCAATATGGGGTCGAAGATCTGGATGGGCACCTCTGGCTCTTCTCGCAGCACGCTCTAGATGTGAGTCCAGACGACTGGGGAGCCACCGTCGCGCAGCGCCTTCGCTAGCGATTCGAGGTCCGGTTTCGGGACATGCTACTAGCCAAAAGTACGCCGGCGATCGCGCAGACCACGGTTACCGAAACATGCCACACCAGGATGTGATACACGTCCAGATTCGGGCAGTGAATTTCGAGAACAGCCAGGCCCACCAAACCGGCCAAGCCGCCGGCGGTGGCGCCGGTCAAAACTGGAGACAAAGCAGCGCCGCGCAATAAGAGCAGCGCAAACAGCAAGGCTGCCGGGATAGCAAACGTCATACCTGCCCGGAAGCAGACCAGCCCGTCGTGGACGAACGCGGATTCGTGAATCGGGTGAAACATGAGCGCCATCGACGCCAGCATCAGCAGAAACACTCCGGCCGCAAGCAGCGCCGTGGTTCGCGTATACCTCGCAGCCGGCGTCATTTGACGAACGACGGAGAAAATCAGGAGAACCATGATCGCAAAGAGCGGCACGAACACCAGGGGTTTTTGCAGATTACTGAGCGCTTCCCAGCCGCTTTGACCGGTGAAATAGAACCAGTCTGAGGATGCAGGCGGCGATAAAGATGCCCGCGAAGGCGGTAAGATAGACGCCTGCCGGCGCCAGCGGACGGACAGGCTTCAAATCGGCTACTAGCGCGGCCTCAATTTGCTTGAGCCGGTCCGCGGGAAGCGCTGGAAGAGTCTGCGCACGGAGCAGCTCGTCCATGTTAGCGTCCGTCATTTCACGATCCGTCATGTCACGGTCCGTCATGTCGCGGCTCCTTTCCCTGTCTGTGGGCATGGCAGCACGCCTCGCAGGCGTTGGTACGCGCGGTGCGCTTTTTGTTTTACCGATCCGACGCTGGATGAAGTGGCTTGGGCTACTTCTTCCAGGCTGAGACCGTTCACCTTGAGCATCGTTAGGACCTCCCGCTGGCTGGCGGGCAAGCCGGAGATAAGTTGCTCAAAGGGCGGCAGATCGTTCGTTTCGCCGCTTGCAGCGGCTTGCTCGGGCAGGGCGTCCAACACAATTTCCCGCACCGCGATGCGGCGTCGCTTGCGATAGCTGTCCACCCGCACGCAGCGCGCGATGGCATAGACCCAAGGCAGCAACGGCTCGCCTGCACGATAGGTGTGGCGCACGCGGTGGATGCGCAGCCAGGCATCCTGCAGCATGTCGCTGGCGTCTTCGGCGTTGCCTAGTTGAGCCGCGAAGAAGCGGTAAAGCTGTGGGCTGAGCTGCTCGATGAGGGCAGTGGTAGCCACCGAGTCAGCCTGTTGATATCGCAGCATGAGTTGCTCGAGCAAGGTAGCGGATGGTCCGGAATTTTCGCGGGTTCCCTCCACTTGTAGTTCGCTCGAAAGATCCACGGAGTTACGGTCAGCCCGAAATTTCACGGCAACTTATCGGGCTGACAATCCCAGTTTAGCCAACCGGCCGACCGATCCTATGTTGACCTAGGGCTTTCGGCGGATCCACCGCATCACCTGGAAGGCGCTTCCAACGACGCAAAGGACAATAAACCCGAGCATAATCCAGGTGGTTTCGGGCGCCTGTGCGATCCGCAGGATGTCGCGGCCGTACCGGATCGCCAGTAAGCCGACAATGGTGAATCGAATGGAGCGGGCAACGAAAACCAGGCTGAGCAGCCGCTGCCTGGGATAAGCGAACGCGCTCGCGCTCGCGATGACAAGTGTAAAGGGAAATGGCGGCGGGGCCACGCAAGCCAGCCCGATCGCGATGGCCGCCTGGTTCTTCATCCGGCGTTTGAAATAGTCCAGCCGCCGGGGCTTCATCATTTTCTTCAGCCCCTCTTCCCCGCCCTTGCGGCAAACGGTATCTAGAAGGAGAACGCCGAGCGTGGAGCCGATGGCCGCCATCGCGACATAGGCCGCGAGATGGCGATGGTCGCGAGCGGTAAGAATCACAATGAGCAGGTCGTTTCCGAACGGAAGGAAGAGGAAGGAGGAATCGGCGATTCCGAGTAGCAGCGGTCCAAATAGGCCGAGACGGAGGAGCCAGACCAGGAGATGGCGTACAAAGCCGTGCACGCCCGTTGGATGCGCCGATTAGAGGAATGTGACGTAAGGCCGCGAAGAGCATTTCCTCGCGGCCCTGCAGAACTTTCCCGATCGATGTTAGGCGCTTTGCTTGGCGGTCTGAGGGTTCATTTGCGCGCGCATGGCTTTCATCCGCTCGCGGGTTGCAGCGGAACGCTCGCGGCCGCCGGGCGTGGCATCCATCAGCTTCTCCAGGTTGGCGGCAAATCCATATCCCAAAGCGCCGCGGATTTCCCCGAGCAGCGGCTCAATCTTCGCAAAGACGCCCACGTGTTCGCCATTGGCGTCATTGAACAGATCCAGGCTGATGGCGCCTCGATTCACGAGAGCCGCCGCCATATCCCAGTAGCTGACCACCATGCGGAGATGCCCGCTGTGCGGCCCAAACATGGCGCCGGTAAAATCCGCCAGCGACTGCGGATTGAACTCGCTAAAGTACCAGTTGCGCGCCTCGCGCATGGTCTCGTCACGGCGTAATTCGTATAGTTTCAAAATGAGTTCTGCTTCTGCTTGAATCGACATACTATCGCTCCTTTGCGAATCTGGCGCTACATCGCGCCCATTGGATTTGAGTTTAACATTCGTGCTTAACATTCGAGTTAACATTTCAGTCGACATTTCAGTGAACAACGGGCGGCGGTTCACAAGCCCAATAAATTGGTTTCCAACTTTACGTAGTCGTGCTCTTCGGCCCAGATGTTCAGCGCGAGCGTAGCGATTTCGTCGACCACCGGAACGGCGTGGCCGTCCTTGGTGAGATCGATAGCCTTAATGTAAGTGCGGCAAGTGTCACAGGCTTCGACGCGTGCGGACGGAAACTCGGCGGCCCGGTAGATGGGCAGCTTGTCCTTATCCTCTTCGCCGCAACCGGGGCACAGCACACGCCGGTATTGCCACTCGGTGGAACAAAGCGAACACAGCAGCCAACGCTTACCGCCGTCACCCTCGCCGCGCAAGACCGCAGCAACGGGACGGGCAGTACAGAACGGACAGGAAGCGCTGGTCGCATCCGCCTGGATATCGCCGCGCGACGCCAGGTATTCGGCAAAGGGCTGCAAAAGGACCCGCGCGTAGAAGCGGCCGGCGGGGTCCAGAGCTTCGTCGCGCTCCCAGACTCCCACCAGCAAATCCCCCTGAGCGTCGCTCGATTCGAGATTCTTCGATGCGAAATCGGCCAATAGCGCGGTACCGGCGCGAGCCACCAGCTTGATCAATGCGGGGAAATAGCACACCAATACACGCAGATCGGTCTCGCCTTTGGACTGCAGCTCGGAGAACACCGGCAGCTGGAAACTCGCCAACTCGGCGTAAAAGTTGAGTAACGGGGCGGCGCTGGGATGAACAATGGCTAATTGAGCGGCTCGGGCGATGCGAGCATGATGCGTCGTCATTCCTTCGGCGCCGGCTGTCCGGTCACCCGAAGGTACCACAGGCGATGATGAGTCCAGGCCCACGCGCGCGTCACCCAGCCGGTGGTAATGGCTGTCATGCTGTACGGCACCATGAAGACGCCCATGTATACGTGGATAATGAAACCGCCAATGGTCGCGAGCGCCGCCGCTTCATGCAGCAGGATCATCACGCCACGCACCGCTGCGTACTGACGCGGGATGTATTCGGGAAACCAGAGAAAGACGCCGGAGAGCAGCAGCAAAAAGGCACCGTAGAACATCAGCCAATAGTAGAGTTTCTGGCCGCCGTTGAAGCGCGCTGACAGCGGCGTGTGCGCTTCGTCGTTGGTGATATAGGCTTCCGTGTGATTGAGCCAGCGTTTGTCGACTTCGGTGATCTGCATGTCCCGGCGCCACAAGCTGTGCATCCAGAGCGTTCCCAGAATAAATCCCAGGCCGACGATGGGATGCCAAAATCGCGAGGTTGGCGCGCCGCCCAGCACGAACGCGAGCCAGTAGAGATGCGGCGAGTAGAAAGCAAGACCGGTGGAAAGGCAGTAAAGATAAGTCAGACCGCTGGACCAGTGCATGATGCGCTCGCTGAATGTATAGCGCTCGATCTCGCCAGCGTGCGGCGTATGAGAAATAGCGGCGGCGTTCATTTCTCACCATCCTCCCCAGTTCCACCCTTCGCGGTAGTCGGCTCCGGCTCCACTTCCTTTGGGCCGAACCGGATGAAATGAGCTGCCACGCCCACGATTCCCGCGACTATAGCAAAATCGCCCAGCCACTTGAGCGGCCCTTTCCAGATGCGAACCATCCACGGCACGTGCGGATCTTTCGGCAAGCCGCCATAGCGCTCGGGATGATTGATGTCGTGCAGTACGTAGATGACGTGCGTGCCGCTCACGCCCGGCGGATCGTACACGCCCGCGTCCTTGTGCGACGTGTGCTCGCGGAGCTGCACGGCGCGCGTCTCGGCCAAATCCTTCATGTCGTCCTTGGTGCCGAAGTGCAGACAACCCGTGGGACAGGCCTTGATGCAGGCCGGTTCCAGCCCCGCGCCCACGCGATCCGAGCACAGCGTACACTTGTGAACTTTCTTGGTGGTCGGATTGAACTTCGGAATATCGAAGGGACACCCGGTGACGCAATACTGGCAGCCGATGCAGTTTTCCTGCTGAAAATCGACGATGCCGTTGGTGTACTGCACGATGGCGCCATCGGCCGGGCAGGCCCGCAAACAACCCGGATCGGCGCAGTGCATGCACTGATCCTTGCGCATCAGCCAGCTAAAATTACCGTTCTCGTCGGTAAATTCGTTAAACCGGATCAGATTATAGTAATTCCACGCCGTATCCGGCATAGTCTGGTAAGTGTTATCGAAAACGGTTTCGCGGAAGGGGTATCCGTTCCACTCCAGGCAGGCCACCTCACAGGCCTTGCAGCCGATGCAGGTAGTCACGTCGATGAGCTTGCAGACATCGTAATCGCGCGATGTGTTTTTGCCAGGCACCGGTCCGGCGTGTCCCGAGATGGCTTTGATCTGCAGCGGTCCGTTCGCCATAGCTCAGGCTTTCTCCAGCTTGACGAGGAACCCTTTGAATTCGGGGGTGTAAGCGTTCGGGTCCGTCACCGTTGGCGTGAGCAGATTCGCGATGCTGCGCGGCACCCGGCCCGCGTCTTCTTGGATGCCGCGGAAGCCCTGGTGAATCGGCAGGCCGATCTGATAGATCTTCTTCCCGTCGATGGTCATGGGCCGAATACGCCGCGTGACCATGGCCTTGGCCAGATACGTGGCACGGGCGCTGGTCACCTTAACCATCTCACTGCCCTTGATGCCCAAATCGTTCGCCAGCTCGACAGGAATTTCGACGAACATTTGTGGAACTAATTGGACATTCATTGGATTATTCTTGGTCCAGTAATGATAGTGCTCGGTCAGGCGATAGGTGGTGCAGACAATGATGTAGCCTTCGCCCACGGTTCCATATTTATCCAAGTTGGTGCTGTATTTCTTCACCACCGGGTTGTTCTGGTGCTGGGGATGCAACGGATTCGCGATGGGGCTTTCGAAAGGCTCGTAGAATTCTGAAAACGGACCGTCGGCCATGCCGGCTAGAGGCACGAACAAGCGGCCGACGCCTTCCGGATTCATGATGAACGGACCCATGTGATCCTTGGGCGCGGAGTCGGGTTTGAAATCCGGCACGTCATTTCCGACCCAGCGTTTCTGATCTTCGTTCCACCAGATTTGCCGGCGATCGGAATCCCAGGGCTTCCCATCGAGATCGCACGAGGCACGGTTGTATAACACACGGCGATTCATCGGCCAGGACCAGCCCCAGTTGGGATAAACGCCGAGACCGGATTCATCGTTGGTGCCGCGGCGCTGGGTGAGCGCGCCCGCTTCAGTCCAGGAACCGCAATAAAGCCAGTTACCGGAAGAGGTAGATCCGTCGTCACGCAGGAACGCGTAACCAGACAATTGCTGCCCCGCTTTGATCATTTGCTGCGAGGCGGTGTCCATGAAATCGGTGACTGCCTTGCCGTTCAATTCCTTTGCCACGTCCGACAGCGAGGGATTTTTCGGGTCGACATAGGGCCAGGTAAGATTGACGATCGGATCGGGGAACTTACCGCCTTCCTTCTTGTACAGATCGCGCACCTTCAAAAAAATTTGCGCCAGAATTTCCTGATCCAGCCGGCAATCGCCCGGAGGAGGAACGGCGGCCCATTTCCATTGCAGCCAGCGCGCCGAATTGACGAAGGTGCCGTCTTTCTCGGCGAATCCGGCGCCGGGCAGACGATACACCTCGGTCTTGATGTTCTTCATTTCCTCCGGCGTTATTCCAGGGGATTGCCAGAAGCCGCTGGTTTCGTCCGGATAAATATCGCAGACCACCAGCCAATCGGCCTTCTTGAGCGCATCGATGTTCTTTTGCGAATTCGGACCGATGTTCACTCCATTCATGCCGAACGCCAGCAGGCCTTTCACCTTGCCCCGGTACATGTCGTCCCAAATGTGGACCCAGGAGTACTCGCGATCCACCTTGGGCAGGTAGTTGAAGGCCCAATCGTTTTGCTTGGTGGCTGCATCGCCGTACATGGTCTTCATGAACGAGACAGTAAATTTGGGAGTGTTCGACCAGTAATTCCACGAATCCCATTCCTTGGGTTTGGAACTGGTGGGGGTGATGCGCTTCATCCAGGCCGCGAAGTCCTTGTCGGCCGGAGTTGGAACTTTCAGATAGCCGGGAAGGATGTCGAAGATCCCCGCGATGTCGGTAGCGCCTTGAATGTTGGAGTGCCCGCGGAGAGCGTTCACTCCGCCGCCCGCGCGGCCTACGTTCCCCATCAGCAACTGCAGCATCGCGGCCGTGCGGATGATTTGCGAGCCGAAGCTGTGTTGTGTCCAGCCCACCGCGTAAATGATGGTGGCAACTTTCTTGGTGTCCCCATCCTTGCGAATGGAAGTGAACAGGTCCGCGGCCTGGAGAAACTGATCCTTGGGAATGCCGGTGATGCGCTCCACCATCTCCGGCGTGTATCGGGAATAGTGCTTTCTCAGGAGCTGATAGACGCAGTCCGGGCTCTGAAGACTTACATCATAAGCCGCATTGGGGGGCAACAGGGGCGGGGAGCCGGCGGCCGGCTCGGGTTTTGGATTACCTGGCTCCTGGTAATTCCAGGTGGCCTTATCGTAGGTTTGATTGGCCGCGTTGAACCCCGAAAAAACACCGTCGTCCGCGACCTTGAAATCCTGATGGACCAGGAACGCCGCATTCGTGTAGTTGACCAGGTAATCTTTGGCCACGCGCTGGTTCTCGATCGCGTACCGAATCACGCCGCCGAGAAACGCGATGTCGGAACCAGCCCGAATCTGCACGAACATGTCGGAAACCGCGGCGGTCCGCGTATAGCGTGGATCCACCACGATGGTTTTCGCGTTGCGTTCCCGCTTGGCCTCCACCGCCCACTTAAATCCGCATGGATGATTCTCCGCCGGATTGCCGCCCATGATCAACATCATGTCGGTGTTCTTGATGTCGATCCAGCCATTCGTCATGGCCCCTCTTCCAAACGTTGGCCCCAAACTGGAGACCGTCGGGCCGTGTCAAACCCTGGCCTGATTCTCTATGAACGTCACCCCAAGACTGCGCATGGTCTTGACGGCCAGGAAGTTGAACTCGTTGGTATCGGTGCAGCCACCGTTCCAGGCGATGCTTTCCAGGCGATTGACGGTGCGGCCTTCGGTGTCGGTGGTGATGAACGTCTGGTCGCGAGTCTTCTTAATATGCCGCGCCACTTCTGCATACGCCTGATCCCAGCCGATGTCCTCCCAATGATCGGACCCTGGACGGCGGACCTGCGGCTTCAGCACACGCCGCTCGTTCAGGATGTCCTGCATCAGCGAGGACCCCTTGGGACACAGCGTGCCGCGATTGATGGGGTGATCCGGATCGCCTTCCACATGCACCACCTGCGCGGTGACGTTCTTGGCCTTGTCGCCGAGAGTGTGGATGATCACGCCGCAGCTCACCGCGCAATACGGACACGTGGAGCGCGTCTCCGTTGTTTTGGCAATCTTGAGTTCCTGGGCCTGAGCGTAGGCTGGGCCAACGTCGAACCCGAGCACAGATGCAACAACGGCGCCGGTTCCGGCCTTGAGGAAACTTCTGCGAGTTGGATTCAAACAACCACCTCCCTGGTGGACGGGCGGAAAGTTCGGAGACAATACTACCAGCGCGCTAGCCCAGTGTAAATCGCCCTCTCCACTGCATGGGATGCCGAAATGCCACAAACAGTGGCGCAGGTAAACACGGTAGGAGGCGGTTCAAGCGAAGTTACACGGATGATACTCGTGGAGATTATTCCTTTGTTTTGAGGGAGTTTTCAATTGACCGCCTCCTCAGCCGATGGTATAAAGATTTATCCATTTTCGTGGTGAGGACTGTAGGAGGAATATGTCTGTCGCACATATTGGGACGCGGCACTTCGAAAGGTTGTCGTTAGAACGGCGGTCCCGCCAGCGCTTTCCACTGGCGCTCGCAGTGGAATACAGGCTGTTTGGAGAGAGCCAGCGTTGCGGATCCGGTCAGACTTGCAACATCAGCAGCACGGGTGTGCTCTTTGAAGTCCCTGAAGGGCAGCCTTTCTCCGGCTCGATTGAACTGGTGGTAAGCTGGCCTTACCTGCTGGATGGCGTATGTGGTTTGAAGCTGGTGGTGAAAGGACGCGTCGTTCGCAGCGAAGGCACCGGCGTCGCCATCGTGTCTCAACAGCATGAATTCCGCACCGCCGGCGTGCGGGCAGCGCGCAGCGCTAAGATTTGAAATCAGCAACCTCCAACTCGTGACCGCAAGCTCCCGTTCTGCTACAGCCCTCATCATCGATGATGATTTAGGATTTCTGATGTGGTTGGGCGAGTTGTTTACCGATTTGGGATGTCAGGCTGTCCCGGCATTGCACTGCCGTCAAGCGGAGTCGCTGGCCAAGCGGTTGGATTTGCCGATTACGATCCTGGTTGTAAATCCCAAGCTGCCCAGCGCCGCACGTACAGTCAAGGCGCTGGTGGCGGCGAATCCAGACGTGCGGGTTGTACTGATCGTCGATCCAGCGGACGAGCCTGACACCGGTAATGGCAACGGCCGCGCCCATAACGGCGCCCTGCTAAATCCAAAGCGGATCCCAGCCCGATCCAGGCTGGAACGGCCATCGCCAATCGACCCGATTTCCCGGCCGGACTGGGTGGCGAAGGTTCAGAAAATACTGTGCGCGGCGGCGGAGAGGTATAGCTGAGCAAGGCTGAACCCTCGGATATCTTGCTGAAATTGCCGCTCAGCGAGTTGCTGGAGTCAACAGGATGCGCGTTTCGGTCGCCTTTTCTACAGCGTCGCGGGTATAAAGCAACGGGAAATACTTCCCCGTGAGCCACATTTCCGTGAGATCCCGATAGTGAACATTGTCCGGATTCCCCGACTCGCCTGGATAATTCACCGCGCGCGAATTGTCCCAATTGCCGACGTCCAGCACCATGCGGAAAGAGGGGCCGCCCGTCAACTGAAAATCGCTCGCGCGATATCCCGATGCATTGGGCGTATACGGGTCGCCGCCGGTGGGAAAAGGTCCGGGCTGAAGACGCGCGCGCATCACATCGTCAACCGCGTTGAACAGTGGATGCTCCGGCAACGAATGATGCAGCTTGCCCCATTGCCAGGCGTGAGGATCGGCGCCCTCCAGCTTCTCCATTTCTGAATACGCGTCCGCCAGGGTAGCCTGCAGCAAATGATCGCGCTGCTCGCGTGTCAAACGCTCCGACGGATTTTCGAGCGTGTCCAGCATCACGGCCATATCCGGCAAACCGATCGCATGGGCGGCGTTCGGGGGGAGCACTGCATCCAAGAATGCCCTTTCGAGGTGCCGCGATATCCAGACTTCCATGAGAGCCGCTTGCGGCGAATCGGCGGTTTCGCGAGCATCCCAGCCGCGGAGGAAATCCAGCGCGGCTTTCGTTTTCGGATCATCCGCCTGAAGCGAGGCAAGCACGGCAACGAGCCGCCGCGCGGGAATCGACATCACGTCGTTCTGCAACTTCATCGAATCGTCAATCGAAACTTTCGGCAGCGACCGCAAAACCTCGTCGATGCGCGCGTGACGCGAGCCGTTGGTCCACTCAAAGCTAAGCTTGCGATCCCGGTACGGATAATCGGCCGGAAGGTTCATCTCGTTTGAGGTGGTCACATACCCTTGGGAAGGATTGTAGGAGGAAGGCAGTTTGTCGCCGGGCAGAAACCCAGCCCATTCGTACCGGCCGTCGCCAGGCACCGGGAGCAGCCCGTCCCAGTTGGGCCGAATGGGAGCCAGCCCGCCCGGGACCCAGCCGATGTTGCCCTCCACATCCGCGTAAATCTGGTTCTCGGTAGGCGCGCCCCAGTGCAGCATGGCGCGCTTGAATTCGGGAAAACTTTTTGCGCGCATATACGCAATGCTGCCAAAGTAAGGCGACATGCCGGGTTCCAGCCAACAAGTGCGAACCGCGTAGGCCCGATGTTTCGCTGCATCTTCGTAGATCACCGGACCGTGCCGCGTGAACACCAGCTCGGCGGATACCGGCGCGGCGCCCTTCACCGCAATACTTTCGTGCAGGACGCGCATGGGCTGCCACTCACCCTGGTAGCGATACTCACGCGCATTCGCCGGGTTGACATCGTAAACGTACAAATCTTCCTGGTCGACGTCGAATATGGTGAGTCCGAACGCGATGGTGCCATTGTGACCGATGGAGATTCCAGGCAAAGCAGGTTCGCCGGCTCCGATAATGTTCATTCCCGGCGCGTTGACTTGAACGATGTAGCGCAGGCTGGGCGTGCTGTAGGCGCGATGCGGATCGTTCGCCAGTATTGGCCGCCCAGTGGCGGATTTCGACGGCGCAATCACCCAGTTGTTGCTGCCTTCGGCACTGTTCGGGGTTAAGGGCAGCGCCGCTGAAGTCCGGTTTACGCCTTCCTTGGTGATGTGCACCTCTTCGGTCGCTAGAGTAAATACTTTGAGCACATCTTTCGGCAGGCAAGGATCCAGGCCTTCGGGAACTTTGGTCTGCCACGGAGGCTGAAGGCCGTAGCGAATTTGGTCGTACTTGGGACCATTCTTCGGATCGGTCTGGCACACCGTTTTAGCGCGCGCTACTTCGCTGGTGAGATTGCGCGTCAGCCCATGGCTGCGAATGCGCACCACGTCCTCCGCCTCCCATTTCGACGGCCGATAGCCGAGCAACTTGAATTCGACGGGAATCTGATCGGGGTGCGCGCCAAGCCAATCGACATAAGCGTTCACGCCCGCGACGAACGATGTCGCGATTGATTTCGCATCGGACCCATATGCCGCCCACTCCTGGTTCATGTCGCCGCGATAGAGAAACAGCCGCGCCGCCCGATCCTGCTGCACATAGGCTGGCCCTAAAACTTCGGCCAGACGGCCCAAACCGCGCCGTCGCCAAAGGTCTATCTGGAACAGCCGGTCGCGCGCCGCGTTGTAACCTTGAACGAAGAATGCGTCGTCCAGATTCTTTGCGTAGATGTGCGGGACGCCCCAGCGGTCCACCAGGATTTCGGCGGGCTGTTTCAGACCTGCTACTGGCGTGGCGACTGAATCATTTTTCCCGGCGCCCGCGTCGGCCGCTGGGATGGAAAGCAAGATCGCAAACGTGATCGACAGTTGGCGCGTTCTCATTTTGATGGCACCTGGACCGAAGCCCTACTAGGAGTATAGAGGCTCCCAGAGCAGCACCGAGGCTCCGGAAAGGAATGGCGGAGAGGGGGAGATTCGAACTCCCGGAACCCGTGAAGGTTCAACGGTTTTCGAGACCGCCGCAATCGACCACTCTGCCACCTCTCCGTGACAATTCATTGTGGCATACTGGCGTGGCGCCTTCAAATCGAACCCGTGGGACTATAGATGGATTGACAGAAGGGTTGACGCACAAAAGCACCGGCGCGCGGAAGAAGTCAAGCGGGATTGCGCCCCCACCCTGGGCGCGCTTGGTGGCACGCGGGCGCAGAAGTTTTCTGCTGCGCAAAATCGGCGGCCTTTGCCAGCGTTATCTTTCTTTGTTCGGCAACTTGAATTACGACCTCCAGACCAATGGGGAAGCATTCGTGCTGCAGCGTATCGCACAGTTTCACCCCGCCATAGTTTTTGACGTGGGAGCCAACGTCGGCGCCTGGAGAATTACCGCTAAATCAGTCTGCACAGGCGCCGAGATCCATGCGTTGGAATACGGCCGCGTCAACATCCTCAGCCGCTAACTAGCGGCGTCCAGCACGAATTCAGTTTTGCGGGTACCGCGTGGGCCGCGGGCTACACAGGCGCCCGATGCGAGCAAGGGTAGAAGCGCGATGCGGGCGATGATAACTGATAACCTGGGATTTACATGAGCGAGAGCCTTACCATTACCTTGCCTGATGGAAGCCAGAAGAGCGTTCCATCCGGCAGCAGTCCCCTGGACATCGCGAAAGAGATCGGCCCACGATTGGCCGATGACGCCGTGGTTGCGCGCGTAGATGGAGACCTTTGGGACCTCACCCGTCCGTTCGAAAAAGACGCCAAGCTGGAGATTCTGACTTCCAAGAATCCCGAGGCGCTGCAAGTCTACCGGCATTCCACCGCGCATTTGCTGGCGGCTGCGGTACTAGAATTGTTCCCCGAAACCAAGTTAGGCATCGGCCCGCCGACCGACACCGGTTTCTATTACGACTTTCAGCGGGAGACCCCGTTCACGCCCGAGGATCTAGAAAAACTGGAAGCGCGCATGCAGGAGTTACAGGCCAAGAACCTGGCGTTTGAGCGCGTCATGACGCCCAAGGAAGTTGGGCTCGCGAAATACGCGGACGATTGGATGAAGCGCGAGTTAATTGAAGAGCGCGCGGGCGAAGTGTTTTCCGAATACACGCTGGGTCCGCATTTCATCGACTTTTGCCGCGGGCCGCATGTGCCTTCCACTGCGCGCCTGAAGGCGTTCAAGCTGCTATCGGTGGCCGGCGCCTACTGGAAAGGCGACGAACACAATCCGCGCCTGCAGCGCATCTACGGCACGGCGTTCTTCAACAAGAAGGAGCAGGACGCGTACCTGCAACGGCTGGAGGAAGCCAAGAAGCGCGACCATCGCAAGCTTGGCCAGGAGCTGGATCTGTTCAGCATCCAGGAGCTGGCTGGGCCGGGCCTGATTTTCTGGCACCCCAAGGGCGGGCGCATCCGCAAGGTCATCGAGGACTGGATGCGCGATCAATACCTGGAGCGCGGCTACTCGCTGGTTTACACCCCGCACGTGATGCGGCACGATCTATGGAAGATTTCCGGGCACGCCAATTTTTATGGCGGCAATATGTTCAAGCCCATGGAGCTGGACGACGCCGAATATCAGCTCAAGCCCATGAATTGCCCCGGTCACATTCTGATCTACAAAGACAAACTGCACAGCTATCGCGATCTGCCGGTGCGGCTGGGTGAGCTGGGCACGGTATATCGCTATGAGCGATCGGGCGTGATGCATGGCCTGATGCGCGTACGCGGATTCACGCAAGACGACGCGCATATTTTCTGTACGCCCGAGCAGATCGAAGACGAGGTAGTAAGCTGCCTGCAATTCGCGATCGATACGCTGAACACCTACGGCTTCGACGATTATGAGGCCGAGCTTTCCACCTGGGACAAAGGCGCGAGTGGCAAATACGACGGCACGCCGGAACAATGGGAACTCGCCGAAAGTGCGCTGAAACGTGCCACCGAGCGCCTGAACATGAAGGTGAAGGTGATGCCGGACGAAGCGGCGTTCTATGGCCCCAAGATCGACATAAAGCTGATCGACGCCATCGGTCGTCCCTGGCAGCTCTCCACGGTCCAGTTCGATTTCACGCTGGCCCGGCGCTTTGAGCTCGAGTACATCGCTGACGACGGCAAGAAGCATCAGCCGCTGATGGTGCATCGGGCATTGTATGGATCCATCGAACGGTTCTTCGGCATTCTCATCGAGCATTACGCGGGCGCTTTCCCGGTGTGGCTGGCGCCGGTGCAGGCCGTGGTAATGCCGATTACCGACCGGCACGCGGAATACGCGCAAAAGGTAGTAGATCAATTGAAGGCTGCAAACCTGCGCGTGGAATTGGACGATCGCAAGGAAAAGGTGAATCTGAAAATCCGCGAAGCGCAGTTGCAGAAGATCCCGTACATGTTGGTGGTAGGCGATCGCGAAGCGCAGGAAGGCACCGTGTCAGTGCGCAATCGCAAGCATGCCGATCAGGGGGCGCAGAAGGTGGAAGAGTTCATCGCCGGCATCCAGCGACTGATCGACACCAAAGCCCGGACAGAATAAATCGGATTAAATAGTCCCGATATGTATCAACAAGAGCGGATCCGAAGTATTTGGTGATTTCAGCTTCCATATCTTGGACCGAACAGGCAAGGCGGTCGACGGGATCGCTGCGCCTTTTACCGGTCGCGAAAGTCCGCGGAAGAGCACGACAACTGGGAGCGTGTTCTCGACCTCTACGAAATCGCCCGGCGCACGGCTCTTCATTCAGAAAAAGTGGTCTCAGACCTGCTAGCGTCCCTGGATCGGATCGCTTAGCGATCCGGCTTAGCTACCCGTCCTGGTAAGTCCGTAACTTTAAGGTATACTTGCAGATAAATCTGTTCGCTGGGTAACCTTTGCCACGACATGGACGCCCCTACTTCAATCCTGTATGCAGGCGCCACGCAACGTGGCATTCGGGGATTCATGAAAACTAGCAAACCAATTCCGCAGCTGGCTGTCGCGACCCTGACGTTCGCCCTCGCGCTGGCTCTGGGGGGCTGTAATAATTCGAGCGTCAAGGCAGGCGGGCGCGGACGGCCCGGCGAAGGCGGACCGGTTCCCGTGGTCGTGGCCATGGTCTCCCAGCGCGATGTCCCCATCAATGTGGACGTCATTGGAAATGTAGAGGCCTACTCCACCATTACAGTCAAGGCACAAGTGGGCGGCGAGCTTACCAAGGTCTCCTTCCACGAAGGCGACTCCGTCAAGAAGGGCGATCTGCTCTTCACCATCGATGCGCGGCCGTTCCAGGCCCAGCTCAGCCAGGCACAAGCCAACCTGGCGCGCGATACAGCGGCGCTCAGCCAGGCCGAAGCTAATCTGGCGCGCGACATCGCGAATGAGAAGTACGCCCAGGACCAAGCCACTCGCTATCGCGGATTGTTCGATCAAGGTGTGGTCTCGCGGGAGCAGACAGACCAGATGCGCTCCAGCGCCGACGCACTGTCGCAAACGGTACTGGCCGACAAGGCCGCCATCGAGAGCGCCCGCGCGCAGATTGTGGCGTCGAAAGCGGCTGTGGATACCGCAACCGTGCAGATGAGTTACACCACGATCTTTTCTCCGATTGACGGCCGCACGGGCAGCATCGCCGTGAAACAGGGGAACGTGGTGGCCGCCAACACCAGCGACCTGATGACCATCACCGAAGTGCAGCCCATCTATGTGACGTTCTCGGTGCCCGAAGCGCAGTTAAGCGACATCAAGCGGTATATGGGACAAGGGCAATTGCCGGTGCAAGCGGCTCCGCAGTCCGACACATCCAGCCAGGAATCGGGAGTGCTCACCTTTATCGACAATTCAGTCGACGCCACCACCGGCACTATTAAAATGAAGGGCACTTTTCAAAACGCCGCCAATCACCTGTGGCCGGGCGAATTCGTGCGCGTCACTTTGGGGCTGACTACGCGGCCGCACGCCACGGTGGTTCCCAACCAGGCGGTGCAGACCGGGCAGGACGGCCAATTCGTGTACGTGGTTAAGCCGGACCGAACCGTTGAGATGCGTCCGGTGGTGACGGGCACCCGCGTGGATCAGGAACTGGTGATTGACCGGGGGCTGGAGCCTGGCGAAACCGTAGTCACCGAGGGCCAGCTGCGGCTTACTCCCGGCAGCCACGTGCAAGTTCAGGACAGCCACGAATCGCCGGCGGTCGGCGTTCCAGCACGTACTAAAACCAGCTAGGAGCCCGCGCTTGAATATCTCAGAGGTCTTCATTCGCCGGCCCATTGCCACCAGCCTGCTGATGGCGGGCATCGCGCTGTTTGGCGTGGTGGCTTATCGCGGCCTGGCCGTCAGCGATCTGCCGAGCGTAGATTTTCCGACCATCCAAGTGCAGGTTGGGCTGCCGGGAGCGGATCCCACCACCATGGCGTCGGCGGTTGCAACCCCGCTCGAACGGCAATTCACCAGTATCGCCGGCCTGGATTCGATGACGTCGACCAGTTCCACCGGCAGCACACAAATTACCCTTCAGTTCGATCTGGATCGCGAAATCGACGGAGCCGCCGTGGACGTGCAGACTGCAATTTCCGAAGCCACTCCACTGCTGCCCGCGGGATTGCCCGCGCCGCCGTCCTTCCGCAAGGCCAATCCAGCCGACCAACCCATCATGTACATGGCGCTCACCAGCGCCACGCTGCCGCTTTGGTCCATCGACGAATATGCCGAGACTCTGGTGGCGCAGCGGCTGTCCATGGTCTCAGGCGTCGCTCAGGTACAGGTGTGGGGCAGTGCGAAGTACGCCGTCCGCGTGCAAGTAGATCCCGACAAACTCAACGCCAAGCAACTGGGGCTAAATGAAATCGACAGCGCGCTGAACGGATGGAACGTCAACACTCCGGTGGGCACATTGTATGGAGCGCACACCGCCTACAACATCCAGGCCAATGGCCAGCTGATGCACGCTGAAGATTATCGGCCGCTGGTGGTGGCGTGGCGCAATGGCGCGCCCATCCGGTTGGATGAAGTGGCCAACGTGATCGACAGCATCGAGAACGACAAGAATGCGTCCTGGGCGAACACGTCCTCTGGAGCTGAGCGCGCGGTCCAATTGGGCGTCATGCGGCAGGCCGGCAGCAACACCATCCAGATCTGCGACGAGATCAAGCGCGTGCTGCCGTCCCTGCAAGCCCATCTGCCCCCGTCGGTGACTCTCAAGATACGCGGCGACCGTTCCGACAATATCCGGAAAGCGTTTCACGATATCCAGTTCACCATGGCCATCACGCTGGGCCTGGTGATCGCGGTGATCTTCCTGTTCCTGCGAAACGCTTCCGCGACGCTGATCCCGACCATGGCGCTGCCCTTTTCCATCCTGGGCACCTTCGCCGTGATGTACATGCTTAATTACAGCCTGGACAACATCTCCATGATGGCGCTGATCTTATGCATCGGCTTCGTAGTGGACGACGCTATCGTGATGCTGGAGAACATTGTCCGCCACATGGAGAAGGGCGAGACGGCGTTCGATGCGGCCTTGCGCGGATCGCGCGAGATCGGATTCACCATCGTTTCCATGACGATCTCGCTCGGAGCGGTTTTCATTCCGGTTCTGTTCATGGGCGGCATTATCGGCCGGTTGTTCAAGGAATTTGCAGTCACCCTGTGCACGGCGATTTTCATTTCCGGACTGGTCTCCATCACCCTGACGCCCATGCTGTGCAGCCGCTTCTTGAAGGATCCGCGCGCGCAGCGGCAGTCCTGGTTCAACCAGACCATGGAGGGCTTCTTCACCTTCCTGTTGAACGGCTACAAACGCAGCTTGCGCATTGTCCTGCAGCATCGCTACGTTATGGCCACGGTCTTCTTCCTTTTGATCGGCGCCACCATCTACCTGTTTGGAGCGGTCTCCAAGGGCTTTCTTCCGGACGAAGACAACGATTCGATGATGGTGACGCTGGAAGCGGCGCAAGGCACTTCGTACTACAAGATGGTGGACTATGTGCAGCAAGTGTCCACCATCATGCGCCACGATCCCAATATCGATTCGTTCATGGCGCAGGCCGACACCACCAACACGCCGCGCTTCTGGACGCAATTGAAACCGCGCGCCATGCGGGCCCTAACGCTGACGCAGGTGATCAACGAGCTGCGCCCGAAACTATCGATATTTCCAGGTGTCCGCGTATTCCTGGTTGCTCCACCCAGCTTGCGCTTCGGCGGCCATCAGACCAAGTCGGCGTACGATTTCACTCTGCAAGGGCCCGATACAGTGGAACTTTACGCGCAGGCGCAGAAGCTGCAGCGGGAGATCGAAAAGCTGCCGGGTTTAATCGACGTAACCACGGATCTGCAGGTGAAGAACCCGCAGGTAAACCTGGATATCGACCGCGATCGCGCAGCCGCGCTCGGCCTGGACGCCAATCAGATTGAGTCGGCGTTGTATAGCGCCTTTGGCCCGCGCTGGTCGTCCACCATCTACGCGCCTACGAATCAGTACAAGGTACTGCTGGAGGTTTCGCCCAAATACCAGGAGTTCTCCGATTATCTGCGCAAGCTATACTTCAAAACTCCGATGGGCCAACTGGTGCCGCTCAGCAATTTCGCTTCACTCAAGGAAGCTGCGAGCGCGCAGAGCATCAATCACTCGGGGCAGTTCCCTTCCGTCACGGTTTCGTTCAACGCCAAGCCGGGCGTGGCGCTTGGCGATGCGGTCAAGATGGTGCAAGAGACCGCGCGGCGCGTGCTGCCGGCCAACATGAACGCGAATTTCGAAGGTACGGCGCAGGCCTTCCAGAGTTCGCTCAAGAACCTGACGCTGCTGCTGATCATCGCGGTTCTGGTGGTCTATATCGTGCTTGGGGTGCTGTATGAAAGCTACATTCACCCGCTGACCATCCTGTCCGGGCTGCCGTCAGCGGGCGTGGGCGCCCTGCTCACCCTGATGATCTTTCACGTGGATCTCAATCTCTATTCGTTCGTTGGACTGATGATGCTGATTGGCATCGTGAAGAAGAACGCGATCATGCAGATCGATTTCGCGCTGGAGGCCGAACGCAAGGAAGGCAAGACGCCGCTGGAGGCCATTTACGAAGGCTGCCTGATCCGTTTCCGGCCCATCATGATGACCACCATGGCCGCGTTGCTGGGCGCGGTTCCGGTCGCGCTGGGTTACGGCTCGGGCGGTGAGTCACGGCGTCCACTGGGCCTGGCGGTGGTCGGAGGATTGTTGTTCTCGCAATTGATCACTCTGTATTTGACGCCGGTAGTCTACACCTATATGGCCGCGGTGCTCGATTGGGGACGGCGTCGAAAATACCAACCCGCTGAATTTCCCGAAGGAGCGCATGTTGGCGCCGACTAATTCCACCGAAGTCCGCTTGCTAACGCGCGCGGCTCAGAAACGTTCGCTGGCATTTGCTGACCGAGCCGCGACCGCGAGGGAGCCGGTTAGATGAATTTTTCGGAAACATTCATACGGCGTCCCATCGCCACCAGCCTGATGATGGCGGCCATCGCTCTATTCGGCCTGGTGGCGTATCGCTCGCTTCCGGTGAGCGATCTGCCGAACGTCGATTTTCCCACGCTGCTGGTTACCGCCAGCCTTCCCGGCGCCAGCCCCGACACCATGGCGTCGGCGGTTGCCACGCCGCTCGAAAACCAGTTCTCGAACATCTCGGGCCTGGATTCGATGACGTCCACCAACTCGCTCGGCTCCACGCAGGTGACACTCGAATTCGTCCTCAACAAGAGCCTGGACGGCGCCGCGGTGGATGTGCAATCGGCCATCACACAGGCCGCGCGTTTGCTGCCGCAAGGCATGCCGACGCCGCCGACGTTCACCAAAGTAAACCCGGCCGATCAGCCCATCCTTTACCTGGCCATCACTTCACAGACCCTGCCGCTCTGGACGCTGGATGAATACGCGGAAACGCGCATCGCGCAGCGTATCTCCATGGTCAGCGGCGTCGCGCAGGTGCAAGTGCTGGGCGCGCAGAAATACGCCGTCCACGCGCAGGTGGACCCGCACCTGCTCGCTTCGCGACAGATCGGCATCAATGAAGTTCAGACCGCGCTGTCCAGTTGGAACGTCAACCTGCCCACCGGCAGTATCATCGGTCCAGAGCGCGCGTTTACGCTGCAGGCCACCGGCCAGCTAATGAGCGCGGCGCAATACCGGCCGTTGATTGTCGCGTATCGTAACGGATCGCCGGTGCGGCTGGAGCAGCTCGGCACCGTCATCGACAGCGTGGAGGACGACAAAACGGCCTCCTGGTTCTACACCAAGGAAGGCGTCCAGCGCGCCATTATCCTGGGCGTGCAGCGCCAGCCCGGAACCAACACCATCGCCGTTACCGACGCGGTGAAGAATCTGCTGCCCACGTTCCGCTCGGAAATCCCGGCCTCGGTAAAGATGGATATTCTTTACGACCGTTCCGACACCATTCGCGAGTCGTATAAAGACGTGCAATTCACCATGCTGCTGACGCTCGGCCTGGTGGTGATGGTGATTTTCCTGTTCCTGCGCAACATCTCGGCCACCGTGATCCCGGCACTGGCACTGCCGTTCTCCATCATCGGCACCTTCGCCATCATGTACCTGCTGCATTACAGCCTGGACAACCTGTCCATGATGGCGCTGATTCTCTCCGTCGGCTTCGTGGTCGACGACGCGATTGTGATGCTGGAAAATATTTTCCGGCACATGGAGATGGGTGAAAAACCTTTGCAGGCGGCGCTGGCAGGATCGAAAGAAATCGGGTTTACCATCGTTTCGATGACGCTGTCGCTCGCGGCCGTGTTCATCCCTGTGCTGTTCCTGGGTGGAATCCTGGGCCGGCTGTTCCGCGAATTTGCCGTCACCATCTGCGTCGCGATCATTATTTCGGGCATTGTCTCGGTGACGCTTACACCTATGTTGTGCTCGCGTTTTCTGCGCTCGCCCGAAGAGCAGAAGCGATCGTGGTTCTACCGTATCACCGAGCGCTTCTTTGAAGCTCTGCTGCGCGTGTACGACTACACTTTGCAGATCGTCCTGAGACACCGCGCCATCACCATGACGGCCTCACTGCTGGTTCTGGCGGGCACCGTCTTCATGTTTGTCAAAATTCCCAAAGGCTTCATTCCCGATCAGGATACCGATCAGATTCATGCCGTTACCGAGGCCGCGCAGGGTACTTCTTACTACCAGATGGTGGATTATCAGAAACGCGTCGCCGAAGTGTTTCGCACCAACCCCGATGTTCAAGCCTTGATGTCGACGGTGGGCGGCACATCTGCTTCCACCCTCGGCGGGCCCAACTACGGAGAGCTGGTGGTGCATCTGAAGCCGCGCTCGGAACGTAAGCAGTTGGTAAACGCCATAATCGCGGATTTACGCCCGCAGCTCGCCACTTTTCCTGGAATGCGAGTGTATCTGCAGAACCCTCCTACCATCCGGATCGGAGGCCAAGTCACCAAGAGTCTTTACCAGTTTTCCATGCAGTCGCCCGACAAAGAAGAGCTGTACGCCGGCGCGGTGAAGCTGCAAAACGAAATCGAGAAACTGCCCGAGGTGGAGGACGTCACCACCGACCTGGCGATTCTTGCCCCGCAAGTCAACGTCACTATCGATCGCGACAAAGCCGCCGCGCTGCAGGTGAATGCCGACGCCATCGAGAACGCGTTCTATGACGCCTACGGGCCGCGCTGGGTCTCCACGATCTACGCGGCCATCAACGAATATAAGGTGCTGCTGGAACTGAAGCCGCAATATCAAGCCGACCCGCACGCGCTTTCGCTGTTGTATTTCAAATCGTCGAACGGCCCCTTGATTCCGCTCGACACGCTGGCCAAGCTGCATCAAGACACCGGGCCGCAGACCATCAACCATTACGGGCAGCTCAACGCCGTGACGGTTTCATTCGATTTGAAACCCGGCGCATCGCTCGGCAGTGTCGTATCCCAGGTGCAGGATCTGGCTACTCGAACGTTGCCGGCTGGAATCACTACGGACTTCGAAGGTGCCGCCAAGGCGTTCGAGAGTTCGCTAGGCAATCTGTGGGTTCTACTGATCGTGGCGATCCTGGTGGTGTACATTGTGCTCGGCATTCTGTACGAAAGCTATATTCATCCGCTCACCATTCTTTCGGGACTGCCTTCGGCTGGCTTCGGCGCGCTGATCACGCTGTATCTGTTCCACATGGATTTGAACATCTACGCATTCGTGGGACTCATTATGTTGATCGGCATCGTGGAAAAGAACGCGATCATGCAGATCGATTTCGCTCTCGAAGCCGAGCGCAACCAAGGCATCACGCCGACGAAAGCCATTTACGAGGGCTGCCTCATCCGCTTCCGGCCCATCATGATGACCACCATGGCGGCCTTGCTGGGCGCGGTGCCCATCGCTCTCGGCTATGGCGCGGGCGGCGAAGCGCGCCAACCGCTCGGACTGGTGGTGGTGGGCGGGTTGCTCTTCTCGCAATTAGTCACGCTCTACCTCACGCCCGTCTTCTACACCTACATGGCCGCCGTGCTCGAAAAAATCCAGCGCGGCAAGCAGCGCGCAAAGCAGCAACCAATACCGGAACCAACGGTTGCCTGAACGTCACAGCTTGAGTGTCAGGAACATTTGCGACGGCTTGCTAAAGGGCATCCGCAAAAAATCGATTACCGCGAAAAGAGCGCTGATCGGGCCGAAGAGCGGGTGATACCACGGGGGGCGGTCTTTACTTAACGAGACCACCCCGCGGAGATGCAGCCAGTAAAGCACGCTGGCTGCCCAAAACGGAGCGCCTTGGGTATAACGAAAATCGGCGACCTGGAAGCCGGCTTCCGCCGCAAGCGCCACAAAAGTTTCGCGTGTGAACAGGACCCAATGTCGAGGACAGTGATAACCCGCCCAGTTCGCATGGCGGAATATTCTAGCGTCCAGGCTGTCCAGGTTGGGCGTCTTAAGAAATACTCGCCCATCGGCAGACAACAACCTGCGCATTCTCGCCAGGACAGCGCGCGGATCCTGCACGTGTTCGATAAGATTGAGCATCAGGATCAAATCAAAGCGCCGTTCGCTGTCGAATTCCTCGGCTCGCCCGCAAAAGTACTCATGGCCATTCGCGCGGGCGGTCGATTCGGCCGCCGCATCCAGGTCCACCACCTGAGTGAATCCAATGCGCGCGTCCAACTCGCGTATCCAATTCAGTTCCCAACCGGCTCCCCCGCCAACGTCCAGAAGGCTGAGCGAACGGTCCGGCAGATCGCGGAGCAGGCGGCGGAACAAGCGTTCGTCAAGCTTGCGTTTCAGCCTCTGCACTAGGGAATTATCGGGGCTCGAGAAGGAATAGTAATTGGCGGGATAGATCTCAGCCAGCCGATCGCGGGGAACCGGATCAATGAACAGAACTCCGCACTGGTCGCAACGAAAATAATCAAATGCATCGGTCGTCGTGAAATACTCGCCGTCGCGTGCGTTGGCCCACCACGTGGAATGCGCTGACCCGCAAGCCAAACAGCGCGGAGCGGGCTTATCGGGCTGCACGGCGCTGGAAGACGAAGAGTGCGCGGAACGTGGCCCAGTAAGTGGTTTGATGGTGGTGTAGGATATTCGCCGCATCCGTATCGAGCAGGAAGCGCTCCAACTTTCTGAGACAGGTATAGGAGATCTGGGGTTCCCAGTGGTGCAACAGGTGGCGATTGAAGCCGGCGCCGCCGAATGTAGCGGCGAAAAGCCCGTCCCCAAACAACCGGTTGAAACTGCCGTGATCCTGGGCAGTGTAATCGACATCGGCACGGGCGCCCTCGCTACGATGCTCCAACAGATTGCGCAAAGCGTTCAGGAAGGGGTAAACCAGCCCCACTCCAATCACCCAGGCGGCGGCTGTAAGCCAGTGGTGCGAAAGCAGCGCCACGGACACTACTGCGCCGTGAAGCGCCAGCCCTAATACCGCTTGCGTATTGATCATGCTGCTCTTCTCCCGGTCCGCGCTAACACCAGCCGTTGCACGCGAAACCCGTTCGCGCAGAAGAATAGCTTTCACCACTCGGATACCAGCCAGAGATTCCAGAACGAATCGCACAGTGAGCGCGTCGAAATAGCTACGCTCTGTATCTCGTGTTGTACCGAGATAGCGATGATGTTGAAAGTGGATCACGCGGTATTGCCGGATATCTTGACCCATCAGAATTCCGACAAAAAGATTAGCCAAGAAGTCGTTCCACGGGCGGCTGGCAGCGATGTTATAGTGCGCCGCCTCATGAAAGAAAAGATTGATATAGGCCACAACATAGCCGATGATCAGAGCCACGGGCAGCGTTAGAAGCGCCGCGGCAAGGGGATATCGGCGCTCCCAGTGTGCAAACAGAATCGGAACCAGGATCAGGATAACGAGGCCTACCCCGATATCAAACCAGATCTTCACGAAATCAGGCCGCAACGACTTCCGGAAAGCGGCGAAATTCATTCCCTGGCTGTCGACGATTTCCTGCCTTCGAATACTCTCAAAAGTCCGGCGATCCCCTGCTCCCGGGTTCCCGATAGAGGCCCGCGGATCAAGCTCCCAAGGCTGTTGATCAGTCTCTAACTCCATCCGCCCTCCCTCTGCATCACATTCTTTCATGTCATATGCGCGGTTACAACTAGGGCACTTACCACTACGGCACGTAGCATTATGGTACGTAACCGGGCAGCTGGCTCGGCCTGGCGTGAGACTCAGGGAGCACAGACTCGAAATTCACCTTTTTGGAAATGATGTAGGCCGGCCGGTTCTTTACCTCCTCAAATAGGCGGCCGAGGTACTCGCCGAGTATTCCCATCGAAATGAGTTGGACTCCGGAAAGGAGACACAGGGCCAGGATCAAAGACGTCCAACCGCGCACCTGACGCGGGTTGTAGCCGAAGACGGCCGTGTCGCTTAAAAACAGAAGCAGCACAACGATCCCCGCCAGCAGCGTGAGGAACCCGATTGCCAAGCCAAACACCATTACCAGCTGGAGCGGCTTGTAGGAAAAGTTGACAATGCCATCCATCGCCAGCCGAAGGAGCCGGGAAAAACTGTATTTCGACTCACCAGCCTGGCGCGCCTGGCGTTCGTACGCCAAGCCGGTCTGACGATATCCAACCCAGGTTCGCAGGCCTCGGACAAAGCGATTGCGTTCGGGAAGCGAGTTCATGGCGTCCAGCACGGGACGGCTCATTACACAGAAATCGCCGGCGTCCAAGGGGATGTCGAGCGCAGCCAGGCGCTTCAGCAGCCGATAGTACAGAAAGTAACTTGCGCGTTTCAGGATGTTTTCTTTCCGCTTGGTGCGGATTGCGTAGACCACGTCAAACCCTTCGCGGCACTTGTCGATGAACCGGAACAATTCCTCGGGTGGATCTTGCAGGTCGGCATCCATCACGGCCGCGATGTCACCTGAGCAATACTGGAGACCGGCGGAAACGGCCGCCTGGTGGCCAAAGTTTCGCGAGAAACTGAGCACCCGGAAATGCGGATCGCGAACCGCGATGGCCTGGCAAATCTCCAGCGTTCCATCGCGGCTGCCGTCGTCCACGAGAATAATTTCGTAGTCTTCGCCCCACGTCTCCGCGGCTGCCGTAAGCCGGCCATAGAGCATATGGATACCGGCTGCCTCATTGAAGGCAGGCACGATAACCGAGATCATCGCAACTCTCCGGAGACACGTGCCTGGAACTTAACTCTTGAGCGCATAGGAGGCGTACTGGCCGCCCAGCGGAAGCCAGCCTAGCAGGTGCTCCATGTGCCTCAACCTTTCATAGAGCGCCTTCGGGAAAAACAAGAAATATTCCGTCTGGAAAGGCGTAAGGCCGGCAGCCGCAGCAATGGACTCGGCTACCCGCGGAGACAGCAATTGCGCGTCTTTATCGACTGGCACGCTGCTCACCACCAGCCTGGTCACCGGATTGAAAGGATTATGCTCCATCAGCGCGAATATTCCGCCGGGTTTCAACACGCGGCGGATCTCCGCGGTTAGCTCCAGGCGATTTGCGGGCAAGACATGATGGTATACGCACACCGCTGTGACCAAGTCGAAGCTCTGCGCATCGAAAGGAATCCCGGTCGCCGAGGTCTGACGCCTCACCTCGAATCCGGAACCGACAGCCTTAAGCATTCCCGACGACGGATCGCATCCCGCACGCTGGCGAAAGTGTGTCCTTCCCAGTTCAAGCAGTTCGCCGCGCCCGCAGCCCAGATCCAGCCATGACATTTGCGATGGGTCTAGTCTCTGTCGGCTAAAAAAGCGCAGAAGCAACTCCATCTTGCGGGTATGAAAAAAGTCTGAATTGCCGCCGGCGAAGCGCGTCCGTACCGGGTCCGTAACGAGATTGTCGTAATTGTCCGCGTACTGGTCGAACTCTTCCGGCATGTCTATACCACTATAACTGAGAGACTGCGGCCTTCAGCCCACTGGCCAGCCTTTCAGCCGACTCGCATGAAGCTCCGCGTCGGCCCAGCACCATCAATACACTCTGACGCCAGGTCCGAAAATCGAAGCACTCTAGCAATGCACTTCATCTGCTCTTCACAGAGGCTGGTATAATTTCGATTCCATGAGAAGTAGAGAATGCGGGAATGGTCGGCTCTTCTTTTAGTTTGAGGCAGATCGCAGATGGATATTGTCAATTCGTCGTCCTGCACTTCAAATTCCTCGGACTGGACGTCTATCAGGTTGCGCTCAGCATCATTTTCCTGGCCGCTTTGTGCAGTCTGGCATTCCTGGCGAGTGGTTCGTCACGGGCAGCCGTGAACCGTGTTTGCCCGCCCTGGCTGTACGGCTTATTGCTTATCCTCACGCTCTTCATCATACGTTTACCGGCATTCCTCCCTGGCAGCATGAATCCGGATGAAAGCATGTTCCTGGCGGGTGCTATGAAACTTCGGCACGACCCGGTGTTCTGGCGATCGCTGGACGGCAATACGAGCGGTCCGCTTAACTTTTTTCCACTTACGCTGTTGAACGTTCTGGGCCTCTCGTTTGATTACGCCACCGCGCGGTTACTGAATGTCATTTGCATTGGAGCAGCCCTGGCTATCGTATATTACATTGCGCGCCTTTTTATGGAGGACGGCGCTGCACGGCTCACCCCGCTGCCCGCCCTGGCCGCAGTCATGGATTTCCGCGACGTGGACTTTCTCCACTATTCGAGTGAATGTATTTCGGTGCTCCTTATAGCCGTTGCCACTTGGCTGGTTCTCACGGAAGATATGGCAAGTGCCGCCAACTGGCTCAGGGGCGCCGCGATCGGTGCAATTGTGGCTCTGGTGCCATTGGCAAAACTTCAAGCTGCCCCGATGGCGGCGACGATCTTCCTGGGCGCCATTGCATCCGCTTTCTTCAAACACCGGGTAGACCGGTGGCAGCGAGCGATGTACGTTGTCGCGGGCCTTCTCGCCGTTATGACGTCATTGTTCCTCTTCCTGCTTGCGTTCGGATTGTTCGAAACGTTTCAAATCTCCTATATCACCAGTAATCTCTTCTATGCCGACATTTCTTCACCGTTAACGTTCGACGCTTTTCTGAGATTTTGCGGATTCCAGGATATGGAATGGTATGAACGCGGCGTTCTGGCCTGTCTGCTCTATGCTCTCTTGATTTCTTACTACTTGTGGATGCGAGAGAAGGACAACCGGAAAGCTTCGACGCAGGTGCTCCAGACCGCGGGCGTCGCCACACTACTTTATTGTGTAGGGGCGTGGTGGCTGAGCCCCACGCCGACTATTCCGTGGCCACAGCTCTTTATTGCCGTCCTCATCGGTTTCACCGCCGGCGCCGTCAGAAGGGCCCTCCAGCAGCCCTCTGCCTTGGGCCGGTTGTCCTTTTGTGACCTGTTCACATTTTCGATTCTGGCGGCCAGCTTGTACTCGATTTACCGGCCCGCGCGGCTGTTTCCCCACTATCTGGTGTTCCTGATTTTCCCCCTCGCTCTGGCGGGAGTCCGGGCACTCGCAAGCCTTTTGCGAGCTGCCAGCAATGGGGCGCCCAGCGCCGCAACCAAAAAACGTGGCCGCGTGAAGTCAGCCGCGCCTTCAAAACCACTAGCCGTTCGGCCCAAACTTGCCTTTGTACTGCTGATTCTGGCCTTGCCGTGCTTCATGCGGAGCCGCCAGCTGACCCTGGGAGCTGGGTCTGAAGTCTGGATGGCCGCTCAGACCGGCACACCGGCATGCGCGCCCTGTGAATTGATCAGCCATTTCGCGAAGCCGGGAGACGCGGTCTCAATTTGGGGATGGTCATCGGAATTGCACGTGTTAACGGGCACCATACCAGCAACTCGGGAGCCGAATACACCCTGGCAGCTCATTCCGGGCCCACTACGCGAGTACTACCGGAGCCGCTTCCTGAAAGACCTGGAGCAGAATCCACCGAAAGTCTTCGCTGACGCCGTTGGTCCGGGCCATTTCATCTATCAGGACAGGAACAGGGATGGGTATCAAACTTTTCCCGGGCTCCTCGGTTACATCTCAAACAATTTCTATTTGGCGGGAGACGTAGGCGGCGTCCGCGTCTTTGTCAGGAAAGACATAGTGGACAGGTGAAGCTTTCCCTCCGGCTCCGGTGGATAAAGTTTCGCGGTTTTACTCACTTTGGCATGACGGCCAAAGTATCCTTCGCATCCACCTTGTCGAATTGCATCGGATAGCTCCGGCCGACATAATAAGCATCCCATTGATCCTTGTAATGCCTCGATAGAATTTGGCCGGATTGGCCGATATCGATGTTGTTGAACGATCCGTCCCAATTCGACATATCCGCGATGAATCGCATGGAGGGTCCCAGCAACAGTGAAGTTTGTTTGATGGTGGTCCCGGAGCCACTCATCTCCACCGGCCCAATGTTGAAGTACGCTCCCACCAGAGGCAAACGGCTTCCCACCGGATGTTTGATGGTAAGCAGGTTGTAGCGGCCATAATCCCATTTCGCCAGGTTGCTGCCTTGCGTCTTCCGGCCCTCCTCAATGGCCGCCGACAGCGCCGCCAGCAATGCGTCGTCTTGATCGCGAAAGAAACCATGGCCGCCCGATTCGACAATCTGCTGGATCGCCACGGGCGCCATGTAGGGGTTGTAAATGTCCGCGGTTCCGGACCACGCCGCGTGGACTGCGGCCTTCCGCAATTGGTCGTAAGCCAGCGCGATCACCAGCGGAGCCGCGGTCTGCTTCTCCATCTGCCCGTTCCAGGATCGAAGCAGCCCGACTGCTTGGCCCAGCTGCTGTTGGGCCGGTTTCTTGCGATCGTAGGCCGCCACAATTTGGCGCGCCAGGAAACTCGAAAACTCCGAATAAACGTCCTTCTCCACGCCCAACATGTCCTGGGGCCTCCACCCGGCGCGCGCCGTTAGCCGGTTCCGGATTTCATTGGACCGATAAGGCGCGCCAAAATCGCCGCTCACGCGGTAAGGATAATTGTCGGGAAATGGATTCTGATTGGCGGTGACGATCCAGCCGCGCGGCGGATTGTAGAACGAAGGCAATTGACCGAACGGAATGAAACCATCCCATTCAAAGCCGCCGCTCGCGCCTTCCACCGGCACATCGCCGTCGTAATTTTTGCGAATCGGAAGCCTCCCCGCCGCCTGATAGCCGATGTCGCCGTCCACGTCGGCATAGACGAAGTTCTGCCCCGGGCCGGGATAGCGCGCGAGCGCGGCGGTGAACTCCTTCCAACTGGCCGCGCGATTCAAATCCAGAAAAGGGAAAGCGAATCCGTCCTGTTCGGCCGCCGCCCAGCGTACAGCGAAGTAACGGCCATTCTCGGCGAAGGCCACCGGGCCATGGCGCGTCACCCACTGCCGGACCTCCAGCGGACGAGCACCCTTTACCCGAATCCACTCCGTTTCCGACCGTGCCTGCAACACCTGGCCCATATATAGGTAGTGGCCTGTCTGCGGATCGATCTTTTCCATGTACAGGTCTTCGACGTTGAACCCGAGATTCGTCACACCCCAGGCGATCCGCTGGTTGTGGCCGATGATCACCGCGGGCACGCCGGGCAGCGATACGCCGACGACATCCAGGCCGGGCGCCTTGAGATGGATTTGATACCAGGTGGCGGGGATGGACCACTCGAGATGCGGATCGTTTGCAAGAATCGGTTTACCGCTGGAGGTGAGTTTGCCGGAGACAACCCAGGCGTTGGATCCAGGCTGGAACTCACCGCCCGCGCGCGCCGGATAGAGCAGCGCCACTTTTGCCGGATCGCCACCGGCCAGCATAGTCATTTTGCGCAATTCTTCGCGCCAGGTGCTGGTCAAGGTGCGATACATTTGCAAGGCGCACAGCAGGCTGTCCACGATGCTCCAGGGGCGCGGATCGTAACGCAGCAGCGTGAACTCGAGCGGCAGCGCGTTGCGATGCGTCTCGATGAAATAGTTCACTCCGCGCGCGTAAGCAGCGAAGACCGCGCGATCGGCCGGCGGCAGCGTCCGGGCATGTTCTTCGGCGATGCGGCGCATCCGCAGGCCCCGGGCTTCGCGATCCAATTCCAGCGTGGCCGGTCCCAGCACCTCGGATAATTCTCCAGCTGCCAGGCGCCGCAGGACATCCATCTGCCACAAGCGATCCTGCGCGGTGGTGTAGCCTTGCAGGAAAATTGCGTCTTCCCATTGGCCGGCTGTGATGTGAGGAACTCCCAGCGCGTCACGTGCGACGGATGCCTGCGCGGAAACCGGCGCCGTGATTTGCCCCGAGGTCTGCGCCAGCGGGCGATACGCCACCCAGTAGATGGCGGCGAGAACCAGCACCAGCAAAACCGCTATGCTCAAATTGATGAACTTTAGGGCTTTTCCAAAGTCCATTTGGATGGGGCGCACTGGGACGATTCTACCGTACCAATGTTTCAGCGCAATAGATTAGCGCGGCTATGGCCTATCGTTTCGTAATCCTGGCCGCGGTGCTGCTGCTCAACGGCTTCTTCGCCACATCGGAAGTGGCGCTCATTTCGGTCCGGAAAAGCCGTTTACGTACGCTGGCCGAAGAGGGCCAAGCGGGCGCGCAGGCCGCGTTGAATCTGCTGGCGAATCCATCCAGGCTGCTTTCGCTTACGCAAGCGGGCGTCACGCTGGCCAGCCTCGGCCTGGGATGGGCCGGAGAGAATACAGTCTACGAACTGCTCCAGGCGCTGCTCCACCCCATCCTGGTTGCTCGCTGGGCGCCGGCGTGGCACGTCGTCAGCTTCGCCATCGCATTTCTGCTCATCAGCTATGCGCATATCGTCTTCGGCGAGGTGGTGCCCAAGAATCTGGCCATCGAAAAGGCCGACCAGCTGTCGGTTCTGGTGGCTCCCGTATTAGTGGTTCTGTCCCGGCTCCTCGCGCCCTTCACATTTTTCGCCGAAGGATCGGCCGCGGCTGTCTCGCGCTGGATCGGATTGCGCAGCGGCCATGGGGGCGGAGGACACTCGGCCGAGGAACTGAAGTTCATCGTCAGTACCAGCCGGCGCGAGGGACATCTGCATCGCTTCGAAGAAGACGCCATTCAGGCGCTGCTTGAACTGCCCGACTACTACGCCCGCGAAATCATGGTGCCGCGCAATGCCATCGTGTCCATCTCCGTGGACGCCAGCCTGGATCAAGTGCTGCGCCTGATGCGCGAGCATGAATACTCACGCTTGCCGGTGTATGACGCCAGCCCGGAGCACATCATCGGCTATGTTCATTACAAGGACATGATGCGGATTTGGGAAGAGCGCCGCATCGCCAATTCCAAGCGGCGTCCGCTGCCTCCTTTTCATTTGTCCCGCGTGTTGCGCAAGCCGCTGGTGGTCCCGGAAACCAAACCATTGAACGATCTGATCGATGAATTTCGAGAAACCCACATTCACATGGCGATCGTAGTGGATGAGTTCGGCACCATCGCCGGCCTGGTAACGCTCGAAGACGCCCTGGAGCAGATCTTTGGCGAAATTGGCGACGAGCACGACGTGAAGCGCCCGCGTCCCACTACCGAGGCGCGCAGTATCGAAGTGGACGGCACCATCACCATCCGCGATTTGGATACGCAATACGGACTGGAGCTGCCAGGCGACGCGGGCTTTGAAACGCTGGCTGGTTTCCTGCTGTTTCAGCTGGGCTACATTCCCAGGCCGTCGGACGCGGTGCAATACGGACGCCGCAAGTTCACTATTTTAGCCATGGACCACAATCGCATCGCACGCGTCCGAATCGAGCATCTGCCGGAAGCCCCGGCCCCGGTTGAAAGCTCAGCTGTGAAGACCCGGCCAGCCCAAATCAAGTAGAATAGAAACGTTCCGGGGAGACACATTCTGAAATTACAAGTGTTCCTGTGCACAGCGCTGCTGTGCGGCCTGTCGAGAATCGCTCCTTGTCAGGATATTGCTACGGGTCAGGATATTGCTACGGGTCAGGATATCGCTACGGGACAGGATATCGCTCCGGGGACGCTCGCCCCTGCCCCGTCTTCACCAGCGGCTGCTTCGCCAGCATTGGGCAACGCGGCTGACGATCAGCGCATGTTCAAACTGGTCCCAAACTATAAAACCATCAACGATCCGGACCAAACGGTGGCCCCCCTCAGCGTGGGCGAGAAGTTCGCACTGGTGCAGCACTACTTCGATCCGTTCACCTTTGTATTTACCAGCATCACGGCCGGAATCGAACAGGGCACTGACGAAAAAGCCGGTTACGGGCAAGGCGCTATGGGCTACGCCAAGCGCTACGGCGCCGATTTCACCGACGGCTTCACCAACGAGCTTTTCGTCACCGGCGTGTTCCCTTCCCTGTTGCACGAGGATCCGCGCTACTACCGGCTGGGCCGCGGCAACGCGTGGAAACGCACGGGCTATGCACTCTCACGCATCCTCATCGCGCGCGGCGATAACGGGAACAACCGCATCAACGGCTCCGAATTCCTGGGGAACATCGCGTCGGGAGCGCTATCCATGACCTACTATCCGCAGGGCGAGCGCAGCGTCGGCGGCGTCTTCACGCGGATGGGTGTGGAGATCGGGTACGATTCACTCTTCAACGTGATGAAGGAATTCTATCCGGACGTGAAGCGCAAGTTCAGCCACAGCCACTAGCGCAATTCGACAAGAGCGGCGCCCACTTCCGCTTTCGCCCTTTTCTTGTGGCCCCCGATGCAGACGCCCGACATGCCGCATTCCTCGCAGCGGGCAGACGGCATCGTTTCCGGTGTCAGGCGCGGCTCCGCGCCCAGCCAGTACAGCCCGTTCGCCATCACACAAAAACCGGTGGCGGCGAACCACACCATGGCGCCTCCCACGAACAGCGTAAACAGAGTCACCCAGGGACTAAAAGCGAGCACCAGCAGGGACGCTACGGAAATATTGATTCCCACAGCCAGGTAAATCCGCCGCTCCAGATACCATTTGTCGGTCTGCATGAAGTACCAGTTCCAGCGCCCGGAGCTATCCGATGTTTTTGATGCAAGCATCGGAGTGAAGCCAAATAAGCGCAACACATTTCCCACCGGGCAGAAACCCGTTAAGGCGACATTGATGGATACGAGTCCCGTAGCGGTGACTCCCAAGATCCACAGCGGATTGAGTAACAATGCCAGCGCTGTGCTTGCCAAGAGCATGATTCCGGCGATCAACCAGACGGTGCGTTCGATATACCACCGGTTGACGGGGACCATATAAACACCCGATCGCAGTGCCATGGGGGGACTATAGCATGACGTTGGCCACCGGCACCACGGTAATTGCCGCAGTTCCCGCTAAGCCTGTTTGTGGAACACCAGCACGTCGTCTTGAGGCACTTGCGGAACAATGGACGTGGTATCCACGGTAAGCGTCTTGCCGTCGTCGCTCAGCTTCATGCGGTAGCGCATCACGTGATCGCCTTTATTTTCCATTTCCACCAGCATCGGCCCGTTATACCAGAAGGACGCCGTGGCTTTGTCGCCGCTAATTTTGCACTGTTTTCCGTCCGTAGTGCACTTGAGTTCGATCTTTTTAGCGGCGCCGGACTCGCTTTCGCTGATCTGAATGGAGCTGTCGTCTTCGTTGATTACCCAGGTGGCGCCATCCACTTTCTCGGTGTGCAGTTGACTCTTGGAACTGTCAAATTGCCAGGTGCCGGAAAGATTGGGCCGATCCTGCCCAAGCAGCGGCAAGCAGAGAACGGCGAAGGCGGAACACGCCAGCAAACAAGCAGCATTACGCATGTGAGGAACCTCCTGGCAGTTACTATAATTCAAATCGAACTGCTCTGGAGGCCCCGCATCGTTAACGGTGCGGAGATATGTGCCAGGGCAGGTGCCGCGGGGTGATGGCAGTGGTGGTCGTAATCGCGGCCGGCGTAGACGATCCGACGCTAAACCCGATTACAAAAGCATCCACGTTGCCAGCCAGAGTTGCGCGTTCGGGGCCGCCGAACGGAGCGAGAATCGCGTAACTCGAGTAACCGGCCAGATACATGTCGCCCTTACTGTCGACATCCACTCCGTAAGCCACCTGCAGACCGTCGGTCCCCAGGTAGGTGAAATAATCGATGCTCGCCGCTCCGGATTTGGAAGGATCCAACTTCAGCCCGAACGCATCGATGCTGCCGTCATAGGCCGCCTGCAACGCGTTACTGGTGGACGGCAGCCCAGCCGACTCGGTGTAACCAGACACGTACAATACGCCGCTGCTATCTACTTTCAAATCCATGGGCGCATCGGCCTCTGCTCCGCCGAAGTAAGTGGAATAAACCAGCTTCGCTTTCGCCGTGTCCAAAACGGTGATGAAAGCATCCGTATTCCCGCCGTACTTGGTTTGAAACGCGTTGCTGCTCACCGGGAAATTCGGAGAAAGCGTATAACCGCTAACGACCACATTGCCGGACGGATCCAGCACCAGGCTGGTGGCTTCGTCGATCTGGCTGCCGCCCAGGAAGCTTGCATAGAGCAGTGCTTTCGAGCCCAATCCAGGATTGATATGCGCGATATAGCCATCGCCGTCACCGCCGTAAAGCCCTTGATAGGGACTGCCCTGAATCCAGATGTCGGACGAATAGGTGCCCCCCGCAATCCAAAGTGTTCCATCCGTGGCCCATGCTATGGCGTAGGCCTCGTCCCATTGTGTTCCGCCAATATAAATCGAATAGATCAACGTCGCGGCGCCGGTGTTCGATGGATCGAATCCGGCAACGTACATGTTTTGTATGCCAATCAGCGAATCCTGGAAACCGCCCGTGTTGGTCAGATCAGTGGATTGTGTATCGCCTACCACCCAGATCCATCCATTCGAGCCCACCGCGATCCCTTGCCCGCTGTCCGCCTCGCTGCCTCCGAAAAACGTGGAATACTTCAGCGTCTGCGTCGGACTCATCCAGAGCACGAACGAGTCTGCCGCGCCCGTGTCACCGCCCACCGTTGCCTGCGCGGCGTTCTGCATGGGGAATGTGCCGGACGTGGTGGTGCCGGTCATATAAACATCGCCAGTAGGCGCCACCGTCATGGCGTTGAGGATATCGGTGGCATCGCCGCCAATATAGGTGACATAGATAACTTGGGAAGTCCCGGACAATGCGGGATTAATGACAGCGTAGAAAAGGTTTTCGGTTCCTCCCAGGGTGGTTTGGTAAGAGCTGCCAACCAGCGGCAAGTCCGGCGAAAAGGTGTTCCCACCCACATAGACCAGCCCGTTTGAGTCATGGCCAATGGCAACCGCAATGTCGGAGTACGAGCCGGAAAAGTATTGCGCCACGATCACCGGATCGATCACCAGCACGCGCGAATGGTCGTAAGCACCTAACCGGAACCCGTAGGACCCGTCGGCATTTTTGCGATAGCTGCTCGGGACCGTACGGCGCGATCCGTCCTGTTCCATCTGGTAAGCCACGGGACGTTTCTGAATCAGCGCGGACACCAGATCGCCCTGCCCATTGACACGTCCATCCGTGCCGTTCAAGCGCAACCGGATGCGTCGCGGATCGGCGCCGGGATGGACGGTGAGATCGTATTCGAGTGCTCCGCCATTGCTGTAATAAGCGAGGTCCACGCCGCGGTAGAGCCCGGGTACTTCCAGGCGGCCGAAGTTTGGAATCGCGCGCCGCCATTTGGAAGGATCGTTACCGAGGTACAGATTGGTGGTGGAGCGAAGGAGTTGAGCGCCCTGGATATGGGCGGCCGCGTTGGCGCCGTCAAAGCTCAGGCGAACATCCTTTTTGCCGCTGCGCAGAATTGCCTGGCGGGGTGTGAAGTCGAATCGAAAGCGAGCGCCCCGAGCGATAAATGCCGAGGGATTGTCCGTGTGGTCGGATGCCGGTTCAAATCGTAGCGGCGCGGTATCAAGTATTCGCGCGGGCACTCGCGCCGGGTTGGAATCAGCAGCCGCGAGACAGGCGCAGGCCGCCAGACACAGAAAAGGAAGACGAATTTTTAATTGCATGTAGAGACGAATGACGCTAACGACGTATCCACCATCGAACAGGTTAACCGAAAAACGCCGGACGGCGCACTTTCCCGCGCGATGAGGGCACAAGGGCGATTACAAAAGTTGACAATGTTTGTAAACACTGCAACGAGTTTATCGTAACGCGAGCATTGCGCATAGCGTCTCGCGATGTAAGGATGCATCCGACTAGACTTGTGCAAATCGGCTTCGCGGGCTTGGCGTGCTCCGCGTTGCTATTCGCCGCCGACTTCTGGAAGACCAAAGATGCCTCGGTGTGGACTGACGATGAAGTCAGCAAGATGCTGAGCGAATCGCCGTGGGCGAAGGCCAAAACGATTCAACCCGAACAAACTATGCAGCGGCGCGGCATGGGTCGCCGAGGAGGGTTTGGATTTCCCGGTGGAGGCCTGGGCGGTGGTTATCCGGGTGGAGGTTATCCGGGTGGAGGCGGAGGCTATCC
>CAVRZH010000152.1:0-37328 GCA_963725455.1 Bryobacterales bacterium
CGAAAGACCGGTTTCGGGATCCTTTACATCCCGCGCCACGCCGTTGATGAACTTTTCGAGCGTATGGGAGCCCGACATGTTCAGGTACCCGCGGCCGTTTCCATCGCTATTGATATAAACAGCGGCCTTGCGCTGCAATTCGTCGGCATGATCTTCCGCCCATTCGGTAGAACCGAGCAGCGCTTCTTCCTCACCATCCCAAACGCAATAAACGATGGTGCGCTTGGGGCGCCAGCCTTGCCGTACTAGCGTCCCCAGGCCGCGAGCCTCTTCGAGCAGCGCTACCGTCCCGGCCACCGGATCTTCCGCACCATTCACCCACGCGTCATGATGGTTGCCGCGGACAATCCATTCATCCGGATAGGTCGAGCCTGGAATGCGGGCGATCACATCATAGAGCGGCTTGGTATCCCAGTTGAAGCTCACTTTCAGATGCACCTTGGCCCCGCCCGGGCCTACGCGATACGTGATCGGCAGGCCACCGCGCCAGTTCTCCGGCGCCACAGGACCGGTGAGAGCGGCCAGAAGAGGCTGCGCGTCGGCGTAAGAGATAGGCAGCGTCGGGACCTTGGTGAGCGTGGTCACTTCGCTGAGCTTCAAACGCTTGGCGTCCTTGGTGGCGCCCACTCCGGGCGTCAACGGATCACCCGGGTAAACCGGCATGTCCATCACGCTGCCACGCTGCACGCCATCGGGCGGACGAAACGGACCAGCGGGGTAAGTCTGACCCTGGGCATAACCGTCGTCACGCGGATCGGAATAAATAATGCAACCGACGGCTCCGTGTTCAGCAGCTAACTTCGGCTTGATGCCGCGCCAGGTTTGTCCATAGCGCGCTATGACAATGGCGCCCTTCACGGAAATGCCCAAACGCTCCAGCTCTTTGTAGTCGTCCGGAGCGCCGTAATTCACATATACCAGCGGCGCAGTTACGTCGCCGTCGATGGAATATGCGTTATAGGAAGGCAGCTGCTCGTTCTGCTGCGAAGACGTGGGATCGCCTGGGACCGGCGGCTCCTGCAGCTTGGCGGTGAAATGTGTGGGCTCGGTGAGCTCCAGCTCCCGCTCTTTCGGGCTTGGAAACAGGACGTAATAGTTTTCTATTTTCGCGTCCCAGCCCCATTCCTTGAACTTCGCGAGCATCCATTCGGCATTGTCCTTGTCATAGGGCGAACCGACGTGGTGGGGGCGCGCCGAAAGACGCTGCATGTACTGGCGCAGATTGGCGCGATCGGGAATAGCACGGAACTTGTTTTCCACGTCGCGCTCCGTGTTGGTGGACTCCACGGAGAAGCCAGCCAAGGCTGGGCCATCGGCGGGCATAAGCGAGGGTGCACTAAGGAAAACGCAAAGGGGTGCTATCAGGAGTTTCCTGGCAAGCATAAGCTGGGGCATGGACGGTGAGTCCTCCAACGACGATGGGATCGCGCGGGTTCGCGTCACCCAGATTCGCAGCGGGGCGTTTCGGGTAAACCACATTGTACATCCGCGCCCCAGGCGAGGCGACTATCCTTGCAGCGGGTCGAGCAGATTGCTGAAAGGACCCTACACCTTACCGAACCGCACGGCGGACTGCCATGGCTAGCCAGACTGCCCTGGTTTAGCCAGAAGGAGTTTAGCCAGAAGGAGTTTAGCCAGAAGGATAAGTACCTGACGACTTGTTGTTCTCCGATTTGTGCAGCGATACGGCGCCGATAAGTTGGTCGGGATCGGTCTTCAAGCGCAGCGACCAATGCCACTCGTCGCCACGAAAATTGCTGGGAGCGCGTCGTCACGGTAGTAGATAAGAGCGCCATCATCCGGAAAGGGCCACGGAACACGATTTGCCAAGTACTTGATGTCCCAATTGGAAAACAGCTTCTGCACCTGCTCGGCATCGGCCAATTCCAGCGGACGCAGCTCCAGGCGAGCGGTCTCGAGCGGCGCAATCATTCGGATTTCCGGCTCCGGCGTCCCCGGCTCTCAGTCACCGCTCCATCGAAACGCGCACCGATCGCCGCGAAAGTTTCGGTTGGCCCACTCCATTGCAATTGATCGACGTCCCCAAACAGATCGATGTCGGTGCGCAGCGTGGCCAGCGTTCGGAACAGCAGCGCTTCATCGCGTTGTTCCTCCAGCACGCGGGCCAGCGAGCTGGCGCTGGTTGCGTTCACGTGCCACTCGTTCCAATCCACTGGGATGGCTTCCAGATGCCCGAACTTGGCCAGAACCGCCGCGGTCGATTTCGCTCCCCAGCCTGGCAGCCCCGGATAGCCATCGGCGGCATCGCCGACCAGCGCGAGATAGTCTGGAATCGACTCCGGCTTGACACCGAACTTCCCGATCACTCCGCTCTCATCCAGCGTGACGCGTGTTCGCCGGTTCAATTGGACGATCCGCGTCCCACGCACGCACTGCGCCAGGTCCTTGTCCGGCGTGCAGATGATGACCCGCTCCACGCGCGGATCAGCAGCCGCCTTCAGCGCTGCCGCGGCGAGTGCGTCGTCCGCCTCAAACTCCACCATGGGCCAAACTACGACGCCGGCCGCAGAGAGCGTCTCTTCCAGCAGGGGAAACTGCGCCAGCAGATCGGGTTCGATGCCCGCCGAAGTTTTATAGCTCGGCCACAAATCGTTTCGGAACGACTCTACAACGTGATCGGTGGCGACGGCGATGTGCGTGACGCCGCCTTGGATCATTCCCAGCACGGACGCGAGCGTGCCTCGAACCGCGGCGATCTCAGCACCGTCCTGAGCGCGCGCCGAGGGCAGTGCATAGTAATGCCGGAACAGTTCGTAAGTTCCATCTACCAGATAGACGTCCAGCGCGGGCCTCCTGCACAACTGGAATACAACTTAAACAATGAAACCAGTTCTTGAAGAGCTGCGTCCAGTCGACGACTATGCGCATGCTTACTAGCCTATTGCTTGCCCAGACGTGGCTGGCACAAGCGTGCCTGGCGCAAGCGCCAACCAGTAATCGAGTGTTCAAAATTCCGCCGGTGAAGGCGTCCATCAGCCTGGATCAGCAACCGGTGGACGTTACGCTTTGGGGGACCGTTTCTCCGGCGCCTGGCGGGACGTTTGCCCTGGCCCTCACCGTGGATCTCGGCAGCTTCCAGGAGCACCTCACGCCCATTCTGGCCGCGCAGCTCAACCGCTCGGACCGCTGCGGCGACCACCTTTCCATCGAACACGCCGTTATCGTGCCCGCGGCGCCATCAGGCCTGTTGACTGCCAATGTGAATTTCGAGCGCTACGGCTGCGTCAACGCGTTCGGCAAGCAGATTTCGAAAAGGCTGGTGGGCGGCCATGGCGTTGTGGTAGTGAACCTGACGCCGTCAGCGACGGTAGAAAACGACATTGACATTGCCGCCGAAGTGCGGAAGATCGATGCCGACGGTTCGCTCGGCGAAGTGCTGCGTTCCGGCTCTTTCGCCGATTCCATACGCCAGAAGATCGCGGACAGCATCGAGTCGTCGATTCAAAAGGCGGCCAATCTCGAGCCGGCGCTCCCCGCAGCGATCGAAAAGGCTGTTTCCCTTGAATCCGTTCAATTCGCCGACGGCGGCTCAGGGCTGTTGTGGCTCACCCTGTCTGGTGAGGTTCAACTCTCAGCCGAGGACGTTCGGCGCGCGATGGCAAAATAGTAGCTGTGCCCTTACCCACCGACGAAAAGCTGATTGCGCTGGCTCAGGATCTGATCCAGCAATTCGACACCATCTTTGGCCTGCATCCTGGCTTTCGGCCGGCCCATGCCAAAGGTAAGATGCTCACCGGGACGTTCACGCCCACACCCACAGCGGCCTCTCTTACGCGCGCGCCCCATATGAATCAAAAATCGACGCCCGTTTGGGTTCGTTTTTCCGATTCCACGGGCGTTCCCTTGATTCCCGATAACGATCCCAACGCCAATCCGCGCGGGATTGGGATTCGTTTCCACCTGGCCGAACGCGTTCACACCGACATCATTGCTCATTCGGCGAACGGCTTTCCCGCCAGGAACGGCCAGGAGTTCCTGGAATTCCTGCGTGCGCTCGCGTCTAGCGATGCGTCCAAGCTGGCTGGGTCCCCGCTGGAGGCATTCCTCGGCAGCCATCCCAAAACGCTGGCATTTGTACAGCTACCCAAGCCCGCGCCGTCCAGCTTCGCTCGCGAAACGTTCTTCGGCATCACGGCGATGCGCTTCACCAACAAAGACGGGCAAAGCCGATACGGCCGTTATCGGATCGTCCCCGAAGCCGGCGTCGATCATTTGACTCCTGAAATCGCCGCGGCCCAAAGTGCAAACTTTCTGTTTGACGAGCTCACGGAGAGAATCGCGAAAGGCCCCATCAACTTCCGGGTTGTGGCTCAGCTGGCGAATGACGGCGATAACGCGAACGACGCCACCGAGCTTTGGCCGGAGGACCGCACGCTGCTCGATCTCGGCACAATCGCTTTAACCAAGCCGGTAGCCAACGATGCTCATGAGCAGCAATGGACCATCTTCGATCCCATCCCCCGCGTGGATGGAATTGAACCCTCTGATGACCCGCTACTCGAGCTGCGAGCAGCCGTCTATTTGATGAGTGGACGCCGGCGGCGGGCGGCGGGTGGATAGTCGCGGCCCGGAAATTTATTCGCGCACCACACGAAAGCCCACGTTGTAATAGGGGATCCCAGGGTCGACACCGCCTCGGAACGCGCAGGAGAGCTTGTAGAGGGGGTCTGCGGACGAACCGCCGCGAATCGCCACCTGGTGCAGCTTCGAGGGACCAGGCCCTGGAGGGTCATCGCGCCTAGCCTCAGCAGAAGTGTAGTATTGCGGATCGTACCAGTCGCTCGTCCACTCCCATATGTTTCCGGCGATATCGTACAGACCACCAATAGCGGGGAAATTCCGTACTGGTGTTCGTTCGGGACTGCGTCCCTTCGGCCAAGCGCCGAGGTAATTTGCAAGAGGAACGCCGGGCTTCTCTTGATCGAACTCATTGTTACCCCATGGGTATTCTGTATCGCCGCCAGAAATTCTCATGGCCCGCTCATACTCCGCCTCCGTCGGCAGTCGGTATTTATGCCCCTTCCATGACGATAGCCAGGCACAGAAATCTTTTGCCTGTGCCCAAGTCACGTAGACCTGGGGCTTCGATGCATCGTTACCGGAACAGATTGAAGCGTCATCTACATCTGCGTTCTGCTGGGCAGCAAGGTAGGTCACGTATTCGCAAGACGTAACGGGAATCGACCGAATGCCAAAAGCGTGGAGCATGAGTTCGTAGGGTGGGCGGGCATTTGGGAACCGCTCGGACCCGCGTCGGAAGCGCCCCCCGGGTACGCGCACGAATTCTTCATCGGGGAAGAACTCGACTTTGGCCAGGTTTGCGTCCGTGAGCCTGGAATGCGAGGCGCGACCGAACTGCCTTCTGGCAATCGAAAACTGCCTCGTCAGTACTTGTATCCGGATGTCGTAGGTTTCTGGGGCTAGGCGAAGCTCAAGCGAAGCATGGTCACCATCCCGGAACCTATATTGCTCCACGATTGCACCGTTGCGGAAGACCTGTAGGATGCCGAACTCGGCGATCACGCGTTGGGACGCCTGAACGTCAATTTTGACCAGGTCGTGGTCCGAGAAGATCACTTTGAGGCGCTCCAGCGCCAGGGAACTCAATAAACCCAGCAGAACGCCAACGAACAAAGAGCTGCGGAGCCCACGCAATGCCGCCCTTCCGAGGCGCCGAAGACGCAGGACGAGCGGTCGAGCGCGTCGCATAGACCAGTGATTATAGCTCGCTGGGCCCATGCGCATCCGGGATTCAGGTTGCGATATCAATCCGACCTCTCAGAAACGCTTCCGAGGGATCAAGGCGCTGTGTCGCATCCCGGCCCCACATTGCGTCCCCTCCCGCCGCGTCGTATGATTCGGGCAGAATGCTGGATCGCATCGCCCGATTCATCGCCCGCCATCGCATGTTCCAAACGGGACAGCGCGTCGGCGTCGCGGTGTCGGGCGGCGCCGATTCGGTGTTCCTGCTGCATGCCTTACGCGAACTTGGTTTCCAGCTCAACGTGATCCACATCGAGCACGGGATTCGCGGCGCGGCATCGATCGCCGACGCCGATTTCGTCGAACAACTCGCCGCAACCTTCGCGCTGCCCTTCCATCTTTGCCGGGCCGACGTTCCCGCCATCGACGGAAACCTGGAAGAAGCTGCGCGCAATGGCCGTCGGGCTTTCTATTCCGAACTCATCGGTTCGGGCGCGGTTGATCGCGTCGCGACGGGCCACACCCGATCCGATCAGGCCGAAACCGTGCTGTACCGGATCTTGCGCGGGTCCGGGCTCACCGGCCTCTCCGGAATTCTGCCCGTGACGAGCGAAGGCATCGTCCGGCCGTTGCTCGAAATCGACCGCGCCGCAATCGAGGCTTGGCTACGCCAGCGCGGGATCGCTTGGAAGGAAGACGAAACCAACCAGGATCGAACCTACGCCCGCAATCGCCTGCGTCACGAGGTCCTGCCGCTTCTGCGCGGCGCTTTCAATCCGCAACTCGACACCGCTTTAGCGAACCTCGCCACCCTCGCCCGCGACGATGAAGCCTACTGGGAAGACGAACTGCTCTTTCGCCAATCCCCAATCCCCAATCCCCAATCCCAGGTGATTGCCATTTCGGAGCTTGCCAGCGTTCCGCCCGCGCTCGCTCGGAGACGTGTTAGGCAGGCCGTCGCGTTAGCGCTGGGCAATCACCGTTCGCTCGATTTCGCCCACGTGGAACGAGTGCTCGAGATGGCCCGGTCACCTAACGGGCACGATCGCTTCCAGGCACCGGGCCTGGACATCTGCCGCTCCTTCGATTTCATCCGTTTGGCGCCGGCCAGCCAGGGGTTGGTCGATAGTCCCGATTTTTCGATTCGCGTGCAGGTCCCGGGATCAGTGGAACTCCCCGGCTCCCTTGCCCGTATTACGTTGCAGGTGCTAGAGAAACAAGCGGCAAATCCGGGAGCAACCCGGCCCTGTGCTACAGTGGTGAATGAACTGGACTGGCAGCGTTTCCGCGGGGGCAGAGGCGCACCCAGCCTGGAGCTGCGTAACTGGAGACCAGGTGACCAGTACCGAAGAGTTGGGCAATCCAAGCCGGAAAAGATCAAGTTTTTCTTTCAGGAAGCCAGGATACCCTTGTGGGAACGCCGGAACTGGCCGATTATCACCTATAATGAGACCATTGTTTGGGCCAGACGGTTCGGTGCCGCCGCCGAATTCGCGACGGGACCTGAGACTCGCTCAGTGCTCCAGGTTGAAGAAACAGGACAGTAACTTTCGAATCGATCCGGCCAGCTGTAGCGTCCAAGCCAATGGGTGTACCGTAGCCCCACGTGTAGGGAGAAGGCATGAATAATTCAAATTTTAAGACCGCCATATTCTGGGTGGTCATCATCGTGGTTGTGGTGCTGTTTTGGACGGTGGTCCATAGCACGAAGTCGCGGCCCGACGCCCAGCTCTCGTACACGCAGTTGATGAACGATGTGAACGCGGGCAAGATCAAGACCGTGAGCATCAGCGGTAACGACCTGCACGGCACGTACAAGGATGATAACCAGGAACTGCACGCGGTAATTCCGAACGTCCATCAAAATCTGGACGATGCGATGCTCGCCAAGGGTGTGGACATCCACTACACCAAGGAAGCGGGTAGCGGCTGGGTTTCCATTCTGATCAATGCCATTCCGTTCGTCCTGTTGCTGGCGTTCTGGATCTTCATGATGCGGCAGATGCAGAGCGGCGGGAATAAGGCTCTGAGCTTCGGCAAGAGCCGCGCCCGCCTGCATTCGTCCCAGCAGAAGAAAGTCACGTTCAAGGACGTGGCGGGCGTGGAAGAGGCCAAGGAAGAGTTGCAGGAGATTATCGAGTTCCTGCGCGAACCGCAAAAGTTCCAGAAGCTGGGCGGCCGCATTCCCAAGGGCGTGCTTCTGATCGGCCCTCCCGGAACAGGCAAGACTTTGCTCGCGCGCGCCATCGCGGGCGAGGCGAACGTTCCGTTCTTCTCGATTTCCGGATCGGACTTTGTCGAAATGTTCGTGGGCGTCGGCGCCAGCCGCGTGCGCGATCTGTTCGAGCAAGGCAAGAAGAATGCACCGTGCATCATCTTCATCGATGAGATCGACGCTGTCGGCCGTCATCGCGGCGCGGGCTTGGGCGGTGGTCACGACGAGCGCGAGCAGACGTTGAACCAGTTGCTGGTCGAGATGGATGGATTCGAATCGAACGAAGGCGTAATCCTGGTGGCGGCCACCAACCGCCCCGACGTTCTGGATCCCGCATTGCTGCGGCCGGGCCGGTTTGACCGGCGCGTAGTGGTGGGCCGTCCCGACGTCAAAGGTCGCGAAATGATTCTGCGCGTCCACACCAAAAAGACGCCGCTGGGCGATGACGTGGATCTGACAGTGGTTGCGCGCGGCACGCCGGGATTCGCGGGTGCGGACCTGGCCAATCTGGTGAACGAAGCCGCGCTGGTTGCAGCCCGCCAGAATCGCAAAGTGGTCACACAGTTCGATTTTGAACTGGCCAAAGACAAGGTCATGATGGGCGTGGAACGCAAGTCCCTCATCATCAGCGACGACGAGAAGCGCAACACGGCCTATCATGAGGCTGGTCACGCGCTGGTGGCGGCCATGATTCCCGAAGCCGATCCGCTGCATAAAGTGACCATCATTCCTCGCGGGATGGCTCTCGGTCTTACCATGCAATTGCCGATCGACGACAAGCACTCCTACAACAAGGGGTATCTCGAAGCGCAGCTCGCCATTTTGATGGCCGGCCGCATCGCGGAAGAGATTTTCATGCACCACATCACCACCGGCGCGGGCAACGATATTGAACGCGCCACCGACATGGCTCGCAAGATGGTTTGCGAGTGGGGCATGAGCGAACTGGGTCCCATGAGCTTCGGCAAGAAGGAAGAGCAGATCTTCCTGGGGCGTGAGATCGCCCAGCATCGCGATTACAGCGAGGCGACCGCGATCTTGATTGACGAGCAGGTTCGCAAGCTGGTGGATCAAGGTTATGACCGCGCCCGCAAGATCATCGAGGAACGCTCGGATGGTCTGGCGCGAGTGGCCGAAGCGTTGCTCGAACGCGAAGTCCTGGATGGCGCTGAAGTGCGGCTCCTGATCGAGGGCGGCGTCCTGACAACGCCAGTGCGTCCCAAGACGATGCCTCCAAGCGACGGCGAAAAGCAGCAGGTGATCCGGCCGGAGGGCGGCAAGCTCCCTGGTACCGGCCTGCTGGGCGGCGAACGGCCGCAGCCGGCTTAAGCCGATTCATAAACGAGTGATTCCCGAGTTTCCTGTCTACCTGTTCGACGTGGACGGGACGCTGCTCGACTCCGCGACCGACATCTGCGGCGCCATTCGGGGTGTACTGGAATCCACGCCGCGGAACGATGTGAGCGAGGAGTTCCTGCGGACCTATATCGGCCGCCATCTCTACGATCTGTTCCAGGATCTCTTTCCAGATCGGACGCGCGAGCACATGGACCAGATGATCGCCGAATATCGCGCGCTCTATCTGGCGCGCTGTCACGCATCGACCAAACCATATCCGGGAATCTCGGAGGCTCTGGCCACGCTGCCCGGCAGGAAATCCACGGCGACAACCAAGGGCACTCCGACCACACGCGCGGTGCTTGAAATGTTCGGGCTGCTCCCCTACTTCCATCACGTCCAGGGGACCGATGGTTTTCCGGCGAAGCCCGAGCCGAATGTGATTCTGGCATCGCTACAGGTTTTCGGCGTGAAGCCCGAAGGATGCCTGTTCATCGGTGATTCCCCCACCGATATGGAAGCCGGCCGGCGCGCTGGCGTGAAGACCTGCGCGGTGCTATGGGGCTACGGGCAGCGCGAAGAAATGGCACGCTGGGAGCCCGACTATTGGGTGGAGCACCCAAGCGAGCTACGTGTTTAAGACAGCCAGTTCATCCAGATTCAGGCGGCCGGTATAGATGGCCATCCCCAGCGCCGCGTGAATCCCTAGCTTCTGCAGCTCCCGGATTTCTTCGATGGTCGTGATGCCGCCGGCCGCGGTGAGCTCGTGATTCGTGGCCGCGCGCAGCCTTCGGAACCAATCGAGGTCGGTGCCTTGCAACATGCCTTCTTTATCGACGTAGGTGCAGAGGAATCCCGAACAATAAGGCTCCAAGTGGCGCAGCATTTCTTCGGCGGTGACGTTGGTGGCTTCCTGCCAGCCGTGCGTTACCACTTTGCCGCCTTTCGAATCCAGCGCAATCATCAGCCGGTCCGGGCCCACGGCATCGGCGATCTCGGTCAGCCTCTCGCGATCGAAGGCAGCGGTGCCAACAATGACGCGATACGCACCTTGTTCAATCAGCGCTCGGGCACGTTCGGGTGAACGAACACCGCCGCCCACTCGCGCCATTGCTCGTCGCGCAACTAGTTCCACCAACGCGTCGTTCGAACCTTTGTTCATGGCCGCATCCAGATCGATCACCTGGATCTGAGGAAAAGCCGCGAATTTGGCCAGCATTTCCAGCGGCGAGCCGGCCTCAAGCGCCTTCTCGCGCCCTTGCACCAACTGCACCACCTTGCCGTCCATCAGATCGATGCAAGGGATGATCACAGCTTTGCCTTCATGGCGCGGGCCTCACCGGAACGTTATGCAGATGCAGATAGTCCTTGAGATCTTTCACGGTGTACGTCCCGTAATGAAAGATAGAGGCCGCCAACGCCGCATCCGCGCAGCCTTCAGTGAGCACTCGCTCAAAGTCTTCGGGCTTCCCGGCTCCGCCTGAGGCGATCACGGGAATGTGCGTGGTTTGCGATACCGCGTGGGTTAGCTTGCAATCGAAGCCGGTTTGCACACCGTCGGTGTCCATCGAAGTAAGCAGAATCTCGCCCGCACCTAGCATCTCGCCTTCCAGCGCCCACTCCATTGCGTCGAGACCTTCGTCGTCGCGGCCGCCGCGCGTAAAAACATTCCAGCTGTTGTTTGTATTTCGTCGGGCATCGATCGCCAACACCACTGCCTGCGCGCCAAACTCTTCGCTCAACTCGGTAATCAACTTCGGACGCCGTACGGCCGCGGTGTTCACGCTCACCTTGTCGGCGCCCGACATCAGGATCTTACGGGCATCAGCGATGGATCGAATCCCGCCGCCCACGGTCAGCGGGATAAAAACTTTGCGCGCGGTGCGCGCCACGACGTCGGCCATGATTTCACGCGCGTCGCTGGATGCCGTGATATCGAGGAACACCAACTCGTCCGCGCCCTGCCCGTTGTAGCGCTCGGCCAGTTCTACCGGATCGCCCGCATCGCGCAGGCCCACAAAATTCACGCCTTTCACCACGCGGCCGCCCGTAACATCCAGGCACGGAATAATACGCTTGGCTAGCATCGCTAAATTTCGACAAAGTTGCGGACAACCTGCAATCCGATTGGTCCGGACTTTTCAGGATGGAACTGAACACCAAAGATATTTTTCATTTCCAGCACCGCGGTGTAGGGGACCGTGTATTCGCAAGTAGCGGCGGTCGCGTCGATCAACGGCGCGTAGTAGCTGTGCGCGAAGTACAAATAGGGATGCGGCGCCAGATTTGCAACAAGCTTGGCCACATTCCGCGGCTCAATCTCGTTCCATCCCATGTGGGGCACGCGCGCGGTGGCCGGAAAGCGCCGGATCTCCCCTTGAAATAAACCGAGCCCGCGCTCCTCAGGAGCTTCTTCACTCGAATCGAACAGCGCCTGCAGCCCGAGGCAAATACCGAGAAACGGAACCCCCGCGCGGATGCGATCGAGCAGCGCTTCCCGCACCAGCATCTGATCCAGCGCCCGCATCATCTGCCCAAAATGTCCGACGCCTGGAAGAATAATCTTAGTCGCGCGACTCAGAGCCGCCACGTCGCGAACAAGCTCATACTCCGCGCCGATTTCCGAGAGCGTATTTTGGACCGACCGCAGATTCCCCGCCCCATAATCGAGGATGGAAATCATAGGAGTCCCTTAGTGGACGGCAGTTGTTCTTTCAGGCGCGCGTCTTTGGAACAGGCATAGCGCAGCGCCCGTGCGAAACACTTGAAGATGGCTTCGACCTTGTGATGGTTGGACCGGCCGTAGAGAACCTTCGCATGCAGGTTCGCGCCCGCATGGTTGACGAACCCGCCGAAGAAATCTTCCACCAGTTCCGTTTGCAAATCACCAACCAGCCGAACTCTCACCTTATCGTCATAGACCAGAGCCGGCCGGCCTCCGAGATCTAGCGCAACCACGGCCAGAGTCTCGTCCATCGTCATCACAAAATACCCAGCGCGATTGATCCCTTTGCGATCACCCAGCGCCTTCGACACAAGCTGCCCGAGCACGATACCGACATCCTCTACGGTGTGGTGTTGATCTACATCCAGATCGCCAACGGCGTTCAATTTGAGATCGAACCCGCCGTGCTTGGTAAATAGCTCCAGCATGTGGTCGAAGAATCGAATACCCGTGGAAATCTCATAGCGGCCCCGTCCTTCGATTTTCAATGAACCCTTGATTCGCGTCTCTTTGGTATCCCTTTGGACGCTAGCCGATCTCATTAATATCCTCGATCACCTGAATCGCGCCCTCCAACCTCAACAGGTCCAGCAGCTCTTCGCGGCGCGGGCTGTGGCGCGCAGCAATGCCGATAAAAGGCACATACGCCGCTTTCGCGCAGCGCGCGTCATCGACGGTATCACCGATATAAAGCAGCTTCTTCCCTGGATGCATGGCCGCGATCTTCAGCAATCCGTCGGGCGCCGGCTTTTCGCACTCCACATCGTTGGCGGAGACCAGAAGAAACCGATCGCGCACGCCCTCCCGATTCAGCGTAATCTCGGCTTCTTCCGTCGTGCGCCCGGTGAAGATGGCGAAGTCGAAACGCGTGCCCAACCGATCGAGAAACCCGTCGCGAGGCAGCCACCGCTCGCGGTGGATCATCCCCTGGTCCAGAAACAGATAATTGAAATATTCAACGATCGTTGCGAAGGGGATCTCCGTGCCCAGATCGTGGCAAATCTTCTGCGACAATAGCCAGTCATTGTTCCAGCCGCCTTGATTTTTGTAATCCTGGATCGAATCGCGCGAAATCGTCTTACCGGTGAAATGTTCCACGGTCCGGACCACCGTCTCGCGATACGAATCGGTGACGTCCACCAAGACGCCATCCATATCGAACACCAGCATCTGGTCCCTCATAACGGAGCTCACCAGATTTGCTCCAGTTCGGCCAGGAATCGGCGGATCTGATCGCGCGTGCCCACCGTAACCCGGACACAGCCCGGAATCTCATAACTACGATCGCGCACCAGCACGCCTCGCCGCCGCAGCTCGTCGCGCACCGGAACCGCACGCTGGCCAGCTTCAAATAACACGAAGTTCGCCTTACTTTCGTAGTAGGGAATGTTGAGCTTCTCCAAGCCGACATACAGCAACTCGCGCGCGGCCAGCACTTCGGTGACGTACTTTTCGATATAGGTTTTGTCCTGGATCGCGGCGTGCGCGGCCATCGTCGCCAGCATGTTTACGCTGTAAGGCGACTGAGCCTTGTGCAGAAAATCGACATTGCCGGATTGAGAAAACAGGCAGCCCAGGCGAATCGCCGCCATGCCGTAGACCTTCGAGAATGTCCGGCTGACGAACAGATTCGGATAGTCGTTCAGCAGGTGGAGCGCAGTCACGCCGGAAAATTCATAATAGGCTTCGTCAATCAAAACCGCGGCATTTGTAGCCTTCTCTAAGATTCGTTCAATGCCTGCTCGGGACGTACCGGTGCCCGTGGGATTGTTCGGATTCGCGATCAAGATGGCGCGCGTCGAAGGCCGGATCGCGTCAAGCAGCTCTTCGAGCGGAAACGCCAGCTTCTGCGCTCGATAAGGAATCTCACGGATGCTTGCCCCCGCGACTTCAGAATAAAACCGATACATCGCGTAGGATGGGCGAAGCAGAAGCACCTCGCCGCCATCGTCGATATACGTGTTGATCAGCACCTGAATCGCTTCGTCCGTTCCGTTGGTCAGGATGAAATCGTCTGCTTCCACGCCAAAGAACCGCGCCAGCTCCTGCTTGATCTCGCCATACTCGGGATAGACGGCGAGTCCGGCTTCACTTAGGTGCTCGCGAAGATACTCGATGACCTTGGGCGACGCGCCCACGGTATTCTCATTGAAATCCAGGCGAAGCTTTCCGGCCCGCCCGCCCGTGGGGGGCGAATAGGGCGCCATGTTCAGCACCGCGTCGCGCGGCTGCAAAACGCCCGGCGGCAAATCGATTCGCTTACTTGCCAAGGCGGACCTCCACGGAACGCGCGTGCGCTTCCAAGCCTTCCGCGCGCGCCAACGTAGTTATAGCCGGCGCCAACTGCCGCAAGCCATTCGACGTCAATTCCTGGACCGAGATCACCTTCACGAAATCAGCCGACGATAGTCCGCCGCGAATCCGCGCCGCGCCCGACGTAGGCAGCACATGATTCGGACCAGTGGCGTAATCGCCCGCGGCTTCCGGACTGGCCGGACCGATAAAAACGCTGCCCGCGTGCTGGATCTTCGGCAACAGACTGGCGTCGTAAATTGCCAGATGTTCCGGCGCAAGCTGGTTCGATGCATCCACCGCAGCATCCATCGACGGGCACAGAATCACAGCGCTGTTATTGCGAATGGACTCGCAAGCCACAGGCGAAGTAGGCAGTGATTCCAACTGGCGCGAAACCTCCAGCACCACGCGCTCCCCCAGGGATCGCGACGTCGTCAATAAAATCGCCGAAGCTTCCACATCGTGCTCGGCCTGCGCCAGCATATCGGCGGCGATGTAACGCGGGTCGGCATCATCGGCAATAATCACAATCTCCGTGGGGCCGGCTACAAAATCGATCCCAACCTCGCCAGCCAATAATTTCTTGGCGGCGGCAACATAAATGTTTCCTGGACCCACAATGCGATCCACCTTCGGAACGGTCTCCGTGCCGAACGCCAGCGCCGCGATGGCCTGCGCGCCTCCGATACGAAAAAGGTTCTCGATCCCCAGAAACCTGGCCGCCGCGAGAATTTCGGCGCTGGGATGCGGCGATGTAACACAAGTGGTCCGCACCCCAGCCACCTGCGCCGGAATCACGGTCATCAACAAAGTGGAAGGCAGCGGATAACGGCCGGCGGGAATGTACGCACCCATGGATTCCAGCGGCCGTACCACGGAGCCCAAGCGCCGGCCATCGGGAAGCTCCACCCACGTCTCGGGCGGAACTTGCAGCGCCGCATATTCGCGGATATTCCTCGATGCCGTTTCGAGCGCGGTCTGGAATTCGGTGGAAACGCCCGGCCCAGCGGTGGAAATTGTCAGGCTCGGCCCCTCGAAGCCGTCGAACTTGCGCGCGTACTCCAGCACTGCTGCATCGCCGCGCTTGCGCACCGCGTCCAATATTGGCGCAACCACCTGCTCGGCCTCCGCCAGGCGCACCGCTTTTCGTGTTACGAAGCCTTGCCCTTCGCTAAGTGAAATGGTTCTGAGCATCACATCACAATCTTATTCAGCGGATATTCGACGATTCCCTGGCCGCCTGCTTCCTTCAGCCTTGGAATGATATTGCGAACGGTGATCTCTTCGAGAATCGTATGCACCGCAACCCATTCGTCATCACTCAAGTTCGAAATGGTCGGCTTCTTCAGAGCGGGCAAAATGCCAAGGACCGCCGGCAGGCATTCCTTGCGAACGTTCAGCATCAGTCCAACGCGGCCCAGTGCATTGATCGCCCCATCCAGCAACAGATGAATGTCCTCCATTTTGCGGCGCTTCTCGGCGTCTTTCCAGGCGTCGACATTGGCAATAAGCTGCGTGTTCGATTCCAGCACCGTCTCGACGATCCGCAGTTTGTTGGCACGCAGCGACGAACCGGTCTCCGTTACTTCCACAATTGCGTCGGCCAGCACCGGCGGCTTCACTTCCGTCGCGCCCCAACTGAATTCCACCTTGGCAGTCACACCGTTCTTCTTGAGGTAGCGGCGCGTGGTGGCTACCAACTCAGTTGCAATAATCTTCCCCTCCAGATCCTTTACGCTCTGGAATGGCGACGCTTCGGGCACCGCCAGCACCCAGCGCACTTTGCCGAAGCTTTGTTTGGCGTAGATGAGATCCGCCACGGCGTGAACGTTCGCTTCGCTCTCTTCAATCCAGTCCCGTCCGGTAAGGCCCGCGTCCAGCACGCCGTCTTCGACATAGCGCGCCATCTCCTGCGCGCGGATCATCATGCATTCAATTTCGGGATCGTCAATGGCCGGAAAATACGATCGCGAGCTGGTGGTAATGTTGAAACCCGCGCGCCGGAACAGATCGATGGTCGCGTTCTCCAGGCTGCCTTTGGGAATCCCCAGCTTCAGTTTCACGATTTGCCACCATACACGGCTTCCGGATCGTACGCCCGCGGCTCGGACTCTTTCCAATCCCCGCCTTCCAGCTTGCGGAAGAAACAGCTCTGATAACCTTCGTGGCAAACCCCCGGGCCGAGCGCTTCCACTTGGATCAGCAAAGCGTCCAGATCGCAGTCCGTCGAAATATTCTTGACCACCAGTTTGTGCCCCGACGATTCGCCTTTGAGCCAAAGCTTGTTGCGCGAACGGCTGAAGAAGGTAGCGTACCCCGAATCCACTGTTTTCCGAAACGCCTCTTCGTTCATGAAGCCGACCATAAGCACGCGGCCGGTGGCATGATCCTGAATGACGGCCGTAATCAGACCGTTCAGTTTGCTAAAGTCGAGAGTCATTTGTCTTAACCTAATCAAACCAGCCAGATAAGTCCATACCAATAAAAAAGCCCGCCAGGGTGTCGGCGGGCGGTTTGTTCTCTTCCAAAACTTCGTTAAATTGCCGCCGATCGCCAAAAGTGTCGGTGATGATGGTGATGGGCGGAATGCATGAAGGTTTATTATAACAAGTTGAGAGGCGATGTGATAGCTGCATTCGTCCTACTCATTGCAACTGCACTTTGGGCAGCGCCTCAACTTCGCGCGCAGCCGCAACCCCGAACGCCGATGACGTTCGAAGTTGCATCCATCCGGCCGCACAAAGGAGAAGTCCTAATGATGGGCGGCAAGTTTTCGGGGGCACGAATCAGGTTGGTGGCGCTGAGCCTGATCGATTTGATCGGCGACGCGTACCATCACGACCGTTACCAGATCACTGGAGAGCAAAGCTGGATGAACTCTGAGCGCTATGACCTGCAAGCAAATGCCCCCGGTGAGACCGCTCCCACTCAGGACGATCTCAGACGAATGTTTCGGGCGTTGCTGGCGGATCGGTTTCAGTTGAAGGTACACATGGAGACCAAGGTACTGCCTACATATGCTCTGGTTGTCGGCAAAAACGGACCGAAGCTCAAGGAAAGCACAGCCGACGAATACCGGCAAACGGGTAGCGGCGGTCGAAACGCACGGATGACGTTCACAAAAGCAACCATGGAACAATTGGCAGGTAATCTGTACTACAGCGTGGGACGGCCCGTGTTGGACAAAACCGGCCTTCGAGGCTCCTACGACTTCACATTGGATTGGACTCCCGATTACGGCGGCCCACCGGCAGCCGATTCCAATGGCGTGGATATCTTCACCGCTCTGCAAGAGCAACTCGGTCTCAAGCTAGAGCCGCAAAGGGCCCCAATCGAAATGCTGGTGATCGACCACGCTGAGCGGCCCTCGGCAAATTAACGGAACGCCCTGCCACTCGCCCACCAGCTGAAATTAAAGTGATATTCTCCTACCGGAAGGAGTCCTGATGCGGCTTCGCATGTACTCTGTTCTGGGCCTCTGCAGTCTGGCTGCACTGTTCGCCGCAGACGATCGCTCTTATACTACCTGGTCCGATTATCTCGGCGGGCCCGATTCGGCTCAGTATTCGGCCCTTAGGCAAATCGATAAATCGAACGTGAATCAGCTGCAGGTGGCGTGGTCCTATCCCACCGGCGACAAGAACAGTTACGACTTTAATCCAGTCATCGTCGACGGCATCATGTACGTTCAGGCCAAGAGTAATTCCCTGGTCGCACTGGACGCCGCCACGGGACGCGAAATCTGGGTTCATCCCAACAACACGCGAGCCGTCACCGCGCGCGGGATCAATTACTGGGAGAGCAAGGACCGCTCGGATCGGCGCATTTTCTACTGTGTGAGCAATTATCTGGTTGCCCTGGATGCCCGCACCGGTGAGTTGATCCCGTCGTTCGGCGAGAACGGGCGTACGGATATTCGCGTGGGCTTCGACGGGCGTGATCCGAAGACGCTGGTTCGCGTTCAGAACAACACGCCCGGCCGCGTTTTCGAAAACCTGCTGATTCTCGGTTCGGCTGGCGGCGCGGATTACGATTCGAATCCTGGCGCGATTCGCGCGTTCGATGTGCGCACGGGCAAACTGGCGTGGGTGTTTCATACCATTCCGCATCCGGGCGAGTTCGGATACGACACCTGGCCGCCGGATGCCTGGAAGACCGTAGGGGGCGTTCAGAACTGGAGCGAGATGACGCTCGATGAAAAGCGCGGAATAGTTTATATTCCGCTCGCGTCGCCCAGTTACGATTTCTACGGAGGCAATCGCAAAGGGCAGAACCTGTTCGGCAATTCTCTAGTCGCGCTGGACGCGCGCACCGGTAAGCGGCTGTGGCATTTTCAATTCGTGCATCACGATCTTTGGGATTACGATTTGCCCGCTGCGCCCAAACTGCTGACGGTTCGGCATAACGGCAAAATGGTGGACGCCGTCGCGCAGCCCACGAAGATGGGGTTTCTGTTCGTATTCAACCGTGTGACGGGCGAGCCGCTATGGCCGATCGAAGAACGCCCCGTCCCGAAGTCGGATGTGCCCGGCGAGCAGTCCTGGCCGACGCAGCCGTTCCCAACCGCGCCGCCACCGTTCGCGCGGCAGAAATTCAGCGCCGACGATATCAATCCGTTTATTCCCGAGGAGGAGCGCGCCAGCCTGCGTGACAAGATTTTGAGCGCTCGTAACGAAGGAGTCTATACACCGCCTAGTTTGCGCGGGACCATCGAAATGCCGGGGCACAACGGCGGAGCCAATTGGGGCGGCGCGGCGGTGGATCCATCGGCCGGACTGCTCTATGTGCAATCGAAGGAACTGCCCACCTATATCAAACTTGACACTCACATGCCGCGCGGCGGCGCCATGGCGGTTGTGGGGGCGGCCACACCAGAGCAACAGGGCGCTGCGATTTATTCGCAGAATTGCGCGGGATGTCACGGAGCGGATCGGGCGGGTCAAGCTGGGGCCTTCCCCTCGCTGGTGGACGTGACGAAGCGCCTCACAGCCGATCAGATGAAGGCGACGGTGACAAATGGCCAGGGCCGGATGCCGGCCTTCTCGCAGCTGAATCCGCGCGCCCTCAATGCCCTGGTGGCCTATCTTGCGAATCCATCGGCGGCATCGGCCGCGCCCTCGAGAGCACCGGAACAGCAGCCTGTTGCGGCGGCAGCTTCGCCGGGCGATGGGCCACAACGCTTCTGGGCGCCGGTGGACTTTCTGTTCACCAGTAATCGCCTTTCAGCGATTGGTCCGCCATGGTCGCAGTTGACGGCATATGATCTGAACACGGGTGTCATCAAATGGCAGGTGCCGCTCGGCGAAGTCACTTCGCTGGCGGCTCAAGGCCACACCAATACCGGCAGTCATTTTCCGCGCGGCGGCGTGGCGGCCACCGCCGGGGGCTTGCTATTTTCAGCCACTACGTCGGATCGCAAGTTCCGGGCCTACGATCGGGACACCGGCAAAGTGATTTGGGAAACCAGCCTCCCAGAGGGGGCCGAAGCCGTGCCGTCCGTGTACGAAGTTAACGGACGCGAGTACGTGGTTATCTGCGTCGCAGCCGGAAACGGGATGATGAATGGCCCGGCTGCCGAACGGGCCGGGGCCTACATCGCGTACGCACTCCCGAGCCGCTAAGAACAATTACTGCGGTTCGCGTTTTTGCTCCCGGCGCTCCTGGACGTTGCGGATAAACGTCAGCATCGCGGCGCGCTCGTCGTCGTCTAGCTTTCCGTCGCCGTTTTTGTCGAACATTTTGAACACTGCCGTCAATTTTCCAGCAGCCTCCGGCGAGATCATTTCGTACGGCAAATCTTGCAAAGTGTGAACCTGGCTCAAGAACTGGTCCACATACTGCTGGTTCACCTCGCGGTGGAGTTCGCGAATGTCATCGCGCGTAGGCACCACCACGGTCAGGAATACCAGAGCCATTTCGTCGGTGGTCTGCTCGCCCCAGTGAATGCGCACCGGCGGATGCGCCGGGTTGTGCGGATTGTTGTCGGAGTTGTCGTACGTGTACTCCAGATTGACCCGGGTCCCTTTAGGCAGATCGATTGGATCTTTATAACGATAGGCGTTCTGCCAATTGAAATCCCAGTCCTTGATCCAGATCAGCGGCTTGGTGGAACCATCCGGCAAGGTGGCCGTCACTTTCATGTCCTTGCAGAGATAGTGCGCGTGTGGAGTTACGCCGATGAGTTGGACATCGCGCGGTAGAGTCAGCGACGCCTTGGCAACATAGTGCGGATCGCCCGGCGGAATGTCGAGATGATGATCGAACAGCAGAACGGACGTGCGGCCTTTCGACGGCGGCCCTGAGAAACTGAGCCCGAAAGACGATTGATCCTGCTCCGGCTTTCCCGATAGATGGTAGTGAATCTGAATCACCAGATCCATTCCCTTGCGAAGCGGGATGGAAAGGTTCGGGTCATGCGGCGGCGGCGTGAATCCGGGCGCCCATCCTCCCACCAATCCAGCAGCGGGAAATCCAGGCCCTCCGAAACACGGATAGCTTCCATCGGGACTCGCAGCAGCTAGTTCCCGAGCCTTACCGCTTGCATCCAAAAACACCAGCGCATGATGCACGATCTTGCGGTTTCCCGGACGAAATTCGGTTCCCGAAATGTATACGTCGTGATCCAGGCCGGTGGGCAGAACAAAGCAACGATACTGATCGGGACCACCCGCGGGCAACGAGTATTTCACCGGAATGGTCAGCACCTGATCCGGCTGACCGCCCTGCCACCCATCGACAAACTTCGGCGGCACCGGCTTCAAACTTGGATCGCCTTCGGGTGTGCCGCCTTTCGCCCATTCTTGAATCAGAGCGATTTGCGCATCCGTGAGGCGGCGCTCACCCAGAAAGTCGCCGTAGCCGGGCTCAGCCTTCCAGGGAGGCATAAAGCGGCCACCCACCGCACCGGCGATCAAGGACGCCCGTTTTGCGGCATCCTGATAGGTGAGCAAAGAAAACGGCGCTACTTCGCCGGGACGGTGGCAGTTGGCGCAGTTGGCATAAAGAATTGGTGCGATGTCTTTGTTGAAGGTGGGTACGGTTGCGGCGCCAGCGGCGAACGGCAGCGCCAACAACACGATGGCCCCGAATTGTTTCATTTGACTTACCTCGAATTCAAGCGGCTGGACTGCACCGGCGTGATGGCACATCCAAACGCCTTAGTCCGGGAGTTAGGAACCGGCTTGCCCGCCAGCACAGCATCCAGAGCCTCCCGCAAATCGAATTTAGTCGGCACCTGCCGACGGATGTTGAAATCTTCGACAAGATTGTCGATCCGTCCCAGGTAAAGCAGCGTTCCGTCCGGCGTCAGCACGGCAGCCGAGGGAATGGTGGTCGCCCCGGTCATCTTTGTCAGGATCTGGTGGGGATCGAACAGCACCGGAAAAGAAAACTGGTAGTCCTTGGTATGCTGCATCACGTCGGCGTCGGCAATGGTAGTATCCGCTTGCACCGCGTAGAACGCCACGCCCCGGCTTTCGTAATCCCGCCGTGTCCGGTTCATTTCTGGAACTTCATTGTTACTCAATGGGCAATCCGTCGTCGTAAAGAATACGACAACCGCCTTCTTTCCGTTCCATTCATCTGAAGAGTGAACCACGTTGCGTGTGTCACGCAATGCGAACTGAGGCCGCTGGGCAGGAAAAGCCGCGGCGCACACCATCACACCGGCCAGCACAACTCGAAGCATGATTCTTTGATTTTAGTTGGTTTTCAGCTCCGCGTATAGCTGGCGGACAAAGCGCTCGGAGGTGGTGGACGCACTTGGAATCCCATCGTAATCCGACGTAGGCTTGGCTGCCAGAACTTCATCCACCGTCTTGCCTTCACGTACCATAGCGGCAACCTTGTCGCGAATGGCCAGAATCATGTCGCGATGCGCGATCAGCCCGGCGCGGTCCACCGTAACGCCGTGCCCCGGAATAATCTTGGTGTGGGGACCGGCCATGCCGATGGTAATGCCGAGCCCCTCCAGCATTCCGTTGAGCGATCCGCCGTTGTTGCGGTCGATGTTTGGAAAACCGAGCGAGCGGAAATAATCGCCCGTCATCAGCACGTCGTTGGCCTCGAAATGCACCAAAGTATCGCCATCCGTGTGCGCCCGATGGATGGGAATCAAATGCACCTCTTCGCCGTCCATATGGAAGGTGACGGGGCCTTCATAAGTCACTACCGGCAGCGCTTCAGCGGGAGCGGGCACGCCCGGTGCGCCACCGGCCCCGGGGAGTGGATGCGCCAATCGCCAGCGCAGTTCATCGCGCGAGAAAATGGTCACTCCCATCTTTGCGAAGTTCGCGTTGCCGCCAGTGTGATCTGGATGCACGTGAGTGTTCACCATAAATCGAATGGGCTTGTCGGAAATCTGGTGGATGGCGGCGGCGATCTTCTCCGACAGCGGCGCAAACTGCGAGTCCACCATGAAGACTCCATCCGGCCCCACCAGCACGCCGATGGTGCCGCCCTGGCCCTCCAGCGTGTAGAAGTTGTTGCTGATCTTGGTGGTTTTGATCTCCACTTTGCTGAAATCGGGTTGCGGAGCTTGCGCAAAGGCGGTAGTGGCGAGCGCCGCGAATGAAAGGGCAAACAGGGTGGTTTTCATCGGCTAATAGTCTATCTCAGACCTGCATGCCCCAGCGGCGGACGGTCCGATTCTCTATGGTCCGGAAGATTAGATTCTCGACGATGAGTCCAAACAGGATTACGGTGAGCAACCCGGCGAAGACGTTCGGAATCAAAAGCTGATTCTTCTGTTCGAAGATGTACCAGCCCAGGCCGCCGGATCCGGAACTGACGCCGAACACCAGTTCGGCCGCGATCAAGGTGCGCCACGCAAACGCCCAGCCCACTTTCAGCCCGGTGAGAATGCTCGGGAACGCTCCAGGAATCAAGATGCGCGTGACGTAGCCAATCTTCGACAGCCCGTAGTTTTGCCCGACCATACGGAGCGTGGGGCTCACCCCGCGAAAGCCCGAGTAGGTGTTGAGAGAAACAGTCCAAAGCACGGCCTGAATGAGCACAAAAATAATGCTGCCGTTGCCCAATCCGAACCAGATCAGCGCCAGCGGCAGCAGTGCGATGGAAGGCAGTGGGTTGAACATGGAGGTGAGCATTTCGAGCAGGTCAGCTCCAATGCGCGTCATGCTGGCGAAGGCGGTGAGCACCACTGCTATCGCTAGTCCCGCCGCGTAGCCCTTGAGCAGCATTTGAATGGTATAAGACGCGGCTTTCGGCAATTCGCCCGAAGCGATGCCGGAAAAGAACGCCTTCAGGGTGTCGACGAAGGTGGGAAAGAGCAGCGGGTTGTTAAGCCAGCGCGCGTATCCTTCCCAGATCAAGGCAAGAACGATCAGGAGGAAAATCTTTCGGACGGCGCCGATATTCCAAACGCGACTCCAGGCGCTGATCTTTTCAGGCATCGAAGAGCAGCTCCTGCAGCTCGGATTCATTGCATCCACTGCTCAGTTCCGCCTTCACCTGTCCGGGATGCGCACTCAGCACCAGTATCCGGGTGCCGATCCGAATGGCTTCAGAAATCGAATGGGTGACGAACAGAACGGTGAATTTGGTCTCCTGCCAGAGTTGCAGCAATTCTTCCTGCATCTGCGTACGCGTCAGCGCGTCCAGCGCCGCGAAGGGTTCATCCATTAAGAGAATGCGCGGTTCCATTGCCAGCGCACGTGCGATGGCAGCTCGCTGTTTCATGCCACCTGAAAGCGTGTGCGGATAACTGTTGGCAAACTCAGTGAGCTTCACTTTGTGAATATTTTCCAGCGCGCGCTGCTCGGCTTCCGGGCGTTTCATCTTTCTGCTGGCCGTTAGGGCGAAGACAATATTCTCCTTCACTGTTTTCCAGGGGAGAAGCTGATCGAACTCCTGAAATACGAAGACCCGATCGGGCGCAGGAGCTTTCACGGGCACGTTGTCCAAAAGAATCTCGCCTTCTACCGGACGAATATATCCGCCGACAGCTTTGAGCAATGTCGACTTACCGCAGCCCGATGGGCCAAGAACCACGAATCGATCGGATTCCTGCACGCTGAAACTTACGCGATCAGTGGCAGTTACTAAGTGATCGTTGCTCCGGTATTGAAGGGTTACGCCCCGGACCGCAAGCATCAGCTTCCGGGCGCTCGTTGAATTTCAGGAAAAAAGAGATCCTTCCACGAAGAAGGCCGGTTCTGGATGGATCCGACGTCGTGCATAAATGCGGCGTACTTCATGACGTTCTCAGGCGCCGTGGTGAACTTGACGTGCGGATCGCTAAGCACTTCCACAATCTCGCTGACCGAAAACCCCTTTTCGCCACCGGTGGATGCCAACAAGATCTCGGCCGCCGTTTTCTTGTCGGCAATAATTCTGCGGTTTGCCTCTCCCAGGGCCTTCAGCACGGCTCCGAATACTTTCGGGTTTTGCTCGCGAAACCGGGCAGTCGTCGAGACCATGGTAAACGTAGTGGACCCTCCCATGACGTCGTCGGTGGTCAAAACGGTATGAATCCTCGGGTCCTTGAGCTCCCGCTGAGCAAACGGCGGCGAGGTGAAGTGGGCATCGATGGCGCCGGATCCGGAGAGCAGCGCGATTACGCCGTCGGGGTGTGTCATCGTCACGGTGTTCTTGTCGAAGTGATATATGTCGCGCGGCCCGTATTTTTGACGGGCGTACATCTGCATCACGAGCGACGGTATGGAGACTTTGATGGCAGTTACTGCAATACGGTCACGGTCCGTGATGTCGTCCAGCTTCTTCATCGTTGGCGACCGCGTGTTCAGATACATCGGCAGCGACGTCATGGCCGCAACGCCCCGCACCTTGGCTGACGTAATAGTGCGGTCCCACAAAGTGATAAACGCGGGCGGTCCGGCCGCGATGAAATCCGCGGAGCCTGAAAGCAAGGCATCGTTCATCACCGATGGGCCGCCGATATTGATCCAGCGCACATGCAGGTTGCCGATGCCCGCTGCTTTCGCGTACTGCTCGATGAGCCCATACTTCTGCATGACCAGCAGTGGCAGAAATCCCACGCCGCCCGCTCCAATAGGAAAGCGGACTTCGCTGACCTCGGCTTGAACGGCGGCCGAGAACAGGAACGTTATACAAAAAATGAGCGTCAGTCTGCGCATGCGTCAGTCTACGCTTGCTTCCCGGACCAGCTCGTTTACGTTTGGGAGTTGGTCGATCCGCCAGCATAGATCCAGCACCCGTTCCACCTGGGCGGCGGGGAGCGCCATCACAGCCTGGTCGCGGAACTTTTCGTCCAGCTGTTGGTTGGTCAAAGGCCGATTCACGTTGCCGAGCGATTTCTCCACAAACCAGCTAATCTTCTCGCCGGACACCAATTCTACTTCGACGTTCGCCTGATCCTCGGTGAGGGATGGATCACCCACCGCGGTTGCGCTCTCACGCACCCGTTTGATGGCAGGATCGTTCACGGCTTCGTCCGTGTATTCGCGAATTCCGGCTTTGCCCCGCACTAAGCCGATGGCCGCGCCATGATACACGGAAAATTTGCCCTGCAGACCTCGGGTGATGTTCTGCTGGTTGCAGAGATCCAGAACGAGTGGCGCCACGCGCAGGCGTACCGCGCGAATGGATTCCGGCGGCAGCCTGTTTTCGTCATGAATTTGTATCGCGCCGTCGATGGTGGGGTGATTCACAATTCCGCAGGGAAATGGTTTATAGGTGTTGGCGCGCAGATCGAAGTCCATACCTAACCCGGCCGTGATCTTAGATAAATCGTATTCGGCCGCTTGCACCGCCGCAAAGCCGCGGGGACCCTCCAAGCCACGGATGCCCGACGTAAACCCGGCCTGCGCGAGCAAAGCCGACGCATATCCGTTCTGCGCAGCGCGGCCCGGATGCAGGGACTTGGCCATGGACCCGAACATCTCGCGCAATCCCGCCGCCTGTGTAGCAGCGAGCCCGATGGCCCAGATCATTTGATGCTCGTTCAGGCCGATCAATTTTCCAATGGCGACTGCGGCACCGAAGACACCCGCCGTTCCGGTGATGTGCCAGCCGACATCGTAGTGCGCCGGATAGACGGAATTTCCGATCCGTGACTCGGCCTCAAATCCCAGGATGAAAGCGTGCACAAAATCGCGCCCATTCACTTTGTTCGCGCTCGCGTAGGCAAACAGCGCCGATGCTACCGGTGAACTTGGATGAATGTAATTCTTCGGCGTGGTGTCGTCATAATCGTACACGTGCGAGCTGATCCCGTTCATCAGCGCCGCGTGCAACGGATCAACACGCTCGGCGCGCCCCAGAATTCTCGCGGTGGGCGGACCAAAAAACGGGGCGAATGCACACATCGCAATGTTCACCGCCGCATCCGGACTCCCGCCTAGCGCGCATCCAGTGTAATTAACGATGGCGCGCAACGCCTCGCGGCGAACGTCTTGGGGAATATCCTCTATGTGGCTTTTGACAACCCAGTTAGCAAGAGTTTGAGTTTCGGACATGTTAGGGTAATGCGAATACGTACAGTGATTCAGTGTTACTGGGATTTGGATCGGTGATGGCGCCGCCGCCCGAGGCACTTACCGCGACATACTGCTTGCCGTCTTTGCCTTGGTAAGTGATGGGCACCGAGAGCGCACTGTAGTCAAGTTTTGTCATCCATAGCTCATTGCCGTTCTTAGAATCGAAGGCGCGGAACCGGCGATCGTTGGAGGCTCCGATAAAGATCAGGCCGCCGGCCGTAGCGATGGACCCTCCGAGGTTGACACGGCCGGTGTTCTGCTTGTCCTTTGGCAACTCTTCTGTGATGCCCAGGCGAACCTGCCAGGCGATGGTGCCCGAGTTTGCGTTTACTGCCGTGAGCAATCCCCACGGAGGTTTCTGGCACGGCCAGCTAGATTCGCCCATCAAATGCCCGTCTTTGTCCACTTTGCGATCCCAAAACTTGGAATTGATGGGGCTGCCATATACGCTGCGCTGATCGTAAGGAACCTTCGAACCGGGCGGCATCTTCTCGATCCATCCGATGGCTCCGTAGTCGGACGAATTCAAAAACACATAACCGAGCTTCGGATCGGATGAAAGGCCGCCCCAGTCCGTGCCGCCGATCGGCCCTGGGAACATCACGCTCGACACCGGTGGCGCTCCAGGCGCACGATACACCCAGGGTGTGAACGGACCGGCATTATAGAGCTTGCCGCCGCTTTTTTCCACCAGCTCGCGGCAAGCCTTGGCATGCTCCTCGTTCGTGTCTTCGGCAGTTACTAAGTCAGCGGCGTCATAGCTGTGACGTCCGATGGCCGGCGGCTTCAACGGGATGGGTTGCGTCGGAGAGGTGAATTCGCCGGGCACGGTGCTTTCCGCCACCGGCGTTTCCTTGATCCCGAATACGGGCTTGCCGGTCTCACGATTCAGGATGTACAAATATCCCACTTTGCCGGTCTGCACCAGCGCCGGAATCTCCTTGCCGTTGACGGTTAGATCCATCAACAGCGGAGCGGGCGGCAGATCGAAATCCCAGATATCGTGATGCACCGCCTGGAAAAACCATTTCACCTTACCCGTGTTTGCGTCCAGAGCAACCACGGAATTGCCGTACAGGTCGTTCCCCTTGCGGTCGAAGCCGTAATAATCGCTGGCTGGGCTTCCAAACGTGGTGTAGAGAAGGCCGCGGTCCGCATCCACGGTCATATAGAAGCCCCAGTTGTTGACACCAGTACGATCCTTCCAGCCATCCTCCGACCAAGTGCCGTGGCCGGGTTCACCTGGCCGGGGCACCGAATGAAAATCCCATGCCAGGGCGCCGGTACGCGCATCGTACGCGCGTGTATCGCCAGGCTGGCCAGTCGCGGGTTGCTCGGGAACATTGGCGCCGACGAAGATCAGGTTCTTGAATACGGTGGCCGGCGAGTCATAGGGGACTACCAAGTCCACCTGCCCCTCTTTGCCGAAGCCGGGATCCAGTTTGCCGGTCTGCGCGTTCAGCGCCAGCATTGTCTTGCCGGCCGTAACGATGACGCGTGCCGGATTGTTGCGATCGCCGGGCCAGTATGAAACCCCGCGAGCCGACGGCTTGCCCGACGTCACTGCATAACTCCAGATTTCCCGGCCGCTTTGAGGATCGAGAGCCACCACGCGGTGGCCGCTGGGCAGATACATGACGCCGTCGATCACGATGGGCGTCACTTGGGAAAAGGCAAAGCCGACCAGCGGCGCGGTCATCTCCTTCTCAGACCGGAATCGATACTTCCAGGCGAGCTTGAGATTCGCGACGTTGGACGGGTTGATTTGCGCGAGCGGCGAATAGCGGGTGCCCGCGGGGTCGTGCGAGAACATGGGCCAATCGCCGCTACGCTGCAGAGAGCCGTCGTCATTCTGCGCGGCGAGCGCCGGCGCCAGACAACAGACCGCCAGGATCAGCTTGACTGTCACTTGGCAGCGACCGGACCCGCTTGCGGATGACTGGTGACCGCGGCAGGATCGGCGCCCGGCGGAACCAGCACGCCCACGAATGGCACCAGCATTTCGTCCCAACTCTGATCGCCCCAGCGGACGGTCTTGGTGGGATCGGGATTCAGCGGATTGTTGGCTGAGTTGTCCCAATGCGCGATCACATCCACTTTGGTTCCTTTGGGCACCTGGAGCGGCTGCTGCTCGTAGTAAATGGTCTGCCACAGGTAGCTATAGTGCGGCACGTTCAGCATGGTCTGCAATTCGCCGGTGGGATATTGGAAGCGAATCTCCATGTCCTTGCCGCGCGTGTGCATGTGCGGCTGAAGATAGATCACGGTGACGGGCTCGTTGAAAGTGGCGCTGGCGTGGCCTTCGTAGTTCGGGTCGCCCGGCGGGATCGCGAAATCGGCGTTCGCGATGCCGATGGTCAACAAGCGATACTTGGGAGGTTCCTTCGCTACTACGAATCCGACTTTGGTTTGATCCACACCTTCCTCTTTGCCGTTAGCAGTGTAATGCATCTCGAATACTATGTCGGACCCGGCCGGGATCAGCTTGGCGGCACCCGTCTCCGGCGCGAAATAGCGCTGCGGTTGGATGCCCGGCACATAGCCGACGAACCATTCGTTATCCATTTTCACTTGACGGCTCGCGATCTCATCCGGCGGATGTGTGCCGAGCGGTCCGCGCGCGGGTGGAACGTAGGCCACGCCGATGGGTGCGTCCTTGAGCCAAGCGGAACCGGGCGGGCGAATGTAAACGCTGGCGTGATGCACCACGGCGCGGTTGCCGGCGCGAACTTCGGCGTCCGACACCCAGGTGTCCTTGGTCAAGCCGCTGGGCACGATGAAATAGGTGTACTGGATGGTGCCGGTCTTCGGAACCGTGTAGGGCTTGGGCAGTTGGAACACAAGGTCCGGTTTGATATTCCAGCCTTCGGTCCAAACTCTGGGCGGCGGCATGTCTTTGGCGCTGCCCTCCGGAGCGCCCGCGTCCACCCACGCAGTAATGGTCTTGATGTCGGCGTCGCTCAGCTTGCGCTCATTCGCGAAATGGCCGTATCTCGGATCGGCGAACCAGGGCGGCATCTGCTTGGTGAGCACGGCCTGCTTGATGGCCTTGGCCCAAGGGCGCGTGCCTTGATAATTGAGAAACGCCATCGGGCCGATCTCGCCGGGCCGGTGACAGGTCTGGCAATTCTTCTGAAGGATAGGCAGGACGTCCTTATCAAACGTCACGTTGGACGCGCCCGTGGTGTTGCCAGCCATGGCGGACGCGGCGAGCAGCACCCCCGCGGTGAGAAAACGCAGCATAGAGTCTCCTGGGCCCAGGCTCCTGACAGCGGTGTTTTGGGCCGTTGGACTATTGTATGCGAGTTGCATGCAGGAGGGAGAAAGGACCGAAATATTTAGGTGCCGCGAACGCCATTGTCGAGGATTTGCTTCGCTGACCTGCCGCGCGGACCACGGTGGCGCGCCTCCTTGATCGCGTTCAAGAGCACGAGATCTCCGGTCGTCGATGTGGGGAGCTTCAGTTATCGGTCAAGTCTGAATAGTCTGCGCCCGATGCCAACCGGTGCAGGGTTTCGGCTCATTTAAACTTTGTGGGTCCGGGAAGGAAAGAATGATCCACCCCTCCCAGCGCTCGCACCGTTCCCAGTGCTACAGTAATTAGCCAAGAGCGGGACGGGAAAGGATCATACCCTCCATGAAAGCCTTCGTAACGGCATTCATTTCTCTTGTAAGCGTTTGTATAGGTGTTGCTCGCGCCGCCGACGATTTTACGGTCCGCGCGTGGCAAATGGAAAGCAAGGGCGACGCCGCCGAAGCGCGCGAGTACTTGCAACGCGCGGCGCAAACGGGCGGAATGGACGCCGAGTTAGCCTACGCGCAATTTCTTGACCAGCATAACGACCCCGCGGCGCGTGAAGCGTATGAAAAAGTCTGGAACACCGCGCGCGGCGAGCAAAAAGAGTTGGCCGCACGTCGCCTGGTGATCCTGGATTTGCTCGCGGGTGATCGCAGTGCCGCCCAGCATCACGTAGATCAATACCAGAGCGCCGGCGGCCGCGACTTCAGTCTGCCCCCACTCTCCGCAATTCCGGCCGCGAAACCCCAAACCATTGCTATCCCGGGTCCGCTGCGTTCTTTCTCGCGCATGGCTGCTCTGGCGCCGGAAATCACCCCGGACGACGTGCTACCCGCGCTGGCGCGCAACGTAGTCACCAACGGCTATCAAGCCGCCGGCAGTAACGACGTGCTGGAGCAGACCGAGTACCTGAAGCTGGTGGTGCGCTATCTTTCACAGGCTCGGGAACTGGCAAAACTGGCCGATTCCAGCGGCGCGATCAAAGTGGAGACTTGCGATTCAACCCAAACCGGCGAACTGCTGCGCGTGCTCGGATATCGGATGCGCGGCGGCTGCGGCAGCGAAGTGGTGCTGGAAACTCTGAACGCCTCGCGCGCCTTTTTGACCATCGATTCCGGTTTCCCGCTGGCCGAGCTCGAACAGGACCTTCGGACCAACCGGCCATTTTCATACGACTTCAAGCCCACCCAAATCCCGCTGCTTTACACGCAGGACTATTGGATCTCGACGAAAGATCGCCAGGGCGCCGAGTTCATCGACTCTTTTCTCGGCGATCCGTCTCTTTGCCGCCTGTATCTGGCGCTTTCAAAACTGGACCCCACCGTAGCCGACGAGCTGCGCAAGGGCACGACAGTTCAAAGAATCCGCGCTTATGCCCATGTTTTGGATTTCTATGGCGGCATGTTCCAGGTCCGGAATGGTAAAGCCGTGGTCCCCGGCGGCGCTCGCTCCGAGAAGGCCTGGGCGGATCTGGTAGGAGTGGCGCCGGACCGGCCTGGACCCTTCTTTGAGCGCCTGATCGTGCGGGACGACGGCTGGCTGGCCAGTTACTTCGACGCGCTTTCTCGGATCTCTTCCAATCCCGCCAATGGCCCCGTTCAGAATTATCTGACCGAGCCGGAACGGCTGAGGCGGTTTTATTCAGCTATTCGCGGAAAAGTGACCAGCCCCGGTCCGGCCCGCCCCGTGTTCCGCTCCAACACCGACATGATGCTGCTGACGGCACGTCTGCGTCTGGATCCGAACGGCAAGCCGCACATCCCCGGGAGCCTGGATGTATGGCGCACTTTGTTCATCGAACACCCATCCGGTAGCGGCAAATACGACAGCAAGCTCAGCCACGACGCGGCCAATTGGAAAGATCCCGACGACGTTATTGAGGCGCTATTCGGTTTGTGCAGGAAGGCCGCCGAGAACGAGCCCTTGAAGATTTTCATGGCGCTCAGCGACGTTGACCGGCACCGCCCAACGCCGCTCGACGCAAAAACGGCGGACCGGATGGCGCGCGACTTCCGCTCCTTAGGCGCGCAGTATTCCCTCTTCGCTGAAGTGTCCGAGGTTTCGAGCGGCACCATCAACCAGTTTCTCGACACCGCTACCGGGGTGGATCAAATCCACGATCTAGGCTTGCGGTCGGACACCGCCGGGACTCTGCAGGCTTTGATCGGGCTGTGGCAGATCTTCTGCCGGCAAGGCTCCATCGCGCTGGCCGACCAGGATCGCACGCTGGCGGCGATTCTCACGAAGTTCAGCAAGGTGAAGAACGAAGGCGAGGTCTTTGACGGAGGCCGGGAGGGCGTTCAGACGCTGCTGGCTGCTACTAACTCGCCCAAGGGGGAATCGGCGCAGGATCGCATGCTCGACCTGCTGGCGGGAACTTCGCAGCCGGACACTTCGGACACGCACAATCAATTGGTCGAGGATATGATTCGGATCTTCGAGGCGCAGCGGCTGATTTCGCTCTCTTCGATTTTCGATCTGGTGGATCAACTGGAAAGCGTCGCTAAGGGCGAAAAAGCCAACAGCGCGCTCATCACCAAAACTGCGGCGCGTATCTCCGAGATTCAGCTTCCGCGCGATTCTTTGAGCGGCACGGAGCGAAACTCCCTCAGCTTCGGATTCTGGCCGGAGAAACATATCGAAGCGGAAAGGAAACTGACCCTGCGCGCGTTCATCGAGCGAGCGGGAACAGATCCCAAAAAGCTGGACGAAATCCGGCCGCTGATGGCGCCATTCCTGCGCGATACCTTAATGGGCTTTAACTACGTCCATTACGCGCCGCCGGGCGCACAGGTGCTCTACGCCAACCCGCTGTTCGTCCGCAGCCACGATTTCGTGGGCATACAGGGCAACAGCGCCGCATGGAAAGATACCGAGGTGCTGGGAACGGGCTGGCCGTCCAGCGGCGGCGGAAAACTGGTGGGATCGCTGGTGAGCCTGCCTTACGCACTGGCCAACGCCGAGCAAAATTTCTTGATTCCTTCGCGCGAACAGGCCCTCATCTGGGGCGACCTGGTGCCGCAGTTGCTGCTCACCGCTACCGTCCCGCGCTGGTGGAACGTCACTCCCGGGCAACTGCACTGGGTGGCGCTGCACATGGATTACGCCGAAACCATGCTGGCCGAAGCCGCGGTCAATGCCGACCGAAAGCAGACCTTTTTGGAGGCGCTTAGCCAATACGCCATGCCCGCGCGCGTGGCCCACGTGCGTGAACTGCTGGAAGAAGGGCGCGTCAAAGCCGCGCTTGATAACGTGATGCCGTCCGAATTGTTCGCCATCGCGCGGGATGTTTTAGCCGCCGATAAAGGCGCTACGCCGCTCGCGGTTGAGATTCGCCGTGAAGCCGGCGAGTCGCCGCAGCAGTTGAACTACGAGACGATTTCGCGCGACTTCGGCACGCCCAAGCCCACTCTTGCGAATTCCTATTCGCCGGAACTGCTGGGGCTAAGAACATTTCCGACCTTGATGGGATATTCCAGCAGGATCCTGGCCGAGAGCTGGGAGTCCAATTTGCTGTATTACGCCACCTTGGCGGACCAGTTGTCTCTTTCGCCGGCGGAGTTGAATGTTTTGGTCCCGGATTGGACGCGCCAGACCGTGGAGCGAATCTTCGCTACCAATCTGGAAGACTGGCCTGCGCTACTGCGTTCGCTCCGACTGGTAGGCGATGAAGCGCGCGAGAAGTCGCGCAAGCGTGTGACAGCGTCCAGCGGTTTTTGATGTTTCATATTTCGGAGGGCGGTCTTGAAGGTCAATCATCGAGTACTCATACGGGCTTCCGCGGCGGTGGGCGCGGCAGCTGTGCTGGCGGTCCTTTCTCATAGTCTGCTGGCCCAGGAACAGCGGCCCACCTTCCGCGTCAAGGTGGACATGGTGGTCCTGAGTTTCACCGTCACCGATAGCAAGGGTCACTATATCAACGGGCTGAAGCCGAGCGATTTTCGGCTGACCGAGGACAGCATCGCGCAGAAGATCAACACCTTCGGCGAAGGCAACAAGCCGCCGGTCCAGGTGCTGGAAAACGGATCCACACGGCCGCTGGCGGCGACGGCCGAAGTGGGCAAACAATTGGATGGCGCAACCGAAGTCCGGGCGGATTCTTTCGTCGGGACCAACGTCTTCGTGCTCTTCGATACCAGCAATTATATGTATCGCGGATTCGTGTACGCGTCCGACGCGATCGCCGATTTCGTGCGCGGACTCGACAAATCGGATTCGGTGGCGGTGTACACCTTCAGCCGCAATCTTTCGCGGCCCGCGCCGCTTACGAGCGATCGCAACGACGCCATCTTTGGCCTTCGCAAAGCGGTAGCAGGTGACGACGCGGCGCTCTATAACGGCCTGCTCCTTACCTTGCGCGATGCGGCCAAGGTGCCCGGCCGTAAGGTCATCATCGTCTTCTCGAACGGCCCGGATAACGCGAGCTTAATCGCCCCCGACGACGTTCGCGCCGTGGCCGAAGACGACGGCATACCCATCTACGTCATCTCCACCAACGACGTAAGTAAAGATCCGATGTCGAGCAATGTCTTCAAGCGTATCTCCACACGCACCGGCGGCAAGGCATATTTTGCGAAGACCTGGCAGAAGCAGGTGGAGGCTTTCGAATCCATCCGCGAGGATCTGGGCAACAGCTACACCATCACTTACTATCCGCAGCCCAACCCGAACGATGGCTTTCGGAAAATCAATGTGGAAATCGTCACCGACATCGGCAAGAAATACCGCGTTCGCGCCCGCCCGGGCTATCGTCCACAGGGTGGATTTTAGAACACCTTAGTGGAAGTAGAACACATCTGGCGAAGTTAAGTTCGTAATGTTTTGTGAATTGATTCCACAATTAATTCCCAACTAAGCTCCATCGCGAAGCAAGTTACAAATTCGCGCTAACCTGAAACCTGCATTTAACTGGTACGTCTACAGGGCATATGTCGACCGTTAAATGGAGTATCGCTGGGACAGCCCTCTTACTGTTTGGAGCGTCATTAGTCAACGCCCAAACGTCTTTTGATCTGAACGTCGGATTCGGAAGCGCGTGGGCCAGCGCGAATAGCGGCGGCATAGATAATGCATCTTCGCTAAACGCGTTTGGCTCTTGTACGCCAGGCTCGGGCGATGCCGATTGCGAGTCGCTGCCCACCTTGCACGGTTTCTTTCTCGGATTTGGCGGCGACCTGATGTTGTACAAACATTTTGGCGTAGGTTTCCAGGCTAGCCTGCAACCTTCACGTGAAACCTATGGGCCGCTGTCCGCCCGCCAGACCTTTTACGATGTCAACGGCATCTACGAGCCTCTCGCCACCAAACGCGCAGCCTTGCAATTGGAAGGCGGCATTGGAGGCGCGCGCACCAGCTTTGCTTACACCGAGAGCGGCTGCGTGGGAACGGCGGTCTGCAGCACTTCCACGGAGCCGGTTGGAAATGCGAACCATTTCGATGTGCATGTGGGAGTCGGCGTTCAGATCTTCGTCACGGAACACATCTTTATCAAGCCCGAGTTCGATTATCATTACGTGCCCGGTCTGACCAACCAGTTCGGCAGCAACAATGTCGCTGAGGGCTTGGTGTGGGTGGGCTACAACTTCGGTGAGCGGTAAGCGATTCGATCGCCAGACCTTCACATCTCGTGAAATTGGATCTCGACGCTGACACGAACGGCGATTGATTTGCCGTTCTTCTGCGCCGGAGAAAAGCGCCATTCCTTGACAGCTTCCACCGCGCTCTGGTCTAGATCCTTATCGAGACCCTTCACCACGTGCGGGTCCTGTGGAAGACCCTTGGAACTGACCACCAAGCCGATGATCACCGATCCCACGGCTTTCACTCCGCGATTGGTCGGATAGCTCGGGTTTACTTGCTTAATGACTCGCGGAGGCGTGATGCCCGGTCCAAGATCGTAAACTGTCTCCAGATCCGTCTGCGCTGGCAACAACGATGCCGCGCAACAAGCAATCAGCAAAACTCGCCGCCACGTCAAAATTGTGCCTCGCTCCCACTTCGATCTGACCAAAGATTGGTGAAGAGACGCAGCGCAAATCGGCGCGGTTTCGTTGATCTGCATTTCTTTTTGCCTTAGGAGTTGCGGCCACTTCTTTGGAACTTTTGGGTGGCCGGAGGGTGAATTTAGAATTGAAGGCCGATGCGAACTGCCGGCTTCTTACCAGAAAGAACTTGAACTCATGCGACTAAAAGGAAACACGATGAAAATATGTCTTATCGCCCTGCTGGGACTCGGCGCTGTGGCGCTGGCGCAGCGGCCCGGCTGGAATTTCCGCGGTGGATTTCACGCGGGCAAAGTAGTGACCGGTGAACCTTACTCAGGCACCGGTGTAACCACCCGGAACCAAACGCTGAGCAACGGCAACACAATCAACGAATCGAATTGTGTCAAAGTGTATCGCGACAGTTCCGGACGTACCCGGCGCGAGGAAACTCATAACTCCGCAACCTGCAGCGCGACGCCCCAAAGCATCTTCATCAGCGATCCGGTGGCGGGCGTTCAATATGCCATTAACGAGCAGACTAGCACCTATCGGCAGTTCACCCTCAAAACTCCGCCCGCTGGAACCACCCCGCCGGCCATCACCCGTCCGGCTAATCCGAATCAGGTGCAGACCGCCTGCGCCTCACAAACAATCGCAGGCACCTCCTTGACAGCAGAGTGCACGCAAACCGTGACGACTATCCCGGCAGGCAAATTCGGCAACACACAGCCGATCACCATCACATCCACCCGGTTGTACTCGCCTGATTTGCAGATCGTCATCCAAAGTTCGCGCACCGATCCTCGCAATGGCACCACTACTTACCAATTGAGCAACATCTCAACCGCGGAGCCGGCTGAGTCCCTTTTCCAGCTCCCGTCTGGGTTAACATTACAGCAGGGGCCGTCGGCGAGAGGCAGACGCGCCCAGTAACTTAAAGATGTTGAAGCTGGTACGTATCCTCGCAATATTTGGGTTAATTGCGCCGGCCCTCGTGCTGGCGCAATATTACCCGCGCCCCTACCGCGGCGTGGTTCCTCCGGGCACACCCAAGCCGGGAGCGTATAAGAACGTGGCCGGCTCGTTCCATGGAAAGCTCAAGGACCTGACCAGCAAAGAAATTACTCTCGAAACAGACGACGACCAGGTTGTTTCCATCCATCGCTCGCGCAAGACCAAGTTCCTGAAGGGAACCGCAACCATCAAGCCTTCAGACATCGATCTGGAAACCAAGGTCAGCAAGACCAACCTGAACGAGGCGCACAACATA
>CAVRZH010000153.1:0-15523 GCA_963725455.1 Bryobacterales bacterium
CCGGACCACCACCACCACAGGTAGAGCCACTGATCGGCGAAGTTGGTGACGAGCGAATCGGCGCGCGGATCGGCCAGCATGCGGCGGACCTGGCGCTGGAGCGTGGCATACTCGTGCAGTTTGCCGCGCGCGGCCACGTCCAGCAGCTCGTCATCGGGAATGCTGCTCCATAAGAAGAACGAGAGGCGCGAAGCGAGCTCCAGATCGCTGATGCGGTAGGGCGTGTCGGGAGCAACGTTCGCCGGGTCACGCTCGAAGCGATAGACGAACTGCGGATCGGAGAGAATGCGGCGCAGCGCCATCTCGATGCCGGTTTCGAAATTGCCTTTATTGCGGCCGGATTGGTAGAAGCTGAGCAGAGTTTCCAGATCGGCGTCGGAAACGGGCCTGCGGTAAGCGTGTCTGGCGAGCGTGGAGATGATTTTTTTGGCGCAGGGCAGCTCGTCGCTTTGGCCGGCAGGATGGCAGACGAAAATCTTGCGGCGGCTGGGAGTGTCGCCGGAGCCCTGCGGGTTGAACGGACCGCTGATGGACACACTGAGCACGTGGGGCAGACCTTTGGGGTCGCTGGGATCGAAGGTGCTGCGGTCGATGGGCTCCATCAAATCCTGCGCGGGGCCGTAGCTGCGCTGCACGAACGCGACGGTGACCGTTTGCGGACCGGCACTGACATGGATACGCGCTTCTACATTGTCCTTGGGCTGCGACATGCTGAGCTTGGTGGCAGCGGCGGGATCGAATCCCTCCTTGGCTTTTTGGCTGGTTGGCTTTTGGCTGGTCGGCGATTGGCTATTGGCGACGGAGGGTGTGGGAGTTGGGGGCGGCGTGGGCGGCTTTGGATTGATGCTGAGGGTCTGGACTCGTGCGCCGTTCAGAGCAATTTCGAGCAGCTGATCCTGGGCGTTGTTGCCGAATAACAGATCGACAGTGGATTTGAGCAGCTTAACCTTGATGACATAGTCGCCATCGAGCGGGAAATCGTGATGGATAAGGACGCCGCCGCGCGTGCCCAAGGGCAGGCCTTCCAGGTGCTCGTTCTGTGTGAGATCGGCACGGACGCGATAGGTGTCGACGATGGGATCAATTTTGGGATCGCCCACAGCCAGGCGGCTGACCTTGCCGGAAGCCAGCAGGTAGCGCTCAATCAGCGCTGGAGAGACGCCGAGCACGCTGCCGATGTTATCGAAGCCGAAGCTGGAATCGTCGGTAGGCAACAGATCGGAGGCGTCGACATCGAGGTCGAGAAGATCGCGAATCGCATGGGCGTATTCGGTGCGATTGAGGCGATGCAGGACGGGCTGGCCGGGATTGGGAGCGGAGGCGGCGGCATGATCGAGCGATGTTTCGATGGAAGCGGCGAGCGAATCCTCGGTGGCGCGATCGGGACGCGGCATACCTTGCGGGGGCATGGCCCCGACGCGCAGTTTGCGCACTACTTTTTCCCAGGTTTCGGCATGGGCGCCGACGTTGCCGGTATCGAGATCAGCGGCGAGTTTGTCGAGCATCAGGCCGGCGGTTCGGGCCTTTTGATTGTGGCAAGTGACGCAATACTGACTAATTAGTGCGTGTGGCTGGATGGGAGCTGCATGCAGAAGTGCGGCGAGGCTGGCAGCCAGGGCAAGAACCGGCAACCGCCATGCTCCCGTTGGCATACCTCCAATTGTATTGCCAAGCGACCGGAAAGTGCAATACGATAGATCATATGTTGATGCGCAGGAAGGGACTTTGGATAGCTGCGCTGCTGGCGGCGACCAGCTTTGCGGCCACGAATAGCGACACCCGCCTGGCGGACGCCGCCATGAATCAGGACGCACAATCGGTGCGCTCATTGCTCAAGCTGCATGCAGACGTCAACGCGCCGCAAGCGGATGGGACAACGGCTCTGCATTGGGCGGCACGCTGGAATGACGCCGCAATGGCGGACCTGCTGCTGGCGGCGGGCGCAAACGTAAAGGCTCAAAACCGTTTCGGAGCTACACCGCTGTCCTTGGCGTGCACCAACGGCAGCGCGGCGATGATTGAGCGGCTGCTGAAGGCGGGCGAAGATCCGAACGCGGTGATTTCGGAAGCTGGCGATACCGTATTGATGCTGGCCGCGCGGGCGGGCAAACCGGATGCTGTCAAGGCGCTGCTGGATCAGCGTGCCAACGTAAATAAGACCAACGCGGAAGGGCAGACGCCGTTGATGTGGGCGGTGGCTGAGAAAAATGCCGCGGCCGCGCAGGTTTTGATCGAGCATGGCGCGGACGTGAACGCGCAGACGCACAAACTCCCTCCGCCGACGATGTTTCAAACGATTTTCTCAGCTCCGTTTCCCGCGGGTGGGATGACGGCGCTGCTTTACGCGGCGCGGCAGAACGATCTGGAGAGCGCGCGAATTCTGCTAACGGCGGGGGCGAACGTGAAAGAGAACGCGGCGGACGGCAGCAGTCCTCTGCTGGTGGCGGTGATCAACGAGCATTACGCGCTGGCGAAATATCTGCTGGAGCACGGCGCGGATGCGAACGCCAGCGACGACAAAGGGCGCGGGCCGCTGTACGCGGCGATCGATATGCGCAATCTGGAATGGTCGACACGGCCGGCGCCGCCGGAGAAAGACACGCTGAGCGATCTGGAGCTGATCAACGCGCTGTTGGATCATGGGGCGAATCCGAATGCGCGGCTGACGAAAAAGATTCCGCTGCGCGGGCAACCGTCGTTCGATGGGCGCTGGGCCAATGCGATTGGAGCGACACCATTTTGGCGCGCAGCACAATCGGACGATGTGACGGTGATGAAGCTGTTGAAAGAGCGCGGCGCGGATCCACTGATCGCGACCAAGGATCACACCACCGCGTTGATGGTGGCGGCGGGCGTGGGATGGTCCGACGGGCAGAGCCATGGATCGCAGGCCGATGCACCGGAGGCGCTGAAGCTGTGTCTGGAATGGGGCGGCGACGTGAACGCGGTGAACGATGAAGGCTACACGGCGTTGCACGGCGCGTCCTTCCGCGGGGCCAACGAAGTGGTGCAGTTCCTGGTGGATCACGGCGCGAAGATGGACGTGAAAAACAAAGAAGGACGCACGCCGGTGAACATGGCGGAAGGCATGCACATTGGTCCGGGCGGTTGGGTGGAGCACGACGACACCGTGGCGCTGTTCCACAAGTTGATGGCCCAGAATCCGCAATAAAGCAGTAGACTGGTTCCGATGCGAATTTGCCTGGTCGCAATCGTTGGCAGCTGGCTATTTGCTTTTGGCGCGTTGGCTCAAACACCGGCGATACCGCGCACGTCCGACGGCAAGCCGGATTTCAACGGCTCCTGGAATCTTCCCTACACGCCGAATATGGCCAAGGGCATCGGCGAGCTCCCTTTTACGGCGGAGGGGAAAGCCGCTTACTCGAAAATCGGCGCGGCTTATGATCCGACAGGCTTCTGTTTGTTTCCGGGAGTGCCGCGCATCAACAATTCACCGTTTCCGATGCGAATGGTGCAGTCGCCCGATTCGGTCGTGTTCTTGTACGAATACATGACCACATACCGCGCCGTGCCGCTGGGTGTGCGGGAGCATTCCAAGGATCCGCAGCCGACGTTCATGGGCGAGTCCATCGGGAAGTGGGATGGAGATGCGCTCACCATCGACACGGTGGGGTTCAACGATCGAACGTGGCTGGATACGGCTGGGCATCCGCACAGCGACGCGTTGCATGTTACGGAGCGGTATCAGTTAATGGACGCGAATCGAATCGCGTACGACGTGACGGTGGACGATCCGAAGATGTACACGCGGCCCTGGAGCAATCATCGGGTGCTGGATCGGTTGAAGCCCGGCGATCATTTGATGGAGTATTCGTGCGAGGAAAACAACAAGGATCGCGACGAAGGCCATTTGAGGCCGGGGCCGACGGTAGTGCCGTTCAACAATCGTTGAGAAGACAGAAGTCAGAAGACAGAATTCAGAAGCCAGAATTCGGGCGGCCGGGGTTATCCTAAAAGTATGAGACCAGTAGCTGTCGTTGGCATCGGGAAGACTGCGTTTGGCGCGTTCCCGGATCGCGATCTCCGTTCGCTCGCGGTAGAGGCCGGCCAAAAAGCGTTGGAGAACGGGCACGCCAAGGCGGCGCAAGTGGAGGCGTTCTACCTGGGCAATTTCGCGGGGCCATCGTTTGTCGGACAGAATCACCTGGCGCCGTATATTTCGACAGCGATCGGGATGAAGGACATCCCCGCGACGCGCTTTGAGGCAGCCTGCGCATCCAGCGGATCGGCATTCTTTCACGCGATGTCGGCGGTTGCGGCGGGATTGTATGACATCGTGCTGGTGGGCGGAGTGGAAAAGATGACCTCGCAGCCCACGCCGAAGGTGACCGAGATTTTAGCGGGCGCGGGCGATCTGTGCGGCGAAGTGCGCGCGGGCGCGACGTTTCCGGCGCTGTTTGCAATGATCGCGCGGCGTCATATGTATCAGTACGGAACCACGCGGGAGATGCTGGCCGCGGTGGCGGTGAAGAATCATCAGAACGGCGCGAAGAATCCGCTGGCGCATATGCGCAAGGTGATCAGCATGGAGCAGGCGCTGGCGGGCAAGCCAATCGCGGAGCCGCTGACGGTTTACGATTGTTCGCTGATCAGCGATGGCGCGGCGGCGGTGCTGATTATGCCGCTGGACCGGGCGCGGGATTTTACCGATCAGCCGGTGCGGGTGCTGGGCATTGCGCAAACATCGGACAACGTAGCGCTGGATGAGAAGGACGACATCACGACGCTGCACGCGGTGAAGACGTCGGCGGAGAAGGCTTATAAGATGGCCGGGGTTCAAGCCAGCGACATTCAGTTCGCCGAGGTGCACGATTGTTTCACCATCGCCGAGATCCTTGCGATTGAAGACCTGGGCTTCGTGCCAAAGGGGCAGGGCGGCCCATATAGCCTGGCGGGCGGGACTTGCTTGCACGGCGAACGGCCGATAAACACGAGCGGCGGTTTGAAGTCGAAGGGACATCCGGTGGGCGCGACCGGCGCGGGACAAATCTGCGACGTGGTGGAACAGATCCGCGGGCAAGCGGGCGAGCGGCAGTTGAAGCGCAACACGCTGGGCCTGGCGCAAAACCTGGGCGGATCGGGCGCGACGAGCGTGATCACGATCCTGGGGGCGGCATGAACGATTTAGGAGCGGGCACCATTTATACTGAAACGGTGGTCTACTCACCGCCCGAGGCGTACGTGAACGATGTGCCGTATCAGCTCGCGATTATCGAGCTGGCGGCGGGACGGCGGGTGACGGGCCGGATTATCGCGAGCTCGGAAGGCGAGCGGGCGCATATTGGCGATCACGTGCAGTTCGCCGAGTTTCGCAACCACGTTCCATTTTTTCGAAAAACATCATGAAACTAGCAGAGCGGATGAACCGCATAGGCGTCGAAGGCGCCTTCGAAGTTTTCGTACGCGCGAAGGCGCTGGAAGCGCAGGGACGCGACATCATTCATTTAGAACTGGGCGAGCCCGATTTCGGCACGCCGCGGCATATTGTGGAGGCGGGCAAGCAGGCGCTGGATGAAGGCTGGACGCGCTACGGTCCGACGCAAGGGCTGCCGGAGCTGCGGGAGGCAATTGCTTCGTACATCTGCCGGACGCGCGGCATTCGCGTGGGCGCCGAGCATGTGTGCGTGGTGCCGGGCGCCAAGCCGGTCATGTTTTTTTTGATGATGGCGCTGCTGGAAGAGGGCGATGAGGCGATTTATCCGAATCCCGGCTTTCCGATTTACGAATCGATGATCAACTTCCTGGGCGCGAAGCCGGTGCCGATTCCGCTGGTGGAAGGGCGCGGTTTTTCATTCGATTTGAACGTGCTGAAAGACAGCCTGACGCCCAAAACGAAGCTGCTGATCCTGAACTCGCCGCACAATCCGACGGGCGGGGTGATTCCGCCGGACGATCTGCAAGCCATCGCGGACCTGGTGCGGGATCGCGACCTGGTGATTTTGTCGGACGAGATTTATACGCGCATTTACTTCGACCAAGAGGCACCGCTCTCCATCAGCTCGCTGCCGGGGATGCAGGAGAAGACGGTTATCCTGGACGGATTCTCGAAGACGTACGCAATGACGGGCTGGCGCATGGGTTACGGCGTGATGCCGACGTGGCTGGTTGATCCGGTGATCAAGCTGATGGTGAATTCCAATTCGTGCACCGCCAGTTTCACGCAGCGCGCCGGAATCGCGGCGCTAAACGGACCACAGGACAACGTCGGCAAAATGGTGCAGGAGTTCCGCCGGCGGCGCGATGCTTTCTGCGCGGCATTGAACACAATTCCTGGATTCCGCTGCCCGCTTCCAGGCGGCGCGTTTTACGCGTTCCCGAACATTCAAGGCACCGGCTGGAAATCGAAGGATCTGGCGGACGCGCTGCTGCAGAAGGCGGGCGTGGCGTGTTTGAGCGGGACGGCGTTCGGAGAGTACGGGGATGGTTATCTGCGGTTCAGCATCGCGAATTCGTATGAGAAGCTGATGGACGCGGCGGAGCGGATCCGGAAGTTTGTCACAAGCTAGGAATCACTCCCTATTTGTGTTTCGCGATCAGCAGCAGCAATCCGAAAATCACAACGGGGATCAGCGCCATCGCCACATAGAACAGGATCTGCTTGGCTAGCGGCGTCTTGCGGATCTTCCAATCGCGCAACTCCGGCCGGTCGGCGACGCCTACCTGGTCCAGGTGCTCCAGATCCCACGCGAATTCGTTAGCGGTGGAATAGCGGTTCTGCGGCTCGCGCTCGAGGGCCCGGTAAATCACTTCCTGCACCTGGGGCGAAATCTCGGGATTCACTTCACGCGGCGGTATGGGATTATTCATCAACCGGTCGTTCATGACGGCGAACGGATTCGGCCCCTGGAAGGGCGTCTTGCCGGTGAGCATTTCATACAGCATCACGCCCAGTGCGTAGATGTCGCTGCGCCCGTCGCCGCGTTTGCCCTTCACCTGCTCGGGTGAAATGTAGTCGGGCGTCCCCATCACTTGCGACAGCTTGGCAAAGGTCAGGCGCTTGGCGCCTTCCTGGCCCGCGATGCCGAAGTCGATCAGCTTGATGCAATCATCGCCGTCGATCATGATGTTCTCCGGCTTCAGATCGCGATGCACCACGCCGTTGCGATGAATGTAGTCCAAAGCGTCGGCGATGTTGACCGCTATCTTGGTGGCGCGCTCAATCGGCATTTTGCCGGAATCGTGCAGCGCTTGCCGGAGCAAGCGGCCGTTCACCCATTCCATCACCATGTAGACCTGGCTGCGGTCTTTGTCGGCCAGCACTTTCATGACGCCGGGGTGGTCCAGTTTCTCGCCGATCTCGCCCTCGCGCTGAAACCGGTCGTACAGCACCGGGTCCGCCTCCATCTCCGGATGTGGAATCTTGATGGCCACTTCATGGCCGCTGCGCATGTCGGTGGCGCGGTAAATGGAGGCCATTCCGCTACGAGCGACAAGGCCTTCGATGCGGTAGTGGTCGAGCTGCTCGCCGGGATGAAGGGTCATGTAGTGCGCGGGAGCGCGTTCAGGCGGGAGGCGGCGATTTAACGCAGCTTGTAAGGCCGTCCCCGATACATTCCCACGCGTTCCACGCTTCGAACTCGGATTAGTTGGACGCTTATATTATCACTGCCATCCCGCTGGTTCGCAATATCGACCAGCCGCCGGGCCGCTTCATTTAGATCGCCGCCATGCCCGGCCACCGCCGCCATCTCGGAGGCGGGAACGGAGTTATAGAGCCCGTCGCAGCAAAGCAGCAGTACGTCGCCCGGATACACCTGGATCTCGCTGGTCTCTACGCTGACGAACAAATCCGTGCCGAGCGACCGGCTCAACACATGGCGCGTGAAGGACTCTCCCGCCTCCTTCGCGCTCAGGATGCCGATGCGGGCCTGCTCCTGGGCAACGGTGTGATCGCGCGTGAGCAGACTGGCCTCACCCTGACGGATCAAATAACAACGCGAATCGCCGGCGTGGGCAACCACCATGCGATCGTAGCGAAAGGCGCACGCCACCAGAGTGGTGGCCATGGAAGTCCCGCCAGGACTGTGGGACTTGCCCGTTTCGTAGATCTGGACATTCGCCTCTTGAGCCAGGCGCACTAAGAGCGCGCTGAGTCCTTCCGATGGGGAGGCTTGGCGAAAGCCCGCGGTGAGATATTCCACGGCGGCGCGCGATGCTACTTCCCCCTTCTCCGTGCCGCCCACTCCGTCCGCCAACACGAAGAGCCATCCGTGGGAGCGGGCACGCGCGGGTGAGCCTGGCGCTACATGTCCAAGATAATCTTCGTTATGCTCGCGTTGTTTTCCGGTGTCGGAAAGCTGGGCGAACTCTACATCCAATGTCAGATTCGACGGCCGCCCCGAGGAAGAGGCGTCGCCATCGTCAGGCAAGGCACTCAGGTTGTTCATGGCAGTTTTTCATGGCGCACGGCCCTCAACGTCTATCATACGAAGCGCCGCGGTTACCAAAAAAGACGGGCGGACTGGGTAGCCCGCCCGGACCTCACGATGCTGCGACCGTCTCCGAGACTTTACTATTGAGCGGCCATGAAGCGCTTATTCACCAGGGTTGTTCGCCCCTTGGATTTGCTGGAACGCATGAAATAGATCCCGCCGTAGATGGCCCAAACGGCCGCGATACCCAGGGCGGACAGCGGTTCCAATTTGGTGCCGATTCCCATGAAGGGCAACACCAGATAGGCGGCCATGCAGGCCAGGTTGGCCAGCAAGCCGAACACGGGAATGATGAGATGCTTGAGCGGGTTGAAAGACGGGTGATTGTGAAAGGCGATGATACACGTGATACAACTCAGCATGTAGAGCAAGAACGTGCCGAAGTTGGATGCCAGGGTGATGGTCAACAGGCTCTGCGGCAGCGCGGCCATGGTATCGTGACTCACGTACCCGAAGCTGGAAAAGAATCCCTGAGGCAGAGCTTTGACCGTGGCATCGGTGAGCGCGCTGCCATCGCCGAAAAGCATCGAAACGGTGATGCAGCCGACCACGGCGGAGATGATCGCCAGGGTCCAGATAGCCCGATGCGGAGTCAGGCTCTTGCTGTGCAGCATGCCGAAGTGCTCGGGCACTTCTTCGTCTTTACCCATTGCATAGGTGACGCGGGCGGCGGTGTTCATGCAAGAGAGCGTGGTGCCGATCAGGGCGAGAAATACCGTGAATGCCTGGATGAGCATAAAGGTCCGGCCGTTGCCGGGACCGAGAATGGCATCACCGACCATTACCATCAGGTCGCCGATGGGCGCCGCGGAGCCGGTTGCACTTTGCATGGTATATCCGCTGCTCAAGACGTAATTGGCCGCGAAGTATTCAAACAAATAACAGAAGCAGCCTTGCACCAGCAGTGAGACGACCACCGCGATGGGCACGTCTCGCTTAGGATTCTTGGCCTCACCGCCCATGGAGGTCACCGATTCGAAGCCGACCAGAATCAAAATGGCCACCGTAGCTTGCTCGAACATCCACGAGAAGCTGTGAATGCCGACCACCGAGCCGGCCCTGGGATGCGTCAGAAAGTTGCCTTTATCGTCGTGTTCGGGATAGCTGACGGTGAAGGGCACCGGTTTCCCCGCGGCATCCAGCATCGGCTTGGGAACTCCGTTCGCGTCGCGCGAAATCACGTCGGTGGTCTGTCCGTTGGCAGTCTGCTTTTCGGTAGCGAACTGATAGGTGTAAGCTTCGCCGGAAGTAGAATCAAACTGATAGGCGACGCTTCCGGCCGGGTGATTCATACGATAGCTCAGCGCCATCACCGAGAAGACGATCAGAGCACTGATCTGGATCACGTTGATCGCGATGTTTACGGCCGTTGACCCATTCACGCCCCTGGAAGCGATGTAGGCTACTACGAACGAGAACACCACCGCCACCAGCATCATGAACATGGGGCCGGGATTGGAGGCGCTCATAAAGCTGGGCCACAGGGTTCCGACGATGTATCCGCAAAGAATGCCCATGGTGCCGACCATCACTCCCGGATAAATCCAGTAGTAGAGGTGCGAGCCCCAGCCGACAATGAACTTCGCCAAGCGCGCGTAGGGCCACGCCTTTTCGTGATTGAGGAAGGATTGTTCCGCGAAGTAATAGGAACTGCCAGTGCCGGGATACAGCTTCGCCATTTCGGCGTAGCAAACGGCGGTTGCCAGGCATAGCAGAACAGCGAACAGGATTCCGATCCACATTGAGGGAGCGCTTGCGCCCTCGCCGGCTTGCGCCAGGAAAGTGAGCCAAAGGAATGCGCCGGGAGCAATCAGCGCCATCGCGTTCATGGTCAGCCCGGTTAAGCCTAACGTGGCTTGCATCTTAGGTGCGTCGTTTTCGGCCATTATTATCTATCCCTTCCAAAATTTAAGTGGTGTGGGCTCAACTGGGAGCTGATGCTTGTACTTTTTAACTGACCTTACACTCTCCGAAGGTTTCCGTCCAATCGAAATAACTGATCTTCGTCAATAGAAGAAACTTCGCGTCAACGCTGGGCGCCTGCGGCGTCCGCCCGAAACAAGGCCCGCCTACAAGCATGTCCCTGTCCTGGTTCTGGGACGCGCCGGAAGGGCGCCGCGGGAACCGAGAATGGATTCGCGCCGACGCTCGCCCGGTCGCTCCGGTGACCGCTGCGAGTTTCAATCGCCGCGAGTAAGGGTATTCTATGGGCTCCTTAGCCTCTTTGCCAATAAATAATTTGGATTTGCATCATAAATTTATTCCAGCGGCCAAAGCGCGCCAGCATGGGGATGCGCGATACCAGTAGGTCCTTGCGGCCAAACGTGTTCCAGGCGGCTTCGAATTCGGGTAGTCTGATCTCGCGCGTGTAATTGAAGAGGAGTGGCAGCTCCGTAATGTGCTAGCACACATTTTTCTTAGGTCAACAATTCGATAAATCGATGCTATCCAAATTTATTATTGGCAATCGGCATTTTTTGCCGTTACCATTCCGAAAGCGCAGACAAGTTTGCGGCTCCTGGAACGGGGCCCCGGCAAAGCGCAAAGCCGCCGGCCGTTTCAATGAACCTGCAGTCTCAGCGCAGCAGTTCGAAGGTTGTCTCTCGTTTTGATTTCGGTCGGAAAATAGGGCGTCCCAAAAGATGCTCATAGAGGTTCCTTGAACTGGCGTTCTTAACGCCGGAGGATGTCGGTGCGTTCTGCCTTCATCCCTCGCCAGCCGGAAGTGTGTCTGAAGAACAGATTGTGTGTCAACTCGCGTGTCGAGTCATTCCTCAACGGCGGCTCTATCTCAGGAGAACTATGAAATTCGGGTACTTGAACAATCTCTTCGCCATGGCCCTCTGCTTCGGGTTAGTCTCAGCTTGCCTCGCACAGGACACGACAGCGCCAGTTCCGCCGTCAGCCCCCGCGGCCACGCCCGCAGCCACATCCGATCAGGCTGCTCCAGCCGCTGCTCCGGCAACTCCGACGGCGCTGGGCACGCCCGCCATCACTGGCCCGGTGGCGAACCTGCCGCCCGCGGTGTTCGACGCCGGACCTCTCGGCAAGCTGTCGGTAAACGGCATTATTACCGGCTTCGGAATGTGGCAGGGCAATCATGTCCCGGGCGATAGCAACACGCAAGCAGCTCTCAGCAACGGACAAGTGTTCCTGCAAAAAACCGACGGCTGGTTTCAGTTCTATGTGCAGGCCGGCGCCTATACCGTTCCGGCCCTGGGGACTCCGTTCCTCCAAACCGACAAAACGCTATCCGATCTCTACGGTCCGGTGCCGGTGGCGTTTGTGAAGTTACAGGCGGGGAAGAACACCTCGTTCCTCATCGGAGAGCTGCCCACGTTAATCGGCGCGGAATACACCTTCAGCTTCGAAAACATGAACATCGAGCGGGGACTGTTGTGGAATCAGGAAAACGCGGTCAATCGAGGCATCCAAGTGAACCAGACCATGGGCAAATTCACGGCCTCCGCCAGTTGGAACGACGGTTTTTATTCGAACCGCTACACCTGGCTGTCAGGCTCCTTGGCCTACGCTAACGGTCCGCATGCCATCTCGTTCGTGGCCGGCGGCAATTACGGAAAGACGGCCTTTCAAACCGATGCCACGCCGCTTCAGAACGACGGCAGCATTTACAACGTCATCTACACTTACGCCAAGGGGGCCTGGATCATCCAGCCCTACTTCCAGTACACCAATGTGCCCACCGACGCGAGCATCGGGATTCTGAAAGGGGCGTCAACCACGGGCGGCGCGATACTGCTGAGCTACGCTTTCAAACACGGATTTTCACTGCCAGTGCGTTGGGAATACATAGCGAGCTCAGGCAGCACCGCTCAGTATGCCGTGAATCTGATGTACGGTCCGGGCAGCTCGGGAACGTCGGTCACCCTGACTCCTACCTTTCAATACGGCGGCTTCTTTTTCCGCGGGGACCTGGCGTGGGTGCATGCGGGCAACATTACGCCGGGGGACGCCTTCGGCCCCACGGGAGTGAATCAAGACCAGCCTCGGGCCGTGGCTGAAATCGGCTTTATTTTCGGCAACAATATCATCGAGAAAAAACAGTAATCGCCGTCGATCCAATGCCGGCTGAAGGGCGGGCAGGCCCCGATGGTTTTTATGACCTTTATGCCTTTTTTATGATTACCGCCCTAAACTGCCAGCATGGTTGTCCGGGCAGCGTCGCGGTTTGCGGGCGTTGCGTTTCTACTGCTTTTCTCTTTTCTACTGCTCCTGTCAATTCTATCGCCAGGGGGCGTTCTAAACGCTCAGGCCGCGCCTTTGCCGACGCTGTTTCGGGCGGACTCCCGGATGGTGTTGGTCCCGGTCACCGTCACCGATCGTAATGGAAAGACGGTGCCAGGGTTGCGCGCGGAGAACTTCGCTGTTCTGGAAGATCAGGTGCCGCAGCAAATCGTATCCTTCACCGCCGACGACGCCCCTTGTTCGGTTGGCTTGGTGCTGGACATCAGCGGCAGCATGCGCAATACGCTGGGCTCCGCGAAGAGCGTTCTGCGGGCTTTCTTCGAAACCACGAATGCGGAAGACGAATTTCTGGTGCTTACCGTTTCCACGCAGCCGGAGGCCAGTCCGAGCTTCACTGGGAATATTGCGGATCTGGAAGAGAGTATCGACCACACTAACCCGGGCGGGATGACGGCGCTGATCGACACTGTGTATCTAGGGTTGAACGGTATGCGGAAAGCCAGGCGGCCCAGGCGAGCCTTGCTGGTTCTCTCCGATGGCATGGACAACTTCAGCCGCTATTCCAAAGCCGAGTTGATGCGCGTGGCGCTTGAGGCCGATGTTCAAATCTACAGCATTGTTGTGGACGGCGGCGCAGCCGGCACATCAAACGGCGTCCCGTTCCGTCCTAGCATGGCCGCAAAACCCATTGACCAGGCGCGAGAGCGCCAGGGGCCGCTTCTGCTGGAGGAGCTTTCCGAAAAAACGGGCGGATTGCACTTCCGCGTGCGTAACGACGCCCAGGCCAACGAGGCTGCGATCCAAGTGGGCCGCGCCCTCCGCAATCAGTACGTGATCGGATACCAGCCTTCCAGTTCGGGACAGACCGGAAAATATCATCGTTTGCGAGTTAAATCCAACGTACCAAAGGTGAATGTTTCCGCGCGTAACGGATATTACGCACCCTAGAACCGCGCTCTGCAAGTCGCTGATATTGCAGGACTCATCTTAAATCAGGTCAATAGATAATTTGGATTGATGTCATAACGATCGGTCACTCGGCGTCTGAGCTGCGTGATACTGAATCTTGAGCACTCCGATGGAACAAATGGCGCACGCGAGCGGGCGCAGCCTGCCGAAATTGCACTCGAGCGCCGCATGGCGCCACGCGGAAGAGGAGTTTTTCAAAACCGGACGCGCCGCGGATGTGCACACTGCCTTGGGGCGCATTATCGACGCCATTGCCGTGGACGCGTATCGGGCAACCATCGAGCCGGTCCTTCCGCAAGGGGCCGTGATGCTGGCGGCCGGCGGATACGGCAGGCGGGAATTGTTTCCCTTTGCCACCGTGGACATCCTGGTGCTGCTCGAAGGCGAGTCTCCCTGGGTGTCGCTGCGCGAACCGCTGGCCGAATGCGTGCGTTTGTTGTGGGATGCGGGATTGCGGCTCAATCACACGGTCCGCACAGTCTCCGAGTGCCTGGAGTTTCGCCCGCAGAACATCGATCTCGACATCAATCTTCTGGATCTGCGATATCTGTCGGGCGACCAGGCTCTGCAGGCGCGCTTCGAGAATAAATGGCCGGCTTTTCTAGAGAAGAACGGCTCCAAGCTGGCGCAGCATCTGGCGCAGCACACCCACGTTCGGCACGCCAAATTTCAGAATACGGTGCACCATCGCGAGCCGGACGTCAAGGATGCTCCGGGCGGTTTGCGGGACTGGAATCTCATCGGCTGGCTGTCGCGTCTGGCGCCCGAGGGAGCGCAGGCGGCTTATAGCGGCGATGCACTCAACCAGGCGGGCGAGTTCATCTCCGCAGTGCGGTGCTTTCTACATTACCAATCTCAAGGCGACCGCAATCTTCTGGATGTAGAAGCGCAGGAACGTATCCTGGCGCAACCGTTCAGACGCGCCAACGCGATCCCCAACCCAGGAACAGCGCCCTTGCACGGCGCAAGAGCGATTTCAGAATGGATGCGCGAATACTTCCGGCAAGCCTGGGTCACCTTCAATGAAGCGCGCCGGGCCTTGGGCGCCCTGGAGAAGCCTGAGAGCACGCTGGTTGGAAATTTTCGGGACTGGCGGTCGCGCCTTTCCAATAGCGAGTTCACAGTTTTGCGCGAACGGATCTTTCTGCGGAGCCCGGCGCAACTTGATAGCGATCCAGCGGTAGTGCTGCGGATGCTCGAGTTTATCGGACGGCATGGCATCGCTCCGGCGGCCGAAACCGAGCGGCGCCTGGAAGCCGCCCGTTCCGTGTTCGCGGCGTATTGCGCCGAGCCGCGGCCGCTGTGGGCCACGCTTGAGAGTATTCTCTCTTTGCCGCGCGCCGCCATGGCGTTTCGAACTCTGCAGCGCGTGGGCCTGCTGGCGGCTTTGTTTCCCGAATGGGCGTCCATGGTGGATCTGGTGGATACCGAGCCGGAGCATCGCTATACCGTGGACGAGCACACGCTGATTACGCTGGAGCGCGCCACCGAGCTCGCGTCCAACACGGATCCTACGCTGCAGCGCTTCGCGCAGCTTCGATCGGAAATCGAAAATCCGGCCGTGCTTGCGCTGGCATTGCTATTTCATAGCGCGGGCAAGGGCGCGGGCACGGGCGATCCGGTGCAACTTTCGGCGGAACTGGCCAGCCAGGCCATGGAGCGCATGCGCGTGCCGGTGGAAGAACAGCGCGAAGTGACTTTTCTCATTGCCCATCAGCTGGATCTGGCCGAGGTTATGAGCGGCCGCGACGTGGACGATCCGGCGACGGCCCGCCAACTGGCCGAGCGGGTGGGAACCATCGAGCGCCTGAAGCTGCTCACCGTGATGACCTACGGCGATCTGGCGGCAGTGAGTTCCGACGCCATGACGCCCTGGCGGCTGGAGCGGCTGTGGC
>CAVRZH010000154.1:0-60488 GCA_963725455.1 Bryobacterales bacterium
ATCCGTGTCGAGTACTCAGTGAGCTGGCTGGCCGCCGCCGTCATATTATTTTTGCTTTCGCGGTCTTCTTTCGCGCTCAACTGGATATCTCGCCAACTGGGACTTTCCGACCCTCCGCTCGCTCTCATGCTCTTGGTCTTCTGCGTCTTCGTGATAGTGATCTATCGCCTTTCGGTGATCATCTCGGACTTAAAGGACGCCAACATCGCGATGGCCCAGCGGCTCGCGATTATTGAATTTCAGCCTGCAAAATAGAAATGAAGAATAGCAAGACCAAGAAGTCGAAACATACCGCGCCGGTAGCCGTGGCCGCGGAAACGCGCACGAATCCCTGGGTCTGGATTTACGCCGCGGGCTTGCTGGTTGCGCTATTCGCTGGGTTTGAAATTTATTGGCCCGCCATCCACGGGCCATTTCTCCTGGATGACACGTACCTGACGTACATGCGCCCGGAGGCTGCGTACCTCAACCTCAGAGCCTGGCTGAACCAGACGCGCCCACTCCTCATGCTCACCTTCTGGCTGAACTACCAGCAGTCCGGGGTGGATACGTTCGGCTATCACGCGGTCAATGTGTTCCTGCACTTCTTGAACACCATCTTCACTTTCCTCGCGGTTCGCAAGGTGTTGAGTTGGGCCGACCTCGAGGAATCGCTCGCTCGCATCCTGTCGTTCTTCGCCGCGGGCCTCTTCCTTCTGCATCCGCTACAGACCGAATCGGTGAGCTACGTTGCCAGCCGGTCGGAAACACTGAGCGTGTTCTTCGTTCTCGCGGCTCTCACCGTTTACCTCTATCGCGAATCGGCAATCGTTTCGATCCCGAGAATCCTGGCGATCCTGGCTCTCTTCGCCGCCGCCGCTCTTTCCAAAGAACACACCGTTGTTCTGCCAGCCTTGTTCATTCTGACCGATTACTATTGGAAGTTTGAATTTTCTCCCTCCATCATCTGGCGGAATTGGAAATTATACGTTCCTATTGCAGCCGGCGCAGCTCTTGCATTGGTGGAGATCCTGCGCATCCTCGGTAATAATCCATCCGCGGGCTTCCAGATTCAGGGGCTGACATGGTATCAATACTTCTTCACCGAGTGCCGGGTGATCTGGGGTTACATTCGCCTGTTCATCGTGCCGGTGGGCCAGAACCTTGACCCCGACATAGCCATCTCGCAAAGTCTCATTGCCCATGGAGCGATCGTAGGCCTGGCCGGATTGCTGGCGGTCAGCCTTCTGGCTTGGATCTATCGCCGGCGCTTTCCAATCGCCTCCTACGGATGGTTCGTATTCCTGGTTCTGCTGGCGCCCACATCATCCTTCGTGCCGATTCACGATCCCATGGCGGAACGCCGCTTATACCTGCCGTTTATCGGACTCTTGTTCATCACTGTGGAATTTCTGCGGCGCTGGAAAATATCGAGAAACGTGCTCATCGGATCGCTCGCGCTGCTTTTGGCCGTCGAAGGAGCCTTCACTTACCAGCGAAATATGCTATGGGGCAGCGCGATCGATATATGGAAAGACACGGTTTCTAAATCGCCGCAAAAACTCCGTCCGCGCTTTCAATTGGCCTTCGTTGAATTTCAGTCAGGCGCCTGCTCGGACTCGGTGGACGAATTTCAGAAAGCCGCCTCACTAGAGCCCGCGACGGACGACCTGCTGGTGGATTGGGCGCTGGCCTACGATTGCGCCGGGAGCCCGCAGCAGGCCATCGCGAAATTTCAGGAAGCCGCGGCGCATCATCCGGACGGGCACGTGTATTCGCAAATCGGCATGGAGTACGGGAAGATGGGCAAGTACCCGGAAGCCTTGGACGCTCTCGCGACAGCGCAACGGCTGAACCCCGGTTTCGCCATGACCTATTACTATCTCGGGAACATTCATGCCATCCAAGGCAATCCAGCGCAAGCCCGGGACGACTACCAGCATGTGCTGGCGCTCGATCCGCATAACGAACCCGCGACCGAGGCTCTGGCTCGCATGAGCCGTTAATGATCCGCATCGGGGTGAATGCCCTCTACCTCATTCCTGGCGGGGTGGGAGGCACGGAGATTTATCTCAGGAACCTGTTGCGCGCGCTAGCTGATATAGACTCACAAAACCAATACGTGGTGTTCACCAATCGTGAGACGGGCGCAGATCTGGTTCCCAGGCGTCCGAACTTCATGCATGCGCCACAGCCCATTAGCGCCAGTTTCCGCCCGGGGCGCATTCTGTGGGAGCAACTCGCGCTGCCGTTCGCGGCGCGCAAACATCGGGTCAGCGTTCTGTTCAATCCAGGATTTACCGCGCCGCTGCTGTGCGCTTGTCCGATGGTCACCGTCTTTCACGATCTGCAACACAAGCGCCATCCGGAATATTTTCGATGGTTCGATCTGCCCTTCTGGAACTTTTTCGTCTGGGCCTCGGCGCGAAAATCGAAGGGCGCGATCGCGGTGTCCCAAGCCACCGCCGACGATCTGCGGCGCTACTACAGCCGTAATGCCAAAGTGATCCATCACGGTGTGGAATGCGAGTTCCTCGAAATCGCGCAGCGTCGCGAACCCAAAGATTATCTGCTGTGCGTTTCCACCACGCATCCCCACAAGAACCTGGAGCGGCTGTTGCGGGTGCATGCTCAAATGAAGAACGCGCCCAAATTAATTTTGACCGGGGTGCGCGGATTCGCGGCCGAAGAAATAGAAACCCTGGCGGGGGCCTCCGTCCAAATCACCGGCTGGATTCCGCGCCAGCAACTTTTTGAACTCTATCGGGGAGCGCTCGGGTTCATTTACCCGTCCACCTTCGAAGGTTTCGGAATGCCCGTGCTGGAAGCGATGGCCGCCGGGGTGCCCACCGCATGCTCCGATATCCCGCCGCTACGCGAGATCGCGCGCTCGACAGTCCACTTCTTCGACCCATCCAGCGATCGCGAGATTCGAGACGCCTTGCTGTTGCTGGCTTCCGGCAAAATCTCAACCGAAGCCGCCCAACACCGAGCCGCGCAATTCTCGTGGGAGAAAACGGCTCACGCCACGCTCGATTACCTCAGCAAGTGTTCCAGTTGAATCTTGGTATCGGTTTTCGAATCGCGATACTTCACAATAACCGGCGTGTACAGCGACAGGCCCCAATCGAGCCCCGGCCCCGAAGTAATGGCACGTGATCCGGCGACCACCACCGCGTCTTCGGGAATCACCAACGGATCGTCGTCGGTGGCGCGATGAATCTGGCCACGCGCCACATCGTACACCGGCGTAGAACGGTTCAAAATGACGCCCGATCCTAGCACCGCGCGCCGCTTCACGACCGTCCCTTCGTAGACCCCGGTATTGCCGCCCATCAGCACTTCATCTTCGATGATGACCGGCAGCGCACCCACCGGCTCCAGCACTCCACCGATTTGCGCGGCGGCCGAAATGTGGCAATTGGTTCCCACCTGCGCGCAGCTTCCCACCAGCGCGTGCGAATCGATCATGGAGCCATCGCCCACCCAACTCCCCGTGTTGATGTACATGGGAGGCATGCACGTGACGCCCCTGCCGATGTAGCAGCCGTCGCGAATGCTGGATCCGCCCGGAACGATGCGGACGCCGCGATCGGCCGTGATGTGCTGAACCGGAAACGTCGCCTTGTCGAACCAGGGCTGCCGCGTGGAGTTGATCGACATATCCACCACCGTGCCCATGCGAAAACCCAGCAGGATTCCCTTCTTCACCCAGGCGTTCACTCGCCATCCGGTCGTGGTCGACTTGTCGGGTTCGGCCGCGCGAATTTCACCCGCGTTCAGCGCCTGTTTGAAGCGCTGGAAAAGATGGAAATGATCGTCGCTGTAGGTTTGAGGTTTTTCTTCGAATAACTTTTCGATCTCAGCCTGCATGCACGCTCCGGCCGGCCAGCAGACCCAGTGCTTCCACCACCTTCTCGATCTTCGCCAGGTTCGCGGGATTCGGCGGGCATAACGGTAGCCGCCACACGGGCTCCAGCAATCCCATCAGCGCCAGGGCGGACTTCACCGGAATTGGATTCGACTCCACAAAATTCACTTCCATCAGCGGCAGATATTGGCGCTGCAACGCGCGGGCCCCCGCGAAGTCGTTTGCCAGAGCCCGCTGGATAAGCTGGGTGAACTCACGCGGGATTTCGTTGGAGACCACCGACACCACGCCGTGGCCGCCCAAAGCGATTAGTGGAATGCTAATGGAATCGTCTCCGCACAATACCGCGAACGTGGAAGGGACCTGCTGCACCACTTGCGCCATTTGGCTGATGTTGCCGGAAGCTTCTTTTACACCGATGACGTAATCAATCTCCGACAGGCGTTTCAGCGTGGCCGGCTCGACGTTCACGCCGGTGCGGCCCTGCACGCTATACACGATGATGGGCAGTTTTACCGCCGCTGAAATCGCCTGGTAGTGCTGATAGAGCCCTTCCTGCGTCGGCTTGTTGTAATAGGGAGTCACGGAGAGGATGCCCTCGGCGCCCATCGCTTTGATTTCTGTCGCGAGGTGAATCACTTCCGCGGTGTTGTAGCCGCCCGCGCCCGCCAGCACCGGCACGCGGCCCTTGGCTTCTTCGAGCGTGATCTCCACCACGCGCAGATGTTCCCGGTGCGTGAGCGTGGGACTCTCACCGGACGTTCCGCAGGGCACCAGGAAGTTGATGCCTTGCTCAATCTGCCGCTTCACCAGCGACCGAAGGGTATGCTCATCGAGAGATCCGTCCTTGCGGAACGGGGTGACCATGGCGGTGCCGCAGCCTTCAAATAACATGTCGTCAACCTCCAAAGAGAACGTCGCTAAATTCGTGGAATCCTTTGCGCCCGATAATCCATTGTGCCGCTTTCAGAGCGCCTCGGGCGAAGCCTTCCCGGCTGCGCGCGGTATGGCGCAGCGTGATGGTGTCGGCGGCTGAATCGAAGCCGATTTCATGCGTGCCCGGATGCGCGCCGGCGCGGCTGGAACTGGCGTCAATATTGCGCTCGTAGCCCGCGGCTTTCATCCGATCCACCAATTGGATCAGTGTTCCGGAAGGCGCGTCTTTCTTGGTGATGTGGTGAATCTCCCAAGCCCAGGCGCCGTATTCTTTTTCGTTAGCGAGCAAGCGCGCGGCTTCCGAAACCAGGCGTGTGAACACGTTGACGCCGACCGAGAAGTTGGGACTCCAAACAAGAGCGCCATCGTTTGTTTCGATGAGTGATTTCGCGGCGGGCTGGTGTTCGAGCCAAGCGGTGGTGCCGACCACGATCGGAATCTGAAGCGCCGACACCTTCTGGATATTGCCGAGCACGGCGGATGGTACCGAGAATTCAATAGCGACGTCCGTGCCGGCGAGCGACTCGTCCCGATCCACGTCCACCCTTGCCGTAACGGTGAATCCATACTCGGGCGCAAGCTGATCGATCAAGCGTCCCATCTTGCCGTAGCCGAGGATGGCGAGATTAGGCATCTGGTTTACTCAATTCAAAGACCGCCGGATCCAGATCGGTGAAAAACTCCGTATGCAACGCCTGAACAGCAGCGGAGAGATCGGCGCCCGCGACCACGAAGCCCAGGTTCAACGCGGACGCTCCTTGCGACAGCATGCGGACATTGATGCCCCCCAGCGCGTTAAATACGCGCGCCGCAACGCCCGGAGTATGGCGGATGTTTTCACCCACAATGCAGATGATAGCCTGATTTTCGTCCACGGAGACTTCAGAGAACTCGCGCAACTCGGTAACGATCGTTTCCACACGCTCGGGTTGGTCGATCGTCAGCGAGACGCTGACTTCGGACGTCGCCACCATGTCCACCGAAGTCTGGTTTCGGTCGAATACCTCGAAGATGCGGCGCATGAATCCATGCGCCATGAACATACGCGTGGACCGGATGTTCAGGACCATCACTTTACCTTTGCAGGCGATGGACTTCACAACATTTTTGCTCGGAACGGTCGTAGATTGGATGCGCGTGCCTTCCACCTGCGGCCGGCGCGAATTCAGGATCATGACCGGGATATTGCGATCGATCGCGGGCATGACAGTTGCGGGGTGCAGGACCTTGGCGCCGAAATAGGCCAGCTCGGCGGCCTCGGTGAAGGAGATCACCTTGACGCGATGTGCGCCGGAAATGACGGTGGGATCGGCCGTAAGCATTCCGTCGACGTCGGTCCAGATCTGGATCTCCTCGGCGCCAATGCCGGCCCCCACGATGGAAGCCGTGAAGTCCGAGCCGCCGCGCCCGAGCGTCGTAGTAACGCCGTTTTCCGTGGATGCGATGAAGCCGCCCATCACCACAACCTGCTGCTTCGCCAGCGGCGGAATGACAGCCGCGAGCTTGGCGTAAGTCGTCTCAAAGAGCGGAATGGCCTGCGTGTGCCGATGATCGGTGATGATTACCTTGCGCGAATCGACATGCACGGCATTGAGGCCGTGATGCTGGAAGTAATTTGTCACGATCAGGCTGGACAGGCGCTCGCCGAAGCTGGAAATGGCGTCGATAGAGCGCGGCGTTAATTCGCCGAGCACGGCCAAACCCTTGACCAGTTCCGAGAGCTCCTGAAAATGCTCGTCGACCGTGCGCTCCATGCCCGATTCGCTGAGATGAAAATCGCGCAGCGCGAACAGCTCGCGCAACGCTTCGTCGCGGTGGCCGGAGACCGCGAGCTCGGCGATCTTTAGCAGGCGATTGGTGGTCTTGCCCATTGCTGAGACAACGACGACGGGTTTCCGATCGAGCCTCGATTTGACGATTCCCGTGATGCGCTGGATGGCTTCGGCGGATTCGACCGAGGTTCCGCCGAACTTCATGACAATCATTAGTCGAGCAGGCCCTCCGAGTACATCAACTCGGCATTCAAGACGGCTGCGCCCGCGGCCCCGCGGATAGTATTGTGTCCCATGGCGACAAATTTGTAATCGAAAACCGGGCATTCGCGCAGGCGGCCGACGAATACGGCCATTCCGCGCTCGCGTTCCACGTCGCGCCGTGGCTGCGGCCGGTCCGCCTCTTCCATGAAGATCAATGGCTGCGCAGGCGCGCTGGGCAGATTGCGCTCTTGCGGAACGCTGCGGTAATTCACTAGCGCGCGGATAATTTCATCCTTGCTGGGCTTGCGCTCGAACTCCACGCTTACGGTAACGGTGTGGCCGTCGACCACCGGTACACGGTTACAATGCGCGCTGACTTTGGCATTCAACGGACGGAGGCCTTCGCCCGTGAAGTCTCCCAGGATCTTCTGCGTCTCCTGCTGCATCTTTTCCTCTTCGCCGCCGATGAACGGAATCACGTTGGCGTTGATGTCCATGGAAGCTACGCCGGGATAACCAGCGCCCGAGATTGCTTGCATCGTGGTAACCACTACACGCTGGATGCCGAACGGTTTCAGCGGCGCAAGCGCCATGGTCAGCACAATCGTTGAGCAATTGGGGTTGGTGGCGATCTGCCCTTTCCAGCCGCGCAGACGCTGCTGGTGCGGAATGATCTTCAGATGATCGGGATTCACTTCCGGAATCAACAGCGGAACATCCGGCTCCATCCGATGGTTGCGCGAATTAGAGACAATGACGTGTCCAGCCTTGGCGAACTCCCGTTCGATATCGGTTGCAACGGATGCGTCCATAGCCGAGAACATCAGGCGCGGCGCATTGACCGGTTTGCATTCCTGCACCTGGAGATGCTGAACACTGGCAGGCATGGCGCCGTCCAATCGCCAGCTGGTGGCCTCGCGATAAGGCTTGCCGGCCGAGCGATCGCTCGCGCCCACCCAGGTGATGTCGAACCAGGGATGATTCTGGAGAAACTTCACGAAGTGCTGGCCCACCATGCCGGTGGCGCCCAGGATTCCGACGGGGATTCTGTTTGCGTTCATAAGAGTTGCTGGACCATTCGCTTGTAAATTTGTACTGCTTCCAAAATTTGCGCTTTGGGGATTCGCTCCTCAAGGGTGTGCGCGACGTGAATGGAGCCGGGCCCGATCAGGTACGGCTGGCCCCAAGCATCGCCGAGCGCGGGAATATCAGTGGTGTAGGAAACTACGGTAGTTTCAAAGCCCGGCAGGGATCCCAACAGCTTGGCCGGTATCCGGAGCGCCTCACGAACCGCGACTTTGCCGTTCACGGCTTGTTGCATCGCCTCAAGCGTCGCGTCTCCGCTGTCTACCAGGCGGATGAACAGTTCGGCCTGCGCGTGGTCCGGAATGACGTTCGGGGCGCGGCCGCCGGAAATGGTGCCGATGTTGAGCGTGCTCGGTCCCAGGATGTTATCCACTGGAAGGGAAACGCGGCGCGCCGCATGGAGCGCGTCGAGCAACTTTTCGATGGCCGATTCGCCTAACTCCGGATAGGCCGAATGCGCCATCCGGCCGCTCGCCACCAACTCCAGACGCAGCGCGCCTTTCGATCCCAGCGCCAGCTTATTTTCGGTGGGCTCGCCGTTAATCAGAAATTTCGAGCCGCGCGGTGATTTTGCGGCCACCAGCGCGCCTGCGCTGTTGCGCTCTTCGCCGACCACGAACAGCAGAGCGAGATTGCTGTGGCCGGTTTCGAGCAGATCTCGTACCGCGAAGATCATCGACGCGATGATGCCCTTGGTATCGCAGGAGCCGCGCCCCCAAATATGTTCATCGTCCTCGCGCGAAGCGAAGAAGGGGGGGACCGTGTCGATGTGCGTGGAAAGCGTGACCTTGGGCTCGCCCCACCAAGCCAGGACGTTGTTGCGACGGGGCTCGACAGGCATCAGTTCGGCATGTCCGCCGTGCTTCGCAGCCAGCTCCGTGAGATGGGCGAACAGCACATCGCCCATCTGTTCCTCGTTCTCCGTGATGGATTCGATATCCACCAGCGCGCGCGTGAGTTCGAAAACGTTCATTCCATTCCCATCAGCTATATTCGGATGGATGGAGGGGAGGAAGGACACGCGGACGGCATGCGTGCTTCCCGGTAGCGCTCCATCCGATCTCAAATTTTCAAGATCCAGATGACAGTGGGCAGGTATTAGCCTGGCCCCCCAATCGAGCCGGGCGAAAATTGCCGCGGCCGATTTCGGCGGATGATGGTGCCGACCCCTTTCGCCAGCGCTCCGAAAATCCCGGAACCGCGCGGCTGGCTACTGATGGTCTCCGCGCCTCTACGAGGACAAATTGTAGGATAGCAGGTTTTTCGTCGGTACTAGCGATGGAGTCGCGCGGATTCGGCTAAGTTATTAGAACAAAAGCCGAACCAGGATCATGCGGAGATTAGGGCGATTATTCGCCGCATGAAATGCGGAGAATAGCCTTGCGGGATGCGGAGATTGAGAGCTATAATCGACGCAGAAGATGCGGAGATTATATATCCACGACCTTCCCCAGTGGCCCCATCTTCAGTGGGACCGTGACCGGTTGGCGGAGCCTTTGGCGGCGGTGCGCCTGCGGCAGGGACGGTTGATCGGGCATATGGAGGCGCTCGGGTTTCCTCTTCGGACCGAGGCAGTGCTCCAGACCCTGACCTCCGATGTGATCAAGAGCAGCGAGATCGAAGGCGAGCGGCTGGACGCCGAACAGGTCCGTTCGTCAATTGCGCGCAAACTCGGCGTGCACATCGGCGCACTGAAACCGGCGGACCGCAATGTGGAAGGCGTGGTGGAAATGATGTTGGACGCCACGCGCCAATATGATCGACCGCTCACCGCAGCCCGGCTGTTCCGCTGGCAGGCGTCGTTGTTCCCCACCGGCCGGAGCGGCATGCACAAGATCAAAACCGGCCGCTGGCGCGACGATCGCACTGGACCAATGCAGGTGGTTTCGGGTCCGTTGCGTCATGAGAAGGTGCACTTTCAAGCGCCGGCAGCCGCACGGCTCCCGCGCGAAATGAAAGCGTTTCTCAGGTGGTTCAATACGAGCAAACAGGGAGACGCAGTGATGAAGGCAGCGCTCGCACACCTGTGGTTTGTGACCGTTCATCCTTTTGATGACGGAAACGGCCGGATCGCGCGCGCGATTGCCGATATGGCGCTGGCCCGGTCGGAGGGAAGCCCGCAGCGTTTCTACAGCATGTCGGCGCAGATCCGGCAGGAGCGCAACGCCTATTACGACATTCTGGAGCGGACGCAGCACGGTTCGCTCGATATAACCGCATCGCTCGATGTGACCCCATCGCTTGATGTAACCCCATCGCTTGATGTAACCCCATCGCTTGATGTAACCCCATCGCTTGATGTAACCCTTTGGATGAGCTGGTTTCTCGGATGCCTGGGCCGCGCGATTGACGGCGCGCAGACCGCGCTCGCGGGAGTGCTCGCGAAGGCCCGCTTCTGGGAGACATTCTCTACCACGCCGCTCAATGACCGGCAACGTGAGATTGTAAATCGGCTGCTCGACGGATTCGAAGGGAAACTGACCACGTCGAAGTACGCCAAGCTTACCAAGTGCTCACAGGATACGGCGCTGCGGGATATTCTTAGCCTGGTGCAGCGAGGAATGCTGCTGCCAAGCGAAGCTGGAGGGAGAAGCACAAGCTATGCGCTGGCAGAGATCGGCAACGCCGCTTGACGCCTCCGGCGCTTACTACGCGCGTTCCTGGTAGGTGCCTTCCGCCGTATTGATGCGCACCTTTTCACCTTCATTGATGAAGGGCGGAACCTGCACGACAAGTCCGGTCTCGAGTTTGGCAGCCTTGGTGACATTGGACACCGAGGCTCCCTTGAGGCCGGGCTCGGTTTCAACCACGGTGAGATCGACGGTGGGCGGTAACTCCACACTCATCGCCTTGCCTTCATAGAACTCGACGTTCACCTTGAGCTGCGGAACCAGATACTCCACCGCATCGCCCAGGATGTCGCGCGTCAGGTGCATCTGCTCGTAGTTCTCGGTATTCATGAAGTAATAATATTCGCCGTCGTCGTACAGATACTCCATTTCGATCTCTTCGAGCGCGGCGCGGTCCACTCGATCTTCGGAAGAGAAGCGGTGCTCCGTCATGGTGCCGCTGCGCAAGCTGCGCATCTTGACTTGGACAAAGCCGCGGAGATTACCGGGCGTTCGGTGTTCCATCTTGAAGATGGAGTACAGTTCGTTGTTGAACTTAATCACCATGCCCGGGCGTAGCTGTGTTGCGGAAATCATGTTGAGTCGTTAACCTTTCGTTGGCTCGGACGACGGCCAGAGCGGGGTCGCGAGCGAAACTTCAGTTTAACAGGCTGGAAGGGAACGCTGCCCGCCGGGTATAATGGGTAAAGTTCGCGGACGGCGCTATCGTCTAACGGTTAGGACGGAGCCCTCTCAAGGCTTAAATAAGGGTTCGATTCCCTTTAGCGCTACCAATTCGCACCGCGCGGTTTCACGTCGATTTACTTCTGCGCTACTTTCGTTGGCATACTGAGCAATAATTGATTCCATACCTGCCGATGAACCCTGAGGCTGGCCAGCAGCAGCTTCCCCGGCGCGTAGCGAAACAAACGGAGAACGCATGAACAAGAAGTGGTGGCTGTCGGTTGTGGTCTTAGCAATATTTGGGACTACTCTGAGTGCGCAGGATGCCACGCGCGGTGGGACGCTCTACAAGCAGCAGTGCTCTTCGTGTCATGGTGACGGTCTGGAAGGGCGCAGCGGCCCCCCCTTGGCGGGCGGTGACTTCCGCTCAAGATGGCCCACTTCCGATCTCATCAATAAAATCAAGAACACAATGCCGGAGGATAACCCCGGTAAGCTCACTGCCGACCAGGCCGCGGATCTAGCCGCCTATATTCAACAAGCCGGCAAGGCCGCGGCAAATGCGGAGCCTGCTGCGGCTTCGGCCCCCGGACCCATCCCCGCTTTTCCGCCCGCGGGCAATCTCGATCAGCTGATGCGGGGCATCATGTTCCCCAATTCCAACATTATCTTCACCGTTCAGACCCATGATCCGGCGGAAAAGAAAAAGGCCGGCGACGCCGCTAACGCCGGCGGGTTCAACTGGACTATGTGGGGCAGCGATCTCTATTCCGGATGGGAGGTCGTCGACTATGCGGCCATCGCGCTGGCCGAGTCGGCGCCCCTGATGCTGACGCCCGGCCGCCGCTGTGAAAATGGGAAGCCGGTTCCCGTGAACGATCCCGACTGGATTCGATACACGAAAGAAATGGCGGAAGTGGGAAGAGCGGCATACCGCGCATCCCAGACCAGAAACCAGGAGAAGGTGAGCGACATCAGCAGCGATGTTGCCGATGCTTGTCTTCACTGCCATCAAGTTTTTCGCGACAAGGCCCGGCGCGCGAGAACCGGCGCCGACCCTTCCAACAAAGAACTGCGGTGCACGAAAAACTAGATGCACTGCTGGACTGTCGTCAAAATATAGAACTTTTCGCTTGCCGCTGACGTAGCAAAGAGGGTAGAGGCTATGAACCAACTCAGGCAGGTGCTGCGAAGGCTGGGCCGGGCGCCAGTCTTTACCGCCATTACTCTGATGACACTCGCCGTGGGTGTCGGTGCGAATACTGCGATCTTCAGTGTGATCGAAGGGGTGTTACTGAAGCCCCTGCCCTATCCTCATGCGGAGCAACTGATCGGCGTATGGCACACCGCGCCCGGCATTGGCCCGAACGACGTGAATATGCCCCCGTCCTTCTACTTTATCGATCGTGAGCAAAGCACTACCCTGCAGGATATCGGAGCTTACGACGACGATTCGTTCAACATCACTGGCGCGGGAGAACCGGAGCATGTACGTGGCCTGGACGTTACCGACGGCACGCTGTCGATTCTGGGCGTAGTTCCCGCGGCGGGGCGTTTGTTTACTCGCCAAGACGATTTGCCGGGAGCGCCGGCGACGGTGCTATTGTCTTACGATTACTGGCAAACCAGATTCGGCGCAGCTCCGAGCGCGATTGGGCGCTCTATTACGGTGGATGGCAAAGCCCGGGAAATTATCGGAGTGTTGCCGCGCGGATTTCATTTTCTCGACAGGGAAGATGCGGCCCTGGTGATCCCTTTTCAGTGGGACCGTGGCAAAACAAATCTCGGGGACTTCAGTTACGAAGCTCTGGCCCGGCTGAAGCCCGGAGTAACGATAACCCAGGCCAGTGCGGACATCGCGCGCCTGCTTCCCATCGCCCTGCGAAGTTTTCCCGCGCCGGAAGGTTTCAGCGTCAAGCTTTTCGACAACGCGCATCTTGCGCCGAAGCTGCGTCCTTTGAAGCAGGATGTGATCGGCGATGTGGGCAGCGTTTTATGGGTCTTGATGGGATCCATCGCCATTGTGCTGTTGGTGGCATGCGCCAATGTCGCGAACCTGTTGCTGGTCCGCGTGGAAGGGCGGCGTCAGGAATTAGCCGTTCGGGCCGCTCTTGGCGCGGGAGCAAGGCGCACAGCGGCCGATCTGATGCTGGAAAGCGCCGTCCTGGGATTACTGGGGAGCTTGCTTGGATTGATTTTCGCCGACCAGGCGTTGCGCGTCTTCATTGCGCTGGCGCCCACCAGTCTTCCGCGCATTCATGAAATCGCCATCGATACTCCTGTATTGCTCTTCACTCTCGGTCTGGCGCTTTTCACCAGCCTTCTGATCGGCACGATCCCGCTCGCGAAGTACGCCGGTGGCCATTTGAACGCCAGCCTGCGGGAGGGGGGGCGCGGTTTCAGCCAAAGCCGCGAACGGCATCGCGCTCGCAACATCCTCGTGATTCTGCAGGTTGCCCTGGCGCTGGTTTTGCTCATTTGCTCCGGACTGATGATTCGCAGCTTTCGCGCCCTGATGCATGTGCCTCCCGGATTCGCCGCGCCGGACACGCTGCAAACATTTCGTATTTTTGTTCCGGAGACGCAGATACCGGACTCTGCGCGCGAGCGCCTGGTCCGCATGGAACAAAGCATTCTCGACAAAATCGCGGCCATCCCCGGCGTGTCCTCGGTGAGCTTTTCGACCGCCATTCCCATGGATGGACGGAGCTCGAACGATTTGATAGTAGCGGAGGATCGTACCTACAAAGAGGGGGAATTTCCGCCGCTGCGCCGTTTCAAGTTTATTTCTCCCGGATTCTTCACAACGCTCGGCACTCCCCTAATTACGGGCCGCGATCTGAGCTGGACGGACATTTACCAGAAAATTCCCGTGGCTATCGTGTCAGAGAATTTTGCGAAGGAGTACTGGCATAACGCATCCGGCGCGCTCGGCAAGCGAATCCGCGCGGGCAACACGGACGATTGGCGCGAGATCGTCGGCGTGGCCGGGGACATGCACGACGATGGCGTGAACAAGCCGGCGCCCACGTCCGTGTATTGGCCCATCATAATGGACCGCTTTGAAGGCCAGAAAGAGACGGTACGCCGCGACATCGCGATTGCGGTTCGCAGTCCGCGGGCCGGCTCAGAAGCTTTCCTGAAGGAGATCCAGCAGGCGGTATGGTCGTCCGATCCGAATCTGCCGCTGGCGGACACTCATACGCTCGGTTACTACTACACGAAATCGCTGGCGCGGACATCGTTCACGCTGATCATGCTGGGTGTGGCGGGAGGCATGGCTCTGTTGCTCGGAATTGTTGGGATCTACGGTGTCATCTCCTATTCGGTAACGCAGCGGACGCGCGAAATCGGCATTCGCATAGCGCTGGGCGCAGAGCGGCCTGCGATCACGGCCATGTTCGTGCGCGCTGGATTGCGGCTGACTTGCATCGGCATTGCGTGCGGTCTACTGGTTGCGTTTGGGACCATGCGTTTGATGTCGTCGTTGCTGTTCGACGTCAGCCCAGTCGATCCGGCCACCTACGCCACGATCACCGCTGGGGTTCTGCTTGCTGCGTATCTGGCCAGCTATCTGCCGTCACGGCGCGCTGCGACCGTGGACCCTGTGGATGCATTGCGCGCGGAGTAAGCATGGATTACTCTAATCCCCATGGATCGCGAATACACGGATCGCTTGTTGCGGACAACGAACAGTGCCGCTACTGAGGACCTGAAGAACCCTCAGACCGTTCTTCACCGAGCCTTCGATGCCATCGTCCAGGGCAACTTCGATGCGTTCGGCGAGTCCGTTAATGAAGATGTAGAGCTGAACATTCGTGGGTTAGGCGAACTCGATGGGGCCTGGAGAGGTCGCGCTGAGGTGATTGCAGCCACCAGGAAAAACTTCATGGCGCTGGCCGAGCAGAAGCCGGAAATTGAGAGCATGATTTCGCAGGGCGATTGCGTCGCGGTTCTCCTAAATGAAACCGGTGTCTTCAAATCGAACGGACAGCCTTACAGCGTTCGCGGGGTCCAGTGGTTTACATTCGCGGATGGCAAGATCAGCAGGATCGACGAGATCGTCGCGAGCGGCCCGCGCCCGGTTTGATCAACCGGGCTGACGCAAATACTTTACGGTCTTCACGTATCTTCGCGCTAGCTCTTCAATCCACTCGGCCTCGCGAATTAGGATAGCGCGCGGAGGAACCAGGTCCGCGCCGATACCCACGGCCACGGCTCCGGCGGCCAAATATTTTCCCGCGGACTGCTGGTTTACGCCTCCCGAAGCAATGAACGACACCTTGGGGAACGGAGCTTTCAAGGCGTGGAGGTAATCCACACCGCCAACCTGAGAGCAAGGAAATATCTTGACGAAGTCGGCTCCAGCTTTCACCGCCGCGATGATTTCGCTGGGCGTCAGAACACCGGGCATTACGGTTACCCCGGCTTTGACGCAGAATTCAACAATCTCCAGATCCAGCCCCGGACTCGTAATGAATTTGGCCCCGGCGGCTAAACAAGCCCGGGCCGTTTCCAAATCCAATACGGTTCCCGCGCCCACTACCATGCGCGGATGTTTCTTCACCAGGCGAGCGATCAAGTCGGTCGCATCGGGAACCGTCATGGTGAGTTCCACGATGGGCAGGCCGCCCCGCGAGACCGCCTCGGCGGCGAACAGAGCGTCCTCCGCGTTTGCGGCACGAACCGCCGGTACAATCGCAAGTTCCGCAATCCGTGCGCGAACTTCTTCCTTCGTCATCAATCCGATATCCTCCGATTTTTCTCCGCGGCGCGAAGGAGCAAACTGGCTGCATGCTCCGGGATTCATTTTACATTCTGTAGCACAGAGCTACTCTGTAACACTGGCGTAATGCGCTAGTGAGCTTCTTCTAAATGAACCTCCGGGGCTGGAAGCACATCGCCTTCTCGGGCCACCCAGGCATACAGGGTGGGCAGCAGGAAGATGCTCAACAGCAATCCGGAGATCAGTCCGCCGACGATCACGATGGCAAAGGGTCGCTGCGAGTCCGACCCGATGGCATGCGAGAGCGCGGCCGGGAGCAGTCCCAGCGTGGCGACCAGGCTGGTGACCATGATGGGCCGGAGCCGAAGAACCGCGCCTTCCACCGCCGCTTCCTCGATGGAATGCCCGCGCGCGCGGCGCTGATTGATGTACTCCAGCATGATCACGCCGGTTTGCACCGATACACCGAACAACGCCAGAAAACCGATGCCCGACGACACGCTGAAATGGGTGTGCGTTATCAGCAAGGCCAGCATGCCGCCCAGGGGCGTCATCATGACGTTGACGATGATGAGGGAGGCCCATTTCATCGACTTGAACATGGTGTACAGGATGACGAAAATGATCAATACCGTGAGCGGCACGATGATCCCCAGCCGAGCCGCCGCGCGTTTCTCGCTTTCGTACTCACCCTCCCATTTGATTTTGTAGCCGCGCGGCAACTGGACCTGCTTTCCGACCTTGGCGATGGCTTCCTCAACCGTGCTTCCCAGGTCTCGTCCGCGCACACTGTATTTCACCGCCACATAGCGCTGATTGCCTTCGCGATATATTTCCGATCCGCCGTCCCTCATTTGGATTTTGCAAAGCTGCGCGAGTGAGACGCGCTCGCCCGAAGGCGAGAGCAAACGAATGTTCGTAATGGCTTCCCGAGTGTCGCGGTACGGCTCCAGATAACGGGCTACCAGATCGTAGCGTTGTTCGCCTTGCAGAACCTGGGTGAGCGCATTGCCGCCCACGGCGGTTTGGACCGCGTCTTGAATGTCGGCCACGTTGAGCTGAAAGCGCGCGGCTTGCGGGCGATCCACTTCCACGTTCAAATTGGGTTGTCCCAGCAGGCGAAAAACTCCCAGATCCTCAATCCCGGGAACGGTGCGCATCACCTTCACCGTTTCATCCGCTTTGTCCTCCAGCGTTCTCAAATCGTCGCCATAAATCTTGGTCGCAAGCTGCCCTTTCACGCCGCTCACGGCTTCCTCCATGTTGTCGGCGATGGGCTGTGAGAAGTTCCAGATCGCTCCGGGGATTTTCTCCACTTCCCTGTCCATGGCCGCGATGAGTTCCTCTTTGTCCTGATGAAACACGGGACGCCACTGTTCCTTCGGCTTCAGATCCACGCAGAACTCGGTATTGAAGAACCCGGTGGTGTCGGTTCCATCGTCCGGGCGTCCCACCTGACTGGTGACGATGGTGGCTTCTGGAAAGGAGGCCAATGCCACTCGCGCCAGATTGGCCACGCGAACGCCCTCAGTCTGTCCGGTGCTGGGGGCGAAAGTTCCACGGACCCACAACGCGCCCTCGTCCAGATGCGGAAGGAACTCGGAACCAATGATGCCGCTGGTGGCGAGGAACACCATCCCCGCGAGCGCCAGAACTCCGACGGAGATAGGAGCCCAGCGGTGACGAATGGACCAGCGCACAGCGGCGCGATAGCGGACGGTAAGGTGCCGCATCACCGGGTTCTCCCATTCCTTGGCTCCGCGCCGGAATAAGAAGGCCGCTAGAACCGGCGAGACGATAATCGAGAATAAGAGCGCGCCGAGAAGCGCGAACGCGACGGTCCAGGCCATCGGCTTGAACAGCCGCCCCTCCACCCGCTGCAACGTAAAGATCGGGATGTAGGCCGTGATGATGATAGTGATGGCGTAGAACACTGGCCTCTGCACTTCATGGGCAGCGGTGCGAATCTGATCAGCCACCGACATGCGATGACCATCATTGGAGCCGTGCGTGTGCAGGTGACGCACGATGTTCTCAATCATTACCACCGCGCCGTCCACCACCATCCCGAAATCGAGCGCGCCCAATGACAGTAGATTCGCGGGAATATGCCGCAGGCTGAGACATATGGATGCGAAGAGCAGCGAAAACGGAATGGTGACAGCCACGATCAGCGCGGCGCGTGTGTTGCCGAGAAATAAGAATAAGATGATGACGACAAGAATGATGCCTTCGGTCAGATTGTGCAGGACAGTATGGGTGGTGAACTCCACCAGTTCGCTGCGATCAATGAAGGGCACGATCTTCACGCCCGCGGGCAGGATAAGGTTATTCAGCTCGTCGACCTTGGCGTGGATGCCTTTGAGTACGTCGTCCGAATCGGCGCCTTTCCGCAGGAGGACGATTCCGGAAACCACGTCGTTGTTGTCGACGATTTTTCCATCTTCGCGGCGAATCGCCCGGCCAAACTGCCCCAGCCGTATTTTTGGACCCTGAGCCACGGTCGCAATATCGCTGATGTGAAGCGGCGTGCCGCTCTGCGTTTTGATCACGGTGTCGGCGATGTCGCGCACCGTATTCACCATCCCGACCTCGCGGACGTTCACCTGTTGCAGCCCGGCCTCGATGAAGCTCCCGCCGGCGTTAGCGTTGTTGTTGGTCAGCTGCTGCTCCACCTGGCCAATGCTCAGCCCGTAAGAGATTAGCTTCTCCGGATCGATGCGGACCTGATACTCGCGCGTGGGACCGCCGAAGCTGGCCACGTCCACCACATTGGGAACCGATTTGAAGTTCTTTTCGATCACCCAGTCTTCCAGCGACTTTAACTCCATCACGTCGTACTTGGGATTGGTGCTGCGCAAAGTGTAGAAATAAATCTGCCCCACCGGGCTCCAATCCGTCCCCATTTGCGGATTGACATTGGGGGGCAAGGTGACCTGCGCCAATCGTTCCAGCACCCGTTCCCGGTTCCAGGCGTTCTCCGATCCGTCTTCAAAAACCAGCTTCAGATCGGAAAGGCCGAACAGCGAAAACGAGCGCAGATTCACGACGTCTGGAATCCCGTTCATCGCGATCTCAAGTGGTATGGTTACCTGCTGCTCGATCTGCTCAGCGGATATACCCGGCCATTGCGTGATGATTTCGACGTAGTTGTTGGCCACATCCGGATACGCCTCCACCGGCAGATTGTGGAACGAAATGGCTCCCCATGCCAGCAGCAACAAGGCGATGGCAAGCACGATGAACCGGTTGTTGAGGGAAAAATCTACTACCTTGCGAATCATTATTTGGCCCTTGGTTTTGGCTTACTGCTCCACGGTAGATTGAAGAACCAGGGCGTTGGAGATCACCTGCTGGCCGGGTTTAATTCCAGAAGCGATTTCCTGCAAACCTCCCGGAAGCATGTCGCCGCCGATGACCTCGATCCGGCGGAATTGATTGTTTCCGGCCGGGGAGTAGACCCAGTCCCGGTCGTGCAGGTGCAAGACAGCGGTAGCCGGAACCGTGGCATGCATTTCTTTCTGCATCCCGTGGAAAGTGGCCGTCACGAACATGCCGAAGCGCAGCAACCCGGGATTGTCCACTTCCAGCCGCACTTTTGCGGTACGGATATTGGGATCCATGGTAGGCGCGATGTTTTGAATTTGCCCCTTCAGGGTCACGTTCGGGTAGGCATTCAAATGAATGTCGGCGTACTCGCCCACGTGCACGAACGACATGTCGTTTTCGTAGACATCGCAGATAATCCATACCTTGGAGAGATCCGAGATGGTGAACAGATTGGGTGAATTGTCCAGCGTCTTCACACCCGCCGCGGCGGTTACTTCCTGGTCCGTAATCACTCCCGATACAGGCGCATGAATCTCAATGATGGAACTGGGATGTTGCATATCGGCGCCCAAGACCCGCAGATGTTCCACCGCGGTTTCAGTGGTCACCTTGGCTTTCACTTCGGCGTCCTCCGCTACTTCCTCGTCCTTCTTGGCGATCGCGCCTTTCTCGAGCAGTATTTTGGCGCGGTCCAGTTGCGCCTTAGCCAGTTCCTCGTCGGCTACCGCCTGGCGATAATCCGAGAACGCTTGCGCGATGTCCTGACTTTGGACTTTCAGCAGCAACTGCCCTTTCGTGACAGCATCGCCCAGACGAGCGTCGATCTCAACGATTCGCCCGGAGGCGAGCGAAATGACGGGAATGTTGCGCGAAACATCGGCATTCACCGATCCCGTGGTCTTTAGCTCCGGCGCGGTGTCGTGCTCGCCCGCGGTGACTACCGGGAACTGCTGGGTATTATCCACTTTGAACAGACTACTGTCTGTTTCGTTTTCCACTTGAGCCGGCGGCGGAGCCTCCGCCCTGGCATCCGCCTGCACCTTCGCTCCGCAGCCGGTCAATAAGAAGCTCAAGCTTACGCACGCGGCTATGAGTGCAAATCGATTCATCAGTATCCACATCATCGAATGACCTCCTGCCCCACCGATAAATTCAACTGCGCGGCCGCAGTCAGGTAAGCACCCACCAGGTTCAAGTAATTGAGCTGAGTGCTGCGGTAGTCTTGCTGGGCTTGCAAAAAATCTAACAGCGACGCCCCGCCGCGCGTGTACGCGAACGACATGGTCTCGCGAACCTCGGTGGCGTCCCTCAGATATGTTTCCTTGTAGGGGCGCAACAAGGTGAGATTGCTTTCGATAGTGGCGTAAGCGGAATCAACGTCGCTGAACACTTGGGCGGTGGCCGCGTCGCGCAGCCGTTCGTTGCGCGTGATGTCCTGTTCGGTGCGCAGCTTCTCGCCCTGATTCCGATCGAAGATACGCAGAGGAATGGTGACGTTGACGCCGATGTAAACGGGAATGGGCGGATTGCGCGCAAAATCGGCTCCAAAAGTTGGATCGGTAGAGCCATTCGCGACGGCCAGCTTGTGATCCGTTCGCGCCTTATCAATGGACTGCATGGCAGCTTTCAAATCCGGGCGGTTTTGGAGCGCCAGATTCCGGAACTCCTCGAGCGGCTGAACATCGGTATTGAAATCGAATGTCCCCGTGACGTCGAACCGCTCCACCGGAGTGCGGTCGTTGAGCAGCATCAGCAGCTGGATTTTCGCGGTGCGTAAGTTTACCAAGGCAGTCTGGACGTCGGTCTCGAACTGCACCCGTTGCAGCTCCAGCCGCTGGAAATCCACTCGCGCAATATCGCCGGCCTTCAGCCGCTCGTTGCTCACATCCAGCAGACGATTGTAAAAAGCCAGGCTCTCGCGCGTGAGATCCAGGATGGCTTTCTCTTGCAGCGTCTGCACGAATGCGGTTCGCAAGTTGAAAATCAGGTTGCGCTCCTCATCGGCATACTGCGAGAGGGTAATCGCGGTTCCTTCCTGCGCGCTTTGCTGCCTGAGCTCGCGCTTATGCTGCCGCTCATGCAAGTAACTGATGGATGCCGACGGAAACGCGTAGGCGAAGGGACTGTAGATACTGGAACCGCCGCTCGGTGGGGGCTGCGTGGAAAAGAAGTTCATCTGATCGAACGCCCCCGTGAGATCCGGATTCGGCCGCAAATACGCCGTGATCTCCTGAGCCCGGGACTCGTCGATGCCGATCTGCGCGGCTCGCAAGGTGGGGTTGTTCTCCTGGAACTTGTCTCGCAGCTCCTGCCAGCTGTAGCTGTGGGCCTGCGCAAACGCTCCACCCGCGCCGCAAGCCAGCAGGGCGCACAGAAGGTTCCAGCGCCGGGTCAATTGTGGAAGGTTCGACATTTTCAGTGTGTTCGTGCCGTCCTAGCCGCTTACGCGCAAACGTGATTCGCGGACTGATAGAAACGGAAGAACGGGCCGTGGTGCAACGTGGAGCACACAGAATCAGGCGTCATTCCATTCTCCATAAGAACGGAAATACTTAATCATCTGCGAGCGGTGCAGGCTTGGTGCTCACCTAATAGAGTAGGCCAAAGGATCTGAAGAAAGCATAAAAAGATCACAAGGAAGTCCTTACATTTCAGAGGCACAGAATCTATCTTTCGGCCATGTTGGTACAATCTTCTGGCCACTTGCTGGTACAGGGTCTGAAACCCGGAGTATAGCAGGCTGCTGAGCAACTTCGCGTTCACGCAATCGATGCTATCTGCCGCGTGTCCGAATTTGCACCCTGGAACCGGTTAGCTCCTTCACGTCGAGTTCTCCGTCCTTATTAACGTCCATCCGCTCAAACTCCGCCTCCATGAAACTCATGAACTCTTGCTTGGAGACCTTGCCGCTCTTGTCGCTGTCCATGAGCAGCAGCATCTTCTTCGCCTCCTTTTCTCCAGCGGCCAGCTTCTTAGCCTTTTGAGCCTCTGCTTTCTGGTCCGAATCCTGCGCGGCCAGCGTAGTGCCGACCATCGCGCCTACGCCTAGAATCCCGGCGGCGAGCAGGATTGCCGGCACAAGCCTGCCTTGAGCGACAAGAAAACTTCCCAGCCTCGTCATTTTTCAAATTCTCCTGACCGATACTAATTCCTGGCAGCAACATTTAGTAGAACCAAATTACATCGGCTGCGAACATAAACTGGCTGTGCCGTGTCTCGCCATCGTAGGCCGGGTTGTCAAAGTTGTGCTCCCAGCGGAGTTCGGGTCGGAACACGATGGTGCTTCCGATCCAGTGATTCCAGGAAATGCCATCCTCGATATACCGTCCCTTGATGCCAGTGCGCTGGCCCCGCAGATCGTCGAAAAACTCGTCCCGAAAACTGATGAAGTCATGTGACTTCAATTGCCGGTTGGTGTAATTGAGGATGGTCCACTCGGGAGCGTAACAGGTAAGTTCGTTTACCCTCGGGCACCATGCACCGTTGGCATTCAGGATAAGCAAATCAGCCGCGGCTGGATTAAATATGTTCGGTGTGTCGCTTTCATATTGATACCAACTCTCGAAATCCGCGTGCCACTTATCGTTGATCTTGTGATACCAGGTGGCGTAGTAAGCAGCCAGATTGTTATAGGCATATTTCCCGGCGTTGACCGAGTTCGCACATAAGTAGATGTCATCCTGGCCATCCCGGAACATGAACTGACCGCAGAAGTTACCGGTCCACTGAGCACTTTGCTTCCACGGCGCTGTATCGCACCCGGGTGAAAGTCCAGCCTGCAATGTGAAGAAGTTGTTGAACTTAATGGTAGCGTTGACGCCCGTTTGCGTATAGCAATCGTAGGTATAGGTGAGCGAATGGGTGTAAGTGTAGTTATTGGGAGCTAACTGCGCTTCTATATCGGGGAGCGAAACATATCGGCCTACTCGAAGGATCATGCCGTCGGCCACATGCGGAAAATAGAAATCGACGTAAGCCATAACCGGATCCGCGCCATATTGATTCCCAAGTGTTCCATCTGGCTTCACGTGCAACAATTGCTGGCTGAAGTAACCGTCGGCGGTGGTGAAACGATAGTCGAGCCCGTACAGGCCGGTGAACCGGAACCCCCAATCGAAATGGTCCGTCTGCACCGTATCCGGTACTCGCTCGATGTACAGCGTGAGTTGGTCCAGCTGGATGGAGTTAGGTATCTGGTTGTAAGACGCCGGTGCGTTCGCGTATTTACCACCGACGCCTTCGGTGCTGGTGCTCAAATTCATGCCGGCGTTGGCCCAGCCATAGATCTGGATATTGGCTTTCTTGAGCCACTGCCAATGCTCGCTTCCGTAGAGCGCCGTAGTAAGTGGGTAAGCGGTTGCGTTCGGGTAACCAATCCACTCTGTTCCTCCGATGGGCCATACATTAAAGGGATACGGCGGATCGCTTTCCGGCATGGGGAAACCGCGATATTTGGGCGGATCAGCGTTGGCGGGCGGATGCCAATCGTCATAATACGCCTGAGCGAAGCGTGCCCAGAAGCCTTTCTGTTTGGCCGCCGTAGCTGCGTTTCCGATGGGTGGATCTGCGGAAGGCGCTATGGAGCCAGAGCCAGCCGACACGGGGTCGGTTTGTCCCGGGGGGGCTGGAGCGGTATTCTGCGGGTCCGAAATGCCCGCGGGACTCGCGGGACCGGTAGTGACTGTCCCGCTCGGAGGAGTCGCCGAATCGTCCGCGGGCGGATCTTCCGCTCTCAGATTTTCGGACGAAAAACAAAGAAGTATGCTGGCCGCGATAGCAGTTAGCGCAATCCCGCGGATATGGATTCCCATGTCATCTCTTTCTTCGCCCTTCGCGGCGCAAAATGGCGCCGCTGCCCCAGGCGCATTGGGAACGAATGCGTTCGGGTGGAAGGTGACGGCGATATCGCGCCCACCAGCCGGTGACTCGACTTTTGCATCAGAATGTCGTCCCCGAACGTCTTTTAGAGTTCCAGCTTCCCCTGGAATTGCATCTCCTCAACGTTGAAGGTCTGCGACACTTGAAGCCGGCCGATCAGCGCGACGAATTCCACCGCGCTGTCTTTCTTGCTGATTTCAGCCGAATAGGGAAAAAGGTAAACCACCACCGCGCTGTGTTCCAGTTCGAACGCTTCCACCAGGAGTGGTTTGACATCTTTCTTGCCCTCGCGTCTCAAGAAGGCGGATTCCTTGAAATCGCGGGCCAAGCTTAACGGGTCTCCCTTGGCGTCTGTGAAAGGGACTCCGTATACGGCGATGCTATATCCGTTGTCGGACAATGTAGGTGGCTGGCCCTCGGCACGCTTTAATTCCGCGGCCTGCACGGGAAGAGCACTCTCCCAGCGAACCAGTAATCGGATCAGTTGGGCCTTGGAAGCAGCGGTGGGAGACGGCAGGAATACGTTTTGCGGCAGGACCGGGCGAATTCGTCTGTCGTCTATTCCGTCGAAGCCGACTCCGGTGGGCTGCCCCATGTTGCCGCCGGCGCGGCGTTCGTCCTCGGTCTGCCGGCGCGCAATTCCCGCTACCGTCATCTTGGACCAAGGCGATCTTTCCAGAACCTGGCGCGCGTCATCGGAGGTCCAATTCACGATCGGTTTGCTCCTCCAGGCCTCTCCAGGAACGATAGCCTGGGGCGCCGGCGTGGCCTGTGGATTTTGCGCATCCAGCATTCGCACGGCCGGTGTTGACGCTACGAGCGCCGCAATCAAGAGGATGGCGCGATTGTTCTTGGAAGAATGTTTGCGATTGGTCATGATCGTCATCTCGCGGCTTCCGGGTTCTAAAGCTCCAACTTTCCTTGAAGCTGCATTTGCGGCGGATAGAAATATTGCGCGACGAAGATGCGCCCAAGCTGTGCGGAGAATTCGAGGCGCTTTTCGCCCGCGGTTATACCTGTCGTGCGCGGAAACAGATACAGCACAGTGGCCGTTCCGTTGCCGGATGCCGTGATCTCAACTTTGGCCGCCTTCTGATCCTTCATGCCCTGTCGTTTCAAGACGCCTAGCTTCTTTATTTCTCCAGCCCGACCTGGCTCATCCAATCTTCCGGCGTCAACTGGTACGCCGTAGACCGCGACTGCGTAGTAATCGCCGTCCCAGCCAGGAGCGTAGGGGTCCTCTAATTTCGATTCTGCTTTTCGCACCGGCGAGGCGCTTTCCCACCGGAGCACCAGATAGCCTGGTTTCTTCATCGTCGAATTCGAATGCCGCGGCCCTCCGCCGATCAAGTTAGTAAGCTCCAGGCCGTCCAGGCCAACCCCTTTTCCGCCGCCCATGTCGCCTCCAGCCCGTAATTGGTCTTCGCTGGGTTGAAAGAGAAGGCTGACGGAAGCCCGCTTCACCCACGGAGAGGCGCGCAGCAGTCTGCTTGGCGTCGTTTTCGCTCCACTGTGCGATGGGCTTGCTTTGCCAGGATGGTCCACCCGCCAAAAGCGTCACGGCAAATGAGAGGAACAGTAAGAACGTTTTTCTTTGATACATGGTTAGTGTTTCCTTCGTAAATCAGCAAGGCAAGGCGTCCGCCGGATCAAGCGACCAACGCCTTGCCGAGTTTGTCATCGCACCAGTTAGAGTTTCACCATTAAGGCGAAGATCCAGCGACGCTCTTGTTTGACCAGGTCAGGTGTGAATCCCGGAACATACGAACCCGGAGCGCCTTGATTCACATAGAGTCCAGGAGTGGTGTCCGGAGTTATGCCGCCGGGTCCAACAAAGTACGGAACATTGGTGCCGCGCTGTGTGAATTCCACACGCCAGGTCACCCATTGGCTGGGCTGATAGTCGAAGGTAGCTTGGAAATCATAGCCCCGAAATGGAAGGCCAGGAGCCTCGGGGAAGTAGGGCGTGCCGGATGTTGCATTCGCGCCGTTGATGGGCGGCAAAAGCACTAGATAACGGCCAGGATTGTCCACCACACCGCCGCCGAGGGTGGCGCCGAACCGGTCTTTATCGAACCACCAGCGGTGATACGCCATGATGCCCATAAAGTTCTGCGATGGCGTCACCGCGTTTCCATTGGTGCAAACCACGCCGCCTCCGGTTTCGCATCCCACGTCTTCAGTGAGTGAAAATGCCATCCGATGCAGGAATTTGGCGGGATTCTCATAATATTTCCACTCCTGGCTATCGTCTTCATGCCAGCGAGAACGGCCCGGTGTTCCCAGCGTGTCGCGGCCCAGCGTGTAAGTGTTCCAGACGAAATCCAGATTGGCGGTCGGTCTCCATAGAATCTGACCACCTACCCCTTCTCTGCCGTTGTATTTCGCGTAAGTCTGCCAACCATTGATCAGCCATGGTTCAATTTTCAGCTTGTTAGTGGGGAACCATTGGGCTCGCATGCCGGTGAAGAACCAGGGAGTGTTAGACGAGACATAGGATGGCTGATAAGCCCAGTTATCGAAGCTGTAGTAACTGAACAGGCCGATGAAAGAGAGGAAGTCACCCACCTGTATGTTGAGGCCGTGCTGCACATTGATGTGGTAGCCGGCATACATCTCAGATAAGTATCGATAAGCATCGGAAAGGTCCCACTGGCCCTGACTGTAACTGGCATCGTTGCGAGGCACGGCCGTGGAAACTGCGCCGAACTGCGTCAGGATGCGGCCCTGCATGTTGCCGGCGTGGAAATCGCCGCCGATGTTCAGAGCCTGGATTACAAATTCACCAGTGCGCTCACCCTCGGTGGTCCCATCCAAGGTGTGATCGATCGGGTGATTGAGGTCGTACATATAATTGGTGTCGACTCTGAATTCGCCGGAGAAATACTTTCCGTCCAGGACCTCATCGTGGTTACGCGAGTTGGAGTTCATCCAGGTGAAATCCGCGTAGGCGAAGGGCGTCTGTAAATCCACCGCGGGCTCCGCCGGTGCAGCGGCCGCAGGCTGGGCATCTGGCTGCGATGAACTCTGGTCCTCCGGCGATATCGCTCCGGCCCCTGGATTTGTATCGCCTACCGCCGCCACAGCTTGCGATTTATCCACTGTGCCCGGGGGCAGCACCGCATGCGGCGGGGCAGCAGGGATCGCAGGATTGGCCGCTGGCGGGGACACTGTTTCGCCTCGCGCGGCCTTTAATTCTTGTTCCAATTTCTCAATGCGCCTCTTCATGGCACTGAGCTCGTCGAGGACCGTCAGGTTGGGCGGCTGCGTTCGGTCGGTCGTGGCCGAGCTGGAAGTCGTGGTGGTGGTCTCTGGCGGTGCTTCGGCGCTGGCGATTCTTTGCGGCGATGAAGCGTTTTGCGCAGTTAGTAGCGGGCCAGTCAATAATCCCGCTACCCCCGCTGTAATGACAGCTTGTCTTAGCATGCGCACACGTATCATGCGAATCTGCATGTCTCCATGCTCCTTTGTAAGTCAGAATTGAAGCGAGTTACGAAACCGTCTCAGAGACGGGGTGGCGGACACGGGACAGGAGTGGCCAACCGGCCGGCCTAACGTGGGCGGCGTGCGAATTTGAATCCACTGCGCCATGCGACTAACTTTCTGAAAGACCAATATCGGTCAGGCGCGGTAACAATGGATACTAACGAATCACTTGTTCGACTAGTATGCGGCGAACCATATCAAAAAGTCATAAAGGGCGTGAAAGTTTCGTCAGGAAGTTATGAAGAAATTGCGGATTGATCCAATCAAAATAAGTTATTGTCAGGACGCTAATGTGTGCTAGTAGTGCTTAAAGAAGAACCACAACTGAGGAGTGCTGGTAATCCGGGCACGCGCACCTGACGCGGATGCCTGGAACACAGCATGATTAACATTGTTGTGCCGCTTGCGGCGCTAATTGACCAGCCTGTCTAGCTCTTGCGCCGGCGTCGCGGGCGGAATTTCCTGAATATATCCCATCTGAATGGCACGCCGCTTCCAGGTAGACAAGATCTGCTGAATCCGCTGGCGAAGAACACCATACCGTTTGGCGATCCTGCCACAACTCCAGCCGAAGAGAAAGTATAGTTGCACGGTCTTGCGCTGAAGATCGGGACGATCGTGCTTCCGGAAAGTGGGCACCTGCGAAGGAAAGCTCACGCGGTTCCGGCGAATCCTCCGCCGGAGTTCGCTCAGAGAGAGCTCCTCTATTTTGCTAGCGCTCTCGGGTCTGGCCCGTACCTGGTAAACGAGCAGCGCTCGAACCGCTAACTGCGGCTGGTTCGGAGCAGGGGCACCGCGGACGGCCATGGTATTGGCCATTCTGGGGGAAAAGTCATAAAAAAGGCATAAAGATCCCAAACGCGACGGGAGGGAGATGGCTTAATATCACTGGCCACAACTTTTATCCGCCTTCCAGGATTGCAGCGGAAGGGGGCGCCGAGTCGGCCGGATTATTGAAGCGGTAGCCGACCCAGGGCTCAGTCATTAAATAAAAGGGTTGCGCAGGATCGTCTTCGATCTTTTTGCGAAGCATCCGGACGTAGGATCGTAAGTACTCCAGTTCGCCCCCATATTCAGGGCCCCAAACCGCGCCCAAGAGCTTGGCATGGGTCATGGGAGCGCCTTGGTTCTTCATCAGAAAAGCCAGGAGGTCGAACTCCTTAGGAGAAAGATGGATCTCTTCGGCTCGTTTCCAGAGCTTACGCCGCCGGAAGTCCACGCGTAAATCGCCCGCTTCCAGACAACTCGGCTCTTCCAGGCTGTGCCTGCGCGTCCGTCTTAAGACCGCCCCGATGCGAGCCACCAGCTCGCGGAACCGGAAAGGTTTGGTCACGTAATCGTCCGCACCCGCTTCCAAGGCACGGACCTTGTCCTCTTCAGAGTCGCGCACGGTGACCATAACGATACCGGTCTGTGGAGCAATGGAACGGATTTTGCGGCAAGCTTCCAGCCCGTTCAAACCGGGCATGTTGATATCCAGCAAAACCAGGTCGAACGACCGCCGCTGCAGCAGTCCCACGGCATCGGTGCCGGTTCCCACTTCTTCCACCGTATATCCGCCGGCCGCGAGCGAAGCGCGAATTACTTTCCGAAGTGAAGGCTCGTCGTCGACCACCAGAATGCTAAAGCTAGCCGCGGAATTCATCAGGCTCTTTCTCGGGAATTGGTAGAGTCATTCGAAAGCTCACACTTTCGTCGGTAGAGGGCTCGCTGTCCAGTTCCAGATCACCACCGTGCGCAATCGCAATCTTACGCGCCACGTACAGTCCCAATCCAGTTCCAGCGGTGGTCCGCCGCGCATCCATCCCTCGATAGAAGCGATTGAATATGTGGGCTCTCTCGCTGGACAGAATGGGCGTTCCGGTGCTCAGCACGCGCAAGGAAATATGGCCGTCCTCCTCGGCAATAATGAGGTCCACTGGGGAACCAGCCACGGAGTATTTGCAGGCGTTATCCAAGAGCTGGCTGATGGCCAGGCGCAGTAATTCCGGATCCGCCAAAACATCAGTGGAAAGACAACGCTCCAGGACGTTGATGCGCCGGTCGCCGGAGAGCCTGGAATACTGGCTGACCGCATCGGCCACCACGGAGGTGAAGTGCGTCAGTTCCATCCATGGTCGGATTTCCTCTTGTTCCAGCCGGGCGGTGCGAATCAGCCGGGTGGTCAAGCGGCCCAATCGCGCCGCTTCGGCCTCCACGGTCTCGGCCATTTCCAAGTGTTCAGGCCCCAGCGAAGCCGCTTCCCGGAGGGCCCCGGCCGCCGCCAGGATGGTGGATAGCGGGGTCTTGAATTCGTGCGCCAGCGCATCCAGAATCACCGACCGATAAGCCTCGGTTTGAGCCGCCGCGGCAGCCTGGCTCGCATTCCGGACCGCGTGCGTTCTTTCCAGCAGGGCCGCGGCCAGCGCGGTTAGCGGGCCCGCTGTGAGGGAGGCATCCTCTAATCCCTCAAAACCCACCGCGCCAGTAGTTCTTCCAGCTACTCGGATGCATCGCACGAAGACGTTATGTCGCCGGTCGTCGTTGTTTTGCCCGCGAATGAAGGCATCCCGCGTTCTCTGCTGCAAATCGAATTGCGAATTGCCCGCCACATGAAGCTCGCTGCTCTCGGCGTCGAAAAGACACGCCGCTCTTACTCCAAATGCGCCACGAAATGGTTCCAGGAAAGCGCCGGATGCCTCGCGTGGGTCGGCAGCCAGTAGATGCTGCGCCACTTCATACAGCTGCTGTGTCTTTTGGTGCTGGGCGTAGGACAATTCCGCTCTGTCCTTCACTTTGGAAACCAGCCGCGTAATCACTAAGGCAGTTGCTAGAAAGCAGAAGAGCGCCAAAATATTTATGGGATGTCCCACGCGAAACGAGAGAACCGGGCTGGTGAAAAAATAATCGAGGCTCCCCAGAGCCACCAGCGAAACGAAACAGCAGGCCAGAAAATCGCCGCTCAAAGACTGAAGGACGATCAACAACAAATAGCATAGGCTCGCGGCCGCAAAATTGAACTGTAATAAGAACCCCATCCAAGTGATGAGTGCCACGCCGAAGCTTCCGAGCGCGCACCATTGAATCGAGCGCGCGCAGGACAGGGCTGGTCGACGCGGGACGCCTTCTTGTCTCGCGGATCCCGCTAACAAATTCTCCAGGATTGCCAATTGGGGGCGAGATCGCGGACCGGACGCTGCTGCCGGGCCGGCCTTCCGCATGCTCATCGCCACGATAGGCAGTCCTTTACCACGCGGCATTCCGTGGAACGATTCACCGGAATTGAAGGTGCTATTTTAAGCTTCGCAACTTGAAAAGCGATGCAGGATGACGGGACTGCAGCACATCCGAGGTTGCCCTGAACGCATGGCGTGATACACGTCGTACCTTTCAGAGACATCACTTGGCGCTACTCTCCTTAGCATAAGTACATCTCGCAGTATGCTGGAAGAGTTATAAAAAAAGCATAAAGACGACATAAGGACCGCATAAAAGTCCTACAAAGAAAGTGTGCGAGAAAAAGAGCGCTTCGGATGCTGTTGGTATGGCGCTGCTACAGTATATCTTTGAAAAAAGGAATGTTAGTTCGAGTTTCCAGAGCTCTCTTGGCCGAAAATGCTGTTGTAGCTGGCCGAACCTAGCGCTTCGGGCTGCTGGTCAGCTTTAGGAACCGGCTTTCGCTCAAGAGAGCTATTTTGTGCCCACGTTCGGCTTCATGGTCAACATCGAGTAGCTTCTGTCCCTTCTCCTCTGCCTTCCAGTGTGGGGACTGATCGCCGACCACCAGAATGTCCGTCGCATGGCTCACCCCATCCTCAACTAGCGCGCCTGCTTTGCGTGCCAGCTTCTTGGCGTCGGCGCGAAGTAATGAGAGGCCGCCGGTAAATACCAGCTTTTTGCCTTTCAGCGAAAGCACGCGGGCTGGCTTTTCCGAGCCTCGCGCTTTGATCTCCATATATTCCAGCATCTCCGTCGCGCTGGTGAAGCACTTCCGCCGTTCCCCGATGCAGCGCTGCAGGACCGATTTCGTATGTGCGCTGCAGGAAAACTTCTTTATCTCGTTCGCGGTGATTTTGCGCGAGCCAACTCCCGAAAGCAGGGCCGCGTACAACTGGCCGATTTGGTGGACATCGTCGGCCTGGCGCCAGGATTTTGCGCCGCTGCGTATGGCGTTGGGCGCAAAGCGCGGAGCGAAAGCATCCGCCGCGACATCTCTGCGCCCGGCCCGGTGGAGTGCGATTCCGAAGTCGCCCAGTTTCAAGACGCGGTTGGAGGCTACGAACACATTGCTTGGCGTGATGTCTCGATGGACCGCGCCGCTCTCATGAATCGTGGTGACGGCTCCGAGCAGGCGTACGATCTCGCGCCGTGCGCGCGCCTCCGGCCACGGCTTCGGGTTTCGTTCCAGGTACCCACCCAGATCCCCCTGCTCCACATACTCGGAGACCAGGCAATAGAGTGGCGCTCCACGGCCATTGGGGGGCACCCAAGCAAACGAGTCGTAAACCTCAACCAGGGCCGGCACATCCCGGAGTAAGTGGCCGAAGTATGCTTCCCGATGCCAGGTTGCCGCATGGATAGTGACCTTTAAAACGCAGGTTCCGGCGGACGAATCCGTGCCGCGCATCCGGCTGGCCTGGTAAGCCGCGCCAAAGCCGCCACGCCCTAAGAACTTGACCACACGATACTCATGGCCGCTGAGTACATCCTGGACGATTAGTCCTGGCTGCAGCCACAAAGCCGGATCGACGGGCGGGCGCGCTGCCCGAATGGTCTTGGTCGGCAGTGTTGACGTCATCATCGATCTGCCGCGGACTCAATCGACCAGCTTCCGCTGCGACGGAGGGTGCGGTACGTAGTCTTTTTGAAACTTAGCTTTGGTTGCATCCCGATCCACCACGGCCTGCTTAAACTTTACCTGGAGCGCCGCACGGTCCAGCCGGGCTCCATTGAGGTACACACTATCGATCTCTCGCGTGTTGCGGATGTTCTCCAGAGGATTTGCGTTCAGCACGATGAAGTCGGCTCGCTTGCCCTTGGCCAGCACGCCGGTATCCTTGATCCGCAGCACTTCGGTTGGCCTGGATGTGGAAGCGATTAACGCTTCCGCCGGCGTGAGCCCCAGCCTCACGTACATTCCGATCTCATGGTGCTCCGCGAAGCCGTATGAATATTTGGCGGAAACTCCGGCGTCGGTGCCCAGCACGATTCGGGCGCCTGCCGCGATGTACTTCGGGAAATTGTAGCGGAGGTTCTCTTCGCGCTGGAGAAACTGCGGGCTGGGCGGTGCTGAGCAAGGCGGCGACGGCAGCCAGGTTTTTCCGGCCTTGATATCGGCAATCACGCTCTCAGGCAGTACCTGTTCGATGAGCCCGTTGTCGCCGTCGCAAAGCTCGGAGCGATCGCCCAGGCCCATCACCGGCGTCCAGTAGGGCTTCTTCGCCTTGAGGATCGTGAGGAACTCGTCGTCCACTTTTTCGGCCATGAGGGTGTGCACCAGCACGTCCACTCCGGCCTTTACCACGCCTTTCTGATCTTCTAAATTGGTCGCGTGGGCGTGGACGATCATGCCGTGCTTATGCGCTTCGGCGATCACGGCCGTGTAAATTTCGGGAGACATTTTCTTCCTGCCGCCTCGCATGTTGTCCCGATTGTCGACCCAGAATTTCAGCTCCTTGATCTTCTTGGCTGCAATTTTTCGCACGGCTGCCACAGCCTCAACCGGGGAGGAAACTTCATACACGGCATGTAACGGACCCGTCCCCTGGATCAAGAGTGCATCCGGTCCGCCTCCCGGTGGCGCCAGGCCTGCCGCGAAGAAAAAACGCGCGGACGGAGGGAATTTTCCTGCCAGTTGATTGTGCTGAAACTCGATGGCGAAGTCCGTCGGCTGCTCGCCCATGGACAAAGTGGTCCCGACGCCATAGAACGCCTCGCGCTCCAGGTGGTCCAGGACATTCTCAGCCGTATGGTTCTCAACGCTCCAGCTTACGTAGCCCTCGTAGCCGAGATGCGCGTGAATATTGTTCATGGCGGGCATCACCGTCTTGCCGGTCAGATCGACATGCGCTGTTCCCGACGGTGCTTGGAAGGAGCCTTTCGGGCCGATCGCGGTGATGCGCCCCTTCCGGACCACGAACGCTCCGTTCTCAATAGGCGCGCTGGCGTCGCCGATGATCAAACGAGCGCCTTCATACATGACGCCGTTCGTTTGCGACGACGCCGGGATGGATAGCAATGCAGCGACTAAAAGACCCCTGGCCAGCGTGTTTTGCATTTGACCTCCCCGGAAAGTAGCAGTATATATGGTCCTTGCTCAGATCAAGACCCGGATCAAGGAACGTCGCACGCTGGACGTTCTCCATCGCACTTTCCATCACTATGCTGCTGGCCCAGACTTCTGTTCACGAGGCGTACGCTAGCGTCCCCGGAGCGCGGATCTTCTACCGCGATACCGGCGGTAATGGGGTGCCGGTGATCCTGCTGCATGCTGCCACCGGCAGCAGCCGCGTCTGGGATTACCAGATTCCCGCGTTTGTCGCAGCCGGCTATCGTGTGATTGCCTTCGACCGCCGCGGATGGGGACGCACCGAAATCAATTCCGGAGAGCCGCAGACTGGTACCGCCGCCGGCGACCTGCTTGCTCTGCTCGACCAGTTGCATCTCGATCGCGTGCACGTGATCGGCACCGCCGCCGGAGGATTTGTTGCGATCGATTTTGCCTTGTCCTACCCGCAACGTGTTCGAAGCCTGGTGGTGGCCAACTCCATCGGAGGGGTGCAGGATGCGGATTATATCGAGCTGGGGCGCCGGATTCGTCCCCCGGAATTTGCCAAGTTACCGCCAGAATTTCGTGAGTTGGGTCCATCCTACCGGGCGGGGAACGCCGCGGGCACCGAACGTTGGGTGCAGTTAGAAAAGATGAGCCGTCCGCCCGGGCCACCTGCTCCCCCGCAGCCGCTCGGCAACCACATCACTTTCGCCATGCTCGAAACCATCCAGGCGCCCACGCTGCTTCTGACCGGCGACGCCGATCTCTACGCGCCTCCGCCCATCCTGCCGTTGTTTGCGGCGCGGATCAAGGGCTCCGAGACATTGGTGATCCCCGAAGCTGGCCACTCCGCGTATTGGGAGCAGCCGGAGCGATTCAATCGCGCGATTTTGAAATTCCTGGCCAAACACTAGGCGCTGGACGGCCGTTTCGCTGTATAATTCACATCGTTCTTTGTTCGGAAGGAGAGACAGCTATGACGCGTTCGATGTACTTCGGACTTCTCCTCGCTCTGCCGCTTCTTATAGCTCCACCCCTGCCGGCAGGCACGGTTCGCATCATTCAGACCAACAGCGCCGGAGACGATGTTTCCATCATCGATCCGGCGATCAACAAAGTTGTTGGAACCATCCAAGGCATTGAAGTCAACCACGGCGCGGCGGCCGCTCCGGATGGTAGCCGCTATTACATCAGCGACGAAGGGCGCAGCACGCTGGATGTGGTGGATCGCAAAACGCTGCAGATTACGCGCAGCATCCGTCTGAGCGGCCATCCCAACAACATCGCTATGAGCAAGGACGGACGCCGCGTGTATGTTTCTATTGCCGTGGCGCCGGGCGCCGTGGATGTGATCGATACTGCGTTGCTCGAAAAAGTGAAGAGCATTCCAGTGAAAGGGGCCGTTCACAACACCTACGTGACGCCGGACGGCAAGTACGTGGTCAGCGGTTCCATTGCGTCAAAAACCATCACCGTGATCAATCAAAAAGCAGAAGAGCCTGCCTGGTCGCTGCAGATGGATCAGGGCATTCGGCCCATGGCGTTCCTGACGAATCCCGATGGATCCACCAAGTGGATTTTTGTCCAGCTCAGCGGCTTCAATGGCTTCGCTGTGGTGGATTTTGACGCGCGCAAGGAGGTCAATCGGATCAAACTTCCCGATCTTCCCGCGGGCCAGGCTCCGTACCTCTGGGGCGGAAGCGAGTCCCATGGTATGGCAGTGACGTCGAATGAAAAGGAGCTGGTGGTCAACAGCCGCCTGAACTCTTCCATTTATTACTATTCGCTGCCGGATTTGAAGTTGCTCGGCAGCACGGGAGTGGGACGGTCGCCGGATTGGGTGACGCTGACGCCGGACGGTCGGACGGCATACGTGGCCAACGCCGCATCCAACTCGGTATCGGTAGTGGATATCCAGTCGATGAAAGAGATCACGCGGATTCCGGTAGGCGAGGTTCCCAAGCGCAACATCACAGCGGTGCTGCCGTGAGATTCGCTCGCGCGGCGGTTTTCGCCGGATTGGCCCTAACGGCGCGGCTGGCAGTGGGGCAATCGCTCGACTACGAGACCTACAAGAAAACGGTTGAGCCGATTTTTGTCAAGAAGCGCACAGGGCATGCGCGCTGCGTCGCCTGCCACAGCGCGTCGAACAATGCTTTTCGGCTGCAGCCTTTGCCGGAGGGAGGCGCCTGGTCCGACCAGCAGTCACGGCTCAACTACGAATTCGTGAAGAGGCTGGTGAATTCGGCCAATCCGCAGGCCAGCAAGCTGCTGATGCACCCGCTGGCTCATGAAGCGGGCGGCGATGAGTTCCATAGCGGCGGACGCCAATTTCTCTCCAAGGATGATCCGGATTGGAAGGCGCTGGCCTCTTGGGCCGGCGTGGCTGAGCCGTGACTGTCAGCGAGTGGTCTTACTTCCGCGTATCCTTGCCGAGGATGTGGCTGACGTCCTGATTGTTTTCGTTGCAGATGTACTCCATGATTTCGGAGTCCTCCACCAGAGGCGAGTGCCCGTACATCGTAAACGGCCTGGTGTAAGCGCCCGGATCGTCGATCACGACTTCAAAATCCAGGTGGGAATAATCGGGCCGCCTGTAACGCTCCGTGACGTGCAGCTTTTCGGTGTGCGGGTGTCCGGCAAAATCGAACCAGAACTTGTCGTTGAAGCCAATGGTATCCACCACCAGCGTGTCGCCCTCCCACTTCCCGATGGAGTGCCCATACCAGGTGGGATCGAGATTCGCGGGGTGCGTGCGTCCATCCATGAAAATCTGCCGGTAGCTGTGGATGTTCCCCTCAAACAGAAACACCATCAGCTTGGGTTGCTGGACGATCTTCCATGGATACGGGGCCATGCGTGGCACACCGCCCGGAAGGCAGTTCGCTTCCGGATCGTCTTTCGACATACGTGCCTTGGTGAGTTTAGCCGCCCACGGCTGTAGCGGCACAGTCTCACCCGTCTTCAGCGCGCTGTTGATGTCGTAAATGAAATTTCGATCGGGCCCCCAAATTCCATTGAGGTCGGGCTTGCCATCGGCGGTGCGCGGCGCGGGCTGGTTCGCGGCAGCCGTCGATTGTCCGAGTGCCAGCGACGAGAGCGCCACGGCAACCGCTGCGCAACTCAACGGGAAACGGGCCACGTGCTTGTGCATTACAAACTAGGAAGATTGTATATCACCCGCAACGCGCACGCGAACGGAGCAGGAGCCATCTTCCAATCACGCGCCGCCTTGCACTTTACGGGCGGATTCGGCTCCAAACACCGGCAGCGCGGGGTCTGTCAGTAATCCAATCTGCTTGAGCACCGATGCCTGATCCCAATAGATATGTTCATGCGCCAGCTTGCCGTCGCGGAAACGTACGATCGCGACCAAAGCCACTTCCACATAACGATTAGTTGGAGAGATGCCCGGCAACATCCACGGCATTTCCTGCGTGTGTGTGAACGAGAAGATCATTTCGTCCACCAGTTGTTCTTCTCCCACCGTCCGGGAAATCGGTGTGAGCTTCGTGTCGGGCGGCATGCTCGGAATGAAGTCCATCGAATAGAATCTGCGCAGGGCGCTTTTCCCCGCGCCGCCGGTCAGCACCGGAACATGATTGACGTATGCGTCTTCCACCATGGTGGCCAGGGTGGATTCCGTGTCGCGCGTTGAGAATTCGTGATTGGTGTGTTCTTCCCACAACCGGGCCAGATCTGCTTGGGGCATGCAGCAATTTTAGCCCACGGTCACGCGGGCTTATCGCGTTTGTGCCCTGCAAGGAAATAAGCCACCGTCAATATCCCCAGCCAAGGCAATCCGGCGATCAGCGTTACACGCATTCCATCCACCCACCAGGTGGTGGCGATAATAGCGACGATCGCGGCCATTCCGAGCAGGGAAGTGTAGGGGTATCCGATCATTCGAACCGGCAAGCGCGGGCGGCCCGAGGCGTCCCACTTCGGACGAAAGTAAAGATGCGTGAGGAAGATCATCAGCCACACGAACAATCCGCCGAAAAGGGAGATCCCGAATAAGTACACGTAGGCGCCATCGGGAGACAGCAATGAGACCACCAGTGCGAGCGCCACCCCCACGGTTGAGACGAACAACGCCACAACTGGCGTCCCGCGCGGCGAAACCCGTCCGAACGAAGCCGGAGCATAGCCGCCGCGGGCGAGCGAAAACATCATGCGGCTGACCAGATATAGATTGCAGTTCATACTGGACGCCGCGGCGGTGATCACCACGAAGTTCACGATATGCGCCGCCGCCGGCACGCCGATCAACTGAAACACCTTCACGAACGGACTGGCGGTGACGTCCGAGCCAGGCTGAATCTGGTTCCACGGAACGATTGCGATCAGCACCACAATCGCGCCCGCGTAGAACAGAATCAAGCGGCCGACCATAGACCGCATAGCCCGCGGCACGGCTGTTTTGGGATCCTTGGCTTCGCCCGCGGTCACCGAGACCACCTCAGTGCCGATGTAACTGAAGATCACGAACACCATCGCCATCCACACGCCGTGCCAGCCTGTGGGAAGAAATCCACCGTGCGCGGTGAAATTGGAAAAACCGATGGCGGGCACCGGACCGAACCCGGCCAGCAGCGCCAGACCGAAACAAATGAAGACGACAATCGCTACCACCTTGATCATTGCGAACCAATACTCGAAACTTCCGAAGCTTCCGACGCTGCGAGCGTTCACGTACAGCAGTGCGACCGAGAATCCGAGAATCCAAAGCCATTTCGGAGTATGCGGGAACCACCACTGGCAGTAGATCGCAATGGCCGTCGCTTCGCCACCGATGGCAATGCTTTGCGCCGCCCAATACGTGTAGCGGACCACGAAGCCGGCCCAGGCGCTCACATAAAGCTCGGCATACACGCCAAAAGAACCGGCCGTGGGATGGGCCACCGCCATCTCCGACAGCGCACTCATGAAAAGCAAAGCGATGGCCGCTCCGATCAGATAGCTGATGATTACGCCTGGCCCCGCGATGCGAACCGCGAGCGAGCTGCCGAGGAATAAGCCAGTGCCGATCGCGCCCCCGATGGCGATCATACTGAGCTGCGATGAGCTGAGCTGCCGCGATAGCTGCTCGCCCTTTTCGACGCCCCCGGGAGCCGAATCAGCCATCATTCGATTCGCCGGATTCATAGGCCACGCCCGGGCTGCCCGACGGATAGAACGCACCCAGCAGCTTGATGGTGGAAGTCCCCGGATTCTCCACGCAGTGGCGGACGCCTATGGGGAAGTAGATGCTGCAGCCGGCCTCGAACTCGCACGATGCGTCGTCGGTGTGCACAATCCCGCGCCCTTCCAGAATGAAAACGCCCTCCTCGTAGGTGTGGTAATGAACCGGGGCTTTGCTAGGCGGAATCCATCCCGCGAATTGCGTGATCTGTTGGCAGCCGACGTCGGTATAGATAAGGTAGCGGAACAGGCGATCCTGGCCGGCGCGGATATCTTCGCACAGGTCTTCATGGACCATCAGGCGCGGTGGTTCGGCTGCTGCGTCCGGCATCAGGCCATCGACGATGTGGCGCTGCGGGTCCTGGGGGCAGCAAGAGCTGATCATACGGATTATCTCCGTGCCGGCGTTTTCGACACTGTAGACCGCGCCTGGCGGGACAAAGACCGCCGCTCCGGGCCGCAGCTCGTATTCAAAACCGTCGATGCGGCATTTCCCTCGGCCGGCGGCAACATAGAGCACCTCTTCCGATTCCGGATTCACAACGGCTGGAGATATTCCGCGGCCATACTCGCTGATGGTTTGAGTGATGTGCTGGGCGCCGCTATCACGGGAAATGACGGTCCGGGCTGTCCAGTTACCGCGAGTCGAAATTTGCCCGTCTCCACCGGAATACACGCGGCAGCCGCCGCCAAGAAGTTTCACGGCCGCGCCATAAGATCGAGATTATCGTCAAGAGCCGTTAAAGCGATGTTGACGTCCTCCAGAGTGTTGTAGACGTGGAACGCAAAGCGAACTCCGTCGCGACGCGTCGAAACAGCGATCCCACGCTCGGTGAGCTTCGCGAGCATTGCCGCTGCATCCTTGGCGCGCAGCACCACCAGCGGTCCCACGCTCGATGACGGCGTTTTCGACTCGATGCGCAAATCGTGAACGCCCTTCAGGAACGCCTGAGTCAGCCGTTCGATCTGCGCGGCGACATTGTCCAAGCCAATGCCGGTGAGCAGATCAAGCGCCGGCTGCGCGAGATAAATATTCGGTATGGGCGGCGAACCGCCTTCGAAGCGCCGGGCGTCCGGCGAAGGATCCAGGCACTTCGGATCGAACGTGAACGGGTCGCGCTGGGCCATCCAACTGGTCATGGTCGGCGTAAGTGTCTCGATCAGTTCGCGCCGCACGTAGAGGAAGCCCAGCCCCGGCGGTCCCAGCAGATATTTCAGCGTGCCTGTGACGTAGAAATCGACCTCCAACGCTTTCACGTCGATTGGGCGAGTGCCGCAATCCTGGTAGCCATCGAGAAACAGCAGAGCGCCCTGGTCGTGGGCTATCTTCGTGATCGCCGCCACATCGGACCGGTGCCCGTTGACGAAAGATACGTGCGTCAGCGGCACGATCCGGGTCTTCTTGTCGATGGCGCGTTCATAGCATTCCGTGGCAACGGCGTTATTGACGCCGTTCAGAAAGTGCACCTCGGCCCCGCGCGGGCGCTGTGCCAGCCAGATTTGCGCCATGGTCGGGAACTCGTACTCGCTCAACACAACCTTGTTTCGTCCGTCGGAGACGCCTTCATCGAACCCAAGCGCGTTCGCGATAGGATTGATTCCCGCTGAGGCGCTGGTGATGATTGCAACCTCCTCCGGTTGGGCGTTGATGAGTCGAGCAAAAGTTTCGCGCAGCCCGCGGTATGCTCCCATCCACTCATCCCACGGCGCCGCCGAGATCCGCCAACTTGCTGTGTACTTTTGCATGCCGGCTTCCACCGCGTCGCAGAGAGCACCTTGGGAGCAGTTATAAAGATAAGTTTTTTCCCGAAGAATCGGGAAGCGCGATCTCAGGTCGGAGATTTGTTGGTCGGTCAGCATGCTTAGGTGGGATTCAGCTAGTGTAGCCGATCAAGCAGCGGATAGGGACGATCTGTGCGATTCTGACTAACATGCGATTCGCCCCGGTGTTCTGTTTTTTGGCCGCTGCCGTGCTCTTCGCGAGCGACGCCTACCCGCCACCGCGCTTCACCGATCCCCAGAGAGTCCAAAAGCTGGAATCCGCCCTTCCGGAGATCGATCAGATCTTCCGCCGCTATGCGGCCGAGAAGAAAATTCCAGGCATGGTGTGGGGCGTGGTCATCGATGGACGGCTCGCGCACGTCGAATCGGCCGGCGTTCGGGATCGCTCGTCCAGCGCTCCTGTCACCGCCGCAACGGAGTTCCGCATTGCTTCCATGACCAAGAGTTTTACCGTGCTCGCGATTCTAAAGCTGCGCGATGAGGGCAAGCTGTCGCTCGAAGATCCCGTGTCCAAGTGGCTTCCCGAATTTGCGCGTATGCCGCTGCCGACGCGCGACAGCGCGCCTCTCCGGATCCGGCAGATCCTGAGCCACAACGCTGGCTTTCCGGAAGACAACCCTTGGGGTGATCAGCAACTGGCCGCCAGCGACGCCGATCTCACGCAATGGCTCCAACGCGGCATTCCTTTTTCCACGCCTCCCGGTACACGCTACGAATATTCCAACTACGCTTTTGGCCTTTTAGGACGGATCGTAACCAAAGCGTCAGGGATGCCGTACGAGAAGTACGTCGACACACAGATTCTCGCGAAGCTGCACATGAATGCGTCCACCTTCGAGTTTTCCCAGGTCCCCGCCGGCACTCGCGCGGTAGGCTATCGTCTGAAGCCGGATGGAACCTACGCGGAAGAGCCGCCGCTGCCGCAAGGGGCGTTTGGGTCGGCGGGTGGTCTGATCACCACCGCTACCGATCTCGGTAAGTACGTCGCATTTCACCTTTCGGCCTGGCCGCCGCGCGACGACCCGGAAGCCGGCCCGGTGCTCCGGTCTTCAGTACGCGAAATGGATCACATGTGGACTCCTTCGAACCTAACCGTCACGCGCGCGGGCGGCGTGTTGCAGGCCGCCGAAACGGGTTACGGATTCGGCCTGCGCATTAGCACCGATTGCCGCTTTGAGCGCATTGTCGGGCACGGCGGCGGGCTTCCCGGATTTGGTTCCTACATGGCGTGGCTTCCCGACTACGGTGTCGGGATGTTTGCCATGGCCGACCTGACGTATGTTGGGCCGGCTGAGCCCATCAGCCAGGCGTGGGATGTCCTGCTAAAAACCGGCGGACTCCAGAAGCGTGCGTTGCCCGCTTCGCCGATCCTGTCCCAGATGCGCGGTCACATCGTGAATCTCTGGAAGTCCTGGGACGATGCCGAGGCGAAGCAGATCGCGTCCATGAACCTGTTCCTGGACGCTCCAGTGGCCCAACGTCGCGCGGAAATTCAGAAGCTGAAGGACGAAGTTGGAGTGTGCAGCGCGGCCGGGCCCGTTATCGCGGAGAACTGGCTGCGAGGTCAGTTCAACATGACATGCGAGAGAGGCACCGTCGGCATCTTCTTCACCCTATCGCCGACGCAGCCGCCCGCCGTGCAGTACCTCACCTTCCAAAAGATCGATTCCCCGAGCGTCCGTATGGTTTCTCCCACCGGCGCTCCCGCGGGCGTGGCCTGCACCCAGTAATACGCGGCCGCTACTGCGCTTCCGGTTTGAGCAGCGTCGGGAGCTGCTCTGAGGCGTGGCCCAACTCGCGCGCCAGGCTCAATTTCGCCAGATTGTGTGCGAAGACGCTGTTGATCAGGTCTAACTGCGCGCTCGAAACGGTCTGCTGCGCCTGCACAACTTCCACCGTGTTGATCACGCCGGCTTGCATGCGCGCGCGTGCCATCTCCAAAGTCTCCTGGGCCACCTGTACGTTCTTGCGTGCAACTTCCACCTGTCCAGCCGCGGCTTCCAGATCGAGATAAACCTCGCGAACTTCGGCTTCGATCTGCCCGCGCGTATCCTGCAACTCGGCCTGGCGCTGCGCCAGCACCGCCTTGGCTTGTGCGATATCGGCCTCAATCTTCCCACCTTGCCAGACCGGAATATTGAGCGTGCCCACCACGTTGAAGGCTCCATGCGATTCTGACGGGTTGGTGCCGATGGCTTCGTAATAGCCGCTCAGTGTAGCCGACGGAACGCGTTCGGCGCGCGCGGCCGACAGAGCTCGCTGGGCCGCTTCCACTTGCGATTCGGCCGCCTTCAAATCGGCGCGTTGTTGTTCGGCCCGGGTTACGGCATCATTCACGCTTTGTACCGGCGCCGGGCTGAATGGGAAGCGATCGATCAGCTGATAATCGGCATTAGGCGGAAGGCCGGTGAGGCGCGCCAGATTAATCTTCTGTTTGGCCAGATCGTTGCGCAAGGTAATGATCTGTTGCTGCTGAGCCAGTGTCTGCAACTGGCTTTGATCGACATTCAGCCTTCCCAACACGCCCTCCTGATGCTGTTCGTTGGATTGATGAAAGACGGCATTCGCGGTGTCGAGTTGGGCTTGGGCGGAGTCCACGCGGGCTTGCGCGGCCAAGACCTGAAGATAAGCCCCACCCACCGCCAGAGTCACAAGGTCGTGCGCATCCTCCAGGCTGTATTGGCTGGCGCGGGCAGTGGCTTTAGCTGCGCGGTAGTTATCCACGGCCGTGAGATTCGCCACGGTCTGGCTCAGCGTGGCCTGGAGGGCGAAGTAGTTGTATGGACCCACCACCGTGGCAATGTGAAAGCCAGGCACGCTGAAGCGCAGCCCGAAGGCCGCCAGATCGGTTTGCTCCACGGTTTCGCTGAGAGAGCCGTTGATGTTCGGCAGCAAGGCGCTACGCGCGACTCTCACCTGCGCGCTGTTTTGCCGCAGCGTCTGCGTTATTCCGACTGCGCCCAGATTGTAGGCGAGCCCCCGTTTCAACGCTTCTTCGAGCGACAGCTTACCTGAGAACGGAAGGGCCGTGGTGCTCGGCACGCTGCCACCGTAAGGTCCGGAAACCGATACGGTGGGGTTCAACGTGTTCACGCTGGTGGTGGTGCCAGGAACGGGCTGCTCCGTGGCGCCCACCGAGCCGCCCTGAACGCTACGGCCGGAAGCAGGCAGAATGGTGGCCGACGTTGTACCGCCGCTCGTTTGCGTCGGAGCCTGCGCGAAGCAGGCCGTAACGCAACAGCTGAAGAGCAAAAGGAAGCCGGATAGTCTCATGGGTTGTCTCGTCATTTCGAAATCGTGATCAATTTGCGCATGGCAGCCACCAACTGGCGCTGATCGGCTGCGGAAAGCCCCGCCAGCTGCTGCGCTTCAGCGTGTTGCGCGAGTGGCAGGGCGCGCGCGAACAGGCGATCCCCTTCTTCGGTACGCCGCACCCATTGCACGCGGCGATCGTCTGGATTGCGCTGCCGATAGAGCAGGCTGCGGCGCTCCATGCTGTCGAGCACGGCCACCAGCGAGCTAGGGTCTAGACCACACAACTGGGCCATCTCATGCTGCGAGACATTCCCGGTGGCTGCGATCACCAGCAGCCAGAACTCTCTCGATCGCAGCCCCAGTGGCTCCAAGGCGCAATCCAGCCGCCGGCGCGCCTCCAGCCCGATCTTCCAAGTGCAAAACCATAACCCGTGGGGAGACGGATCATCGGCGGCGATGGCCTTCGGCGCGGCCGTTTTGTGCGCGGCGGTTTTGAAAGCGGCTCGCGGCATGTTTACAAGGTCCGCCGGAACAGCAGAGTTGCGCCCGAAAGCACCACAACCGAGGTCAATGTCAGCGCGAAAATGTCGGTGGTCACCGCGCTGATTCCCACGTCCTTGAGCAGCAGCGAGCGAAACCCGTGGACCGCGTAGGTGAACGGATCGCACTGCGACATGACGCGCAGCCACTTGGGAAAGCCGGCAATGGGATAAACAGCTCCACTTGGGAAAAACAGCAACGTATTCAAGACACCGAAAATTGCGCGCGGCACCAGGGGGTCGCTGATCCGCGCCATGATGAAAAACATCAGCCCGATCAGCGCGATCGAAGTCAGGATTACCATCAAGGTCAGTTCCACCAGCCGTACCGGCTCAAAGAAATCCGAAACGCCCGCGATCACGGCGCCCACCACCAGGACGGTCTCTCCCGCCAACACGGCCTTGATCACACCGGACAAGTTAAAGCCCAAAATCAGCTCCCACTTGGTGATGGGCGTGACCATGTAGCCTTCGTGCAAACCGCGCGACTTGTCGTCGATGAACAGCATGCCCCCGCCGATCATGGCTGTAACGAAAATCGCCAGCGCGACTGAGCCGGGCAGCAGATACTTGATGTAATCGATATACGGATAAACCTCCACGACGTCGAGCAGGGCTTGCTGCGGCTCACGGGGCGCCACCTGCGGCGCGTTGATGGAGGTGACCAGCGTTGACATCTGATCGCCTATCGCTCCCGCCACCGAGCGATCGGTATTATCGGTGATCAACGCCAGGTGAGGTTGATGCTGTTCCAGCAGATCTCGCGAGTAATGCTGGGGGATGACCAGAACTCCGCCCAGCACGCCCTTGCGCAGGTCGCCGATGGCTGCGCTTTCGTCGGAGTAATCGGTGGGCAGGAAGGTGCGTGCGTTCGCGCCCACCGCGCGGACACGCTCCAGAACATCCACCGATTGTGGCCCGCGATCCAGGTTGACCACGCCCAGAATGACGTTCTTGATGTTGCCGCCGAATGCGTTGCCCAGGATAACCAACTGCACCAGCGGCAGTACCAGCGAGGCAAATATCAACGCCGGGCTGCGGCGGAACTTGCGCATATCGCGCTCGACTAACGCTAAGGCGCGTCTCATGAGTGACCTCCTTGCCTGCCAGCGACGGGAGCGGCCGTTTCCGGCATTTCCGTCAGGCCGTGGCCGGTGTAATGCAGGAACACATCGTCCAAAGTAGTGGATTGCACCGAAAGAGCCTTCAATTCCAGCTTGAGATCCCGCGCCAGTTCGATTAACTCCTGCGCCGAAGCCGGCCCGCGGTCACTCGAGACTCGATACGTGCCCGATCCCAGCGGACGCACCGACTTGACGGCGGGCAAACGCTCCAGGTCCGCCGCGCCGTGCGGGAGATCGGGTTCAAATTGCAATTCGATGCGGCTGGCTCCCGGCACCGACGACTTCAACGAAACCGGGGTGTCCATCGCCACCACCTTGCCCTTGTCGACAATCGCCAACCGGTCGCACAGGCGGTCCGCCTCGTCCATGTAATGCGTGGTCAGGAAGAGCGTGCGGCCCTCCTGAACGCGGAGATGCGTGATCATTTCCCATACTGAGATGCGCGAAACCGGATCCAGTCCGGTAGTCGGCTCGTCCAGGAAAAGTATCTGCGGGTTGTGCACCAGGCCGCGCGCGATTTCCAGCCGCCGGCGCATGCCACCGGAGAGCGTGGAAGCCAGCGCATCGGCGCGATCCGACAGCCCCACCGCTTCGAGAAGTTCCTGAGTGCGCTTCCGCCGGGCCGCGCCGGTGATGCCGAACAGCCGCGCATGAATCCCGATATTTTCAGCGCAGGTGAGCTCGGGGTCGCTGGTCAGATTTTGCGGAATCACGCCGATGTTGCTGCGCACAGAGTTGGGATCCCGGATGATGTCGTACCCCGCCACCATGGCCGTGCCGCTGGAAGGTGGCACCAGCGTAGTCAGCATGCGAATCAGCGTGCTCTTGCCCGCGCCGTTCGGTCCCAGCAGGCCGAAGATCTCGCCGCTCTGCACCGTGAAGCTGACCTGGTCGACAGCCAGCAGCGTGCCAAAGCGCTTGCTGATGTCTTCCACATTGATCGCGACCTGGGTTTGAACTTCCATGCCGCTACTCCTTCGCCGTGGCCTCCACCGGGCGAGGCGGCAATGCCGGGACCGGCAGGATCACCCAGGCAGTCATCCCCAGCGGAAGTTTGCCATCCGGATTCGCTACGCGTACTCGTATGGCTACAGTTTTGATGTCGCGCTTGGTGCGGCTTACGTCGCGCTGCGTGGCGAAGTCGGCCTCCACCGCTTTATAAATCACCGGACCGCTGACCTCCGTGCCGGAGGGCAGGCGCACGCGCAAAGTCTGTCCCATGGAGATGAGATCGGCATAAGTCTCCTCCACGTCGGCGTCCACCCACGTGGAACTCAAGTCGAACAGCGTCACGATCGGATTGCCCGGGTTCACTACCTCGCCCTGGCGCGCCGCGCGCAGTGTCACGATGCCGCTGGCCGGCGCGAAAATCCTGGTCTGTCCAAAACGCGCGTCGGCGGCCGCGGCGTTCGATACGGCCTGAGCTTCGGCCGCGCGCATCGCATCGGCTTGCCGCTGCTGTACCGTTACCTGGCGCTCCTCTTCCCGGGCGTCCGATAGCGCGGCCCGCGCCCCAGCCACCGCACGCTGGGTAGCCTCAGCTCCGGCTTGTGCCGACGACACAGCGCGTCGCGACGCCTCTACTCCGGCTTCCGCCGCCTGTACGTTGGCCTTGGCGGAATCCAGATCGGAGCGCGCCGACACCAGGTCCTGCGGGGGGTTGATGTCCCGCTCCACCAGCGGCCGGATGCGATTGAAATTGTCCTGCGCCTTGGCCAGTGCGGCGCGCGTTTGCGCAACCTGTGCCTCGGACTGCTGTAATTGGGCCTGGGCTTGCGCCACTTGCGCCTGGTTCTGCTGCTGTTGAGCCTGGGTTTGTTCTACCTGCGCGCTGGCTTGTTGCACTTTGGTGGGCAGCGTACTTTCGAGCAGCTCCGTCTGCGCCGCGGCCTGCTGCGCGTTGGCACGAGCCTGCGCGATGGCGTGAGTAGCCGCGCCCTGGTCGGCGCGCAATTCGTCCTCATCCAGCACGGCAATGAGGTCGCCGGCATTCACCCGCTGACCGTCGTCCACCGCCAGCTTCACGATGCGTCCCGTGATCTTGCTGCCCACCACCACTTCGTTGCCATCCACGGTTCCGGTGAGCACGATGGTCTGCGGGCGCGGGCGCTCCTCCCACCAGATGGCTAAGCCCACCACAACCAGTAGCGTCAGAAGGATCACTCGGCGTTTCATGCGCAGGACCTCGGAATTAGATTGTAAACCAAATTATTGCATATCCAAACGATATAGTGCGGAGCTAGGGTAATCGGCCGGAGCGATGTCAAACGCGAGCGCTTACCAGATGAGCTAATCCGGGCCGGAGACGCAGCCCGTCTCTTCTAGCGCTGAAGTAACGCTGGTCGAGTTCCGGGACTCCCAGATCTTCCACCCCGTGGAATCCAGCGGATCTCAGCAGTCTGCCCAGTGCGCGAGAATCAACCAACAGTTCCAGCGGCTCGTCCGGGGCAACCAATCGGCTGGCCAGCGCGTCCATAGCCGTTTCTTCGTATGGGTCAACCGAAGACCGGCGGACCGCATAGTCGAACACCACGCCACTTCCCGCGGGCAGCGATCCGATGAATGCCAGCGTTCGGAGCGTGGCTTGCGCGCTCGAATAAGGAGAGACGCCGAGCCACGAAAAGAAGCTGACCTCACCGCTTCGAAATCCCGCGCTCTGGAGCGCCGCCGCAACCGTTTGTTCTTCGGACTCCACCGCCACAAAAGCCAGCGAAGGCGGAATCGCGATTCCAGCCGCGTCCAGCCGGGTTCGCTTCCAGGCCTGCGTGACGGGATGGTCCACCTCGAACACGCGCACATTCGCGTTCGGGTTGCGATATGCATACGTATCCAGCCCGGCGCCCAGGATCACGTATTGCGTGGCGCCGCGCGCGATTGCGGCACTCAGTTCGTCCTCCGCAAGCCGGCTCCGTGCGGCGATCAAGGCGCGATGATAGCCCGTCTCCAGGTTTTGCGATCCCTGCTCAATACCGGTTTCTGCACCGGCGATGGCGATGGCCAGTGGATCGAGGAACACTCGCGGATGGTCCAACAATTGGTGCAGGGCGCGTTCCACGGCGGCTCGTTGGGCGTTTAACCTTGGCGATGCTGCCGTCATGCTCTTTCTCCTCGAGGTCTAAGTTCCTCCGGATGACTTCTCAGCTCGTCGGGAGCAACGCCGGCGAAACCGCAACGTTTCCGCATCCCCTCTCTGAATTGTTCGCGTTCTTCCGGAGTCATCCCCGCCCATCGATGCCGCATTCGATCTCTCCAATGCCCGCGATGCCCTGGCCGGCCAAATCCGCCGAACAGGATCTTGCTCAGCACCAGGATGCCGAGCGCCTGCCAAAACGTAATGGTCCGCGCTCCAAACACCGCCGGCCCCAGCCAATTCCACAAACTCATTACGATGAATCCGAAAACGGTGACCGCCACAATCGCGATGGCCGCGATTTTCAATCCTCTTACTATCCATCGTGCTTTCATATTTCCACCCTTATGTCCTTAGGTACTCTTCGTAAATCGCCTTGAGCCGCCGCCGTAACTGAAGGATCGCGTAGCGCTTGCGCGACAACAGGGTATTGATGTTCAGCCCTGTCTCCTCCGCGATCTCCTTAAAACTGCGGCCCTGCAATTGGTGTGCGATGAAGATGCTGCGCTGTTCTTCTGGAAGATCGTCGATCGCAGCCTCCAGTTCTTCCTCCAGCACGCTGCGGGCATACTCGGCTTCTGGCCCGGCATCCCGCGACGGGAGCAGATCTTCGAGTGGAAGCGACTCGTCCTCGCTCGTCACCGCGTGAGTGTCATTCCCGGCGCCGCCTAGCCTTTGCCGGCGAAAGCGATCGATGATGCGGTTTCTCGCTACCCGATAGAGCCACGCGCCCACCTGCTCGATCGGCTGCATCAACCGGTACGCCTCGATCAATTCGAAGAAAACATCCTGCAAGATGTCTTCCGCGTCGCCCTGATCGTCCACGCGGGTCCGAATGAATTGAAATAGACGCCGGTATTCCCTTTGAATGACGTCAGCTAAGCGCTGATTCTGCTCGCCGCGCTGCTCAAGGTGATCGATCCCGGCGCTCAGCACATCCCCCATCACTTCGGAAGACGAACCAGCCGCCTCGATATTGTATTGGCGCACGGGATTTCTATTGCTGGGTTGTTCCAGCGCGCCTTTAGCAGCTGACTGCTCCACCCAGGGAATACGGTTTTCCCGGCAAATGGTTCCCGCTAGCTATGGATCTACAAAAAATGCTGTCGAATCGCTAGAACGGCTCTTCGGTTGGGCAGGACGTTATGGCGTGTTCAGAAACAAAACAGGCAGAGTTGTTCGAACAGAAGATTCGCAGCCAACAGGGACGTGATCTCGGACGAGTCGTATTGCGGAGAGACCTCCACCAGGTCGCAACCCACCAGATTCAGCCCTTTCAGGGCTCTGACTAGTCTCAAAATCTGATCGCTCGACAACCCTCCTACCTGCGGCGTGCCGGTTCCCGGCGCGAAAGCCGGATCCACCACGTCGATATCCAGCGTGAGGTAAGTTTTCACGTCGCCGAAGCTTGTCAATTTCTCCCGCACCAGATCCAGGCCCTGCTCATGAAATTCTTCCGCGGTGATCATCTGGATGTTGTGCTCGTTGGAATAATCCATATCCTCGGCGCTGTAAAGCTGCCCGCGCAGTCCCACTTGCAGGATATGAGCCTCGTCCAGAAGATGCTCTTCGATAGCCCGTCTGACGGGCGTGCCATGCGAATACTTCATGCCCCAGTATTGATCCCAGGTGTCGGAATGAGCGTCCAGCTGAATCAACGCCACCGGTCCGTGAGCGGCATGAATGGCCCGCAGGATCGGAAGCAGGATGGAATGATCTCCACCCACGCACATGGGAATCGTTCCGGCGTTCAGCACCGGCGTCAGGCCCCTGGTAATTCTGTTGTACGTGTCCTCAATTGCAATCGGATTTACTGAAAGATCGCCGTAGTCGGCCACTCGAAGGTGCGAGAAAGGGCTTACCTTCAGTACCGGGTTGTAAGGCCGGATCATGGCGGATTGATCGCGCACGTGGCGCGGACCCATGCGTGGCCCGGTTCGATAGCTCGTGCCTCCGTCGAAGGGAACGCCGATGAGCGCGACATCCAAACGACTGGGGTCGGGAATGTTCGGCAGGCGAAAGAAGGTTGAAATACCCGCAAATCGAGGGTACTGCAGCGCGTCCACCGGCATCGGATGCGGCTCCGGGAGATTCTTCAAACGCCGAGTCCGCGCGGATTCCTGGGTGATCATGTCTACCTGCCTTTCTGCAAACCGTTGGGGGAAGTTTAGCCACTTTGCCGAATACGTGTCAACGGAGCTTTAAGAAGATAAGCTTTAGGAGATGATCCGGTCTAAACTTCTCTGCATCACGCTGATGATCGCGGGGACGGCGGTGGCTCAAACAACGCCGAGCGAGGCGCCTAAATATCCGCCGGGGCTGTACGCCGTGATCGATACTTCGGTAGGGGTGATCACCGCTCGGCTGTTCGAAAAGGAGACGCCGGTAACCGTGCGCGCTTTCATCGGCCTGGCACGAGGCACGCAGCCTTGGCGAGACCCCAAAACGAGGAAGCCGGCCACGCATCCGTTGTACGAGGATCTGATCTTCCATCGCGTCATTCCGGACTTTATGATTCAGACGGGAGATCCCACCGGAACCGGCGCGTACGATTGCGGCTTCACGCTTCCCGACGAGTTTGTGGCCAGTCTCAAGTTCGACCGTCCTGGCCGCCTGGCCATGGCCAACGCGGGACCACACACCGCCGCCTGCCAGTTCTTTATTACCGAAGACACCTATTCGGCCGGCAACGGCCACTACGCGATCTTCGGCCAAGTAGTGGATGGCCAGCCTCTGGTGGCCAAGATTTCCCACGTGATCCGCGATAATAATGACCGGCCCAGAATACCCACCAAGCTGATCAAGATCACTTTCATGCGGGTGGTCGGCGACGCGGTCCCAAGCAAGTGAAATCATTCGCGGCTGAGGGCGTGGGTACTCTGCTAATGTTGTGGATTATTGTTCATGACGGTCATCCCCAGCGGCGCGGCGCTCGGCGCTGAAATCCAAAACGTCGACCTGAAGAACCTGAGCGATCAGGAGTTCAGCCAGATCCATCACGCCTGGCTGGATCATCTTGTCATCCTCTTTCGCCGGCAGCAGCTCGCCCTTGAGGATCTGATCGCATTCAGCCGCCGGTTCGGTGAACTCGATTGGGCTCCCGTACAGGAGACCGGACGCCGCTTTGTGGAAGGCCATCCGGAAATCTACGTGGTCTCGAACGTTATTGAAAACGGAGTTCCCATCGGCAGCCTGGGCGCGGGCGAAGCCGTGTGGCATACGGACATGTCGTACCAGGAGCATCCGCCCAAGGCGAGTATGCTGTACGCGCTGGAGATTCCTCCAGCCGGAGGCGACACGCACTTTTGCAATATGTATCGCGCGTATGAATCCTTGCCGGATGCCCTGCGTCAGCGCGCAGCGTGTCTCACGCTGAAGCACGATGGCACTTATAACAGCGGCGGCTATGTGCGTCAGGGAGTGGCCCCGACCGACGATCCCATGTCGTCTGCGGGTGTATATCATCCACTGGTTCCAACTCATCCTGAGACTGGGCGCCGTGCGCTGTACCTGGGCCGCCGGCGCAACGCGTACATTGGCGGGCTCCCGCTGGCTGAGTCCGAGGCGCTGCTCGATGAGCTATGGTCGTACGCGACGCTCGATAGCATCGCTTGGCGCAATGAATGGCAGCCGGGCGACGTCGTCTTGTGGGACAACCGCTGTACCATGCACCGGCGCGACGCATTCGATCCAAACTCGCGCCGCATCCTGTACCGCACGCAAATCAAAAGTGCTCCCAGCGAGCCGGCGTGATCAACACCGGGGCAGGGAAGCTGCGTCATCTGGGCGCCCCGCGCGTGGTTCTCTCACTGCTGTGTTTGCTGTACCTGATCCTGTTTGTGGACCGCGTGAACATTGCAACGGCGGCTCCGTTGATCAAAGCGGATCTCGGGCTGAGCAACACCCAACTCGGCCTGGCATTTTCCGCGTTCGCGATTCCTTATGCGCTGTTTCAACTGATCGGCGGCTGGGTCGGCGATCAATGGGGGCCGCGCGTGACACTATCGGCCTGCTGCGCTATGGTCGCTCTTGCGACGATGCTCACAGGCGCGGCGGGCGGATTCGTGTCGCTCTTCGCCTTACGTCTGGCTCTCGGTTTCGCCGAGGGCGCCGCCTTCCCCACGGCGACACGAGCGATGTCGGCTTGGATACCGGTTCGCGATTGGGGTTTTGCGCAGGGGATCGTACATTCATTTGGCCGCGTCGGGAATGCGGTTACGCCGCCTCTGATGGCCGCGATGCTTCTTGTTGTTTCGTGGCGCCGCTCCTTCGTGATCCTCGGATTGGCCAGCCTGCTATGGCTTTTCGTTTGGATCTGGTATTTTCGGAACGACCCGCGTGAGCATCCCGGCATAACGGAGGCGGACCTCGCCGCGCTTCCTAAGCCCACCAGCCCTGACCGGCCCGCGATTCCCTGGCTGCGGCTGGCGCGGCGCATCCTGCCAGTGACCATGGTCGACTTCTGTTACGGCTGGACGCTGTGGTTGTTCTTAAGCTGGATCCCCGCGTTTTTCTTCGAGAACTATCATTTGAACCTGCAATCCTCCGCGATGTTCTCGGCCGGCGTGCTGCTGGCTGGCGTGATCGGCGATACGGCGGGAGGCGTGATTACCGATCGCTTGCTGCGCAAGACCGGCAGCCTGCTGTTGGCTCGCCGCTCAGTGATCGTCGCCGGGTTTGTGGGCGCTCTCCTCTTCTTGTGCCCTGTGGTGCTGTTTCATAACCTGGCCGTGGCCGCGGTGTGTCTGTCGCTCGCATTCTTTTTCGCCGAACTGATCGTGGCGCCCATTTGGGCCCTCCCCATGGATATCGCACCCCGTTACGCGGGCTCCGCCAGCGGCATGATGAATTTTGGCTTTGGCGTGGCAGGCCTGGTGTCGCCTTCCAGTTTTGGTTACCTGGTGGACCGCACTGGAAGCTGGGTTTTCCCGTTCCTCTGCTCCATTCTTTTGCTGTTGACCGGAGCCGTGCTGGCCGCGCGCCTGCGGCCGGACCAAGCTTTCAGCGACGTGTAGTTGCTTCCGCGCCCGTCACTCTCCCAGGCCGAAAACGAAGATCGAATTGCCGGATGCGATGGCAATCTGCTGCTTGCCCGCGCTCAGATAGCTGATGGGGTTCGCTCCAATCATCGCGCCCGTCTGGAAGTGCCAAAGCGGCCGGCCCGCCGGGGCATCCAGTGCGAAGAAATCGCCTTCATTGGTGCCGGCGAAAACTAAATCGCCCGCGGTGGAAAGGATTCCCGCCCCGGCATCCGAGTGCAGCTTGAACTCCCACTTCATCTCGCCTGATTCGGGAGTCAGGGCGCGGATGGCGCCGATTGGATCCTCACCCACGATAGGGCTTTGTCCACCACCGTTGAATTGGGCGCCCTGCTTATACTCCGCGTTGCCTTTCAGATAAATACCGCCCACGTCCCGCGCAGCCACATAAAACATATTGGTGCGAGGGCTATAAGACGGGCTGAACCAATTGGTGCCTCCGGTGAGATCCGGATAGATCTTGGCTCCCTCCGTGGTGGGCGTGGAATTGGGAAGAAAAATCGGCTTACCCGAGTCGTCCAGGCCCTTGGCCCAGCTTTGCCTGGCGAATGCCTGGCCGGCCAGAAACTTGCCGGTGTTGCGGTCCAGCACATAGTAGAACGCATTGCGATTGCCGAACAGGACGGCCTTATGTTTCTCTCCGCGCACCACCGCGTCCGCCAGCACAGGAATTTCCGTCGAGTCCCAATCGTGGGTGTCATGCGGAGTGAATTGGAAATGCCACTTGAGTTTTCCAGTATCGCCGTCCAGCGCCACCACACAATCGGAATAGAGATTATCTCCAGCGCGTGCGTCGCCATTCCAGTCCGGCCCCGGATTGCCCGTGCCCCAGAAGACGGTATTCTGATCAGGATCGTACGCGCCGGTCACCCAGGTTGGCGCGGCTCCGGTTTTCATCGAATCACCGGCCCAGGTGTCGCTTCCAGGCTCCCCCGCGGCAGGCACCGTCCAGAAACGCCAGGCTCGCTGGCCGGTCTTGGCGTCGTAAGCATCGATGAGGCCGCGCACGCCGTATTCCCCACCCGCGATGCCGACCACCACCTTGCCCTTGATGGCAAGCGGTGCTCCCGTGATGGAATAACCTAACTTCGGGTCGGCCACTTCGGAGTCCCATCGAACGATCCCAGATTTAATGTCGAGAGCAACCAGATGCGAGTCGAAAGTACCGACATACACCATGTCGTTCAGGATCGCCACGCCGCGGTTCACCTGGCCGCAGCACCCGCGAGCGCCTTTGGCGATGGTTCGCACATACTTCCACAACGGGCGCCCGGTCATGGTATCAAGCGCCGTTACGCTGCCGCCCGGCTCGCTGAGGTACATGATGCCATCGGCCACAAGCGGCGAAGTTTCGATTCGCTCCGTGGTCTGCATCTGATAAACCCAGACGGGGCGCAATTGCCGGACGTTCGCGGCGGTGATCTGATTCAAACCCGAGTAACGCTGCGCGCTGAAGTTGCCCGAGTAAGTGAGCCAGTTGCCGGGCTCAGTGTCGGACTGGCGCAGACGGTCGAAGGAAACCTGCGCGGCCAGGGGCAGGACACATGCCAACAAACAAATCGCACCTCTCATTGATTACCTCTCATTGGATCGCCTCTCACTGCTCGCGTCTCACTGATCGCCCCGGAGGGAATACAAATATGCGACCAGGTCGTCCGCTTCTGACGCCGAAAGCGCTTTCCTAAAACTCGGCATAGGGGACTTACCGGCATCCCTCTGTAACTCTTTCAGGTCTTCTTTGAAGAAGGAGTGAAGACCTCCGTTCAGATCGATGATCTGGATGGTGAAGGTGTCCTCGTTGAGACGCACGCCCGTAGTGCGCCGGCCGTCCTTAGTTACCAGGCGCACCTGCAGGAATCCATCCGGTAGAGTGGATTCCGGGTCGAGAAGTGCCGCCCGCAAATGAGCGGCGCTGCGGCGCGAACCGATATCCGTTAGTTCAGGTCCCAGGCTTCCGCCCTGGCCGCTAACGATGTGGCATTGCGAGCAATGGCCTTTGCTCCCGTATAATTCCTGGCCGCGCTTCGGGTCGCCTGGCACCGCCTCTGGGTTCATGTGTCCCAGGCTGCGGACATAGGCCGCGAGTTGCCAGGTCTCGCGGGTGTCCACGGCGTAACCAGCCGGCATCTCCGTTCCTTTGATGCCATCCCGGATCACGATGAAAAGAGCTTCGTCGTCCGGCGCATGGGGCAATTTGGGCCGCGCCAGAACCGCGCCTCTGCCTCCTTCGCCCTTCGGTCCGTGACATCGCGCGCATTGTCCCATGAACAACTGCTGGCCGTTCTTCAAATCGGCGGGAGTCGTGTCGGGATTTTCCTTGGGGATCACATATTCGGGATCGAACGGTACCAGCTGGGCCGTGGCCGCCAGCGCGACCGAGAAAATCATGCACACGAGACGCATCCGGCCTCCTTTTTTAGCAGTCGAGTATAGCATAGGGCCGGAATGTGACCCTAGGGTCACTGTCTTCGCAAACAAAAAGGTGCTAAAATGAAGTCAATGCAGCACCACCACCACGCCGATATCACTGATTCTTTTCACTGTAAGCGTTCCCACTCCGGCGAAGTAGTTCATGTTTACAATTCGAACAACTACCTCATGGCCGAATACACCATTCGAACTGGTCGCACCAGCTGGCAACGCGTGGCTGCCGTGACACAGAGAGAATCGGTGGAAAAATGGTTGCGAAACAACTATCCCGCTGTCAACGCGGCCGAAGTGCCGCCCGCAGGCAAACAAAAGGCAAAAACGGCTAGACAATCGAAGTAATTAGGCGGTTCGTCTCATCAGGCTCCTGCCAAGCAGGAGCAACGACCCCACGAGTCCGGCGAGAAGCGACGCCGTGAAGATGCCGAGTTTTGCCATGCTCAGAAGTGCGTCATTTGTAGTGGCCGGTCCGGCGGTAAACGCGAGTCCAGCCACGAAGATGGACATGGTAAAGCCGATTCCGCCGAGCCAGCCCGCCGCGTTCAGCTGAATCCATGTGATTCCGTCCGGAAGGGCGCTCAGCCGCGCGCGGACCGCCAGCCACGCTGCCAGCGTAATACCGATCGGTTTGCCCAGGAAAAGTCCCAGCACCACGCCAAGTGGAACCGGTTGCAGCAGGCTTTTGAAAACATCTCCATTGAAGCCGATTCCCGCGTTAGCGAGAGCAAACAGGGGCATGATAAGAAAAGTCACCCAGGGGTGCAGTCCGCGCTCCCAGCGCAAAAGCGGCGATTGCATTTGTTTGACGGCGCCCCGCGGTTCCGTTCGGCAAGGGACGGTCATCGCCAGTAGTACGCCGGCAATGGTGGCATGAATGCCCGATTGTAGAATCGCGCCCCATAACAAAATGCCGAGTAGCGCGTAGGGAAGAGGATGGCGGACCGCCAGGCGATTTATCTCGAGCAACGCAACCAAGCAGAGTGCTCCGATGCCGAGTGCACCCCACGCAATATGGGACGTGTAGAAGAGTGCAATTACCGCCACGGCGGCGATGTCGTCAACGATCGCCAATGCCATCATGAATACCTTGAGGCTCATGGGTACGCGACGCCCCAAAAGCGCCATGACGCCCATCACGAACGCGATATCGGTTGCCATCGGAATGCCCCAACCAGGAGCACCGTGCCCGCTCAAATTGAGAGCCGAATAAATCAGCGCGGGCGCCGCGACGCCACCGATCGCCGCGATAATGGGAAGCGCCGCCCGCCGGGGTGACGAGAGTTCTCCCATCACTAGCTCGCGTTTGATCTCCAGGCCCACCACAAAGAAGAACAGCGACATCAGCCCTTCGTTGACCAAGAAATGCAGATCGCGGCTGAGAATCGACGCGCCCACTCCGATGGTTACCGTGGTGTGCCAGAGCGCAAAATAAGTCGCCGCCCACGGGGAGTTCACCCACACGATCGCGGCCAGCGTAGCGGCCAGAAGTAAGATACCGCCAGACGCCTCTCGGGCCGCAAACTCCTGGAACGGGCGAATGAGCCGTTCGATTGGCCTTCTGGTGGCGGAGTCTTCGCCGATCATAGGTATGGCTGTCATAGACATTCTTTGGTCTCCCATCAAACCAGGCGGACCAGAATCGGGCCCGCTACCGCGAGCAGCAACACATAGGCTGCGGCGAGCGGACCCAACTGAGGCTCTGCGACGACGCCGAAGCCGGCGATGATGATCGAAAATTCGCCGCGAGCGATCAAGGACACGCCCGCGCGCCAACGGCCATGTCCGTCGATCCCGGTACGTCTGGCGGCGAAATAACCGGTTGCGACTTTGGTTACGCTAGTCGCCAGTCCGAGCCCGGCGGCTTGCATGGCAACCGGCAAAAGGCTGGCCGGCGCAATCTCCAATCCGAAAAAGAAAAAGAAGATGGCCGCAAACAGGTCTTTGAGGGGAGCAAGCAATTTGCGGGAGCGCTCGGCAATCGGACCCGACAGTGCCACTCCGGCCAGAAACGCCGCCACCGCAGCCGATACCTGAACCCGCTGCGCCAAGCCCGCCAGCAGTAGCACGATGGCGAGGGTCGTAAGAAGCACCACCTCATCGGACTCGTGAGCCACCCATTCGCTTAGCTTGCGCCCGTAGCGAAAGGTAGCGGCCAATGCAGCGGCCACTACGGCGAGCGCCAAAGAGACCGAGACTGCGAGTTGAACCGCAGTGCCGCCGGACAACAGCGCTGTGATCAGCGGAAGATAGACCGCCATCGCCAGGTCTTCGAGCACCAATACAGTAAGCACCGTCGGAGTTTCCGGATTGCCCAGGCGCTTTAGTTCACTCAGCACTTTAGCAATGACGCCCGACGACGAAACCCACGTCACGCCTCCCAAAACGACCGAAGGCAACCAGGCCCATCCGAATATCCTTCCCGCCGCTACGCCCGGAAGAAAATTGAGCAGGAAATCGACGCTACCGGCGGGCAAACCGCTGTGCAGGTGTTCCCTTAATTCGTCGCCCGTGTATTCCAATCCGAGCGTGAACAGCAGAAGAAGTACGCCGATTTCTCCGCCGATACGCGTGAAGCTTTCACTGAGATTGAGCGGCAGCAAACCGCCGTTGCCGAAAGCCAGTCCGCCCAGCAGATAGAGCGGGACGGACGAAAATCCCCCGCGGCTAGCCAGTCGTGCAAGGATACCTAAGCCGCCGATCGCGGCGCCCAATTCGATAAACACCAGCGAAAGGTCGTGCAGCGAATTCTGCATAGGGTCATTGCAAGCCACCACTAACAAAGCATGCGTGACACCATTTGGCACTAAATCGATCAGGCGCCGATTCGGTCAAGTGCCTCAACGACTTTAGAATGGAACGCGGATCCTGCGCTTCCATCGCCAGCACCCGCTGGGTTCGGCGTGTCGAATCTTTACGACTCGCGTGACCACGGTCGCTAATGTTTCCAGGGAACGAGATCGTTCCGGTCTCGCCGTTTTCTTCTACACATACTGATTCTTTTACACATACTGACGCGATGCAACGCAACGTTCTGGTTCCAAAGCGGCGTCTTACCGGTGTGACTCGTGTGTGTTTCTACCAAAGACACGGTCACCACTGAATGCGTTTTCCAGCTGTCGTAATCGCCCTCGTCCTGTTTACAACTTTTGACGTTGCCCGCGCGCAGACCCCGCCCGCGCGTCCTGGTCCTCGCAACGGCGGCACGATCACTGGACTGGTGAAGGACTCCACGGGTGCAGTGCTGGGCAGGGCCACTGTTACGCTGACGAGTAACAATACCAGTCCCCAAGCCACGCCGGCGCAACCCGCACCCGCGCAAAGTATGCAGACTCAAGATGACGGCACTTACGTTTTCCGCGGAGTTGCACCGGGAACGTACACGGTCTCAGCCGCTTACAAAGGTCTGACACAGAGTAACGTTGTAGCCGTGATGTTGAATGGCAACGAGACTGTGCGCGGCGATATTACGATGAAGCCCGCCGAAGTGGTCCAGCAGATTACCGTTGAGGAGAGTCCGAACCAGCTCAGTGTGGACCCCAGCCAGAACGCAGATGCACTGGTCCTCAAAGGCGCGGCCCTGGACGCGCTGCCTGACGATCCGGACGATCTTCAACAGGATCTGCAGGCTCTGGCTGGCCCGTCGGCTGGCCCGAATGGCGGCCAAATCTTTGTAGACGGTTTTTCAAGCGGCCGACTGCCTCCCAAGAACTCGATCCGCGAGATAAGGATCAACCAGAATCCGTTCTCGTCGGAATACGACACGCTTGGCTATGGCCGGATCGAGATCTTTACTAAACCCGGCTCGGATAGCTTCCATGGTACGGCCTTCTTCGACACTAGCCAGGGAATCTGGAACTCGCGCAATCCGTTTCTGGCGGTTTCGCCATACCCTAATTTCCAGTTGGAAAACTTCGGGGGCAATGTAAGTGGCCCATTGACGAAACGTGCGAGTTTCTTTTTCGATTTCGAGCGCCGCGACATTGACGATAACGCCCTTTTGAACGCGATTGTGCTCAATCCCACGACGTTGACTCAATTTAACGACCGCGGATTCACGCCGACGCCGCAGCAGCGTACCACCTTCAGCCCACGCATCGATTATCAGCTCAGCTCCAACAACACGCTCAGCCTTCGATATTCCTACCTGGACTTGCATCGGGACTTGTGGGGCATCGGCCTGTACAGCCTCCACAATGA
>CAVRZH010000155.1:0-30928 GCA_963725455.1 Bryobacterales bacterium
CGATTTTGCCGACTTCCAGCAGCTCGTCTAAATCGGATGATTTCTGCAGGTAAAGGTTGGCGCCGAGATCGATGGCTGCGGCGCGGTCGGCCGGGGAAGCGGACGATGTCAGCATGATGACTGGTACACCCTGGAGCCACGGTTGGCGCCGGACATGGCGCAACACGGCGTCGCCGTTATGTTTAGGAAGATTGACGTCCAGGACAATCAAGTGAGGCCGCCAGGTGGGTGCTTGCGATGGGGCGCCAGCGGACACTTCGAGGGCTGGCGCGCTCATCCCGCCGCCCAGAAGCGAGATGGCCTTTTGACCGTCCGACGCCACCACCACGTTGCAAGGCAGCTGGCGGCTGTTGAGCGCTTCTCGGAACAGCAAAACGTCTCCCGGATTGTCTTCTGCCAGCAGGATTTCAAACACGTTATCAGTTGTCCGAACACGGCCTAACAGCAGCCTAACAGCATAGATAAACTTACCACTCATGTGGTGGCATCAAAAAGAGGCCACAAAAGTTGTAACGTAATCGGTCTGAAAGAGTCTCACGAAAAGATTGCCATTGCCAGAGCTGTATAGTAATGAAGCTTACTCTTTCGAGGAGCCAAGAACATGAAAAGTGTGACCGCTGAGAACGGCGCCCGGACGCGCGGTTCGAAGTCCAACGGGTCTTTGAAGGCCGTCTCAAAACTGAATGGCCAGGCGCGTGGGTCAAGATTGAATGGCGCCAAGAGCGCCGAACCCGCGGTGAACAGAGCTAAGGCCCGCCGCGATGCCAACGTGTTGTTGAGCACGTTGATCAAGTTCAAGCGCGGGGACTTCTCGGTGCGGATGCCCGTGGATCAGACCGATCTGGAGGGCAAGATCGCGGACGCGCTGAACGACGTTCTGGAGATCAACCAGAAAATGGTCAGCGAATTCGAGCGCATCAGCCGGGCGGTGGGCAAGGATGGCAAGATCACGCAGCGCGCGTCGATTGGATCTGTGACGGGCGCCTGGGCCGATTGCGTGGAGAGCGTGAATAGCCTGATTGGCGATCTGGTGCAGCCGTCGACGGAAGTGGCGCGCGTGATCGGCGCCGTGGCCAAAGGCGATCTGTCGCAGAACATGTCGCTCGAAGTGGATGGTCGTCCGCTGCGCGGCGAATTCCTGCACACGGCGCGCGTGGTGAACACCATGGTGCAGCAGTTGAATTCGTTCGCGAGCGAAGTAACGCGCGTGGCGCGCGAAGTGGGAACGGAAGGCAAACTGGGCGGCCAGGCCGTGGTGCCGGCGGTGGCGGGAACATGGCGCGATTTAACGGAAAGCGTCAACTCGATGGCCAGCAACCTGACGAACCAGGTGCGCAACATCGCGGGCGTTACAACGGCCGTGGCCAAAGGCGATTTGACGACGCGCATCACTGTAGACGCGCGCGGCGAAATTCTGCAATTGAAGAACACCATTAACACCATGGTGGATCAGCTGAGTTCGTTCGCGGCGGAAGTGACGCGCGTGGCGCGCGAAGTGGGAACCGAAGGCCGGTTGGGCGGACAGGCCGATGTGCGCGGCGTGGCCGGAACGTGGAAGGATTTGACCGATTCTGTGAATTCCATGGCGAGCAACCTGACCAACCAGGTGCGCAACATCGCCGAAGTGACCACCGCGGTGGCGAAGGGCGACTTGTCGACGCGCATTACAGTAGACGCGCGCGGCGAAATCTTGCAGTTAAAAAACACCATTAACACCATGGTGGATCAGCTGAGTTCGTTCGCGGCGGAAGTAACCCGCGTGGCGCGCGAAGTGGGAACCGAGGGCAAGTTGGGCGGCCAGGCGGACGTGCCAGGCGTGGGCGGAACGTGGAAGGATTTGACGGATTCGGTCAATTCGATGGCCGGCAATTTGACGGCGCAGGTTCGTAATATCGCCGAAGTTACGACGGCGGTCGCTAAAGGCGATCTTTCGCGCAAGATCACAGTGCAGGTGCGCGGCGAGATTCTGGAACTCAAGAACACTATCAACACGATGGTGGATCAGTTGAGCTCCTTCGCATCGGAAGTGACGCGCGTGGCGCGCGAAGTGGGTACCGAGGGACGGCTGGGCGGACAGGCGGAAGTGGAGGGCGTGGCGGGAACGTGGCGCGATTTGACGGAGAGCGTCAATTCTATGGCCGGAAATTTGACGAACCAGGTCCGCAACATCGCAGGTGTGACCACGGCGGTTGCGAAGGGCGATCTCTCAACAAAAATCACAGTAGATGCGCGCGGCGAGATTCTGGAGCTGAAGAACACCATTAATACGATGGTGGATCAGCTCAATTCGTTCGCATCGGAAGTTACGCGTGTGGCTCGCGAGGTGGGTACCGAAGGCAAACTGGGCGGGCAGGCGCAGGTAAAGGGTGTGGGCGGCGTGTGGAAGGATTTGACCGAGAGCGTCAATTCCATGGCGGGCAACTTGACCAATCAGGTCCGCAACATCGCCGGTGTAACCACCGCGGTTGCCAAGGGCGATCTCTCAACAAAAATCACGGTGGACGCGCGCGGCGAAATTCTGGAGTTGAAGAACACCATTAATACCATGGTGGATCAGCTCAATTCGTTCGCTTCCGAAGTGACGCGCGTGGCGCGCGAAGTGGGCACGGACGGCAAGCTGGGCGGCCAGGCGCAGGTGAAGGGCGTCGGCGGCGTGTGGAAGGACCTTACCGATTCCGTCAACTTCATGGCGGGCAACCTGACTTCCCAGGTTCGTAATATCGCCGAAGTTACGACGGCAGTCGCGAACGGAGATTTGTCGCGCAAGATCACGGTGGACGTACGCGGCGAAATTCTGGAGCTGAAGAACACCATCAACATCATGGTGGATCAGCTGAACGGATTTGCGAGCGAAGTAACGCGCGTGGCGCGCGAAGTGGGCACCGAAGGCAAGCTGGGCGGGCAGGCGATGGTGAAGGGCGTAGCCGGAACGTGGAAGGATCTCACGGACTCCGTCAACTCCATGGCCAGCAACCTGACCAACCAGGTGCGCAACATCGCGGAAGTGACCACGGCTGTCGCGACTGGCGATCTGTCGCGCAAGATCACGGTAGAAGTGCGCGGCGAAATTCTGGAGCTGAAGAACACCATCAACACGATGGTGGATCAGCTGAGCTCGTTCGCGGCCGAAGTGACGCGCGTGGCGCGCGAAGTGGGTACCGAAGGCAAGCTGGGCGGGCAGGCGGACGTGCATGGCGTGGCGGGCACATGGAAGGATTTGACGGACTCGGTCAATTCCATGGCCAGCAACTTAACCTCGCAGGTGCGAAACATCGCGGAAGTGACCACGGCGGTGGCGAAGGGCGACTTGTCGCGCAAAGTGACGGTGGATGTGCGCGGCGAAATTCTGGAGCTGAAGAACACCGTGAACACCATGGTGGATCAGCTGAATGCGTTTGCGAGCGAGGTGACGCGCGTGGCGCGCGAAGTGGGAACCGAAGGCAAGCTGGGCGGCCAGGCGGAGGTCACCGGCGTCGGCGGCGTGTGGAAGGATTTGACGGATTCGGTCAACTTCATGGCCGGCAACCTGACGTCCCAGGTTCGTAATATCGCGCAGGTAACCACGGGCGTGGCCAAGGGCGATCTATCGACCAAGATCACGGTGGATGCGCGCGGCGAAATTCTGGAGCTGAAGAACACCATCAATACGATGGTGGATCAGTTGAATGCGTTCGCGAGCGAAGTGACCCGCGTGGCGCGCGAAGTGGGAACCGAAGGCCGGCTGGGCGGACAGGCCGATGTGCGCGGCGTGGCGGGAACGTGGAAAGACTTGACGGACAGCGTCAACTACATGGCCAGCAACCTGACCAATCAGGTGCGCAACATCGCTGGCGTTACGACCGCCGTGGCGCGCGGCGATTTAACCACGAAAATCACCGTGGATGCGCGCGGCGAAATTCTGGAGCTGAAGAACACCATCAACACCATGGTGGATCAGTTGAGCTCCTTCGCTAGCGAAGTGACGCGCGTGGCGCGCGAGGTGGGCACCGAAGGCAACCTGGGCGGGCAGGCCGAAGTGAGGGGCGTGGCGGGCACCTGGAAGGATTTGACGGAGAGCGTCAACTCGATGGCCGGCAACCTGACCAATCAGGTCCGCAACATTGCGCAAGTAACGACGGCCGTCGCGAAAGGCGACTTGTCGCGCAAGATCACCGTCGATGTGCGCGGCGAGATTCTGGAACTGAAGAACACCATCAATACGATGGTGGATCAGTTGAACGCGTTCGCGAGTGAAGTGACGCGCGTGGCGCGCGAAGTGGGCACGGAAGGCAAACTCGGCGGGCAGGCCAATGTGCGCGGCGTGGGCGGAACGTGGAAGGATCTGACCGACAGCGTCAATTCCATGGCCGGCAACCTGACGGCGCAGGTCCGCAACATCGCGCAGGTGACCACGGCGGTTGCGAACGGCGACTTGTCGCGCAAAATCACCGTCGACGTGCAGGGTGAAATTCTGGAGCTGAAGAACACCATCAATCGCATGGTGGATCAGCTCAATTCGTTCGCTTCGGAAGTGACGCGCGTGGCGCGTGAAGTGGGAACGGACGGCAAGCTGGGCGGGCAAGCGGAAGTGAAGGGCGTCGCTGGAACGTGGAAGGATCTGACGGACAACGTCAACTTCATGGCGGCGAACCTGACCACGCAGGTGCGCGGTATCGCAAAGGTGGTGACGGCCGTCGCCAATGGCGATTTGAAACGCAAGCTGGTGCTCGAAACCAAGGGCGAGATCGCGGAACTGGCCGACACGATCAACGGCATGATCGACACGCTGGCGACGTTTGCCGATCAGGTGACCACGGTGGCGCGCGAAGTTGGTATCGAAGGCAAGCTAGGCGGGCAGGCGCGTGTGCCGGGCGCCGCGGGAATTTGGCGCGATTTGACGGACAACGTCAATCAGCTGGCGGCGAATTTAACCACGCAGGTGCGCGCGATCGCGGAAGTGGCGACGGCTGTTACCAAGGGCGACCTGACGCGATCCATCGCTGTGGAAGCGCTGGGCGAAGTGGCGGCGCTCAAGGACAACATCAATGAGATGATCGTGAACCTGGCGGCCACCACGCGCAAGAACAACGAGCAGGACTGGCTGAAGACCAACATCGCGAAGTTCACGGGCATGATGCAGGGCCAGCGCGATCTGTTGACGGTGTCGCAACTGCTGCTGAGCGAATTGACTCCGCTGGTGGGCGCGCAGCATGGCACGTTCTATATCGCCGAGTGGCAAGAGGACAAGACCGTCCTGAAGCTGCTGGCCGGTTACGCGGTGCATGAGCGCGACGATGTCCCCAGGCAGTTCGAAGTGGGCCAGGGATTGGTGGGACAGTGCGCCAAGGAGAAGGAGCGCATCTTAGTAACGAACCTTCCGGGTGACTATATCCGCATCAAATCCAGCCTGGGCAGTATTGCGCCGGTGAGCATCGTGGTGTTGCCGGTGCTGTTTGAAGGCGACGTGAAGGCGGCCATCGAGCTGGCCTCGTTCGGGCAGTTCAGCGACATTCACCTGGCGTTTCTCGATCAGCTCACGCAATCCATCGGCATCGTATTGAACACCATCCGCGCCACCATGCGGACCGAGCAGCTGCTGACGCAGAGCCAGGCGCTGGCCGAAGAATTACAGAGCCAGCAGCTTCAGTTACAGAAGACCAATGCCGAGCTGCAGGAGAAAGCGCAGTTGCTGGCCGAGCAGAAGACCGAAGTGGAGACCAAGAATCAGGAAGTGGAGCAGGCCAAGAAGGCGCTGGAAGAAAAGGCCGAGCAATTGGCGCTCACGTCCAAGTACAAGAGCGAATTTCTGGCCAACATGAGCCACGAGCTGCGCACGCCGCTCAACAACCTGCTGATTCTGGCGCGCATGCTGTCGGAGAACTCGGACAAGAACCTGAGCGCGAAGCAGGTGAAGTTTGCCGAGACCATTCACACTTCGGGAACGGACCTGCTATCGCTGATCAGCGACATTCTGGATCTGAGCAAGATCGAATCGGGCAAGATGGACGTGGAAGTGGGCGGTATCCGCTTCAGCGAACTGGAAGATTACTGCCTGCGCACGTTCCGCCACGTGGCCGACGGCAAAGGTCTGGACTTCACCGTGGAGCTGGGCGCCAACCTGATGCCCGAGATCATCCACACCGACGCCAAGCGTTTGCAGCAGGTGCTGAAGAATCTGCTTTCGAATGCTCTTAAGTTTACCGAGCAGGGAAAGGTACAGCTGTACATCGATAAAGTGGCCAGCGGCTGGAGCCCGGCGAACAGCGTGCTTAGCCGCGCCAAATCCGTCATCGCGTTTTCGGTATCGGACACTGGTATCGGCATCGCGTCGGAGAAGCAGCGCATAATTTTCGAAGCGTTCCAGCAAGCGGATGGAACCACCAGCCGCAAATACGGCGGCACCGGCCTGGGCCTTTCCATCAGCCGCGAGCTGGCACGGCTGCTGGGCGGCGAGATTCGCTTGCAGAGCGCGCCTGGCGTGGGCAGTACGTTCACGCTGTACCTGCCGCAAACCTACGTGACGCCCGCCGCGCAACCCAAGAGCGAAGCGCTGCGCATCACGCCGCCGGTGCTGCTGGAGCAGGCGGTGACGACGGTGGATGCCGGAGTGGACATGATTTTGCCCGTGACCGCCATGGCCACCGAAGAGCTGGTGGAGGATCTGGTGATCGATGACGATCGCAATCTGATCCAGCCAGGCGACGCTGCGCTGCTGATTGTCGAAGACGATATAACGTTTGCGCGCATCCTGCTGGATCTGGCCCACGACCGGGGTCTGAAGGCTTTGGTGGCGCTGCGCGGATCGAGCGCCATGACGCTGGCGCGGGAGTTCAAGCCGGGCGCCATCACGCTCGACATCAATCTTCCCGACATGGCGGGCTGGACCATTCTGGATCGCCTGAAGCACGATCCGGCCACGCGGCACATTCCGGTTCATATTATTTCGGGCGATGAAAACCGCCGCCGCGGCCTGGCGCTGGGAGCCATGACGTATCTTGAAAAATCCGTCACCAACGATCTGCTGGCGGAGGCGTTCGCGGCCATCGAGCATTCGGTGCAGAAGCGCATCAAGAAGTTGTTGCTGGTGTGCGCCGATGAAACCGAGCGAAACAGCATGATCGCCACCGTGGGCGCGCCCGATCTGGACCCCATTGGCGTGGCCACCGCGGGCGAAGCTTTAGCGGTATTGAAGCAACAATATTTAGACGGTATCGTGGTTCATCTTCGGATCAATGGCATTGCGCCGCTGGCGCTGGTGGAAGAAATTCAAAGCCACGCGGGCCCCTATGCGCCGCCCATTCTGCTGATGTGCGATCGTCCGCTTAGCTCCGATGAAGAACTGGAGGTGGCGCGACTGGGACGCACCGGCATCGTGAAGACCATTCAAACGCGAGAACGTTTGCTGGATGAATCCGTCCTCTTGATGCATCGCGCCGAGACCGACCTCGCGCCAGACCAGCGCCGCGTGCTGGAACAATTGCGGGAAACGGACATTACTTTATTCGGCAAGAAGGTTCTGGTGGTGGATGATGATGTTCGCAACATCTTCGCCCTGACCAGCCTGCTGGAAGATCACAATCTGAAAGTGGCGCACGCCGAAAATGGCCGGGCCGGCATCGAATTGTTGAAGAAGACGCCGGATGTGGATTTGGTCCTCATGGACATCATGATGCCGGAGATGGATGGCTATGAAACCATGAAGGCAATTCGCGATATTCCCGAATTCCGGTCGCTCCCGATTGTCGCGCTGACCGCCAAGGCGATGAAGGGCGACCGGGCCAAGTGCATCGAAGCCGGAGCGTCGGACTACATTACCAAGCCGGTGGATTTGGAGCAGCTGTTCTCGGTGCTGCGTGTGTGGATCAGCCGTGGTCATGAGGTAAGCGCCGCGCCCGCCAGCGCCATCTAAAATGAAACAGGAATCCCAAGCCGGCTCAGTTGCCGGGAGCGAGCGGAGTACGCATGCAACCGCTACCTGAAACGCCGTTACAGGATCGCGTCAAGATTCTGCTGGTGGATGACACGCCGGATAATCTGGTGTCGCTGGAAGCGGCGCTGGATGGCCTGGGCCAGCAGCTGGTTCTGGCTCGCTCCGGCACCGAAGCCCTGCGCCATCTGCTGGACGACGATTTCGCGGCCATCCTGCTGGACGTGAAGATGCCGGACATGGACGGATTTCAGACCGCCGAGCTGATCCGTTCCCGCAAGCGCTCCCGTCACACCCCGATTCTGTTTCTCACCGGGTATCGCAGCGACGAGCATCTGTTTCGGGGTTACGATCTGGGCGCCGTGGATTTTTTGTTCAAACCGATTGTCGCGGAGATCCTGCGTTCCAAGGTCGGCGTATTCGTCGAGTTGAGCCGCAACACCGCGCTGCTGCGCCGCCAGGCGGAAGTTCTGGGAAAGGCCGAGCTCAAATTCCGCTCACTGCTGGAGGCGGCGCCCGATGCCATGATCATCAGCGATGAAGAAGGCTGCATCAGCCTGGCCAACTCGCAGGCTGAAATCATGTTCGCGTTCCCGCGCGAAGAGCTGATCGGGCAAAACATCCGGATGCTGGTCCCGGAATGGAGCAGCCACTCGCGGCCGTCGCGCGCCAATGGCTTGGCTTGGATGGCATCGCCGATCGAACTTTGGGCGCGGCGCAAAAGCGGCCACCAGTTTCCGATCGAAATCGGCCTGAGCCCGCTGCAGACCGAAGAAGGCCTGCTGCTCACCTCGGCCATTCGTGACGTTACCGAGCGCCGGCGCGCCGACGAGGCGATCCGTGAGCTGAACGCGACACTGGAGCAACGCGTGGCTGAGCGCACGCAAGAGCTATTGCGATCGAACGAAGCGCTGCGGCAGTCCAACGACGATTTGAATCAGTTCGCTTATGCGGCCAGCCACGATTTGCAGGAGCCGCTGCGCATGGTGGCGCTGTACAGCCAGATGCTGCAGCGCAAGTATTTCGGGCGGCTGGACGCCAATGCCGATCAGTACATTTCGTACATCGTCGGAGGCGCCCGGCGCATGGAGATGCTGCTGAAGGATCTGCTGACCTATTCGCAGACCGGATCGTCGGCCGAAGGCCCGGCGGAAACGGTGGATTTCATCGACGTCATCCGCAAGGTGCTGCTGAACCTGCAGGCGTCGGTGGAACAGAGCGGCGCGCTGATTACCTGGGACGCCATTCCGGCGGTACATGCGCACGAGATCCGGCTGGTGCAACTGTTGCAGAATCTGGTGGGCAACGCGATCAAGTATCGGGGTGAAGACGCTCCGCGCATCCACATTGGAGCGCGCTGGCAGGAACCGGAATGGGTGTTGTCGGTGGAAGACAACGGCATCGGAATCGCGCCCGAGTATGCGCAGCAGATTTTCAAGATCTTTAAACGCCTGCATGGCCAGGATTATCCGGGCACCGGCATCGGCCTGGCCATTTGCCAGCGCATCGTGGAAACTTACGGCGGGCGAATTTGGGTGGAGTCGAATGGGAAGGGGTCGTGCTTCTATTTCACACTGCCGCCGGCCAAGGACCAAGCTGCGGTAGAACGAGCTACCGAGACGGCGCGCGCGTCATAACTCAACCGTTGTTGCCCTGCAAAAACCGGGCGATCCCGGCGTGCCCGGCCGCTTCGGCGATGGCGAGCGCGGTCAGGCCGCTGGCTGTGAGGCGCGTGGCGTCCGCACCCGATTCCACTAGCAAAGGGACCACTTCTGTACGTCCCATGGCGGCCGCGGCGTGTAACGCGGTGAGTCCGCTTTGATCGGCGGCGTTTACGTCCGCGCCTTGGGCCAGCAGCAAGGGGATGGCTTCCGGATGGCTGTTGACCGCGGCCATCAGCGCGGTGACGCCTTGGCTGGTGCGGGCATTGATATCAGCGCCCGAGCGGATCAGCAGTTCCGCCATCGGGGTCTGCCCGCGGACCACGGCCGCAATAAGCGGCGTAATTCCGGTCTGCCCCGCCGCATTGGGATTCGCTCCAGCGCTCAGTAGAGCCTGTGCGGCTTCCACGTGTCCGCCCAGAGACGCAGCGAGCAATGCCGTGGCCCCGGATGGATCCGCGTCTTCGATCCGGGCGCCCTTGGCCAGTAGCATGGGCACTGCTTCGGCGTTCCCGCATGCCGCGGCCGCCACCAAAACCGGCCTGCCCTGCTCATCCAAAGTATTCGCATCGGCGCCTTTTTCGAGCAGCACCCAGGCTACGGCGGGAGTAGCTGATACGGCCGCAACCAGGGCCGTGAGCCCCGATTTGCTGACCGCGCCGATATCCGCTCCGCCTGCCACCAATGCACACAGCGCTTCCATCCGCCCATTCACCGCCGCTCCGATCAAAGGCGTGACACCGCGGGTATCGGCGGCATTCGGATCGGCACCCGCGGCCAGCAGCGCTTCCACCACCGCTCCGTGTCCTTCAATGGCGGCGGCCAGCAGCGGAGTGACGCCGCTGCGAGTGCGTTCGTGATGGCTGGCGCCTTTCTGCAGCAGCAACTGCACCACGTTGGCGTGTCCCTGCGTGGCGGCCATTACCAGAACCGTGGCTTCATCGCGATAACGGGCCTTCAGGTCCGCGCCTTGCAATAACAGCAGCTGGAGCGCTTCAATGCGTCCGGCCACGGCGGCGGCGAGCAGTGGAGTGGCGCCATTTTTCATGCGCGCGTTGACCTTGGCGCCGCGTCCCAGTAGCGACCGCATACGCTCGGCGTCGCCGGCGGCTGAGGCTCGGATCAGATCGAGGTCGCGCTCGCTTGGCATGGGAAACTCACGCAGAGCCGGTGCGAAGAGCCGCGCTCCGCACAATCGGGATTAAACTTCAGCCGTGCTGACCGGTCCAGCTTTTTCTTCCAGGTCCTCATTGAAAACCGAAAAGACTTCGCCGTTCCAAAGAACATTGATCAGGCCGGACTCCGCGACGCCCCCTTCGATTTCGATAATCATTTCGGCCGGGATCTGGACCAGGGTGGCAGTGGGGTCGCGCAAGCTGCTACCGGGATGCTCGGCCAGCTTCACCGCTTGCAGGGGTTCGGAAACCTTGTAGCGAACGGGGGGGCCAGTATTCCGCATTCGTCGCTGAGTCCTCACGACTTTGTTACAGAATAGCACGCTGGCTGGTCTACGCAATCACGTACCGGCCCTACAGCCGAAACGCTGGGCGACCGATTTCAAGAAAAGAGGAAATGGGATGAAACTCGTGTATCCAGTTTCAGGCCTGCTCTTGCTTGCGCTCCATGCATCGGCTGGCGATGTCCATGGGCGAGCGCTCGTGACCAAACGCCTCAGCAAGAAGACTTTGTCTCCCATCGTCTATAACTTACGAGGAACGGCCGCGCCTCTTGCCCCGCGCGAAACGGAGCCTTTGAACGAATTCGACCGCATGGTGGTGATCCTGGAACCTGAGAAAAGCGCCCCGAAAACGTCCCCAAAACCGCCCGTTACCGACGTGCTGAACCAGCAAGGCGCAAAGTTTGAACCGGACCTCATCGTAATACCTACCGGCTCGACGGTTGAATTTCCGAATTTAGACCCGATTTTCCATAACGTTTTCTCGCTTTCCAAGGCTGAACCTTTCGACTTGGGCTATTATCCTCAAGGCCAAAGCCGCTCCGTGAAGTTCAACCATCCCGGGATCATCCAGGTTTACTGCCACATCCACGCGAACATGTATGCAGCTATCGTGGTGACGGCCAGCCCCTGGTTTCAAAAGCCCGCGCCTGACGGCAGCTTCTCATTTTCGAATGTGCCGGCCGGGCGTTACCGGCTGACGGCCTGGCACAAAATCGCGGGCCTGCACAAGGTGAATGTGGAGGTGCCCGAAAACGGCAGTGTGGACGTGACCATTCGCGTACCCGTGGACGCGGAGCAGTAAGGCATGCTGGCTCGGACGTCTCTTACCGCGCGGGCTTTCCTGTTCTCATTCCTGCCGGTATGCGCGGTATTGGCGGTGAGCTTCGCGGCGCTGAATACGCTGGTGCAGCAGCACGTGAAGGATAGCCTGCGCGATTCATTTCAGAAGTCGGAACAGATGCTGGACCATGCCAACGCCGATTACGCCCGGCGCATCGGCCAGTTCGTGCCGGTGCTGGCGGATAGCGCGGGGCTGAAAGCGGCCATCGGCCTGATGCATGAAGCTCCCTCCACACCCCAGAGCGCGCAGGAGATCCAGCGCACCATCGAGGCGCAGCTGCGTGAGATGCACGGCCTAGTAGGTTATGACCTTTTGGCGGTGACGGATTGGAAGGGGCGAACACTGGCCGCGGTCGATTTTAGCTCTGGCCAGTTTAGCTCTGGCCAGGCGGGCTCGCGCGACGAACTCCCGAGCTTTCCCGCGCAAGCGGCGCCTTCTCAAACGTCGGTCGTCGAAATCCAGGGAGCGCTGTATGAGCTCACTTCGACGCCAATCGCGATCGAGGGCGAACAGATCGGCGATCTGAAACTCGGGGCCAAATTCGATTTGAGCCGCTATCACCTGGGCGCCGAGACAGTTTTGCTGCGGGATGGGCACGTTCTGGATGCCAGCCTGCCCCGCGCCACCTGGGCGTCTCTCGAACGCGACCTCCGCTCCGGATGCCCCGATCGCCTGGCTGAGTGCGAGGTTCGCCGCAAGGGACAGACCTTCCTGGTACTGCCGGTGGAGGACGCGCGCCTGGGCCCCGGATTTAAGCTGGTGGTTTTGCGATCGCTCGATGCCGCGGTGCGCGACTTCACGGCCGGCTGGGTAAGCATCCTGGTGAAGGTGGGCGTGTGCGGCGTGCTGCTGGCGCTGCTCTTCACGCTGGCGACATCCAGATCGGTAAGCAGACCGTTGCGTGAATTCGCGGCGCAGTTGCAGCGCGGCGAGCGCGACCGCCAGTTTCCAGAGCGCATCACCGTGGGCGACGTGGCCGGGGACGCAGCGGGAGAGTTGCACGTGCTGGCGGACTCATTCAACCGCGTGGCGGCCGCCGAACGGAAGACCCGCGCGGAACTGGAGCAGGCAAGAATCGCCGCCGAATCGGCCAACCGCGCCAAGAGCGAGTTTCTCGCCAACATGAGCCACGAATTGCGGACCCCGATGAACGGCGTCATCGGACTGACGGAGCTGTTGCTCGAAACGCCGCTGAACGAAGAACAGATCGATTTTGCCTGCACGGTGCGCGACTCGGCCAATTCGCTGCTCGCCATCATCAACGACATCCTCGATTTCTCACGGCTGGACGAGGGGAAGATGACGCTGAACGTGGCGCCGTTCGATTTGCGCGAATCGATCCTGGAAGTGAAGAAATTGTTGGAGCCTCAGATCTCCGCTAAGGGCCTCGGGATCGAGATCGACTACGCCGACGACGCACCGGTTGGGCTGGTGGGAGATGCCATTCGCATTCGCCAGGTGCTGATCAACCTGATTGGAAACGCGATCAAATTCACCGAGCACGGCGCAATTACGGTAAGCGTAGAGTGCCTGGAGAAAGCCCGTGGAGTGGAGAGTGGGCGCGACGCATCCCTGTTGCTGGCGGTGCGGGATACGGGTATTGGAATCCCGGCCGACAAGCTGGATTTAGTTTTCGAGAAGTTTACTCAGGCCGATGGTTCGATGACCCGCCGTTACGGCGGCACGGGGCTGGGGCTCACCATCGTAAGGCAACTGGTGGAAAGGATGGGCGGCTCGGTAAGCGTGGAAAGCTCCGTGGGCGCTGGGACCACGTTCACCGTCGCGCTACGGCTGCCACTCGCCGCGACAGAGCAATTCGACGAGGTGCAACTGGCCGGCAGGGAGGCTGAACCATGTTAAGGCGCAAGTTGGCTTGCTGGGTGGTCTGGTGCGGAGTGCTGGCGATGCCCGCCCAGGCCCAGGACCCGGCTTCGTCCTCAGCTTCCAATATGGGCTTCAGCCTCCCGGTAACCCTCAGTGCCGGTGCGATGTACACGGGCCGGCTGCAATTTGAGGACCCGGGCAACTTACCGGCCACAGCCGGACTGCAGATCATGCTGTATCCCACCGTCACGCTGGGTCCGCACTGGTTTGCCTATGCCGCTCAGCAGTTCCGGCTCTCGCCCTATCTTTACTACGACGCCTATGATCCGGAGCATGAATGGTATGTCCAGACCGTACAAGCTTTCGTGGGCTACCAGATTCACCGGGAGAAAACCTCGGTGGTGTTCAAGGCGGGCCGGCTGTCGTCGGCGTTCGGCGCTTTCCCGCTGCGCTATGACGACGCCGAAAACGCGCTGCTGGACCAGCCGCTCAGCTACATCCAAACGCTGACGTTGCGAAACGATCAGCTTCCGTGCGGCGTAGCGGACCTGCTGTGGCAGAACTACGGCTATGTTTCGAGCGCCTGTGGCGGAACGGCGCGCGGAGGCGAGGGATTGACGCCTGTGACGCTTTACGGATTGCCTGGCGTGGAAGCGGACGTTTCCAGCCATCGCGTGGACGGGCGAGTGCAGGTGACCAGCGGATCGCCATCGAATCCGCTGAGCTTGAGCCATGCGCCGGAGTATGCCCAATGGGTGCTCGGCGGCGGCTACACTATTCGGCAGGGATTGCGAGTGGGCGTTTCGGGATTCCGCGGACCTTACCTGTCGCCCGCTGTCGTCACTCTGCTGCCGCTAGGTACGTCAGTGCGCAGCTTTCCGGCGAGCGGCCTGGGCCTGGACGTCCAGTGGGCGTGGGGGCACTGGAGCGCCAGCGGCGAATGGCAGCGTTTCCAGTACGATCTGCCGGGATTCCCGCAGGCGCCTTCGGTGACATCTACCTACGGCGAGGCCAAGCGCGTTCTGACGCCACGGCTTTACGCGGCTGGGCGTATAGGCTGGCTCAAGCCGGGCGGGGCAGCGGACTCAAGCGGCGCGTCCACCGGCCAATTCTCGCCGTGGATCGCTTCCTATGAGCTGGCCGGGGGGTGGTGGCTCAACCGGCATCAGTTGTTAAAGGCGAGCTACGAGTGGTTGAGGATCGAGTCGCTGCCAGGAACCCAGACGAACGTTCTGGGAGTCCAGTTTGTCACCACGTTCCACGCGGTGGATCAGGCGTTTCGCTAACGAAGCGCGCCAGGGGCGGTTTAGGCAGCGGCGCCGGATTTGCGCGACAGGTCCACTTTTCCACGGATGAATCCGCCATCTTCAATCACAATGCCACGCGCGTGAATATCGCCCACGAAGCGCGCGCCATTGCGGATGTAGATCTTGTCGGCGCCCTCGACATTGCCTTGCAGCGAACCTTGTACGTCGATTTCCTTGGCTTTGATGCTGGCGCGCACCTGTCCGTTCGGCGCAATGGTGAGAAGGTGGCCGGCCACGTCGATGGTTCCCTCAACCTCACCCTCGATGATGAGAGGTTCGTGGCTGCGAATTTCACCTGTGACTGTGACGTCCTTGCCGAGAACAGCCTGGGACGTGGATGTTTGAGTTGGGAACGAAGCGGCGGCCGCCATATTGCTCCTGCTTTCTGGGCGAAGGGTTCTCTAAACCCGCCTAACGCCCGTCTGCTTGCCTTTGACTATCGTCCGGGCGCAACGCCTGGTACATTTTCACCAGAGCCCCTTCGTCTACGCCTATCGCCCGGGCATATTGCCGGATGTAGCTGATGTTGTAAATTCCGCCCGGCAAAACATCAAAGTTAGCATCTTCGATGGCCTTGAGTGTTGTGACCTTGAGCTTGGTGTTGCGCGCGATCTCTTCCAGACTGATCCCGCTGGTCTGACGGATGGATGCAACGCTCCAGTTGTTCAGAGGCAATGTCGCCATGCCTGCTCCTGTGATCTCTATCGGCGCGCGCGGTGGGATGCTACAGGGTTGGCTGGTATTTACCGAAAAAAATCTAGTGTTTTCCCCTCAGGCGCGGGGCGAGCGGAAGGAATTTGTGGTGGGTGCTGTCCCGAGAAGCCAAGCTCCGGACGCCTTACAATCTGAACTGTGCCCCGGAAGCGATGGCTGATCGGTCTGGCGAGTCTCCTGGTTGCCGTGGTATTTGCCGGCGTGCATTTCTGGCGCGTGCAACTTCCCCCGGCTCCTTCCCCCGCTACCCTGCCTCCGAGTGTACGAATGCGGCTCCAGCCGTTTCGCAAGGACAGTATGGATCTCACCGTCGGAGCGCACCAGGAGCTCAACTACGAGGTGGGCATGCAGGCGGGAGCGACGCTGGTTTACGCCTGGTCTACTGGCCACAAAAGCGAAACGCTAGCCTGCGAATGCCCGGGCCAGAAGATGCAGGCCGCATCTGAGGCGCATCATGCGTTCGTGGCGCAATCGGCCGGCTGGTACCACTGGCGCTGGAAGAATCCGAACAGCCGTCGTGTCACCATCCATTTCAAAATGAATGGATACTACGATCCGCCACTTATGCCGCCCATCAGCATGCCGTATGATAGATAGCGATGGTGGTCGAGCTGGAAACGAACCAAACACAGGTCCAGCGAATCATCCAAAGCAAAGCCTTTCGCACTTCGGAAGTGCACCGCAACCTACTGCACTATCTGGCTGAGAAGTCGCTCTCCGGAATGGCCGACAGCCTGAAGGAATATACGGTGGGTCTGGATGTTTTCGCCAAGCCTGCCTCCTACGATCCTCGCCAGGAATCCGTGGTGCGGATGCACGTCGCGCGCTTGCGGCAAAAGCTGGCCGAGTATTATCGCACCGAAGGCGCGGACGATCCGGTGATTGTGGACGTTCCCAAAGGCGGATTCAAGGTAACCTTTGAAGCGCGCGAGACTGTGCCTGAGCCGATCGCGGCTCCGATCGCCGACGAAGTCTCTCGCTCGGGTCGAGACCGGCGCAAAGAAAATATCCTGATTGGGCTCCTGGTTGGGGCTGTGCTCTGCGCATTGGTATTTGGCGTTGAGCTGTGGCGTGAGAAGCTGGCGCACACGGATCGAGTGAGCGCCGCAGTTGAGCGTGGGACGCCGGATCTGCAACAACTCTGGGGGCCCATCCTGAACAGCAACCGTCCCTTGATGATCTGCCTGGCTGCTTCCAACGGAGCGGCGGGAGCGGGAACAACGGGGGAGGGAACGGCAAGCGGGGCCTTCCTGCTCGGCCAGTTTTTGGCGCATCGCAAGGACAACGTGCTGCTGACCCGCAGCGATCAGCTGGCGATGCCGGAAGTCCTGATGGACAACGTAGTTTTTCTTGGGCCGGTCTCGGGAAATCGCCAGATAGAAGCTCTTTCCAAAGGACAGCCTCTGGTGCTGGAGCCGGGCGGAATCCGGAACCTGAGCCCGCAGCCCGGTGAACCGACGTTTATCCCTGACCAGAAGCCGGCGGCGCAGAGTCCTGAGCAGACGTACGCACTTATCAGCCACGTGCCGGGACTGTACGGCAAGGGCGACATCTTGTACCTGTCGGGAAATCAGATTTCGAGCACGCTGGCGGCCGTCCGCGCGCTGACGGATCCGACGCTCGCCCGTGCTCTGGTTTCCAAGCTGAAGTCACCGGACGGCTCGGTGCCGCGCTTCTATCAAATGGTGCTGCGCGTTCAGTCCATGGACAGCATGCCGATCGAAATCTCCTACATGTTCCACCGCGACCTTGGGCCGCGCGTTCCAACGCCGTAACCCTGCTATTGCGTTCCGACCCGGCCAAAGAATCTGATCCGCACCACGAAATGGCGGCCTTCGTCGCCCAGGAATTGCAGGAATTGGGGCACGCCAGTGACATTGTTTACGGCAGTAGGATTGCGCTGGTTTGTGACATTATCCATGCCGCCGCGCAGCGCGAAGCGATAACCGTGAAAGGTCAGCATGCGCTCTATGGCGAGGTTGAAGTCGAAATTGAGCGGGTAGCGATAGGAGTCCACCATGCCGACGACCAGGCCGCTTTGATCCCGCACGGAGAAGGGGAAGCCGGTACGCATATCGGCCAGTGCCGAAATGGCCCAATTCTTCCAGGGTAAAGGCAGGTACGCCCACGCCAACAAGCGATTCGGCGCGTCCCAGGGCATGGGCACAAGATTCGGAAGCACCTGCAAGGGCTGGGGCGAGTTCGGATCGAGCACCGCGCTCGAGAGCGCGCGGGAACGGGTATAGGACGCCATCCACTCGAATTGCCCGGACAAGGTTTGCCGAACCGAAAGCACCACCGAGTCATAATCGTCGCGGCGAAGATTGGTGAGCTGGTAGATCCCGCCCGAATCGGCGTTCGGCAGGGGCAGCAGCGATGGCGGCGCATCCGGAGCGAGCGTATTGATGAAGGCGAATCCATCGGTGCCGCGACGGCGCAGATACTTCGCGGACAGATAAAGGTGCGTGGAAAGTTGATGAGCCACGTCGAGCGTCCAATTGCTCGCGCGGGGCAGAACCAGGCCGGAATTCGGGATGGTAAACGTGGTGGCTGTAGGCGGACCGGCCGGCATGCCCTCCGCGTTGTACTGCGTGGTGATGGCGGTCTGATCGCGCGGATTGCCCAGCATACCCAGCGTGACGGCGTCGTGCGTGATGGAATATCCGCCGGATATTCTGGTGCGGGCCGATGCAAATGGCGACCAGGAAAAAGCCGCGCGCGGCGACCAGGCAACGTCGCTTATCCTCTGATCCCAATCCTGCCGGACGCCTAAGGTGAACTGAAGGCGTTGGGACATGCGCCATGTGTCCAGCAGAAATGTGGAAGCTTCCTTGTCGTCAACATGGAACATGGCGGGCGAAGGGAACAGCGTTTCTGAAATCGGTATTCCGGACGATCCGAAGACTTCGTAGCCGGTGCGGCGGAAATCGGCGCTGTAATGCAGCCAATCGACATCCGCTCCCGCCTCCAGTTGATGGGATCCCGCAAAATGGAATTTCGGCAAGAAGGCATGCATTAAGCCCTGATCGCGAGTAGCTGCCTGCGTGGAGTTCACAAAATAATTGCCGCTGTTGCCCTCCGGCGAAAGAATGTAGAGGCCTTGGCCCTGCGGCGCCTGCGTATCGGAGTAATAGTTGTGAGCGTAGCCGAATTCCACCAGGACACCGTGGCCAAAGTACTGCTGATCCTTGACGCTGCCGAAATATTCGCGCGTGTCTACGGTGGAGGTAGTCGATATGGGGTCGAGCGGGCCGAGCCCGACGCGGTAATCGTTATCGACGTTCACCAAAAAGTCTGCGAACAGGATATTGGACGGGGTGAGATTCACCTGAGTGTGCAATAGGTTGCTGCCAGCCCAGTTGCTGCTGGTGTTTTGACCCTTCGGAAGTCCGGTTACTACCGTTTGGTTATATTGCGAGTCGAAGGTATCGGAATACCAGGCGCGTCCGCGAACGATGGGTCCTGAGATTCCCAAGCGCGGATACCAATTTCCGAGATGCAAACCTTCCTGAATGCTGAGGCCAGGGATAAAATCCGTCGCCGTGTAATGAAATGCATCCGTGCCATTCTCGGTGCTGATGCCCAGCACGCCGGCCGATCCTTTGCCGAACTCCGTTGAAGAGCGGCCGGACGACAGGTCGACGGAGCGGATGCCTTCCACCGCAAGCAGCGTCTGGAATTGGCCGGAAATCGGGTTGGTGATGTTGAAACCATTCAGGAGGTAGAGCACCTGGTCCTGGGACGCTCCGTTCACATGCAGAGCGCCCGTAGCCTCTTGCACCACGCCCGGGATGAGCGTCAGCGAGTTGAGGAGATTGTGGCTGTTCGCGAACGGCATATCGTTCAATTCGGTGCCGCTCAGATGTTCCTGGCTCTGCGTCTGGCCGACGTCGACCGGTGAGGTTTCCGCATTGACGTTTTCGGATTGAAACACTTCGCGCACGGTAGGGATGGTGAACGAAAGCTCCCCGGGAGCTTCGACGTGCACGGGGCGGTCCTTCAGCGCGTAGTAGCCTTCGCGCTCCACGGTGACAAGATAATCGCCGGGGGCCGGGAACGCGAGCGTAAAGGCGCCCGTGGGATCCGTCTGCGCTTCCATGGGATTCGACGGGCCAGAAGAGGAAGCCGATCGAGCCGTTACGCGAGCCGCGCGAACCGGTGCGCCGTTCTCATCGAGCACTCGTCCCCGCAAATCGATTTCGGTGGCACGGAGCGGGAGAATCATCCACGCGCAAAATACGAGGAAGCCCACGAACCTTGCCGGGTTCAGCTTCTCCCAACCGAAAAATCCGTGGCCGTGCACAGGACTGCTACTCCAAAAGACAGAACCCAGTGTAGTACGCCGCCGATAGACACCCGCGCGCTACCATCTGATATGCTCTAACTTCGAATGACCACGGAACTGCCCGAGTTGGATTTTCAGCGCTTCTGGCGCAGGCTGCAGCAGTTGGGCCTGAACGCCTATGAGGCGCGATCTTACCTGGTTTTGATCGGGCATCCGCGCTTTAAGGCCATAGAATTGGCGGCCCGGGCGCACGTTCCGCGCCAGAAGATTTACGAAGTCCTGGACAGCCTGGTGGAGAAGGGATTCGCCCAAGTGGTGCAGGAGAAGACCAAGCTGTTTTCAGCCGTGGAACCGAGCTTGGCCGTTCCCAGCTATCTGGCGCGTCGCGCCCAGATGCTGCAGCGTGAGCTGACGGACCAGACTCGCATGGCCGATAGCCTAGTGGTGGATCTGGCGGCGTCGTACTCAGAGGGGCAGGGCGAGCGCGGCACGCTGGAATATTTGCGGATCGTGAGCGATCCGGAGCAGATCGCGCAGCAATACCGGCGCATGCTTTCCGACGTGCGGCACGAGTACCTGGAGTTTTCTCGGCCGCCCTACGCGGTGGATCCGCTGGACGAGCAACTGGTGAAGCAGGCGCGCCTGCGGGGCGTGACGTGCCGGTTGCTGATCGAAGCCGGAACGCTCGATGCGGCTCATCGGCAGCGGTTGGAGGAGTATGCGTCGTCGGGCGTGGAAGTGGCGCAGACCGATTCACTGCCCATGAAGCTGGCGGTGTTCGATGGCGCGCGTGGATTGCTGGCGCTGCTGGATCCGGTGATCACGCGGCCCACCTGGACGGCGATCGTGTTCGAGCATTCAGGCATGGGCGAGGCCATGAAGGGGCTGTTCGAGAACTACTGGCGGCGAAGGTTGAGCCGCACAGTGATCGAGTTCGCGCAAAAACCAGCCGTTGGGGAAGCCTGAAGTCCCTTCTTCGCTAAGAGAAAAAAACAAGAGGTCCTGCACCTTTTCTGCAGGAGATACTCACACGAGTATGAAGGCAGTCCCTCTTGTATTGATCTTGGCATCGGCATTCGTAACGGTGGCGGCCGGCGAGCCCCCTGACAATCAAACTCCGGTGACGCAGGAGACCGTCACCAAGCTGCTGGCGGTGATTGCGGCGCATGAAGCACGCATCCGAGAGTTGGAGCGAAAGCTTGGCGATGCGGGCAGCGGCGTTCCTGAATCATCGTCGGATACGGCTGTCGGCTCCTCCGCCACGTCCCCACAAGCGAGCGCCAAGGCAGTGGTCCAACCGCCGCTTTCTGCTCCGCCGCCTCCAGAACTGCCGGTGCAGCAACCCGCCAATCAACTGGCGCAAACGCAAGACGCGGCCACCGGAGGCCATAACATGTCGATTCCCGGGGGCCCGGTGCTGAACATCAGGGGATTCTTCGACTTCAACTTCGGCGTGGGGTCGATCGCAAATCCCCTGGTCTATCCGATTATTGATAACGGATGCGGAACGTGCGGAAACCCGCCCACGCCGGCCCATACCGCCTTTCAGGCGGGTGAGTTTGATCTGTTCATGACGTCCAAGCTCTCCGATCACTTGAGCTTCCTGGCCGAGGTTGTACTCGGTCCCGACGATACCAACGAGTTCGGCGTCGACATCGAGCGTTATCAGCTCACCTACCGGATGAATCCCTATTTTTCCGCCGCCGCCGGCCGCTTCCACACATCGCTTGGATATTACAATACGGCTTACCACCACGGGACCTGGTTTTCGACGGCTGAAGGCCGGCCCATCATGTACCTGTTCGAGGACAGCGGGGGCATCCTGCCGGTACACATGGTCGGGCTCAGCTTTTCGGGAGACGTTCCGCATACCGAAAAGCTGGGGCTGCACTGGGTGGCTGAGGTTGGCAATGGCCTCAGTTCCAACCCCTACGCGACGGAATCCGTTCAGAATTTTTACTCTGATCGCAACTACAAGGCCACCAATCTGGCTGCGTATATCAGGCCGCAATTGCTTCCGGGGCTACAGATCGGCGGGTCGTGGTATCACGACGGTATAAACCCCTCCCAGGCTGAGAATCCCCTTCCGGTTGCCGCGATCAGGCAGAATATCGAAAGTGCTTATATCGTCTATTTCTCACCCAATTGGGAATTCATGAACGAAGCCGTTCTTCTGACGAACCATCTGCAGGGAACATCCCAGTCCTTCCGAAGTCCAATGGCATACACCCAGCTGGCGCGGGCGTTCGGAATCTATAAGCCATATTTCCGCTATCAGTACGTGAACGACAGCGTGAAAGACCCTATAAATCTCTTGAGGGGAACTTATTACGGTCCGTCGATTGGATTGAGGATCGATTTTGCAACGTACGCGGCGTTCAAGCTACAGTTCAACCATCTTTTTCAGAGCAGCCAGCTGGCGGGAAATGGATTGAACGCACAACTTGGTTTCACTTTCTGATACTGGCGTGACTCCCCAGGTTTGGACCTTTTTGGCCGATAAGTATCGCATCAGAGACCAACAATGAAACGCTTCGTCTTAATCGCGCCTTACTTGCTGTTTGGATCGCTGTTGGGATTATGGGTATGTTCCGCCGCGGACGGCTCTGTGGATCTGGCCGTTATCGTGAATAAATCGATCTCCTTGGAGACGCTCTCTGCCTCCGACCTGCGTCTGATGATTCTGGGAGAAAAATCGAAGTGGCCCGACGGAAAGAATGTAATAGCCGTTCAAACTCCGCCGGAGTCCGCCGAGAAGGCGTTGCAGACTGAAAACGGTCTGCAAAATGTCCGACGCCGCCCTGAAGCGATATTACATGCAGGCAGCTTTCACCGGAAAGGATATCGCAACGCCCAAGGATGTTGCTTCGGCTGCGGCACTGAAGCAGTTTGTGGCTCGCACGCCGGGGGCAATCGGTTGCATATTCGCCTCAGACGTGGACGATAGCGTAAAGGTCCTTAAAATAGACGGATTGGCTCCGGGAGAATCCGGCTACAAGCTCCGGTGAACATCGGCGTAACTACGCATTCCGCAAGCCCACTACCGCCACCAATTCATCCAGATACTGGTGCGTGGTTTCCACCTGCGATGCCATCGCCGAAGCCCCGTCGGCCGTGTGCTGCGCATTGGTAACGTTGCGCTGGGTGAGAGACTCGATCTGCGTGATAGCCTTACCGATAGCAACGATCCCGATGGCCTGTTCGTTGCTACTGGCGGCAATCTGACTGACGATCCGCGTGCCGTCGGCGATCTTCGCGGAGACTTCCTGAAAAGCCAGGTGCGCATTGTTCAGCAGCTCAACTCCTTTGGACACGTCTCCAAGAGTTCTCTCGACGATGTCGCCGCTATTGCGCGCCGCGTCGGCGGCGCGGTGAGCGAGCGAACGAACCTCGCCCGCCACCACACTGAAGCCTGCGCCTGCCGGGCCCGCCCGTGCCGCCTCCACCGCTGCGTTCAGGGAAAGGATGTTGGTGTGGAAGGCGATTTCATCGATGTCCTTCAGGACGCTAGCGACCTGGCTACTGGATTTGGATATCAGGTTCATGGACGAGGTCAGATCGTTCATTGCCTTCTCGGCACGCGCCACGGTCTGGTGTGCCTCGCGCATCAGGCGGTCAGCCTCGCTGGCCCGGTCAGCGTTATGGCGGGTGGTGGTGGAAATCTCTTCCAGCGACGCGGAGGTCTGCTGGATGCAGGCGGCCTGTTCCTGCGCGTTGTTGGAAACTTCCATTCCGAATTGCGCCATCTGTGCCGAGGCACGGGATGTTTCATCGGCCGCCTCCTGAACACCGCTTATCACCCGAACCACAGGGCCGGTGATGGCTCGACGGATGGTCCAGTGGACGATCAGGCCCGCGAATGTCAGCGTGCCGGCAAACAAAGCGAGGGCCAGAGCGCTCTGGTGCGCCGAACTTTTTTCGAGAACGCTCAGCTGCTGGTGCAAATCCGCGGCGAACTGCTCTTTGATCTTGGTCAAGCTCACGTTGGTCTGGTCGTTGCGGATGGCCAGTTCGCGCATCTGATCCTTGGTGCTGCTTGTCAAAACGCCTGCCAATACGGATCCGTACGTCCTCTGCGCATCGACGAGCAACCTGTCCAGGGAGTTGCTGAGCTCGCCGGCCTCCTGGGCGCGCTTGCCCGCAAGTCCCTGGATAGCCGCGACAGATTTGAGGGCGGCAACAGCCTGGTGCCCGTACTGGGCTGCCCGATCCAGCCCGGAACCATCCTGCATGATGACAGCGTCGCTAAAGCCTTTCATCATGCGCTGGAATGCTGCTTCCGCCTGTTGACTGCGCTGTGCCGCCGGGAAAAGGGCCTCGGAGGTGATTCGCAGCGACGAGCGGGCGCTCCGGCCTTGGATCTGGCTAAGGAGTGTGGAGAACACATATCCCAGGATGAACACTCCGACACTGAGCCAGATCTTAGCTGTGATGTTGAGGCGATGCATGGAACTCCTGAAACGGCCTCAGAAAGTTGACGCAGGCAGCTGATGAGCCACGAAAATGTTGCGCCTGGTTCGGCTTCACTGACTACTGTTATCGACCTGACGCGATAAACATTGAGCGCCTTGAGGGCCTAGGCCAGTGTCAAAATCTTACGCTGGGGCCACTGGCTCGCGACGGCAGCGCACTTCGCGCACGGCATAGATGCGGCGGCCCTGGCTCTCGAAATAGGTGCGCATCAGGACTTCGCCCAGCAGGCCGGTGCTGAACATCATCAGGCCGCCCAGCAGCAACAGCGCGCCCAGGATCACCAGCGGCCCGTGGTTGATCATGATAGCCTGGCCCCACAGCTTCGGCACGGAAACCACGCCCAGGATGATAAATCCGGCGGTGAATGCGGCCAGCCCCAGCCGCCCAAAGAAATGCATCGGCCGCGTGAAGTATTTCAGCAAAAACTTAATGGTCAGGATGTCGAACATCACGTTGAACGTTCGGCCCAGGCCATAGTGCGAATCGCCCGCCACGCGCGGGGTGTTGCGGATGGGGACTTCGGCGATGCGGGCTCCGTAGAAACTAGCTAGCGCGGGAATAAAACGATGCAGCTCGCCGTAAAGATTGATATCCTTGAGCACCTCGGCGCGGTAAGCCTTGAAGGTGGTTCCAAAATCGCGCAGCGCGACACCCGAGGATTTCGCCATCAACCAGTTCGCGATGCGCGAAGGCAGCTTGCGCGTGATCGCGTTGTCCACCCGCTCCTTGCGCCAGCCGCTCGCAATATCGTAGCCTTCCTCAATTTTGGCGAGCAGCGCTGGGATGTCTTCAGGCGCATGCTGCAGATCGCCATCGAGCGAAATGATCACGTTGCCCTGCGCCTCGTCGAAGCCCGCGGAAAGGGCCGCGGTCTGTCCGAAATTCCGGCGCAGGCGAATCACTTTCAGACGGCCGTCGGTTTCCACCAGATTGGCGAGCAAATCGAAACTGCGATCCGTCGATGCGTCATCCACCGCGATAATTTCGTAAGGTTTTTGAATCGATTCCAGTACCGCCGTCAGCCGGTCGTAAAGCGGCAGGATGGACGGTTCTTCGTTGTGTATGGGGATGACAATAGACAACATGGCGGTAAATAACCATCTTATCCTACGAATGCAATTCCGCGGGTACAATAGTCCAGAGGTTCTAAGTGACGCGGTGAGGAGAGTCTAATGGAACCCGAACGACACAAATGCACGGCTTGCGGGGGTACTGGGGATTGCCCGGTCTGTAAGGGAACCAGCAACGGCGGACAGTGCACCAGGTGCGCCGGAACCGGCAGATGCCCGAACTGCCACGGCACCGGCCGTAACCCCGAAAAGCCTGCAGGCTAAAAACTGCTACTCTGAAGAGTCGGACGAATTGTGATTATCGAGGAGAGTTCCGTTGGCTGAAGTTCAACTTCATGAGGGCGAAAGCCTGGAAAGCGCACTCAAGCGCTTTAAACGAAAAGTCCTGCAAGAGGATATTGTCAAGGATATCAAGCGGCACGCTTTCTATTTGAAGCCGGGCCAGAAGAAACGCGTGAAGCAGGCACTGGCTCGCAAGCGCGCGCGCAAGAAGCGTACCAGAGACAGCGAGCCAGATCGCAACCCGTCCTAGCACCCGCTCAGTGCGGGGCGGGGCCGCGCACTACTGAGACAAAGTCCGACGGGCGAATGCGGCGCGAAAACGCCGAGCGGATTTCCTCAGCGGTCATGGCCAGGTAACGCGCCGCCGCCCGGCGCTGTTCGTCTAGCGGCAGCCCGATGCTGGCACGATCCAATAACTGGCCGGCGATGGCATCCTCACTTGATTCGCTGAGCGGCATTTGGCGCAAGAGCAGAGCCTTGGCCTGCGTCAGTTCCGGTGCACTCACGTCTTCGGTTTGCATCTGTGCCAGATCGCGTTTCACCAGAGCAGCCGCTTTGGAGACGTTGGCGGGATCGCACCCATAACTGACCGTGTAGGTGGCGCGGGTTTTTCCGGCTGAGACGGTGTCGCCCACGGTGTAGACGTAGCCATTCACCTGCCTCAGGTCATGATAGAGCCGCGTGGCGTAGAATCCTCCACCCAGCACGTGGTTGCCAAGCTGGATGGGATAATAATCGGGGTCGAAACGGTTGATGCCCAGTTCTTCAGAGAGCACTACGGAGTCCTGAACGCTGGTTTGATCCGCTACGTTGAAAGAAGCCGGCTTATTCAGTGGAACCGGCGGGAGAATGATATTGGGCTTGGCGCCCTCCGCCTTCCATTTTCCAAAACAGTCTTCGATCGCCTTCTTGGCCTCATCCGGCGTAATGTCGCCGATGACAACAATATCGGTAAGATCGGGGCGAAAAACTTTGCGGTAATACTCCTTCACGTCGTCGAGAGTCACGCTCGAGATGGTCTTCGGCGTGGCTTCACGCAAGTCGGGATCATTCATCGGGAGCAGGGCTTTATCCAGCGCGCGATCCGCGCGATACGAGGGGCTCATGAGTTGACCAGCCGTAAACTCGGCGTCTTCCTTGCGGACAATTTCGAGCGCCTGCGCGGGCAGACGGGGAGTCAGCTCGTTGGCCGCCAGCAGTTGCACTCCGCGTGGAAAATATTGCTTCAGAACGCGCAGCGAAAAGAAATGGCCACCCGTTTCGGAGGCCGCAATATCATCCAGCGCTTTATGAAACGCCAGGCGATCCAGCGTAACGGTGCCGTAGTCGAACAACTCGTCCAGAACATTACCCACTCCATCTTTGCCGGGCGGCGTCTCCAGATCGGTCTGATGCCGTACTTCGCCCACCAGGGTAACGGTCGGACTGATCTTTTCGGTGAGCACAACCAAGCGGATGCCGTTGGACAACGTCATGTCGGACGGTTGCACCGAGCTCTGTGGAATGGACAAGGTTTTAAGCGCCGATTCGGCCCATGAGGGAAGAGTTACGGCGGAGGAAGGTGGAACGGTTGCCTGCTCGCTGCCACCGAATCCCTTGGAAGCCGACGGCTGGCCGGATGGCGCGGGCTTGAGTACCGCGACGATGGCGTTGCGCTGCACCAGGTTGTCCTGGGCGACGCGGCGTACATCTTCGGGAGTTACCTTTTCAAGGTCGGCCACATCTTGGTCGGGGGATTCGCGTCCTTCCACGGCCACCGCATCGGACCAACGCGACGCGAGATCGGAAATGGAATTCCGCTCGAACTCGGCGGACGCAAGTTCCTTTCGTTTGGAGGCGAGAACCAGGTCCAGCGGCAGCCCGTTGGTAGTGGCGTCCGTGAGGACGCTTTGCATATCCGCGACGATGGGGCGCGCATCGGCGTCGCCTGGGATGGCTGCAATGGCGAAAGCCACGCTGGCCTTGCGGTACGATTCACCGAGGCTGAAATCGACCGCGAGAGCCTTGCCCTGAACCACCAGATCGTAGAGCTTGGCCCGGTGGCTGGCAAGAACATCGCTCAGAATTTGCGCCGCCGCGAAGTCCTTGCTGTCTGTTCCAGGCATTCGAAAAGCCACGAATACCAGCTGGTAGGGCAAGTCGCTCGGCAGGGTGAATGTTTCGGGTTTCACCGGGCCAAGATTGACCGCAGGACGCGCCGGGACATCATGGCGCGGAATGCTTCCGTAAATGCTCTTCACTTTTGCGAGAACGGCCTGTGGGTCGACATCGCCGGTGATCACTAAAACCGCATTGTTGGGCGCATACCAGGTCTGGTAGAACTTATGCAGCATCGCGCCGGTGGTGGCGTCGAACGACGGTTTGGTTCCCAGCGCATCGTGGGAGTATGGCGTGCCCGCGAACATGTCGGCATTCAGCCGCGTGATGAATTTATAAGTGGCGTTGGACAAATCCCGCGCCACCTCCTGCTCAATCGCGCCCCGTTCCTGGGCCCATTCGCTTTGTGAATCCTGCGCGCCGGCCAGGCAGGCGGAGTCCACGCGCAACGCCACATCCAAATCTTCCGCCGGCACGGTGGCGAAGAACTGAGTGACCGTTTGCTGGGTGTCGGCGTTATCTACCCCTCCCAATTGGGCGTAAATGGCCGAAATCTGCTGCCCGCTGAGTCCCGTGCAGCCACGGAACAGCATATGCTCCTGCGCGTGCGCCATGCCTGGGAAACCATCCGGAGTTTCATCGCCGCCCGCCAGGATATTGTTTTCCACCGTGACCACGGGAGCGATTGGATCGCGAACGATCACAACCCGCAGGCCGTTACTGAGAGTGGCCCGCGTGACATTGGATGCTGGAGCGGGGGCGCTTGCCAACCTGCTTCCAGTCTGTAAAGATCAACAAAATCAGCGCTATAGCCAGCGCGAGTGTCTGTCGGTGCGCGAGTTTCATCCTCTTGGTTAGACGCGGCAATTTCCCGTTCAGATCGCATTACTTCCGATAAATGAATCGATTGCCGAACTTATCCCCGGGGTAGAACCAAGTCCGAATCGCCTCGGGCGATCCAGGCGGACGTTCGTCGAACGTAACCACCGCGTGGGCGGGCGCAGTCCGGCGGTAATCGGGCTTTACCAGAAAAACGCCATATACTTTAGTCTCTTGCGGGTTCTTGATCTCCACCACGTTGAGATCCCCGGCATTGGCATCCAGTTGGAATAAATATGTCCCCGGACGTAACACCCGGCCGGGAACCTGGACCGGCACAGCGAACGTGATTAGCGACTTTTCAACCACCCGACTGGCTTGAGCTCTTTGCACCAAAGCGGGAGCGAGCAGCAGGGCGCCGCTCACGGAGAGCGCTAGAAAGACTCTCCGCGCCATTAGTAGTACTCCGTCTGGAATTCCAGTAAGCGGCTTAAGTCTGAATCGAGGACGTCGCGATCGTGCGGCGTCAGGCGGTTGTCGTTGATAACCATTCGCACCGCCGACATCGTGTTTTCTAGTTCCCGGCTATCGTACTGGCCCTGGTCCCAGTTTTGTTCGAGAGTCCGGAGCTGGTTGTGGGCGATGTCGAAGCGGGGCTCGTCCCCCAGATAGTTGGGATATGCGTCGGTTTGAGCGCGATAAAGGTCGCTCCGGATTTTGTCAAACATGGAGTGCGTATTTTGATATTCGTCCGGACTGTAAAGGCGGTTGGGAACCTGCTCGGGCGTGGTTTGAGCGCTGGCGGCCAGAGTGGCGAAAACCAGCCCGGACCCGATGAGGAAAGGCAATAGAATGCGCTTCATAGCTCACCTCCTGACTGTTGGATGCAATACTTTTGGGGAGGCTTCCAATCGTCACGGTGTTAGCGCTGGCAGGTTCTCAGTGTGAACTTTGCGGGCTGTTGGACGTTCCCTCCAGCTCATTTGCGAGAGCGTCCGCGTGATACAGCTTGCGCAACGCTTCCATCATCCCGCCGGTGTGAACCGCCACCGCCCGATTGTCGCGTTCGTCGTAGACGTACGTCCCCACCAGGCTTTCGATGTTTCCATCGAAGATGAGCCCTACCAACTCTCCGTTCCGATTGATGACCGGCGATCCCGAATTCCCGCCCACGATGTCGCAGGTGTTGACGAAGTTCAGAGGCGTAGCCAGATTCAATACAGAGACGCCTTTGCGGTATCGATCCGTGAGATTGAATGGCGGCTTGTCGTCAAAGCCGTACGCGCGGTCGTAGAGCCCATAAAATGTGGTCTTAGCCGGAGCCACGGTGCCGTTCATGGGATAACCTTGAATGGTTCCGTAGGACAAACGCAACGTAAAAGTCGCATCGGGATAGGTGGATTTGCCGTAGATCGCAAAGCGGGCCAAGCCCAACTGCTCGCCAGCCCGGCTCTCCACGCTCAGCACGTTGTTGCGAACCCACTCGGTGGTTTCACGGAGCGGCGGTTCCACGCGCCGGGCAAAGACGATGAGCGGATCCTGGGACGCCTGTACCGCGGCCAGCCCGCCATCGAGCAAGGCTTTGCGCACGGCCGGATCGGTCAGCTTGGTATTACGTAAAGCCGCTGCGGCCGCGTCCGCCGGCGAATTCGCGCCATGGAATGCCGCTTGAACGAATGCGTCCCCGGTCCCCAGATTGTCGTGTGCTTCCGTGAGTACGGTAGTGAGCAAGGCCTGCTCCAGCCCCATATAAACCGGCGCTGGGGAGAGCAATTGATATCGCAGGGATTGCAGTTGCGAGTCGTGATAGCCGGGTAACCGTTCGCCATCCGGCTTGCGGACTTCCTCGGTATAACGAACGATCTGGACTGCCGTTCCGGCGAAGGTAGGAAACAACGTACGAAAGTGAACCTCTTTGGAACGCGAGCGCAGTTTTTGCTCGGCGCCGGCAATGGCATCCCAAGCTCCGCCATACTTCTTTTCCAGTTCGGCATTGCTCTGGACGGCGTTTCGAAACTTGGCTTCGCTTTGGCTTTTTTCCGCCATAATCCGTGGATCTTTGAGCCCCTCCAACTCACCGCCATAGGCCTTGTCGTCGTTCGCCAGTTCGAGCGCCAGATCAGTGGTTTCGAACGCTTGCCGGCTGCCTTGCGACGAATAGGTCTTCAAGGTCTGAAGCAGCCCGGTGAG
>CAVRZH010000156.1:0-14205 GCA_963725455.1 Bryobacterales bacterium
ATTCTCAGCCGCCACTTGCCCGATCCCCGACGTTCCCCCGGTAATGACCACTACTTTTCCTTGCATGGCGGCTGCCCCTTCCATAGCTGCTGGCCAGTGTACCCTAATTGAGGATGCGCATTGGATACGTTTTCGTGGCAGCCATGCTGCTGACAGCCTGCAAGAAGAAAGAAGAGCCGAAACCGGCGGTCTTCCCCGAAGTCTTCCGCGTGAAGTTCGAAACATCCCAAGGGAACTTTGTCGTGGAGGCCCGGCGTGCCTGGGCGCCGCATGGCTCGGACCGTTTCTATGAATTGGTTCGGATGAAGTATTTCGATCAGGGCCGCTTTTTCCGCGTAGTGCCGGGATTTATCGCGCAGTTTGGTGTGCATCGAGACTTTAACGTCCACGGCAAATGGCGGGAGTATTTTATTGTGGACGATCCTCCACAGCAGAAGAACCTGCGTGGCACGCTGGCCTACGCGATGTCCGGACCAACTACGCGCGCCACGGAGATCTTTATCAACCTGGCGGACAACAAAGCGCTCGACGACCAGGGTTTCGTTCCGTTCGCCCAGGTGGTTCAGGGCATGGATGTGGTGGATAAGTTCTATGCGGGCTATGGCGAAATGCGCCCGGAGGGCAAGTATATCGATCCCAGCCGTGTCGAAGGCGAGGCGAATGAGTACCTGACGCAGCGTTTCCCAAAACTCGATTACATTGTTCACGCGGAGTTTCTGCAGTAAGCGAAACAATGGGGCGTCACGGTCATCTAACGTGTGGCGGCCTGTAAAGTGACTAAACGTAAGAAGCTGTGGTTGGCGGGAATCGCTGGCTTCGTTCTGTTGTTGGTCGTCGGAGCCTACATAGCCGCATCCATAATCGCGAAACGATTTGAGCCGACGCTGCGCGCGCAAGCCATCCAATACCTCGAAAATCGATTTCACAGCGAAGTGGAATTGACGGCGCTGCACGTCGACCGGCCCAAGATGTCCACCGTTCAGATTCTGCTGCGGCACGGCCGCGGAGCCATCGTGAGCGTGGAAGGCGACGGGCTCACCATGCGGTTTGGAGGCGATCGCAGCCGCCCGCCCCTGTTTCATATCAGGAAAGTATTTTTCACCGTCGATCTGGGAGTGTTGTTCGAGCCGAAGAAATCGGTGAACTTCGTGTCGCTGGAAGGCATGGAAATCAATCTTCCGCCGAAGGGTGACCGTCACGATTTCGGCAGCGGCGGGGACACGAATTCCAATGTCATCATCCAAAATGTCCAGATCAAGGACGCGACATTGGTGCTGTTGCCGAAAGACGCCGACCGGAAGCCGCTGCGATTCAATATCGCGCGCCTCCACCTGCAATCGGTAGGGGTAAATTCGGCGATGCGATATGACGCCGATCTGAGTATTCCGAAGCCGCCGGGAACGGTCAAGAGCACGGGCAACTTCGGGCCGTGGGATGCGTCTGAGCCGGGCGATACGCCGCTCCAGGGCAACTATACCTTCGATAACGCCGACCTTGGAATCTTCGCGGCCATCGCCGGCACACTGGCCTCTAAAGGAACATTCGACGGCTCTCTTGATTCGGTGAACGTCCGCGGCACAACCTACGTTCCCAATTTCGAGTTGAAGATGGCCGGCAATCCCCTGCCCCTTTCCACCTCCTTCGAGGCACTGGTGGATGGCACCAACGGCAACACCGTACTGCAACCGGTGCGGGCAACTCTCGGGCATACTCACTTCACCACCAATGGCGCGGTGATCAAGCACGAGGAATACTCCAAGCGCAGCATTAATCTCAAAGTGGACATGCCCAATGGCGACTTGCGCGATCTTCTGCGCCTGGCCATGAAGGGGCCGCCGTTCATGGAGGGCTTCATCAACATGAAGTCCAGCATCGATATTCCGCCGTTGACGAGCACCGTGAAACAGAAGCTGGTACTGGACGGGACTTTCGATTTGCACGGCGCCAAGTTCCTCAAATCCACGATTCAGAATCAGATCGATCAGTTGAGCCGCCGCGGGCAAGGTCAGCCCAAAGATCAGGAGATCGACGAAGTGATTTCCAAAATGCAGGGCTCGTTCCATTTGCAAAATCAGGTGATGACCTTTCGATCGCTGGCCTTTGAAGTTCCCGGCGCCGCGGTCTCGGTAGCGGGAAATTACAACCTGGCCAATGGCACGCTGGACTTTCATGGCGCGCTCAAACTGGACGCCAAGCTATCGCAGACCGTGACAGGCTGGAAGCGCTGGCTTCTGAAACCAGCGGACCCCTTCTTTGCGAAGAACGGCGCGGGAACGTTTCTGAAGATCAAAATCGAAGGCGACGCTCACCACCCGAAGTTCGGGTTGGATCGCTGAGGCCGTGGGTTTCACGCGAATTCCATCATTTTCGCCGACAGTGCGAGGCTGATCCAGAGTACCAGGGAAACCGCGCCCATCACTTTCGCTGAGGCAGGACTGCTTGTCGCGGCGATTTTGCGACGAATCGACAACTGAAAAACCGTAGCAATAATTAACAACAGCATTTTGAACCAAAAGACCGGATTATCATGCCATTTAGCCGCTTGCGCGGTGAACATGAACGGGCCGGTCAGCAGCAACATCATGAAACCCCTCCACGTCCATGGCGCCAAAGCTGCAACCACTTGCTGGATGGGCTGGCGGCGCATCGCAAGGCCGAGCAGGCCCATATCGGTGAGAACCAGCGTCCCCAGGAACAGCGCGAGACCGATCAGGTGAAGGGTTTCGAAGATGGGGAAGACAATCTGCGAGCCGCGCATAAATTCGCCGACGCGGCTCCGCTCCATCCATTCGAACGCCTCGCAGAATGGAAAGTCGTGGGCGAAGCCATGCGGTCTCATATGTGCTCGTAGCCAACCGCCCGCCCGGCAGCGATCACGCAGATCCAGCAGACGATGGATACGATGCCTGCCATGCGCGCGCGCAGCGGCGTAAGCAAAGCCGAGTCCCACGCACCGACGTTGCGGTAAATGCCATAGTGGAACAGCAATGCGTTGAAGCCAGCCAACGCGAGAAAGAGCAGCTTCCAGGGGAAGAACAGGCTGTGATAGAGCCGCACGGGCTCCGACCAGGCCAATAGCGAGCCGGTAATGAACATGAAGGCGAAACCCGCCAGCGTCCACGGCAGCACTTCGCGCACCACATTCGAGACAGGCGATCGACGTAAGCCGAAGCCGAGCAGCCGCAAGTCCACCACGACGATGGTGCCGGCCACCAGCAAGATTCCGACACAGTGAAGAACGTTAAGAATCGGATAGACCCAGATGGATTCACGAATGGAGAGACTGAGTGGCGTTCGATAAATCCATTCGCAAATGCTAAGCATGCAGGGCCTGCTTTAACAATAGAACACCGATCAGCGCGAGCCCGACCTGGACGCAGATCAGGAAGCGCGAACTGCCGAGCCGCCGATGGATAAGATGGCCGAGGAATATCGCGAGCAGGGCCAGCGGCAGGGAAAGCAGAAAGTAACCGCTGACGGCGCGAGTCCATAGGCCGGTAAGTGCGTAGCCAGCCATGCCAGCAGTACTTGCGATCAAGAAATATCCCTGCAGCGTGGCGCGGAACTGCGCGGGTTCCCAGCGGCGCAAGACGCCATACACGACGAGTGGAGGCCCGTTCACGCCGTACGCACCTCCCAGAATTCCGGCGGTGAAGCCGAACAAAGGCGCGAGCCGATCGTTGTGGAGCTCAGGCTTGCGGCCGGCTAGCGAATAGAGTGCGAAGGCGATGATGAAGGCGCCAAGGATCCCTTTGACGACGGATTCGGGCACAGTCTTCAGAAGCAGTAGGCCGAGCGGAATTCCGAATAGAGTGGAAAGCACCAGCCAGCCCGCGCTACGAAGGTGCACGTGGCGCCAATCCTGAATGACGACGACCAGCGCCACAGTGATAGATACCAGCACCGCCAAGGGCGCGGCCACCTGGACTGGCAGCGTCAGCGCAAGCAAGGGCACGGCTACCAGCGCTTCGCCGAATCCCAGCGCGGAACGAATGAAGGTGGCGAGGAAAAGAACCGCCAGGACATGCAGGGTGACGGTGTCCGCGAGCGGTGGGATGACGCTTCCGAAATTCACGAGGCCGACGTTCACTAGGCGAAGATGCGCTTACTCGCATCGATTTTGCCATAGATGAGCGCGCCGCAGACACAGAGCGCGGAAGTGACAAAGAATGGAACATCCCAGCCGAAGTCCTTGACCAAATAAGCCAGCAGCGCGGGAGAAATGGCTCCGCCGATGTTGCCGCACATATTCATGATGGAGGCGGTGCAGCCGGCGAAATCGCCACCGATGTCGAGCGGGATGGCCCAGGAAACCCCCACCGTCAGTTCCAAGCCACCGAAGGCCAGACAGACTGAAAGCGACACACAGCTTGGGATCGTGAGTCAGTGTGGCGGGAAGAATCCCCACGGCAGCGATGACGAAGCCGGTGATTCCGACAATGCGGCGGGCATGCGTCACGTTGCCGGTGCGGCGCAGAGAGCGATCAGAAAGCCAGCCGCCGGCGAGATCGCCGAGAGTGCCCGCAAGCAAAGGCAAACTGGCGTAGAAGCCCATCTGTCTCAGGTTGAATCCGCGATGAGTATTCAAATAGGTAGGGAACCAATCCAGGTAAACGGCCAGCGCGTATTGGTAGCAGAAATACATCAACGCCAGCTCCCACACAGTGCGGCTGGAAAGAATGCGGCGCCAGGGAACCCGAACACCGATCTGCTGGCGCGGGCCACCGGTGGCGGAATGGATCAGGTCGAGCTCGGCGGAATTGACGCCACGATGCTGTTCGGGCGAGTCCCGGTAATAGAAGAACCAGACGGCGGACCAGATGAGGCCGAGCACGGCGAACGTGAGAAACGGCATGCGCCAGCCGTAGCGCAGGATCATCCAGACCACCAACGGCGGGGTGACGGCGGCGCCCAGCCGCGAGCCAGCGTGCGTAATTCCCTGAGCGAAGCCGCGTTCGGCGGGAAGCATCCAGCGCGATAAAGACCGGGTGGCGATAGGGAATGCGCCGGATTCGCCAATGCCAAAAATAAAGCGGATCGCAACCATGGATGCCGCATTCCAGGCGAAGGTAGTGGCGGAGGTGAATATGCTCCACCAGGTGACGATGATCGCGAGCGCGCGGCGAGGGCCGATTTTGTCGCCAAACCAGGCGCCGGGAATCTGGAACAGGGTGAAACCCCAGCGGAAGCTGGCGAGGATCCAACCGACGGTGATGAGCGAAAAACCGAACTCTCTCCGGATGAGGGGCATGGCCGACGCGATGATAGTGCGGTCCATGTAGGTGATCATGTAGATGGCCACCGTCAGGGCGAGCACGACGTGGCGGGTGCGAGTGGGCCGGAGGGGATTACTCGCGGGTGTGGAGGGGGAGGCTTGCGGGGCGGATGGCATCATCGACGTGGACGATCCTGGCGCGGACGATCCGAAGGGGCATCATATCAGGTTGGTTGTTGGCGATTGGCTGTTGGCTGTTGGCGATTGGCCGTTGGCCGTTGGGGATCGGGGTTACGGGATCGGGGGTCGGAACTAGGGCGACGCATTGAATGGACGGTGGCGGGCGCGGTTCGACGAGTGCAGCTCAAGCGGCGCCGATCATTTCATACCAAGCCAGAGCGGGGCCCAAGGCGCGCTTCATCTCAGAGCGGCGATTTGGCGACAACTGACCGATGCGTTTGGTGAGGGCTGAGCGGGGAACGGTTCGTATGTTGTCGCAGTTGGCCACGCATTTCGTGGGAAGGCACTCGGCACGGTGCAGGAGCACCTCCACAGCGATGCGGCGAATGGTGGACGTAACCTCAACTGCGATGAACTTATTCAGATAGGAGTACGCTTCATTTCGGCTCAGCAGGAGCGCCGGACGGCGGCCGGCGCGCTCTGGCAGGAACGCCCACCACAGCTCGTACTGCTTCAAACGCTGAGTCGATTTCAGCGGCTCGGAGCGATTGGATGGTCCAGTCCGCTTCACGACTTCCAGTCCTCGGCAGAGGACCAATCGTCGGCCTCGGACTCCGCATCAGGCTGTTCCCCGATAAGCCTGGCGGGTGCGCTCTTCCTCGGTCTCCCCAATAGCTTTTCGAATGGCAGACCGTATGAATTCGGCACGCTGGCGCTTCGCCGCAGGAGCGATCCGATTGAGCGCACTGTAGGTTGGTTCATCCAATTGCACCAACAGCGACTTCATATGTTTTCACTATACCAATCGTCGGTAGTGGGTCTATTTCGATTTTCCCACAGCGCTTTGGCATTGACATGCGAAAGCGGATGTGCATGTGGGACAATTGGCCTATGCGCCGGATTATCCGCCGTCGGTCTTTACTCTATTTGGTTCTCGTGGTTCGCTTGCGTATCCTTCCAGCAATTACAGCGCGCATTATGGCGCTATGGCATTGGGCTGCTACATGGAATTGGTGGACCATCGGCACATCAGGTGCCCTCAGTGCGCTGGCTAGGTTCGGCGAACATGCCCTCGGAATACTTCTGTTGTTCATAGCGACTTTTGGAGTTGTCTCTAAACTGTCGCACAGCAAGCAAATGGCTGATCTGTCTGGCGCTGAAAGGCGATTGTGGAAGGTGATCGGCACTGTGGTGGTTGTCCTGTTCTTCTTGTACATGACGGCTCTTATTTCCTACAACGCGATGAAGGAAGACAGTTGGTCCAACCTTCCTAAAATGGTGGCCTATGTACGGGAGCGACCTGTGACTATAAGTCGGGAACTGCTTGATCGTTGTTGGCGCTCAGACGTTCCAGTTCCTCCAATTGACACACTTATTCCTCCGGTACCCAAGCCAGGACCACGTCCGATCCTTACATCTTTTGTGTTTCTTCGTTTTCCGCTGCTGGTCGGCACTGGCCAGTCAACTACTTTGGATTCGTGGGATTTCATCATCGTTCATCGGGGGGGCAAAGAGGTAGATTCGATCGATATGATGTTTAAAGACAACGATGCCCTCGATCACATACGAGCCACTACGCCAGATGGAATCGCTATCTCCGCTGATAGATATTCGCGCTTATTGCACATTGACCGGATGTATCCACACGGCCTGGGGTCGATTTTCGCGCAGCAGTTCATATGGAAGCCGTTTTCATTAGACCACGGCCATTTTACAATCGACTTCAGCACGAGTGCCATAAGATATCGACAAGATCTTTATATCGAAAGGATACAGGACGGAAAACTTCGGGGAGGACAAGACTGGGCGTCAGCTAGCGCGGTCATCGATCCAGACAATAAGACGACATTGTTGATATGTAGGGATCGCGCAATTCCACAATCGATTGCCCAGGACATACACACGGAAACACAATGCTGGCCGGATACCTGGAATAAATAATGAATCTCAAGCAGCGGTTATTGCGAATGTTTTCGCAGAGAGACTTACGATCTCCTGGATCGACCATACATGCGAACTGATCCCTGCTTCCATCGCTGGAGTGACACGCAAGGTCTGATGCACGCGCCCGAAGTTATGGTACATGTGAAACAGCGCAATCATCGCAATGTGATTCCCCAGCTTCTTACTGAACGCGTTTGTCAAGCGAGTAAAGCGGCGCATCTGCATCCGCATGTTGAGATTCTGCCGTTCCACATAGCTAGTCGAGATGTGCTCTTCTTTCGGGTTGCCGATAACCTCCACGCGCTTGGTTCCCAGACATTGCGCGGGGCTGTAGCGAGTTTGCCCTTCGGATCGTTGCCGTAAATCTTGTGGATCTGGGCGAAGTCGATCCGGTTACCGATGGCATCCGGGACGGCGGTCAGGTACATTCGGTGGCCATCCGTCGTCAGTTGGATTCGATTCGCCAAACGTCCTGCAACATCCTGAAGGAAGTCCGCTGCACAACCCGCGTCCCTCCGGCCTACGGCCCAGCTAATTACCAGCTTCGTGTCCGCGTCAATCGCGGTGAAGGTCCAAACGTCCCCGGCGTAACCCACGCGATCCCACATCTCTTGCGTCGCGTTCTTTTGCTTGGCATAGCAAAACGACCAAATCTCATCGACCTGTACGCGCTTCGCTTTGACGTTGCGAATGGTCGCGTCTTGGTACTCCTGGCAGGCTTTGCCGACCTTTACAAGCGTACGCAACACAGCGCCCTTGGACGCGCCAGTCATGCGCGCCGTAGAGCGAACGGAGCAGCCTTCAACCAGCGCCGTAATGATCTCCGTCTGCTTTTCGATGCTGAGTACGTTTGCCATAATCAAACTATACGACAGCGCTTTCGCATAGTCAATAGCAAAGTACCGAAACTTGCGGTTTTGTTAGGCTTTCTTGGCTTTCGACCAGCGCGCTTTAGCTGCTTTCCTGGCGCTACGCGTTCGCTGTTCGTCCGTCATGGTTTCAAGTCTGCGCTTGCCGCCGATTTTGCCACCCTTTGCGCCCATCTCGCGCATGACCTTCTGAACGACGGTAAGCTCCGTCGTCTCTGTGGCTTCGATAAAAACGCGCCGCGCGTTCTGAACCGTATCAAGTTTCTTAGGAGTGCCTGTCCGCTTTGGCATATGCCTCAAGCGTGGCACGAATCGGGAGGACCGTCAAGACATGCCGATTTCAAATAGACCCACTACCCAATCGTCCATATAGATGCTATTGCCATCCGTCGCCGACGATACTTACCGGTTTCTGGCGGATTCGTCCTGTTCGTCTTCCTCAGTCACACCGCCAGCGGCGCGAGAATAGCGAGTGCCGACTGTTCTGACTTTTCCGTGTCTGGTGATCCATGTTCATGAACCAGATCAACTTAATGCAACGAGAGACCACGGGATGAGTGGGTATCGTATTCCGAGATCAAAGATGCGTGAGCACTTTTGAACAGCCGGCGCTCCCCGTCTCGTGTATAATCGGTACGCTTTTAACGGCGCCTATGCGGTTCTCGGCGGTAATATCGTTGGCCTTGCTGACCAGTCTGGCTGGCACGGCCCAGGAGCTGGAACAGCACACGATCAAATCCAACCTCGAGTACCGGCTGAGCAAGGGGGACCTGCCCGAGTTGACGCTCGGCGTCGAGAAGCCGAAAAACGTGGAGGTGATCGAAGGCGCCGAAGAGTTGCTACAAGATTGCCTGAATAATCCGGAGACGTGGTCCCAGGACCCGCTGATATTCCGGCTGGCGCACACACACGCCGCGTCCATTCAAAGCTGCCGCGAAAACAGATCGCCGTCGATGCACGTTATTTTTCTGAAGGAGGGCAATGAGCCGCTGAAAGCCTGGGCTCATCTGGATGGACATGGAGCCGAGACGTCGGAGAGCCGGATCGCGCATCTGGGCGAGTTCCTGTATCACAAGGTCACGTTTCAGAACAACGATCAAAACCGGATGTTTGAAAATCTTCAGCGCTCCTTTGCGAATCCGCTGGGGATGTCGGCGAGCCCGTCAGTCCCGTTTACCGCGCGCGACCGCGTGACGCTGTTCACCGGCAAAACAGTGTCGGACGTACAGCCCTACGCCGCTTCGCTGGTCTCTTCAGCCGCACTGATGTTCATCAGCCCGAATCATATCTGGGGCCGGGGCACGGACGACTATACCAACCATCTGGTTTCTTCTTTCACGCGCAGGCTGGTGACGTACGGCCTTCAGAGCGGAGCGGCGGCGGCTCTGCACGAAGACCTGCGCTATAGGCCGTCGCTGAGCCATAACGTATGGAAGCGCACTGGGCACGCACTGTTGAGTACTTTGGTGATCGAGACGCCGCGCGGCAACGACATCGCGTTCGCCAACCTGTTGGCCGCGGTAGGCAGTGCGGAGATTATCAATGCCACCCGTCCAGGGCAGGAAAATCCAACACAGGCAAACTTGACCCATCTTGGAATGTGGAACCTGGCTGGGGCGAATTTGCTGGGATTCGCCGAAGGCAATCTCTGGAACGAATTTAAGCCCGATATTAAGCATCTGGTGCGGAACAAACTGCTGCATCGGCAATAAGGGCGATCGGATCAGACTGCGATGGAATGGTCCAGATTGAAAAAACGCGCCAGATAGGGCGCGGTGCGGCTGCCTGATGCGCGCGACAGGTCGGCGGGCGTTCCCTGCGCCACCACGTGGCCACCTTCTTCGCCCGCGCCGGGACCGATATCGATCACATAGTCGCTGGCCGCAACCACGCGCATATCGTGCTCGACGACGATTACTGTGTTGCCTGCTTCCACCAGACCGTCCAGCTGCGCGACCAGCTTCTCCACGTCGGAGGGATGCAGGCCCGTAGTTGGTTCGTCGAGAATATACAAGGTGCTACCACGCTGCACCCGTTGCAACTCGGTGGCTAGCTTGATGCGCTGGGCTTCGCCACCGGAAAGCTCCGTGGCAGGCTGGCCGAGGCGCAGATAGCCTAGACCGACTTCGCGCAGGACGGTAAGCGAGCGCAGCAGTTGCGGCTCTTCGGCAAAGAATTCCCAAGCCGTGTCCACTGTCATGCCGAGCACATCGGCGATGCTCTGATCTTTGTACTTAATCTCGAGAGTTTTGGCGTTGTAGCGAGCGCCATGGCAGGTGGGGCATGGCGCGTAGACGCTGGGGAGGAAGAGCAGCTCGACGAAGACAAAGCCCTCGCCCTCGCACGTTTCACAACGGCCGGCGGCCACGTTGAAAGAAAAGCGCCCCGCGCCGTAATGACGGGCGCGAGCTGCTTTGGTGGCGGCGAAGAGTTTGCGAACGTAATCGAAGAGTCCGGTGTAAGTGGCCAGGTTGGAACGCGGCGTGCGGCCGATGGGCTTCTGATCCACAACCACCAGGCGCTTGATGGCTTCCATACCCGAAGTGATTTGGCCGCCGATAGCGATCGCTTCGCGGCGCTCCAGCTCCTCCACTTCCTCTTCGCCGGCGGAGAGATTATGACCCAAATGCTCGCCCACTAATTCGACTAACGCCTGACTTACTAAGCTCGACTTACCGGACCCGGAAACTCCAGTAACCGTAGTAAACACTCCTAAAGGAAAGGCCGCATCGAGATGATTCAAATTATTACGCGTGATACCGGTGAGGCGCAGCCAGCTCCTGGGAGAACGCGGCGTGCGCTGAGGGAGCGGGTGATGTCCGAACAGGTGCAACCGGGTTTGGGACTGTTGAATGCGATCGAGCCCCTCAGGGGGACCACTATAAAGCACAAAGCCGCCGTGCTCGCCCGCGGCCGGTCCTATGTCGACAATCCAATCGGCTCGCCGAATCACATCCAGGTCGTGTTCGACGACGAAGAGCGAGTTGCCCGAAGCTTTCAACCGATCGAGCGCGGCCAGCAGCGCTTCGGTGTCCGCCGGATGCAAGCCGGCAGATGGTTCGTCGAGCACATACACCACTCCAAACAAATTAGAGCGGACTTGCGTGGCCAGGCGCAGGCGCTGGAGTTCGCCGGGAGAAAGGGTAGGCGTGCTGCGCTCCATGGAAAGATAGCCGAGCCCGAGTTCCAGCATGACGCTGATTCTTCCGACCAGATCCTCGGCGATGCGCTGCGCGACGATGGCCTTCTCGGGATGTTCGGCTTCCAGCTTCTTGAGCGCGGCGGATTTTCCCTCCGCGGTGGGACGAAGAATGCCGGCCAGCCGGATGAGCGAAAGCGCGGACATGTCAGCGATATCCAGACCGGCGAACTTCACCGATAGGGACTCGCGCCGCAGACGCTTGCCCTGGCAGAGCGGACACTCGGTGCTGGTCAAAAACTGGGACACGCGTTTTCTGGTGAGCGCGCTCTGGGTGTTGGCAAAAGTGTGCAGAACATAGCGCCTGGCGCCGCTGAAGGTTCCCTGGTAACTGGGTTCCTCCTTGCGCTTCAGAGCTCGGCGCGTTTCTTCGGGCGTGAAGCCGGCGTAGACCGGGACCGTGGGCTGCTCCTCGGTATAAAGAATCCAATCGCGATCTTTCTTGGGCAAATCGCGCCAGGGGCGATCGACATCGTAGCCAAGGGAGACCAGGATGTCGCGCTGGTTCTGCCCTTGCCAGGCGGTGGGCCAGGACGCGATGGCGCGTTGACGAATGGTCAACGAATCGTCGGGCACCATGGAACGTTCCGTAACGTCGTAGATGCGGCCCAGTCCATGACATTGGGGGCAGGCGCCCTCCGGAGTGTTGGTGGAGAATGATTCGGCTTCCAGATGCGGCTGGTTGGGCGGGTAGGTTCCAGCGCGAGAATACAGCATCCGAAGCAGGTTGGACAACGTGGAGACGCTGCCAACCGAAGAACGGGTGGTGGGTGAGCCGCGCTGTTGTTGGAGCGCGACGGCCGGGGGCAAGCCATCGATGCCGTCCACTTCCGGCACGCCCATCTGGTCGAAAAGACGCCGGGCATAAGGCGCGACGGATTCCAAATAGCGGCGTTGCGCTTCCGCATACAGCGTGCCGAACGCGAGCGACGATTTTCCGGAGCCGGAAACTCCGGTAAAAACCACCAGGGCATCGCGCGGGATATCGACGTCGATATTCTTCAGATTGTGTTCGCGCGCGCCGCGTACGTGAACGAAGCCAGTGAAGTTGGATGACATGGCGCCTGAAAATGAGACGCGTGAGGCGCCCAGATGATTCAGGCTACAAAATCTCAGCCGATGCGCGCAACGTAGAGAAGAAAACCGAACAGGATTGCGGGGATAAGCGCGCGCATGAGGACTGAAGCGAGCGAACGGCGGCGCGCGGGAGCGGCCTGTGGCGGGCGGCCAAACTTTACTTCGTCTGGATGGGAAAGATGGTGGGCGAACGTTTGCGCGTCAGGATAGCGATGGTCTGGATCGGACTGGAGCGCGTGCAGCACAATCTCATCCAGGCCGGGCGATACCTCGGGATTGAGTTCGCTGGGTGCGCTGGGCGACGTCACCAGCCGCGCATTCATGACCGCAAAAGGGTTGGCGCCGTGAAAAGGGGTCTCGCCGGTGAGCATTTCGTACAGGATCACGCCTACGGCATAGAGATCGCTACGCGCGTCGCCGCGTTTGTTCTTCACCTGTTCGGGCGAGATGTAATCGGGGCTGCCCATCACTCGAGAGAGCTTGCCGAAAGTGAGGCGCCGAGAGCCGGCGCAGGAGGCAATGCCGAAGTCGATGATCTTCGCGCGATCGCCGGCGTCGAGCATGATATTCTCCGGTTTCAGATCGCGATGCACAACGCCATGGCCGTGCATGTATTCGAGCGCCGCCAGGATGTCGCGCGCAATCGCGAAGGCGCGCTCGATGGACAATCGGCCTTCTTGAGCAATAACCTGGCGGAGCAAGCGTCCATCCAGCCACTCCATCGCCATATAGAGACGGCTGTGGCCAGCGGAGGGGAAAACTTGGGGAATGCCGGGATGCTGGAAGCGGGTGCCGATCTCGATTTCGCGGCGGAAGCGTTCGTGAAAGATGGGATCACATTCGACTTCCGGATGCGGCACTTTGATCGCGACGGTGGCGCCATCACGCAGATCAGTGGCTCGAAAAACAGATGCCATCGTGGTGGATGCGACCAGGCTATCCAGTTGGTAATGGTCGAGCTGATCCCCGGCACAGAGTGGCGTCATCGTGATTCATCACGATATTAGTCCGCCACGCGTAAGGAAGTAATAGAAAAAGAGTTAAAAAGGAATAAAGAGTAAATTAAGTTTTCCGGCTAGAAGGATTCCAGCGTACCGTTGAAGCGATAGCCGACCCAAGGCTCGGTGGTCACGAATTCGGGATGGTCCGGATCGGATTCGATCTTCTTGCGCAGATTACGGATGAAGACGCGAAGGTAATCTACCTGGTCGCCGTAGTCGGGGCCCCACACGGCTTGCAAGAGCTCGCGATGGGCCACCGCTTCGTTGGCGTGGCTGGTGAGATAGCGCACCAAGTCGAGCTCCTTGGGGGTGAGATGGCTGGTGCGAACGCCATTGAAGGCGGTGCGACCGGCGAAATCGATCACCAGATCGCCGACGCGGATGCGAGCGGGCGAGGATTGCGGAGACGCAGGAACCCTGCGCAGGGCCGCGCGGATGCGAGCCAGCAACTCGGGCGTGCTGAACGGCTTGTTGACGAAGTCGTCGGCGCCCGCATCCAGGGCTTGCACTTTATCTTCCTCGGTATTGCGCACGGTAAGCATGATGATTCCGACACCGGTACCCGCGCGGATCTCGCGGCACACGGCCAAGCCACCCATACCGGGCATGTTCATGTCGAGCAGAACCAGGTCAGGATGATAATCGCGCAGTTTTTCGAGCGCCTCTTCACCGGTTTTAGCATCCTCCACTTCGTAGCCGGCGCCGGTGAGCGTGGTGCGC
>CAVRZH010000157.1:0-56962 GCA_963725455.1 Bryobacterales bacterium
GGCGCGAGCCTCTTCGGATCTGGCGTAGTCTTTTTGCCGATCTTTGAAGAACCTATCACCGAGTTCGGCGGCTGCGATCGGGTCATGAACTGTTCATCGACGAGAACCGCTCCGCCGATCGAGCCCTCGAGAAAGTCGAAAAAAGGCGAGCATCGTTACGATCTTCTGACTCCTTACTGGACGGGTGACAAATGTTTGCCAACCCTGGCCTACGATCCTCGCAAAACCCGCTCTCGGAACAGAGAGTGAGACGGGACAACGATCGAGGACGAAGGCCAGCTGCGGAGCTTTCTTGATCGCGAAAGCAGCACGCAAGCTTTCGGCTTCCATTTTCACGAAAGAGCTACCACGCAGACTTCGTACATGGGAGGGTTTGAGGATTGACTTCTGGCTTGCCGAGGATCATGCCAGAGAGCTCCAGGTCTGCACGGCAGTCTGGAGCCCAATGCGGCCAAGCGCAACATCATCGATCGGCTGCCGCTATCTCTCCGCGCACTCAGGCCGTTTCTCCCCGTTCCTAATCCGGGCGAGGCGGTGAAATCACTTTACCTGACTCATCTGACATTTCATCACGAAGCTTCCGTTCTGGAGAAAAGAGGGCGTTTCGAGCGCTTTTTTCCAAACTTTACGCTGAAAAGCGAAAACCGGATCTTCATATGATCTCATTCTGCGACTTTCCGGCTTTAAAGCTCCATGCGTGCTTGAGCGACGACCCAAGCAGACGATCCCGATGTCTCTTTAATGTGGTTTGCTCCCGCTCGAGGCAGCCTGAGAAGTAATGGTCTCTTGAGGAGTTGCTCTCGCCTGGCTTCGAGATTGGAACTGTCTGATCTACGCCGTCCGCGCTCTGCTCAAGAGCCCAGCGTTTGCGGCTCTGGCGCTGATCTCGCTGGCGCTCGGAATCGGCGCCAACACCGCGATTTTCAGCGTAATTAACGCCACTCTGCTTCACCCGGTACCGTACCCGGATCCCGGCCGTGTAGTTCTGGTTTTTACCCAGGAATCCAATAGGCATCTTCGAGATTTCCCCGTTTCGGGTCCGGACTTCATGGATTGGCGTGCGCGCAACACGGTCTTCAGCTCGATGGCCGCAATCCGGATCTTGGGTGTAAATCTTATGCTGCAGGGCCAGCCAGACCGTGTTTTCGGAGCGCGGGTAACCAGCAATTGGTTCGGCACGCTCGGGATCCAACCGGTGCTGGGCCGCGGATTCACTCCTGCCGAAGACAAAGTGGGCGGCAATGTAACCTTGATCGGCGACGAGTTGTGGAACCGGCGTTTTGGCAGGAGCCGTAATGTCATCGGGAAATCGATGACGATTGACGGCGCCAACCACATTATTGTCGGCGTCATGCCGCCCGACCCCACCTTCGGTCCGATTGAGGTCTGGCGGCCGCTCACGTTCACCGAAGAACCGTCGATGAAGGATCGCGGATCGCATAACCTCTGGGCGGTTGCACGGCTGAAGCCCGGTGTTACGCTGGGCCAGGCCCAAGCTCAGATGAGCGCCGTCGCGCGGCAACTGGCCACGGAATATCCACAGGTGAATGCCGGTGTCGGGGCGACGGTTTGGCAAATCGAAGACCACGAAGTTCGGGACGTGCGTCCCGCTTTGATGATCCTGCTGGGTGCGGTGTGCCTGGTTCTGCTGATCGCGTGCGGAAACGCGGCAAATCTTTTCTTGGCGCGCATGAACGGGCGCCGGCGGGAGATCGCGATTCGCGACGCCTTGGGTGCAAGCCGCTGGCGATTGGTGCGCATGATGATGGCCGAAAGCATGGTGCTGTCGCTGGCCGCTGGAATTGGCGGATGGCTGCTGGCGGTGTGGGGCGTGGAAGCGTTGCGGCGTCTGATCCCTGAAGGCGTTTTGCCGAATGCCGCCTCGATTTCGGTGGACGGCGTGGTGCTGGTTTTCGTTCTGTGCGTTTCGGTTTTGTGCAGCCTCATTTTTGGAGTGGGGCCGGCATGGGCGGCGGCACGCCAGGACGCCAACGAGAACCTGAAGGAAGGCGGGCGCAGCGGAACTTCGGGAGTTGTCCGGCAGCGCATTCGCTGGGCGTTGGCGGTGGGCGAAATCGGATTGTCGCTGATGCTGCTGATTGGCGCGGGCCTGCTTCTGAAAAGCCTCTGGCGGCTGGTGAATGCAGATCCGGGCTTTCGGGCGGACGGCCTGCTGACTGCCGCCATTGTTCCGACGGCTCCGCTGGATGTGAGAGCCTTTCGAGCCGACGTACCGGTTTATAAGCGAATCATCGACCGCATTTCCGCGCTGCCGGGCGTGGAACGGGCTGCATTCGCATCCAACCTCCCGCTAGAAGGGAACAACGAATACGATAGCTTCGAGATTGAGGGGCAGCCGAGGCGCAGCCTGACGGATTTTCCGGTGGGCGATAAAACCATCGTGACTCCGCAATACCTGGCGGTGATGAAGATACCGGTACTGCGGGGGCGAGGGTTGAGCGCCGCCGATACGGCCGGAACGCAGTTGGTGGCGGTGATCGATCAAATGGCGGCGCGCGAATATTGGCCGCACGATAATCCCATCGGAAAACGAATTCGATACTTTGAGGGCGACAATCAGATGGGTCCTTGGCGGACGGTTGTTGGTGTTGCCGGCGCGGTCAAGCATGTTTCCATAGACGCCGCTCCAACCGCGACTGTATATCTTCCGCTGGAGCAAAGCCCGTATCCCGGAATGGAGCTGGTGGTTCGCACGGCGGGCGATCCCGCGCAGCTGGGCAACGCGGTGCGGGCTGCGATTCATGAGATCCGGCCCGATCTTCCAGTGGTGGGCGTTCGGCCGGTGCAGGAGATCGTGAGTGAAGCCACCTGGCGGCAGCGCTTTGCGACGCAACTGATCGGCGTCTTTGCCGGGCTGGCGCTGATTATGGCGCTGGTGGGCGCTTACGGAGTGATTCTCTACTCGGTGTCGCAACGGTTAAACGAATTCGGGATACGGATCGCGCTGGGTGCTTCGCGCGGCGATATTCTCGCGATGGTTCTGCGCGAAGGCGTGGTTATCGCGGGATCGGGCATTGCGATTGGCCTGCTGGCTGCAGCGGCCTTGGCCCATGCGCTGGAGAGTCTCCTTTTTGAGGTGCGCGCGATAGACGTCGCGACGTTTGTCAGTCTGCGCGTTGCTGATGCTGGCGACTGCCTTGCTGGCCAGCTACCTGCCGGCGCGCCGCGCAACCAAAGTTGATCCGATGGCTGCGCTACGTTGCGACTAGCGGCTGCGCGTCCCGACGGTCCAGGAAACAAAGAGCAGTCCGACGCCTACCAGGAAGAGAACACGGAAGAGCAGATCGTTGAAAGCGGCGGCGGGAGAGCCCGCCGTCCACGGGCGTACGGACCAGCCGACTTTTTCAAACAGAGCGATCGCGACAAGAATGAGCCCGATCAGGTTCAGGAAGTGCCGCCCTGCGCCTACCGCTTTGCCGACGAAAAACGCGACGACGAAAACGACGGCCACCAGCAGCGCTGCTATGGCGTAAGCCAGAAGAACGTCGGGCATCAGGCCAAATCCTCCGAAGGAACCCAGTTGCCGTGCACCTGAACGCGCAAGCGGAATGGTATCTTTATTCGCGCGATGGGCCCTTTTTCGATGTGTTCGGCCTCGACGATGGCAACTTCAGAAAGTTGCTGATCGTGCATGTCGCAGACGAACGCAAGGTAGCCTTCGTGGCCGGGAATTTTGGACGGAATGTGAACGTGCTCCTGCACGGTAACGGTTGGGCCGAGCGAGAGCGTGGTGTATTTCCCGGTTTTCACTTCCATCCGTACGATGGTGTTGAAGCCGGCGCCCACGGGCCCGGCAATGGGGGGCGGGCCGTTCTGCGGGGCATTGCGGGGATCGAAGGTCTGGTAGTAACCGATATCGAAATCGCTCATTTGATCCTTAAGCGCAGTGCGCGGCATGTCGCCCGAGGGGCCGATGACGGTCTCTTCCCAGGTGTCGCCGGGCTTGGATAAATCGAAGGTCCAGCGCACGAATCCGATGCGCACCTGATCGGGCCGCAGATTGATGCCGGACGCTTTTTGCATGAACGGGAAGGGCGGCACTTTGCTGACGCCGAAATACATGTGCACGCGATTGTCTTCGCTAAAGGCGTTCATGAAGTGGAACGAGGATCGAGCGGGGCCTCGGAACCAGCGCATGTGCTTGACGTGGGCGTCGCGCGGCAGGATGCCGACGAACGATTCCTTATCCTGTTCGAACACCCAATGATGGCCGCCGGCTTTCATGCGATTCAGATCGGCCGTGATGGGAAAAACCGGGAAGATGACGTGCTCGCGCGTGACAGCGAAATCGTGCATCAGCGCGACATAGGGCGCTTCGAACCATTCTTCGCGGGTCAGGTTGCCTCTTTTGTCGGCCACACAGAACGACACGTCTTTGGTGACCAGGCCGCCCGCTTCGTAGCCGAAGAAATAAAGATCGCCCGTATCGGGCGCCAGGCGCGTGTGCGCTGTCATGGTCTGGCTCTTCAGCTTGCCGTCGTAATCGAACTCGCCGATGGTTTCGAGCGTGTGCGGATCCAGTTCCATCGCGTGGCTGTCTTCCTTGAGAGCAAGCAGCTTGCCCGCGTGATAAATGGGCGTGGTGTTATTGACGTTGCGCGGCTTGCCGTGGACGCTGGGATCGTCGGTAAAAGGATTGCGATACAGGCCGTACAGCGAACGGCGCGCGGCGCGCTCGGCCTTCCAGCGCTCCGTCTTTACGTAGCGCATCTTGAAATCGACGTGGCCATGCTCGAAGCGGAACAGGCTGACCATACCGTCGCCGCTCAGGAACGTGTCGTCACCCAGCATGGGCGAATATTGTGGATCGGGGATGGAACGATACCAGGAGCCATTGATCTCCTCGGGCACTTCGCCTTCTGTGACCAGATCGTAGATGTCGCACTCGATGCGGGACGGAGCGTTCCATCCCGCGAAGTCCATCGTATTGGGGAAAGGCTTGGCCATTATTCCGGCTCCCTCACGGTCGCGGCTCCGTCACTTCGCGGCTGCCTTTTGAATGATGTTGGGCGGCGGTTCCAGCTTCACTTCCTTGCCGGTGACAGGGTGCGGATAGTGGAACGGAAAAACGTCGGTCTCGGGCCAGAGCGGCGGAGTGGGCGTTTCGAGTTCGTCGGGGCCCGTGGGATTGGTTGGATACGTGTCCGTATAGTAAGGAACGTAGTGCGGCTTGGTGTAAGCCCAGCCTTTGTCAAAATCGGCGTGGAAGACAGGGCGATAATTGAGCACCTTCATTTTCCAGATGCCGTTCTCCTTGGCATAGACGTTCTCGTAGAGCGAGCCTTCCCACCACTGGCGCAACGGATGCGTTTCATCGGTGTATTCGTGATGGCGGCCAGCCTGCATGAAGACGCGGAGCCGAGCGTAGGCGAGCTTGCCATCGGGTGAAATGTCGATGATGTCCTGCAGCATCATATGATCGAGCAGGTAGCCTTGCACGGGTCCGTTGTGGCCATTCGTGAAGTTTTTGCGAAAGCGTCCGCAATAAAGACGGCGCGCGCTTTCCTTGCCGCGAAAGATGCCGCCGATGAAATGGACCTCGCAATCGTCGGTAAAGAGGTCCACCACTTCGTCGTACAGGCACTTGTCGAGATAGTAGCCGTACTTGAACTGGAGGTCACGGACGGCTTGCGTGTCCTGGAGCTTGCCGACCTGGGCAGAGAGTTCTTCGACTTTCTTTTCGAGCGCGCGGAACTGATCATCAGTGGCCATGTGCGCATTATAGCTGGGGTCGGGCTGCGCCCTCCGCGATTGGCCGGGGTTCGGCATTCGCCTCCCGGGATTGGGGTGGAGGAGGCGTGTGCGGGTGCGGCGCATTTTTTCGCGAAGCGGGCGAATTTTCGGACAAATGGCGGCGGCGCGGGGAAGAGGGACAAAAAAGAGCATCGGCATGAGAATAGCAGCGCATGGGCAGGTTGGATCGTTTCGTCGCTCGAAGTAGCTGAACGATTACGCGATGGAGATGAAGGGCGTTGGGGCCGGGGCTTTTGACTTATACGTATTCATCGCTTGATATAATACGTAGAGATGTCGAAGCTCACACTCAGCGTGGATGACGCAGTTGTCTCCCGTGCGAAGCGGTACGCCAAAAGGCAGGGCGTCTCCGTGTCGAAGATGGTTGAGGCGTACCTCGCGGCGGTCGCCGACCCGACTACGCGGGTGCCCACCAATACTCCTATCTTGCGTTCCGTTCGAGGCATCCTCAAGAGAGCGGACATTCAAGATTACCAGCGGCACCTGACGCGCAAAAACCGGTGAAACGGCTGCTGGTGGATACGAATGTGGTGCTGGACGTTCTCCTGGACCCCCAGCCACACGCAGAGCCCAGCGTCGCGATTTGGACCTTTGTTGAAGCTGGCCGGTGCGAGGGATTCCTGGCGGCTCACGCGATTACTACCATCCACTATCTGGTTCGAAAGGAACTTGGCGTCATCAGGACAAAGCAACTCATCACTCTGATCCTGCGCGTTTTTCGCGTGGCTCCCGTGGATGGCCCCGTCATCGAGCAAGCGTTGCGCCTGCCGCTGGTGCATTTTGAGGACGCGGTAACCGCAGCCGCTGCGTTGGCGTCGGAATGCGAACTTATTGTGACCCGGGATCCGAAGGGGTTAAAGGGTCACCCGTGCGGGCGCTAGGACCGAGGGCGGCGCTACCGATTTTGGCGAGTCTTTTGTGATCCCCGGTTGGCTGAAACCGCTGCTGTCTTTCTTTGGCGGACTGGCGTGGATTGGGCTGGCACTGAGTATCTGGTCGCATTTGGCTGCCCTGCTGGGAAGTCAAGGGCCGCTAGGAAATTACCAGTGGCTCCTGCATGTCGGCATCTTTGTTGTCTGGATTCCGACAGTGCTGGTCGTAACGCGGATGGGGAGGGAGTTCAAACAGAAGGATCTGTGGAAAGCCGTACTTCGCGGGTGCCCACCCTGGATGAAGTATATGGCTTATGGTTTCTTCGGGTATGCTTTTATCAATTTCGCCGTTTTCATAGTGGCTGCGCCAGCCAAAGGTGGCCCTGGGCCAATGTCGCCCATTTTTGTGCGAGGGTTTTCAGGGCACTGGATGGCGTTCTATTCAATGGCTGCGGGAGTCTTATACTCGGCGACTCACGCAGAGAATCGGGACATGGGACGCAGATGCCTAAACGGTCATCCGGTGGGGCCGCTCAGCAAGTTCTGCGAGGAATGCGGACAACCTGTCGGGGAGCGGACTTAGCGAGAACGCGCGCTGTAAATTCGGGGAATCGGGATCAATAAGGGCGTTCACCGACCCAATTGCCCGGCGGGTCGTAGTTGCAGACCCAGACTTCGCGGGCGGGATCGCGGGCCACGGCGCAGCCTACCTCCCGAGTACCGCGCCAGATGAGCTGGGTGTAGTGGCCGCAGATGCCGGTGCAAGTGTTGGTGCGGTAGCTGTAATCGCGGGCTTCCGAGGCCCAATCGCCAACAATGTCGGACGGCAGGGCGCGGGCGCCGGTGATCTCAAAAAGATTCTCGCCGAAGACAAGGTGGGGACGGTGGTAAAACTGCTGATCCTCAAGCAGATGCGCTGCCCATTCCTGGGCGTGGGCAGCCAGTCGATCGGACCAACGCAGCGGTGGCACGTCGATGCGCGCTCGGATCTCGTTGTGGGCGGCCAGCATATCACGGGCGAGCGCGGAGTCCGGCCCCGGCGAACTGTGCCCGATGTAACGCAATTGCGCACGGACCGTCACGGCGAGAGCGACGAAAATAAGACACCCGACGACGAAATTGCGACGCAAAATTGTCACGAAAGGAAAGTTTAAGAAGGGATAGCGTCAAAAGCCGCCGGGTGATTGACCGAGACGGGGATAGCTCTTTGGCTTAGAACTTGGGAATAGAACCGCTATTCGCTGTTGGCGGTTGGCAGTCGAAACACGATTTTCACTGGCGGGCCCTAATGGGATGGGCTACAATGCTCGATCAGAGAGCGCGCGGGTTTTTTCCCGAACTCCGCCGCCGCGAACCGCGGAGGGTTCGACACGCTCCCATGTCCACCACCATATCCGTTCAATCCAAGCCAGCTCAGGAGACGCCAGCGTCTTCGGGTGCAACCGATCAGGTTTGCATCAACACTATCCGCACCTTGTCGATGGACGCGGTTCAACAAGCCAATTCAGGGCATCCCGGCACGCCGATGGCGATGGCTCCGGTAGTGTACACGCTGTGGCAGCAGTTCCTGAGGTTCGACCCGGACGATCCCATCTGGCCCAATCGCGACCGGTTCGTACTTTCGGCGGGACATGCGTCGATGCTTTTGTATTCGATGCTGCACCTATGCCAGGTAAAAGCCGTAGATCCGGACTACGAAACGCTGGGGAAGCTGAGCGTCACGCTGGACGACATCAAGAATTTCCGGCAGCTCAACAGTAAATGCCCCGGGCATCCCGAGTATCGCTGGACGTCGGGGATCGAGACCACCACCGGTCCGCTAGGGCAGGGCGTGGCCACCAGCGTGGGAATGGCGCTGGCATCGCGCTGGATGAGCGAATATTTCAACCGGCCGAGCTTTGAGATGATCAATTTCAACGTCTATGCGCTGGCGGGCGACGGCTGCATGATGGAGGGCGTCAGCGGCGAAGCTGCGTCGGTGGCCGGGCACCTGAAGCTTTCCAATCTGTGCTGGATCTACGACAACAATCACATTACGATTGAGGGCAACACGTCGCTGGCCTTTAGCGAGGATGTGGCGACGCGCTTCCTGGGCTACGGCTGGAACGTGCTGCGAGTGGGCGACGCCAACGATCAAGAGATGGTGGCGCGGGCAATTCGCACGTTTCAGGCCACCGAAGACCGGCCGACTATCATTATTGTTGATAGCCACATCGCTTATGGCGCGCCTCATAAACAAGACACCAGCGCGGCGCACGGCGAGCCGCTGGGCGAAGAAGAGATCCGGCTGACGAAGCGGAATTACGGCTGGCCGGAGGATGCCAAGTTCCTGGTGCCGGACGGCGTGTACGATCGTTTCCAAGAACTGCTGGGCCAGCGTGGACGCAGCGCGCGAGATGCCTGGATGACGAAATTCGCGGAGTACGGCAAGCAGTTTCCCGAATTGGCGAGCCAGCTGGACAAAATCCAGAAGCGCGAACTGCCGGAGGGTTGGGACACGGACATTCCTGAGTTTCCGGCAGATCCCAAAGGCCTGGCCGGGCGCGATGCATCGGGAACAGTGGAGAACGCGATCGCGAAACGCTTGCCGTGGCTCATCGGCGGCGCGGCCGACCTGGCGCCATCCACCAAAACGCGTTTGACTTTCGACGGCGCGGGCGACCTGGAAGCCGGCAACTACGGCGGGCGCAATATGCACTTCGGCATCCGCGAGCACGCCATGGGATCTATCTTGAACGGTTTGTCGTTGTCGAAACTGCGGCCGTTCGGCTCAGGCTTCCTGATCTTCAGCGACTACATGCGCGCACCCATCCGGCTGAGCGCGCTGATGGAAATCCCGGTCATTTATATATTCACCCATGATTCGATCGGCGTGGGCGAAGACGGTCCCACCCACCAGCCGGTGGAGCAACTGATTTCGCTGCGTGCCATTCCAGGGCTGATTGTGCTGCGTCCGGGCGACGCCAATGAAGTGGCTCAAGCCTGGCGAGTTATAGTGCAACTTCGTCACGAGCCGGTTTGTCTTATACTGTCGCGGCAGAATATGCCGACACTGGACCGGACGAAATATGCTTCCGCCTTGGGTGTAGCGCGCGGCGCCTATATTCTGGCTGACGCCAAGGGCGGCCAGCCGGACGTGATTCTGATCGGCACCGGCAGCGAGATATCGCTATGCGTGGATGCGTACGAGAAGCTGACGCAAGAAGGGGTCAAGGCGCGCGTGGTAAGCATGCCGTCGTGGGAGCTGTTCGAGCAGCAGTCTTACGATTATCAGAACCGGGTGCTGCCTCCCTCGGTTCACGCGCGTGTCTCGGTGGAGCAGGCCTCCGTGTTTGGGTGGGATCGCTACGCCCGGCGTCGGATCGGCATGCATACCTTCGGAGCTTCGGCGCCGCTCAAGGAACTGCAGAAAAAATTCGGCTTCACCCCTGACGCTGTAGCCGCTGCCGCCAGAGAAGAACTGGCAAAGGCACAATAGTAAACATAGGGTGGGCGAGAGTGCCAGCGTCGAATCGCCTGCCTCCAGATTGACCACGAGAGGAACAACATGAGTGCGACACTTTCGACTTCGGGCGGCACCAGTTCCACCGCAACCGCCAATCCGTTGGTGGAACTGCGCAAATACGGACAATCCGCGTGGCTGGATTACATCCGGCGCACACTCATCACCGAAGGCGAGTTGAAGCGCCTGGTGGATGAAGATGGGCTGGGAGGCGTGACCTCCAACCCCGCCATCTTCGAAAAAGCTATCACTGGCAGCACCGACTACGCGGATGCGCTGGCCGAGCTGCAAAAGCGCAAAGACCTGGACCCCATGGGCGTATACGAAATCATCGCGATCCAGGATATCCAGAACGCGGCCGATATTCTGCGCCCGGTGTACAACGAAACGAAGATGCGCGATGGCTATGTGAGCCTGGAAGTTTCGCCGTTCCTGGCGCGCGATACGGAGGGCACACTCAAGGACGCGCGACGGTTGTGGAAGGCGGTGAACCGGCCCAACCTGCTGGTGAAAGTTCCTGCAACGTTGGAAGGCATTCCCGCCATCGAAGCGCTCATCAGCGAAGGCATCAACGTCAACGTGACGCTGTTGTTCGCGCAGGCCATGTACGAAAAGGTGGCGCTGGCTTATATCGCGGGGTTGAAGAAGTACGTCGCGAACGGCGGCGACCCGAGCCACGTGTCGAGTGTCGCCAGCTTCTTTATTAGCCGCATCGACAGCATGGTAGATACGATCGTCAAGGCTAAGCTGAAATCGAGCACCGATCCGAAAGAGCAGGCGCTGTTGAAGAGCCTGCCAGGCAAGGTAGCGATCGCCAACGGCAAGCTGACCTATCAGCGCTATAAAGAGATCTTTTCGGGCGCCGATTGGAGCGCACTGGCGAAGAAAGGCGCGCAGACGCAGCGCGTGTTGTGGGCCAGCACCAGCACCAAGGACCCTTCTTACTCGGATGTCCTGTATGTAGAAGAGCTGATCGGGCCCGACACCGTTAACACCATGCCGCCACAGACGCTGGAAGCATTCCGCGATCACGGGAAGCCGAAAGCCAGCCTGGAAGCCGGGTTGGATGCCGCGCGCGAGACGATGGCCGCGCTGGAGAAGGCAGGCATTTCGATGAAGAAGGTCACTGACGACCTGGTGACCCAAGCGGTGAAGCTGTTCGCGGAGCCGTTCGACAAGCTGCTGAACGCCGTGGACGCCAAGTGCAAGTTCGCTTCGCAGGCCGAGGTGAATGCGCAGTCCACCACGCTGCCCGAGGAGATTGGCGCGAAGCTTTCAGAAGCCGTCGACGATTGGAAAATGGCGGGGAAAGTCCGGAGGCTGTGGGCGCGCGACGCATCACTCTGGACCGGGTCCGATGAAGGCAAGTGGCTGGGATGGCTCAGTATTACTGAAGATCAACTGGCGCACAAGCAGCACCTGGAAGACGTCGCCAGGGATGTGAAGGCCTCTGGGTTCAAGCACGCGCTGCTGCTGGGCATGGGCGGGTCGAGCTTGTGTCCCGAAGTGTTGAGGATGACTTTCGGCAAGATCGAGGGGTTTCCGGAGATGTTCGTACTGGATTCCACCGACCCGGCGCAGGTGAAGGCGTTTGAAGAGAAGGTGGACCTGGCGAATACCGTGTTCATCGTCTCAAGCAAGTCCGGGACGACGCTGGAACCGAACATCTTCAAACAGTATTTCTACGATCGCGTGGAAAAAACGCTGGGCGCGGGAAAAGCCGGGAGCCGGTTCATCGCGATCACCGATCCGGGTTCGAAGTTGGAGCAAGTGGCGCAGGCCGATGGATTCCGGTACATCTTCCATGGCGATCCGAGCATTGGCGGGCGGTACTCGGCGCTGTCCGATTTCGGCATGGTGCCGGCGGCGGTGATGGGCATCGACGCGCTGCGCTATCTGGATCGCGCGGATGTGATGGCGATCGCCTGCTCGTCATGTTTGCCGGTGGACACGAATCCCGGCGTGCAGCTCGGGCTGGTGCTGGGTGTGGCGGCGAACAGTGGACGCGATAAGGTGACGCTGATTACGTCGCCGGGCATTGGAGGTTTCGGCGCGTGGCTGGAACAGTTGCTGGCGGAGTCAACCGGCAAAGATGGCAAGGGTCTGATCCCGGTGGATGGCGAGGCGCTGGGCGCGCCCGAAGTCTATGGCAACGATCGCGTGTTCGCTTATATTCGGCTGGAGAACGGCGCGGATGCGGCGCAGGACAAAGCCGTGGAAGCGCTGGCGAAGGCCGGGCATCCGGTGGTGCGCATCGCGTTGTCCGACATCTACAACCTGGGCCAGGAAATGTTCCGCTGGGAAATCGCGACGGCGGTGTTGGGCTCGGTAATCGGCATCAACGCGTTCAATCAGCCGGACGTGGAAGCGAGCAAGATCGAGACGAAGAAGTTAACGTCCGAATATGAAAAGACCGGATTGCTTCCGCCCGAGACGCCGATGTTTTCGGACAACGGCGTTGAGCTATACACGGACGAAACGAATGCCATGGCGTTGGCATCGGCCGCGGGTTCCGACAAAACGCTGGTGGGATATCTGCGCGCCCACCTGAATCGTTTGAATACAGGTGATTACTTTGCGCTGCTGGCTTATGTGGAGATGAACCAGCCACATGAAAAGACGCTGAAGAGCATTCGGATCGACGTCCGAGACAAGAAAAAAGTCGCGACGTGCCTGGGATTTGGCCCGCGCTTTTTGCACTCCACAGGGCAAGCTTACAAGGGCGGCCCGAACAGCGGCGTGTTCCTGCAGGTAACTTGTGACGATAAGCTGGATCTTACTGTGCCGGGGCAGAAGTTCACGTTCGGCGTGGTGAAAGCTGCGCAGGCTCGGGGTGATTTTCAGGTGCTGGCTGATCGCAAGCGGCGGGCATTGCGGGTCCACTTGCATGATGTGGAAAACGGATTGGCCACGTTGCAGGCCGCGGTAGCGCAGGCGCTGAGTTAAAGAAAGGCGGAGAATGCAGCTCGCAGAAGACATCGCTAGCAGGGGAATTCTCGGGGCCGGACGTCCAGGCGATCCGTGCGTAATGGTGATTTTTGGGGCGTCGGGTGATTTGACCAAGCGCAAACTCATCCCCGCGCTTTACAATCTCGCCAAGGACAATCTGCTGTCGAAGGAGTTCGCGCTGGTGGGATTCGCGCGCAACGAGCTGACGAGCGAGCAGTTTCGCGACGAGATCGGCAAGGAGATCGGCGAGTTCGCCACCACCACCATCGATCCGGATCTGTGGCACTGGTTCTCGCGCCGGATTTATTATCTTTCGGGCGATTTTGCCGACCCGAATGCTTATAAGGCCTTGGGCGCGCTGCTGGAGCAGATCGACAAAGAGCACGGCACGCGCGGCAATTACTTTTATTACCTGGCCACGGCGCCCAGCTTTTTCGGGCCCATCATTACGCAGCTGGGCGAGGCGGGCCTGGTGCAGGAGGATCATGGCTGGCGGCGCGTGATCATTGAAAAGCCATTCGGCCACAATTATGAATCGGCGGTGGCGCTGAACAAAGAGATTCGCAAGGTCCTGGACGAGAAACAGATTTATCGCATCGATCATTACCTGGGCAAAGAAACGGTCCAAAACATTTTGGTGTTTCGTTTCGCCAACGGTATCTTTGAGCCGATCTGGAACCGGCGATATATCGATCACGTCCAGATCACCGTAGCGGAAACGGTGGGTGTGGAGCAGCGCGGGACGTATTATGAGAAGGCGGGCACGCTGCGGGACATGGTGCCCAATCACATTTTCCAGCTCATCTCGCTGACCGCGATGGAGCCACCTGTCTCCTTCGATGCCGACGTGGTTCGCGATGAGCAGGCCAAGATTCTGAAAGCGCTTTCGCCCATGACGGATGAGGAGGTTCTGACGCGCACGGTGCGCGGGCAGTATGGCGAGGGCATGGAAGGCTCCAACCGGGTACCCGGATATCGCAGTGAGCCCTACGTCGCTGCGGATTCGCGCACGGAGACGTTCGTCGCAATGAAGCTTTTCATAGACAACTGGCGCTGGGCGGATGTTCCGTTTTATCTTCGAACGGGAAAGCGATTGCCGCAGCGGTCCACCAGAATCGTGATCCAGTTCAAGCGCGCGCCTTTCGTATTGTTTCGCAAAACCGCGGTGGATAAGCTGGAACCTAACCGGCTGGTTTTGCATTTGCAGCCGGACGAAGGCATCAAACTCAGCTTCGGAGCCAAGATTCCGGGTCCGGTGGTGCAGATCGGCGACGTGGACATGAACTTCAACTACACCGATTATTTCAAGGCGGCGCCGCAGACCGGTTACGAACGCCTGCTGTACGATTGCATGTTGGGCGACGCGACGCTGTTCCAGCGGTCCGACATGGTGGAGACAGCCTGGCACGTGGTAGCGCCGATTTTGGACGTCTGGGAAGCGCTGCCTCCGCGCCGCTTCCCCAACTACGCCGCCGGCACGTGGGGGCCGCACGAGGCGGATGAAATGCTGACCAAGGATCATCGCCACTGGAGCAATGACTGATGATTCTGGCGGGCGACATCGGCGGCACCAACACTCGTCTTGCATTTTTTGAGGGAACGCCGGATCGCTTGCAGCCGGTTCATATCGAGATTTTTCCCAGCCCGCAGTTTTCGGTGCCAGCCGAGATTGTTCGCAAGTTTCTTGGCATGCATCCGCACGCCGTGGACGCGGTTTGTTTCGGGCTGCCCGGCGCGGTGGTGAAGGGGCGCGTGGAGACCACTAACCTGCCCTGGGTGGTGGATGCCCAGCAGATGGCCTCCGACTTGGGTGTGGCGCGCATCAAACTGATCAACGACTTGTTTGCCAACGCGCACGGGATCGCGCTGCTGGAAGAGTCGGATTTTGTGGTGTTGAATCCAGGCGTGCCGAACAACACCGGAAACCGCGCGCTGATTTCCGCGGGCACCGGTTTGGGTGAGGCGGGATTGTACGCGGACGGCCAGGGCGGCTATCATCCGTTTCCTTCCGAAGGCGGGCACGCGGATTTCGCGCCGCGCAACGAGTTGGAAGTGGACCTGCTCCGCTACCTGATGGGGCGCTTTGAGCACGTCAGCTATGAACGTGTATTGTCGGGGCCCGGGCTGCACAATATCTATCTGTTTTTGCGCGAAACGGGCCGGGGTGAGGAACCGGCTTGGCTGGCCGAGCAGATCGCGCAGGGCGATCCATCGGCGGCCATCTCGAAATCCGCGCTGGAGGGAACTTCTCCGATTTGTGTGCAGGCGCTGGATATTTTTGTGTCGCTGTATGGCGCCGAAGCCGGCAATCTGGCTTTGAAGGTGCTTGCCACCGGAGGCACGTTTGTGGGCGGAGGCATCGCGCCCAAGATCATTCGCAAGCTGAGCAGCACCGCGTTCATGAAGGCCTTCAGCGCCAAGGGGCGGATAGGCAGCTTGTTGAAAGATATTCCAGTGCGAGTGATTACCAACGACAAAACCGCGTTGCTGGGAGCGGGGCGCGTGGCGGCGCTGGCGCTGGCTGGCCGCGGCTAGAATTCCACTTTCACGCTCATCTGAATCTCGCGTGGAGTCTCATTGAGCGGCGCCACGGCTGGGAAACCGGACGGATATCCTTGCCGTCCGTAAGTAGCCACTCCGAACGTGGGATCGTTCAACTGGGCATCAGGATTGCCGAGGTTCGCGTGGTTCAGCACATTGTACGCGTCGGCGCGAATCCGAATGCGGCCGGCATCGCCCAACCACCGCAACGGAAACGTGCGCGCCAGCGAAAGATCCAGGCTGTAGAAGCCGGGGCCGAAAAAGGCATTGCGTCCGGAGTTGCCGAGCGTGCTGGGCGCGGCTGAAGTGAACTCCGCAGGATTCAGCAATTGGACGCCGCCTGGAACTTGCGCCGGATTCGCGAACACCGCCTGGCTGGGATTAAGAAGATTCGCGCGATTGTCCAGAATGAGCCCTTCGCCAGGGATGGCCGTGGACGTTCCATAAACCGTGTAAGGCAGCCCGGAGCGGAACGCGGCCAGCTCCGCGATGGTCCAATCGCGCAATAGCAGACCGGCTTTAGATTGCGCGAATGGCGCGGGGAGATTCCAGTAAGAGAAAATAACCAGGTTTTGCCGCTGGTCGAAATCGGAATTGCCACGGTCCGAGTTGGGATTGAACTGCTCGGAAAACGTGGAGCGCTGCTCGGACGAGGTGCCGGTTTGAATGCTGGTGAAGGTCAAATTGAAGAAGTCGCCGATCAGCGGATCGCTCTGATTGTCGATGGAATGGCTCCAGGTATAAGAACCTTGCAGCATCCCGCGCGGGATGCGATAGCGCATTACCGCGGTAAGCGCGTTGTAGTCCGAGAAACCCTGGTTGGCGCGATAGGCGATGTCTGGCAGAGCGTTGTTATAGCGGCCGGCCAGCGTGGAGAAATCGCGATTGATCACGTCGGTTGTAATCAACGCTCTTCCATACGATCCCAGGCCGTTTACTTCCAGCGTGAGATTGTCCGTGATCCTTTGCTGCACGCCCGCGAAGTAACTTTTCACGCGGCCGTTGCGAAGGTTGTGATCGACCAGCGTCAGATCCGGGAACGTGCTGGCCAGCGTCTGTCCTTGAAAGTTTTGGAGGACACTTGAAACGGGCGCGAGAAAATTGCTGGGCCCTTGGGGCAATCGAAGCACCGGCAGAATAAGATTGTTGCTCCGCACGTTTTCCCAAAGATTATCGAAGGGCCGGTCGTAAAATGTGCCGAAGCCGCCGCGCAACAGTGTGCGGCCGGTGCCGAACAAATCGTACGCCGCGCCGGAGCGCACTTCGAAATCGTTGCTGGATTTGAACAGTTGTTCGTTGCCGGAGCTGCTGGGCTGCGTGAGCGATGCTCCCACTAGCTGTTGCGCCAGAGTGCTGCCAGGCCCGAGCTGAATAAGATCGTCCTTGGCCGGTCCGGTATTTTCAGGCCCGCCATAAAATTCGTAGCGCACTCCGTAGTTCACGGTCAGCCTTTGCGTGAGCTTGTAAGTGTCCTGGGCGAACAGAAAATCCTGGCCGTATTTGTAAGTGCGGTTGGGATCGGGCTGCTGAATAGCAGGCAAGGTAGTGCGGTCAATGGCTGCTTCCAGGAAACTGGGCTCCCCCAGCGCGAAGGTCAGGATATTTGGAAAAAGATACTGGCCATCTTGCCCCGCGGTCAGGTAGCCATCCGAACTGCGCCACAACAACCCTCCGCCCACCGTAACCAGATGCTGGCCGCGCGTCCAGATCAGATTGTCCAGCACTTCCCAAGTGTTATTGACGTTCTTGTAAGCGTAGAACGCGGAGCTGCCAGGCAATGTGACGCCGGAATATGCCAATCCGTTCACGTCATAGGAATCGCTGGTGGTGAGCGTTGGAATCTCGGGATGCGGACGGTTCCATCCCAGATCGTCCGTGCTGTAGCTTAGGCGCGCTTCGTTGGTGAGGTTCGACTGGAACACGTGGATGTAGCTGCCGCCGGCCGAGACCGTGTTCTCCGTAAGGGCCGAGGTGAAGCCCTTGTAGGGGCTCCAGATGAAATCGGGCTCGGTCAAACGATTGATCAGCAAGCGAGCCATCAGCCGGTCCTTGCCATCGGGCGCGTTGTAATCCAGGCGCTCGATGGCCAGAATGCGGTTCACCGCAACCGGCGGCGCCAGCGTTTCCACTTGCGTGAGCGCGGTGGTGGCGGTGCTGGTCACCGGGCTTGGATATTCAGTGAGCAACTGGCGCGCCAGTGAGTTGGGTCCAGTGAAGGTCAACAGGTTGGGCGTGGGAAAGTCAAATGGATAAGGAGTGCCGTCGCCGCGGCTTCGAAAGTATTCATAGGCGCTGGAGAAAAACAGGCGATGCTTGAGTACCGGGCCGCCCACGAAGAATCCAGGCTGATCCTGCTTGTCGATGCTGCGCGGCGCGCCGATCAGGTTCTGCTGAAATGCATTGGCGTTGAGCGCTTCGTTCTCCAGGTAAAAGTAGACCACGCCGTGAAACTGCTCGCCGCCGGTGCGCGTGATGGCGTTCGCCAGGAATCCGGAGGTGCGCCCATATTCGGCCGAGAAATTGCTGGTCGAGATGCGGTATTCCTGAATTGCTTCGGGCGCCACAGTTACCAGCGGCCCGGTGATCAGATAGTTGTTATTCTCCAGACCATCCAGCAAATAATTGGAGGACGAAGGACGCTGGCCGTTGACCGAGATTCCGAGGCCGCGCCCGGTGGCTGAATCGGAAGTGACTCCCGGTTGCGTGACCAGCAAAGAATAGACGTCGCGGCCTTCGAGTGGCAGATTTTCGATTTCATCGGAATCGATCACCTCCGACACGGTGGATTCCAGCGGCTCACGCCTGCCCTTCTGCGCTTCGAACGATCCAGACTTGCTGGGATCGACGTCGGGGCCATAAAACGTTACGATGGTCTTTTGTCCCGGGAGAAAAACGCTCTTGTACTCGCCGGATTCCCAAACGTCGCTGAGCGGCCGGAGCCTGAAATCGAGCTCGATGCGCGCGGCCACGGTCAATTCCAGCTCCTGCACTTCCTGCGACTGGTAGGACGGAGCCATAACGCGGATGGCATAGATCCCGGGCGAAAGCAGCGGCAGGTAGTAATAACCGGAGGCGTCGCTGGAGGCACCGCCCGCCAACGTGGTAGTGGCGCTCGAAAAAATGATGTTGGCCGACGCAATTGGCCGGCCGGTTACCGAATCCACCAGCCGTCCTGAAATGAGCCCCTGGGTGGTTTGCGACCGCGCGGAGGAGGCGCAAAACAGTAGCAGAAAGAGCGCGGGAAATAAGAAGATTTTGTTCAGAGCTCTAAAGCGCGATGACTGTAATGTCGTAGTAAGATGCAGGTTACCATGAAGAAGAAGTGGAGGCACTGGGCCCTCTGCGCGGTTCTTGCGGTGGGCAGTGCGCTGGGCGCGTCGTTGCTCAGCGATATTCGCTTCTTTCGAATTCTCAACCTCAAGGCCTATGATGCGCATTTCATCGTGCGCGATTTCCTGCGCGGCATTGTGGGCCGGCGCCCCGCCATCTCCGATATCGTCCTGCTGACCGCCGACAAGAAAGCCTACGATACGTTCCCGGAACTGCGGGTGTTCTGGAACCAGCATTATGCCAACGCCATCCGCGCCGCCGGGCAAGCGGGCGCCAAAGTGATTGCTCTCGATTTGGCATTCGGAGTTCCCATAGATCAGTGGCAGCCGGGCGCCGACGAACTTCTGGCGGGCGCCATCAGCACGTCTCCAGTTCCGGTCATCGTCGGTTATGTGTCCGAGATCAATTCCAACCAGCAATCGCAAACCATTCCAGTGAACATGATGGCCGCGGCTCTCGGCCTGGGCGCCTTCGCCAATTTGACCACCGATGACGACGATTTCATCCGCAACCAGGAGCTGATGGAAGCCCCCTCCGGCAATCCCGCCGACCCTCCTTCGGCCCGCTCTTTGGCCATGAGAACCGTCGAGAAATACATCGGCACGGATGCGCAGTTCCAGAAGGGCCAGTTGGTGCTCGACGGCCACGCGGTGCCCATCTCTCCCCAGCGCTCCATCGCCATCAACTATGCAGGCGGCCCCAACACGTTCCCGAGCGTTTCCCTAGCTGACTTTGAGGCTGCCGCCAAGGCCGGGAACCAGGACCAGCTCCGGAAGTGGGTGAATGGCAAGATCGTGCTGGTGGGTACCGATTTTGTGGACGATCGCTTCGATACTCCGTTTTATACGCTCTTCAGCGGGTCCAAATGGACCATGCCGGGCGTCGAGATTCACGCCAACACGGTTCGCACTTTACTGACGCGGAGCTACCTGGTTCCGGCGCCGCAGTGGGGACTGGCGCTGGCGCTGCTGATTGCCACGGGCGCGACGGTGGGGATTGTCACTTCATTCGCGGCCGGCCCGGCGGTGGGCCTGGTGGCGCTCGAACTCCTGGGCATCCTGGCCGCGACGCACTTGTTATTCGAACGGGGAATCATCCTGTCAACTTCGGAAGTGTTGCTCGGGGCCTCGGTAAGCTTAATCGCTTCCCTGGTGTATCGCTACGCCACCGAGGAAACTCGCGGCAATTTGTTTCATCGGGCGGTCTCGCTGTTCGTGGGCAAACAACTGGCGTCGTCGCTCGAAGAGTCGGACTCAATTGGATTGTCGGGCAAACGCATGGAAGTAACCATCCTGTTCACCGATATCCGGGGGTTTACGGCGTTCACCGAGCAGGTGTCGGAAGAACAGGGGCCTGAGGTGGTGGTGCAACTGTTGAACGAATACATGGCGCTGATGGTGGGGATCATCGTGATGTATCACGGGCACGTGAACAAGTTCATTGGCGACGGCATCCTGGCCGTTTTTTCGGATGACGATGAGGGCGTCGAGCCCGGCGATCACGCTATCCGAGCGGTGCGATGCGCCACACGAATGGTGACGGCGCGCAGCCGCTTTGAGACCGGAGCTGGGATTCATACCGGCCCAGCCGTAGTGGGAAATGTGGGATCGGCCGATAAAATGGAGTACACGGTGTTGGGAGACACGGTGAATCTGGCGTCCAGGCTGGAGAGCCTGAATAAGGAGCACCATACGAAGCTGTTGATGACGGGGACCACGCAGGCCAGGCTGGGGAGCCAAGTGGAGACCTCGCACTTGGGGCAGGCGCCGGTGCGCGGGAAGGCGCTGCCGATCGATTTGTTTACGGTGACGTCGTTGGTGGTGAAGGCCGCGGTAAATGCGTAGCGTTCACATGAGTGTGAACGCGGCACGCAGGAGTGCGTGCGCCACATTGCTCCTCCTGCTGGTGGTGCCTGGATTTGGGGACACGAAAGAGGAGCCGGTGGGGCTGGTTCTTTCGGCGACGGGAAGCCAATTGTTGCGCGCCGATACGGAGACGCCATTGGCGGCGCGTCCGGGCGATCTGCTGTTTGCAGGCGATGGGATCAAAACCGCGGGCGGCCCGGCGTCGTTCCTCTTTTGCCCAGGCAAGGCGCTGGACACGCTAACTCCGTCGGGCGAAGTCCGGCTGGATGCCAAGGCTCCCAAGGTGCGCTCCGGCAAAATTACCGAGCAGCCGGCGCGCGCTTGCACATTGCCGCAGACCTTGCGCGTCGCAGCCGCCAGCCAGCAGCACTATGGCGTCAGCATGACGCGCGGGCTGAACAAGCCCGAAGTGCCGCCCACGCCCCACGACAAGCTTGCCGCCGATGTGCAAGCCGAACTGGCGCCGTATGAAACGGTGTTGGCGGCGAATCCCAAGGATCAGGCGGCGCTAGTCACCGAAGCGACGATCTTCGAGAATCACAAATTGATCGCCAATGCCTTGGATGCCTATTACAAGCTGCGCGAACAATGGCCGGACGCGGTGTGGGTGAAGAGCAAGATTTTCGACCTGGAGCAGGCGCTGGCCGATCAAGCTTCGGCGGCCACCGCTGCAGCACAAGCCGGAGGACAAACCTATGCGCTGCTGGTGGGCATCTCTAAGTACGCCAAGCCCGAGCTGTCGCTACAATTCGCCAACGCGGACGCCAGCGTGTTCGGCAAGCTGCTGGAAAGTCCGCTGGGAGGCAGCGTTCCGAACGGTAATGTTTTGCTGCTGACGGACGAGAAAGCTACTACCGCGGCGGTGCGCAACGGCTTCCAGGATTTTTTGAAGCGCCGCGCGGGCAAGAACGATACGGTGGTGATCCTGATTGCCGGGCACGGCACCGTGGAAACGCCGGGGAGCAAGGACGCGTTCATTCTTACTTACGATTCCGATCCGCAGGATCTGAAGAGCACGGCGCTGGGGATGGACGAACTGCAATCGCTATTCGAAGAGCAGTTGAGCAAGGTGGGACGCGTACTGCTGTTCGTGGATGTTTGCAAGGCCGGCACCATCGGGACCATCCACAACACTACGGTGAATTCCAACGTCCAGCAGTTGGGCGATATTCAGGGCGATCTTTTCGGATTGCTGGCCAGCCGCCCGCGCGAAGTTTCGCTCGAAGGGCCCGAGTTCGGCGGAGGGCACGGCGTCTTCAGCTACTACGTGATCAAGGGACTGGAAGGCGCGGCCGACGAGAACAAGGACGGCGTGGTGGATGCCGATGAGCTGATCAAGTACGTCAGCGACCAGGTTCCCATGGCGACCGGAAACAAGCAGCACCCGCGCGAGTTTGGAACCTACGACAACATGATGCGGTTGTCCGATACGAGAAAGCCCGGGATCACGATTGCTCAAGGCCAGGGCGGCGCGCATTGGCAAGTGATCCTGGATGCGCACCATGGCGGACCGCTCTACCTGGCGGGCTCGCCGCAAGGCCAGCTTCCGGGGGCGCTACAGGCGCAAGCCGCGGTAGATCGCTTTACTTCGGCCATCAGCGCGGGGCGCATCCTGCCCGCCGATCCGAACAACGCTTTCTCGGCGCTAGGAGATTTGCAAAAGGTGGTGACACCCGAACAATATCAGGAGCGCGAGAATCAGCTTCGGATCGCGCTGGAGAATAAAGGCCAGGAAGTTTTGCTGCGCTACCTGACTGGCGATGAGACGCCGCAATCGCGCGATGAATTCCAGAGCGGCGCGCGTTACATGGATGCCGCGCGGACCTTGACCCAGGAATCGTTGTTCTTAGAAGGCCGCCAGGATTTCTTCCAGGGCCGCGCGCTGCTGTTCGACAAGAAGTTTCCGGAAGCCGCGAATCTGTTGGAGCAAGCGGTACGCATCGACCCGGGAGCTGCATATGGATTCAACGCGCTGGGCATCGCGTACCTGGAACAAGCGGAATATGACAAAGCGATCCCGGCTTTCCGCGACGCGGTGCGGCGAGCGCAGCACTGGTCCTATCCTTTGCACAACGAGGCGCTGGCTTACGTGGAGACCGGCGATTATCGGTCGGCTATTCGCGCGTATCAGGAAGCAATCCGTCTGACACCGCAGTACAGTTACCTGCCGTACAACCTGGGTCTGGTGTATCAGCGCTTGAATCGTCGCAAGGACGCCGAGACGGCTTATGTGAAAGCGGAGATGTTGGCGCCCAATTCGGCGGAGCCTTATAACGCGCTGGGCACTTTGAAGGCGTCGGAAGGCAAACGGGCCGAGGCGGAACAGCTTTACCGGGAAGCATTGCAGAAGAATCCAAGCTTGCTTCCGGCGCGTCACAATCTGGCGCTCCTGCTCGGCGATCAAAAGGGCCGGGAGAAAGAAGCGATCGATTTGTGGCGGGAGAATTTGCGGCAATCGCCAGAATATCTTCCGTCGCGTCTTAGCCTGGCCGGAGCGCTGGCTGCGCAGGGCGACAATGCTCCAGCCATCGAAGAATACCGCAAGGTGTTGGAGGCGAAGCCGAAGTATGTGGCGGCACGGCTGGCTCTTGCAGATGTGCTGCTCAAGAACAACGATCGCGATGGCGCTCTCGATCAGCTGCGCCAAGTAACCAAAGAGGATGCGCAGGACCCGGCTTTATTTGAGCGGATCGGAGACCTGGAAGCTGCGCGTCAGCATCCAGCGGACGCCCGTGTAGCATACCAGGCGGCGCTCGCTCTTAAACCGGAGCGCTCCATGCGCAAGCGGGTTGAGAACAAATTAGGAGCCGCCAAATAAAAGAGGGCGCTCGCCTTCCAACGAGCGCCCCCATTCTCCGGTCACATGTTCCTCATCGCTGAGGGTGCGGCCTCATCCACTTAGACGCACGCACGAGGGAATCGTTGCAAAGGCGTTAATAACTAACGCTTCTGCCCCGCCGCAGCTCCATGGGCTGCCCCTTGTGCCGGGCTTGGTGCCGGGGCCTGCGCCTTGGGCGCCGGTTTACTCTCCCCGTTTTTGGAGATATCGATACCGCCCTTGAAATAGGCGCCATCTTCAATCACGATGCCCGCGGTCTTTATATCGCCGACAATGGAAGCGCCGGTACGGAGTGAGACTCGGGTTTCCGACTCGACGTTGCCCTTGATGGTGCCGAAGACGATGATTTCCTGGGCCTTGATATTCGCATTCACTTTGCTGTTGGGCCCGACGGTAAGACGGTTGCGCAGATTCAACTTGCCGTCGAGATCGCCGTCCAGGTATAGCTCTTCATCGCTGGTGACCTCACCGATGATCTTCATCGACTTGCCAAACACGGTTGTAGTTGGAGCAGGTGCAGGCGCGGGCGCCTGACGTTGGTGAGTGATTGCCGGCGCAGCAGCGGGTGCTGGCTGCGCGGGTTGAGCCGGTGGCTGCTGAATCATTTGTCCGTCGTTTTGTTTTCCCCACATAATAGCGCCGAAGCTTCAGTTTACTTCCCGTGGCGAGCAACGACAAGTTTTTTCGTCATTTTTTATTTGCTAACGGTGACAGCAGCTGGAGATGGTCCGCGTTGTGAACGCTCGAAAAACATTGGCTTGTCGATGTTCGCATCCACCACTACATCGAAGAAACCAATCATCATTTCGTTCCAGATCTGCTCGCCGTAACGAACCTCGGCGGCCGGATCCGGGTTGGCGGGATTGTTCGCCGAGTTGTCGAAGTAACCAATCCATGTGAGATGCGTGCCGGCCTTAAGCAGCCGCGGCTGCGCCAGCCGGTAGTTGAGTTGCCATTGCGAATCGTAGTGATTGACCTTGAGCAGCGTGTCTACATAACCATGCGGACCGGTGATCAGATACTCAAATCCTTTGCCGCGCAAGTGCATGTGCGGGAACATGCTGATCAGAAGCGCGTCGTTGGGCAGCGTGCCGGAGACCTGTACGCGATAGTTGGGATCTCCGGGTGGAATCACAAAGCGGTCGTTGCTCATCTGCAGCGAGAGCACGGCTTTCTTGGGCGGTTCCTTGGCGAAGATAATGCCGATACGTGTACGGTCTTCGGTGGCTTGCCCGGTGGCTGTATAGTGCATCTGCAGCACCAGATCGGAACCAGCTTTGATGCGCTTGGCGATTCCAACCGGCCATTGATCGTAGGAATTGCCCGGCGTGTAGACCATCAACAGATCGCTGGTGGTAAAACCCGTGGCCAGCGGCACGGAGAAGGTTGTTCCGGCAGGTTCCCCTTGTAACCATTTCGACCCCGGCTCGCGGATATAGACCACGGCGTGGTGCACCGTGGCGCGATTGCTGGGCCGCACTTCCACTTTCTGGACCCATTTATCTTCGGTGAAATGCGTGGGCAAGATCAGGTATTGGTAGTCCACCGCGCCCTTGGCAGGCAGATGGAACGCTTGCGGCATCTCAAAGACTTGGTCGGGCGTTCCGATGTTCCAGCCTGGGGACCAGTGGCGCGGCGGAGGTGCATCCTTGGGATCGCCAGGGGGTGAGCCGGCGTTCACCCAAGCCGCCAGCATGTCGATCTGAGCCTGGGTGAGTGAGCGGTCGTTACTAAAGTGTCCGTAGCGCGGATCGGCAAACCAGGGGGGCATTTTTCGCGCAACCACCTGTTCGCGAAGCGACTTGGCCCAGGGCCGGGTGTCGGCATAAGTTAGCAGCGGCATGGGCGCGATTTCGCCGGGGCGGTGGCATTGCTGGCAATGGTCCTGAAGGATGGGAAGAACGTCCTTGTAAAAGACAGGCTGCGCGATGGCTGGGGACGTCGCTAGGAGAACGCAGAATAGAAGAGCCGACGGGGGCGTCGGCCGCGGTCCGGGGGGACCGCTCCACTTAGCGAGCGAGCGTGGCAACGTACTTATCGCGGCACTCCTGGGAGCAGAAATGAAAGGTCTGGCCTCCCACCTTCTCCTTAATGGAAGTGGCCGCGGAGATGTAGGTTCCACAAACCGGATCTTTCTTTAGCTCGCCCGTCAGGGGAATTTCATGGGAGTTGCGTGGACGCCCGCTGGGAGCGCCGGGGTCACGCTTCAAGGTGTCCGACATGGCGCCTGACATCCCTCTAAGCACGATCCCGACAATACTCTTCAGCACGGTCAAAACCACAACCGTGAGAAGAAGTTCGAAGACAAGGCGAAACATCGTTTAGCTGTGGCGCAAGGACGCGCGGTCCGCTCACCTTTATTCTATCTGAAGGCCGCGCTATTCTTCTTTAGTGGCTGCTTTGCGGGCCGCGTCGATGCGGGCCTGCGCGTGGCGGGCGGCGATGAGCGCCGATGCGATGTCGATGCCGAGAGCTGGATTCACCATGGCATCCTGGGCGTGTTTCAAGTCCTTCTCGGCCCGCGAAACGTCGATCTCATGGCCCTTTTCAGCCACATCGGTCAACACCCGTACGATGTTGTCCTTAATCTCCAGGAAGCCGCCGCAAACGGCGAGACTGAAGCGATGATCTTCCGGCGTGGTGAAAGTGAGAGCGCCGATGCCGAGCTCGGAAAGCAGCGCCGCGTGATCCGGCAACACGCCGATATAGCCGTCCTTGGCGGGAATCTGCGAGCGCACGGCTTTCTCTCGCGCGAGTAGCCGCTCGGGTGTGGCAATTTCGATCTCGAACGTGTCTGCCATGCTTTGCGCCGCGCCTACTTCTTCAACTCTTCGGCCCGCTTCTTTACGTCTTCGATGTCGCCCTGCATATAGAAGGCCTGTTCGGGCAGATCGTCATGTTTGCCCTCCACAACCTCCTTGAAGCTGCGGACGGTGTCGGCTAGCGACACGTACTTGCCCTTGATACCGGTGAACTGCTCAGCCACGTGGAACGGCTGCGAAAGGAACTTTTGGATCTTGCGGGCGCGCGCCACGGTCTGTTTATCATCATCAGAAAGCTCGTCAATGCCCAAAATCGCGATGATGTCCTGCAGATCCTTATAACGCTGCAGGATCTGCTTCACCTGCTGCGCGACGCCGTAGTGTTCGTCTCCGACAATGCGCGGGTCCAGAATGCGAGAACTGGATGCCAGCGGATCGACGGCCGGGTAGATGCCCTGCTCCACCAGACTGCGCGTCAGGTTGGTGGTGGCGTCCAAATGGGCGAAGGTGGTGGCCGGAGCGGGATCGGTATAGTCGTCGGCGGGCACGTAAATGGCCTGCACCGACGTGATGGAGCCCTTCTTGGTGGAGGTGATGCGTTCCTGCAACTCGCCCATCTCGGTGGCGAGGTTGGGTTGATAGCCAACCGCCGACGGCATGCGTCCCAGCAGCGCGGATACTTCCGAGCCGGCTTGGGTGAAGCGGAAAATATTGTCGATGAACAGCAGCACGTCCTGCCCGCCTTCATCGCGGAAAAATTCGGCGACCGTCAAGCCGGTGAGACCCACGCGCAGGCGCGCTCCGGGCGGCTCCGTCATCTGACCGTAGATCAGAGCCACCTTCGACTTGGTATAGTCGTGCGGATCGAGCACGCCCGACTCCTGCATTTCCATCCAAAGGTCGTTGCCTTCGCGGGTGCGTTCGCCGACGCCCGAAAACACAGATACGCCGCCATGTTTTAGAGCGATATTGTTGATCAGCTCCATGATGACGACGGTCTTGCCCACGCCCGCGCCGCCGAACAGCCCGATTTTTCCGCCGCGGAGGTAGGGTTCCAGGAGATCGATCACCTTGATGCCGGTCTCAAACATCTGCAGCTCGGTGGCCTGCTCGTCGAAGGCCGGCGCCTGCCTGTGGATGGGCCACTTCTGGGCTGTGTTGACGGGTCCCATGTTGTCCACTGGCTCACCGATGACATTCATTACGCGGCCCAGCGTCTCATTTCCGACCGGGACCTCTACGCCGTGCCCCAGGCTCACGGCTTTCATCCCACGCACCATACCGTCGGTAGGTTGCAGTGCGATGGTGCGCACGCGGCCTTCCCCGATGTGCTGCGCCACCTCCACCATCACGTCGATGGGAACCGACGTGTTGAAGCCTTCACTGGTGATGTGGATGGCCGTGTTGATGACCGGGATCTGGTGTTCGGGAAACTGAATGTCGATGGCCGGGCCGGCCACCTGGATGACCTTGCCTTCCACCTGCGTTGCTGTTGTGGTTGCCATAAATACCTCTTTTCGTCCGGGATCGCCGCTCTAATCCAGAGCTGCCGCGCCGCTGACAATTTCAATAATTTCTCTGGTGATACTGGCCTGCCGCACGCGATTCATGTTCAGCGTAAGAGCGCTGATTACATCGGAAGCGTTGGTGCTGGCAGCTTCCATAGCGGTCATGCGGGCGGCATGCTGCGCTGCATCGGACTCCAGCATGGCGCGATAAATTTGCGATTCGATGTAGCGAGGCAGCAGCGCGGCCAGCAGTTCTGCCGGCTGCTGTTCATAGATATAATCGATCTGTTCCTGTTTTTCGGGAAATTCGATGGGCAGCAGACGCGTGGTGACCAGTAGCGACGCCATCATGCTTTTGAAGTTGTTCACCACCAGATAGACGGAGTCGATTTCCGCTTTGCGGAACATTTCGATCACCTTGCGTGAAATCTCGAGCGAGTCTTCGTAGCGCGGGGCCTTCTGGAACAGCGTGGCATATTCACCGCTGATGTTGGCGTGCCGCCGCTTGAAGAAGTCGCGACCCTTGCGCCCAACCAATTCCAATCGCACTTCAGACTCGCGGTGCTCCACAATAAACCTTTGCGCCAGCCGGATTACGTTGGAATTGAAGGCGCCCGCCAAGCCGCGATCGGCCGTGATGACGAGCAGTAGAATCCGCTTCTCAGGACGCCGGGCCAGCAGATCGATTTCCTCGGCTTCGTTCTGCTCGGCGGCTGCTTGCGCCACGTTGACGAGCATGCGCTGGATGATTTCCGCATAGGGGCGCGCCGCCAGCACGCGATCCTGCGCCCGCCGCAGTTTCGCGGCCGAGACCACCTTCATGGCCTTGGTGATCTGCTGCGTGTTTTTCACCGAGCGAATGCGCCGGCGTAAGTCGATCAGGCTGGGCATGGGCTAAGCCGTGACGAGAGCTTCCTTGTGCTGGGCAACGAAGCGATCCTTGAATTCCTTCAGTACCGAGTTCAGCTTGGCCTTCACCTGATCGTCCAGTGTCTTCTTCTCGCGGATCTCCTGGAGCAATGCGGACTGCGCGGAATCGAGAAATTTGTTCAACTCGGCTTCGAACGGACGGATCTGCTCTACTGCCAGATCGTCCAGCAGACCGCTGGTGCCCGCGAATATGATCACCACCTGCTTCTCTACCGGCACGGGCTTATATTGCGGCTGCTTCAAAACTTCCACCAGCCGTTTGCCGCGGCCCAGTTGCTGTTGCGACGCCTTGTCGAGCTCGGAGCCGAACAGCGCGAAGGCCGCCAGCTCGCGATACTGCGCCAGATCCAAACGCAACGATCCAGCCACCTGCCGCATGGCCTTGATCTGCGCGCTTCCACCCACGCGGCTGACGGACAGGCCGACGTCGATGGCGGGGCGAACGTCGGAGTTAAACAGGTCAGCCAAAAGAAAGATCTGGCCGTCGGTGATCGAAATCACGTTGGTTGGGATGTAAGCCGAGATGTCGCCGGCTTGCGTTTCGATGATGGGCAGAGCGGTGAGCGACCCGCTGCCTTTCTCTTCGTTCAGCTTGGCGGCGCGCTCCAGCAGCCGGCTGTGGAGGTAGAACACGTCGCCGGGATATGCTTCGCGTCCGGGCGGGCGGCGCAGCAGCAGGGAAATTTCGCGATACGCCGCCGCGTGCTTGGAAAGATCGTCGTAAATTAAGAGGGCGTGGCGCTTAGTGTCGCGGAAAAACTCGCCCATCGCGCATCCGGCGTATGGGGCGATGTATTGCATGGGTGCCGGATCGGAAGCAGTGGCCGCCACGACGATGGTGTATTCCATGGCGCCGAAATCTTCCAGCGTCTTCACCACTTGCGCCACCGTGGAGCGCTTCTGGCCGATGGCGACATAGATGCAAATGACATCGCCGCCCTTCTGATTGATGATGGTATCGAGCGCGACGGCGGTCTTGCCGGTCTGACGGTCACCAATGATCAGCTCGCGCTGGCCGCGGCCGATGGGAATCATCGAGTCGATGGCCTTGATGCCGGTTTGCAGCGGCTCTTTCACCGAGCGACGGTCGACAACGCCGGGAGCGATGGCTTCCACCGGGCGCGTCTCGCTGGTGGAGATAGGCCCCTTGCCGTCGATGGGTTCACCCAGTGCGTTCACTACGCGGCCAACCAGCGCCTCACCCACCGGCACGGCCATGATTTTGCCGGTGCGGCGGACTTCGTCGCCTTCTTTGATCTCCTGATATTCGCCCAGCAGCACGGTTCCCACCTGGTCTTCTTCCAGGTTGAGCGCGATGCCGGTGACGTTATGCGGGAACTCCACCATCTCGCCGGACATCACGTTTTCCAGGCCGTAAACGCGGGCGATACCATCGCCCACCGAGATCACCGATCCGGTTTCGGAAACACTGACAGCCTTGTCGTAGTGCTCAATTTCGTCGCGCAACAGGCGCGCGATTTCATCAGCGTGGATCTGAGCCATAAATTAATTCCATCCCCTATTCAACCGCGCCATTCAGAAGCCTCATTCCGAAAAATGCCCGGCCAGTTTTCTCCCCAATTGCCGCAGTTCGCCGCGGACAGACCCGTCGTAAACCGTGGAACCGATGCGCGCCACTACCCCACCCAGCAACTCCGGATCGACATCGAAGCGCAAACGCATGCGCTTCCCGGTGAGTTTCGAGAGCTCCGATTCCAAGCCCGCGCTTTGTGGCGCGTTCAGCGGCGCCGCCGAAGACACCTCCGCTCGCACAAAGCCGAGGCGTTCGTCCAGCTGCAGCTCCAAAGCTTCACGAATGTCCGCGATCATGCCGATACGGCGGTGATCGATTACCACGTAAACAAAATTCCGAATCAGAGGCGAGCCGCCGATTCTCGCCAGCAAGTCGGCCATGACGGCGCGTTTGCGCGAAGTTTGAATGGCGGGCGTAAGCAGGGCGATGCGCAGCTCCGGAGATTCCTGAAGCAGGCCTTCCACGGCCCGCAGTTGCGCAAGGGCGTCTTCCGGCTTCAAGGGTGATGCGGGCGCCATGACAATATCCACCAGGGCGTGCGCGTATCGGTTGGCGACAGCGGTTGCCATAGGTCAGTTCGCCGCCCGGGTTAAATCGCGAAGAAATCCGTTCGCCAGGTTTTGTTGAATGGCCGGGGTGATGCGCGCTCGAATGCGCTGTTCCGCCAGGCCGATGGCCAGTTCGGCGGCGTATTTCTGAAGTTCCTCTTTGGCGCCGCGCGTCATCAATGCAATTTCCTGCACGGATTGCTCCCGGATCCTTTGGGCGTGATGTTCCGTCTCACGCAGTATCCGCTCGCTTTCAGCGGCCATATCGGCATGGGCGGCCTGGCGCAAAGCCTCAATCTCACTCTGTAGATTAGCCAGCCGCGCTTCAATACTCGAGGCGTAGAGGGCGGCTTCGTGCTTGACCTTCGCGGCCTCGGCCAGGGCGCTTTGAATCTCGTCGGACTGTTTGCGGAACAAGGGCGGAACATTCTTTCCGATAAGGTATCCCAGTCCGACGGCCAAGATGGCGAAATTAGCCCACTTCCACCAGATCCATGCATCGCCTTGCTCAGCCTGTGCTTCCTTGCCGGCAGGCGCTTCCTGCGGCTGGGCGCAGGACGCGAAAACCAGACCAAGCGTAATCGCTAGAGTAGCCCGGTGCATTAAGCGGACGTCCTTTCGAGCAGCGTACTGGCGATTTGATCGGCCAGCGCGTCCGCGGTACCGGCCAGTTGGCTCTTCGCGGTAACGGACTCGGCATCCAGCTGCAGCTTGGATTGATGAATCAGCTCATGCGCTTTGTGCCGGGCCTGGTCTAATTGCGAACCCTGCTCGCCGACCCAGCGTTTGCGCGCCTCTTCCTGCTCCTGATAAATGGCTTCACGCGCCTGGCGCAATTGCTCCTCAAGGGACTTGGCCTGGCTGTCCGCCCGGGCACGCGTCGCCTGAGCGGATTCACGCAAACCGTCGGTGGCTTCGCGCCGCTTGGCCAGCACGTCCGCCATAGGACGGAAGAACATGCTCTTGAGATAAAAGTGAACAACTAACAAAAGGAAAAGGGTCGGTATCGCTTTTAGCAGGAGTTGACCCAGGTCGTGTAGCGTCGATTCCATTATGTTTAAGAAGGGAACTTACAGACTGCGAGAAGGCGCCCACCTACAGTTACAGTACGCCCCAAAACCCGTATCCCAAAGACGTTACCCTAGCACAGTTGGGGCAATGAAATCAACCGGTTCTCATAATTATCGCGCACAACGCAGCGGGCCGCGAGCTCTTTCACTTCGGGAGCGCTTCCCGCGCTGTGCGCTCCGCAATTATCGCGCACAACGCAGCGGGCCGCGAGCTCTTTCACTTCGGGAGCGCTTCCCGAGCTGTGCGCTCCGCAATTATCAGACACAACGCAGCGGGCTGCGAGCTGATGGCCGACTATTTTGGCGGCGCCGGGGGCGGCGGCGGTTTGACGAACTTCGCGTCGTCCACCGTCACGTTCGGCTTAATATCGGTTAGCGTGTACTCCTCGCGGCCGCTCACCCATCCGTAGGTGCGCTTGAAGGGCATCATGACACCTGCCACCGGGCGATAATCTGAGAAGTCGATCTGCGTGGGCACGCGGCCGACAGCCGAATTCGCGTAGCGGACCATCCGCAATAGCAGATTGGTCTGCTTATCGAAATAAAACGTGGCGATAAAACCGAGCGGACCGCTGCCCTGCACGACGTTCACGTCGTGGCCATCGACATTGGCCGGATAGCTGACTCGCCAGGTATTGAAATACGACTTGATGTTACCTGGAAACGCCAGTTCGCCATCCAGTTTGCCGCCTTCGGCCGCGCTGGCCGTCAGTTGGTACTCGCCGGTCACAGTGAGCGGCAGCACCACCCAGGCGTCGTGACCGTCATACGTCCGGATCATGTCGCCTTCACGCTGATGGACGATGGTGACGTATTTATCCGGCGCCTTGGCAAAGATCTCCGCCTTGTTAATCTGGTCTGCTCCAAAGGTGGTGCTGGTTCCGGTGCCAGAATAGCTGGTCATCTTGGACAGGGCGTCGGCGCCGCCGAGAGCCTGGATATACTTATCGAGAATCTGATCGATGGATGGCACCACGGCGCCCTTCGAAGCTTGCGGCAGGACATCCGGATACATCGGAACAGGATCGCTATAGATGGCGTCGATGGACGGCGTGGTAGCGGGAGGAGTACCGCCGCGATGGCATGTCCAGCAAGTCACCACCTGGCGGCCGCCGAAGCTTTCCTTATTCACTTTGTTCATCACTTCCACCATGTGGCGGGCCACTAGCTTTCGCGGCGGGTCTTTCTCCCATTGCGGATTGGAGCCGCCTGCGCCGACGTGGCAATCGCCGCAGCACACGTTCAGAGCGGCCGAAAAGAGACCCATGGTCCCCATGAACTCGTCGACAGTAAGGCCTTTCAAAACCTTGATGTTCTTGAAAACGTCGTCGGCCATCTGGGGCTTGACCTGTGCGAAGGCGACGCCTCCGAAAGGCACTGTGGCGCCGAGTAGTGCGACGGCACTGCTATAAATCAATGATCGTTTCGATGGAAGCTTCATCGCTGCCTCTCCTTACTTTTCCCTATGAGCACGTCGTGAAACGTTTCCTGCATGCAACCGTGTAGGAAGTATGATGATACAAAGCGATACAAACTAAAGTCAAAGAAACGCGAGACTCTAATGCCTGAAAGCACTCCGCAGACTTACGCGAATCACGCGCGATTCCATCCGCCGTTTCACTTTTTCCTCGGCCCCGGCGCGATGGTGCTGCTGATTCTCACCATCGTCAACGTGGTCCGGCACTATCGACAATTTGAGGCCTGGATCCTGCTCGGGTTCGGGATACTGTTCCTGCAGGGCGTATTGCTGATTCGAATAAATCCTCTGCGGGTGCAGGACCGTCTGATTCGCTTGGAAGAGCGGCTGCGGCTCCAAGCCGTTTTGTCGGCGGAGTTGAGCGCGCGAATCGGGGAGCTGACGGAGTCGCAATTGGTGGCGCTGCGTTTTGCCTCCGACGACGAGCTGCCCGCGCTGGTGGGCAAAACTCTGGCGGCGAAGATGAAATCAAAAGACATCAAGCAGGCGATTGTCACGTGGCGCGCGGATACGTTCCGGGTGTGAGGCAACTGCGATGAAAAGGCTGATTTGTTTTTCGATGTTCGTCGTGAGCGCCGCCGCTGCGCAAGATCGTCTCCCGATGATTCCCTCCGACAAGCTCACCGATGCGCAAAAAAAAGCGGTGTCGGAGATGCAGGCCGGATCCTTCGGCGTAGGCGGACCTTTTGTCGCGCTGCTGCGCGAGCCGAAGCTGGCGGAACAGGCCTATGCAATGGCTACCTACTTCCGCACGGACAGCGTTGTCGGGACGAAACTCACGGAATTCGTCATCCTGCTCGCGGCGCGGGATTGGACCCAACAGTTCGAATGGACCGCGCATTATGGGCGCGCGCTGAAAGCCGGACTGACGCAGGAGACGGTGAATGCGATCGCTGCAGGACGCCGTCCGGATGGCATGCCGGAGGACGAAGAGATCGTCTATGAGTTCTGGATCGAGCTGGATCACAACAGGAGCGTGAGCGACGCGACGTACGAGCGGGCGCTGAAGAAGTTTGGCGAGCGGGGCGTGGTGAGCATCACCGCTTTGAACGGCTACTACGCGATGCTGGCCATGCTCTTGAACGTGTCGCGCACGCCCGTTTTACCCGCCAATGCACAGGTTCCACAGCTTCCGGCGCTTCCGAAATAGCCGCGGCGCGCGCGGCAAAGCGTAGAATAGGATTAACGTGAACCCCCAACTGAATCCCGACGAGCGCTTTAATCAGATGGATTCCACCCTGGAACATCTCGCCAATAGCCAGCGCCACCTGTTAACGGCTCAGGTGCTGATGAACGACCGTATGGAACGCGCGGAAACCGCGATCCAGAAGGCCTCGGAAACGATCCTGGCTCTCGCCGAGAGCCAAAAGCACACCGACGAGAAGCTCGCTGGCGTCGCAGACAAGCTTGATGCGCTGACCGATATCGTCCGGCGCTGGTACGAGACTCACGGAAACGGCAGCAGCCAGCATCCGTCGTAACCAGAAATTCAAACTCCGGCTCAGTCAAAAATTTACTTGCCCTGGACGCCGATTCGCAGGAAACTGAATTTTAGCGCCTGGATTCCGATGGCGCACGCCCCGGAGGTAACCGCGAATTGAAACTGAGTGAAGCCACCGTCTATGAACCAACCGAGCGGTGGACCGTCACCGACGCCAGCGAGCTCTACGATGTCGCCAGCTGGGGCAAAGGCTATTTTTCCGTGGGCGCGAATGGGCACCTGTGGGTACATCCCAGTAAGGAGCCGGCGCGCGGAATCGATCTGCGCGAGCTGATCGAGAAACTGGAGCTGCGCGGGATCGGGCTGCCCATCCTGATCCGCTTCGCCGAAATTCTCAAGCACCGGCTGGGCGAAATGTACCAGGCGTTCCAGAGCGCCATCACCGAACACAACTACAAGGGCGACTATCGCTGCGTGTATCCGATCAAGGTAAACCAGCAGCGGCAGGTGGTGGAGGAGGTCTTCCAGTTCGGGCGGCCTTACCATTTTGGCCTGGAAGCCGGGTCTAAGCCCGAGCTGCTGGCGGTTCTGGCGGTGGCGGACAACGAAACGCCCATCATCTGCAACGGCTTCAAGGACGACGAATACATCGAGATGGTGATGCTGGCGAAAAAGATCGGCCGGCAGATCATCCCGGTGGTGGAAAAATACACCGAGCTGGATTTGATTCTGAAGCACTCCCAGCGCGTCGGTGTTCGGCCGACCATTGGCCTGCGGCTAAAGCTGGCAAGCAAGGGGTCAGGACGCTGGAAATCGTCGGGCGGTTATCGTTCCAAGTTCGGCCTGACGGTGAGCGAAGCGCTGCAAGCCCTGGATCAAATGAAGGCTGTCGGCATGGAGGATTGCCTGGAGCTGCTGCATTTCCACCTGGGCAGCCAGATCACCAACATCCGGCAGATCAAGGCTGCGGTGATGGAGGGCGCCCGCATCTACACGGAGCTCAAGCGGGCCGGCGCGGGGCTGAAATATCTGGATGTCGGCGGCGGACTGGGCATCGACTACGACGGCTCGCAAACCGATTTCGAATCCAGCGTGAATTACACGCTACAGGAGTACGCCAACGACGTTGTCTATCACATCCAGAACGTGTGCGACGAAGCCGAAGTAGCGCACCCCACCATTGTTTCCGAAAGCGGGCGCGCCATCGCGGCCTATCACAGCGTTCTAGTGTTCAATGTGCTGGGCGTGAGCGGTTTTGGCGAAGATGGTTTCACGCCGGTGCCGGAAGATGCCGAGCAGCCGCTCGTCGATCTGCAGGAAACCTACCGCTCGCTCAGCTCGAAGAATCTGTTGGAAAGTTTTCACGACGCCCAACAGGCGCTGGACTCGGCACTGAACCTCTTTAGCCTGGGCTACCTGCCGCTCAAGCAACGCAGCCAGGCCGAAACCCTGTACTGGGCCATCTGCCGGCGCGTGCATCGCATGGCCAAGGAGCTGGACTATTTCCCCGAAGAGCTGGAAGGCTTGGACGGCATGTTGTCCGACACCTATTTCTGCAATTTTTCGTTGTTTCAAAGCATGCCCGACAGTTGGGCCGTGAAGCAGCTCTTCCCCATCATGCCCATCCACCGGCTGGACGAGATGCCGACGCGCAACGGCGTGCTGGGCGATATCTCGTGCGATTCGGACGGCAAGATCGACCAGTTCATCGACCGGCGGGACGTAAAACGGACGTTGCCGCTGCATCCGTTTAACGGCGAGCCCTATCTGATGGGCGCGTTCCTGGTTGGCGCTTATCAGGAGATCCTGGGTGATCTGCACAATTTGTTCGGCGATACCAACGCGGTGCACGTGAGCTTGGGACCCAGCGGCGACGTGATCCTGGACGCAGTGATTCGCGGCGATACCGTGCGGGAGGTGCTGGATTACGTCCAGTTCAACTCCAAAGTGCTGCTGGAAGAATTCCGCCGCGATGTGGAAACGGCCCTGCGCGACGGGAAAATCGGCTACGAGGAATCGGGGCGGCTGCTCAAATTCTACGAAGAGGGCCTCAACGGTTACACGTACCTGGAGCAGTAGCTTTCACGACAATCTGCGGGTGGTCCTGGTGGCTCCCAGGAATCCGCTCAATATCGGCGCGGCGGCGCGGGCCATGAGCAATTTCGGATTCGGGCGGCTGCGGCTGGTGAACCCCTATCATGTCGCCTTTCAGGAGGCGCGCTCCGCGGTGCACGCGCACAAAATCCTGCAGGCTGCCGAGGAGTTCGCGGCGCTTTCTGAGGCGATCGCTGATTGCAGCCTGGTAGTGGGCACCACGTCCCTAGGCCATCGTGAGTTGCAACACACGCTGCGCGCGGTGGAGTATGGCGGGCGATTGATCCGCAAGCGTTTGGCGGCCGCGCCGGTGGCGCTGTTATTCGGCTCCGAGAAGTTCGGCCTGTCGAATGAGGACATGAGCTATTGCCATTGGCTGATGCGCATCGGGACCGAAGGATCGATGAATCTGGGCCAGGCCGTGGCGGTTTGTCTTTACGAACTGGTGCGCAATCCGGTTCCTCCCAAGCCCGACCAACGCAAGCCCGCCAGCGCCCAAGAATTAGACCGGTTGACGGGGCTTTTGACCGAAGTTCTGGAAAAGTCCGGATACGTGCATTCGGAAAGCTCCTCCGAGAAAATTCGCAGATTAGTCCGGCGGCTGGATCTGGCCGGGCATGACGCGGAAATCTGGCTCGGCATGATCCGGCAAATTGAGTGGAAGCTGAAGAGTAAATGATATCCTGAGGACTCAGCAATGACTAAGGTTCAGCTCGAATACGATCTTGTTCGGCAGTTGACCGATCACGACGCCTCGGCCATTGGCGACGTGCATAGCTACTACGGGATTTTGCGCGTGCAGCTCGCGCCGGCGCTTGACCGGCTCCAGGTGGAATACGACGCCTCCCGCCTGAGCGAGAAGGACGTCGAAGCGGTGCTGCAGCGGTTTGGCTTACCGATCCATCGCAAGTGGGTGGTTCCGTGAGGTCGCGTCCCGAGCTGCTCCGCGCGCGGGACTATCTTGCCGCAAACTTCAGCCAGCGGGTTTCGCTGTCCGATGCCGCGGTGCTCGCCGGACTATCGCCGTTCTATTTCCATCGCCTGTTCGCGGATACATTCCATGAAACACCGCACGAGTTCGTAACCCGGCTGCGCATCGAATACGCCAAGAAACTCCTGCTCGCGGGCAATCATAGCGTCACTGACATTTGCTTGGATGCCGGTTACGAGAGCTTGGGCTCGTTCAGCACACGCTTCCACTCGCTCACGGGCCTGTCACCAGCGGCTTTCCGGCGCGAATCCCGCCGCGTGTTCGGGACCTCTGGCCGCTTCTGGCCGCTCTATTACATGCCCGCCTGCTTCCAGCATTTTTTCGCCGGATACTAAGCCGCGCTAAATCGCAAGATCCGAGAAGAATTCTTGAGGCGGGTTCCCTTATGCTGAGTCCATGATTCAGCGACTTTCGCATACCAGCATCTATGTTTTCGACCAGGACGCCGCGCGCGATTTTTACGTCAACAAGCTCGGCTTCGAGGTCCGCATGGACCAGAGCATGGAAAATGGCTTCCGGTGGCTGACCGTTGGACCCAAGAGCCAGCCGGATTTCCACATCATCCTGATGAAAGTGGATGGTCCGAACATCCAGCCGGACGCCGCAGCCACTCTCAAAGGACTGTTGGAGAAGGGCCGGCTTGGGGGTGGCGTGCTCCAGACGGACGATTGCCACGCCACGTACGAGGAGCTAAAAGCCAAAGGCGTTGAGTTTCTGTCGCCGCCGGCGGACCGCTTCTACGGCATCGAGTGCGTGCTCAAGGACAATTCCGGCAACTGGTTCAGCATGACCCAGCCCAAGGGCGTGCCCACGAAATGATCTAATGGTCGGGTGCGAAAGATTGCAGTACGGCTCGTTGGCTGTTGGCTGTTAGCCTTTTGCCTCCTCGCTTCCGGGCCGGGGTTTCGATCCAGGGCCCAGTTGGACGAACACTTCGCCAAACATGGCGGCGAGTTTGGTGCGATCAGCAAAGGCGAATATCTGCGGCGGGCGCAAGAACTGCGAGACGCACCTCCAGGTGGTCCGATTCTTGAAGCGCGACGTCCTAGCGGGGAGTTCAGCAAGTTCGATCGCCGGCACGGCTACTTTGGCGCCTACAATCGCGATGGCACCATCCGGACGTTCTTCATCCCCAACAATGGTGAACGCTATTTCGAGCGGCAGGCACGCAGAAGATATGACTGACCAGGAAATGGCCGCGTATCTTCGTGAGAACGGCTACCCCGAGCACGTCATTCGTGCCGGGCGCCAAGGCTTGATTGAACGCTGGGGCAAATTCGTCGCCGAGGTGGAGCGCGGCTACAAGTTCGGATTGGAAGATTATCGCAACGACCTGGACCTGCGCGGAATCATTGCTATGCTCGGCCTGGACGCGGAAGTCAGCGGCCTGGATCGACGCTTCGAAGCTCTGCTGATCGCGCGCGACAAACGCGTATGGGAAAGCTCGGCCGCCGACCCTTTCTGGGACTTCGGATATCCATCGAACGCGGGACATCAGCTACTGGAAGATCTTAACAGTGAAGGACTTACATCGTAATGTCTTAATCTCAATAGACTTTAGGTAGATTGCTTTGTTACACTGCTCATGATGTCGCAACTTGGCCATCTCGGCGTGCTGGAAGCTGAAAGCATCCACATCATGCGGGAGGTTGCTTCCGAGTTCCAACGGCCGGTGATGCTGTACTCCATCGGCAAGGATTCTTCGGTGCTGCTGCGGCTAGCCCAGAAGGCTTTTCACCCGGCGCCGATCCCGTTTCCGCTGCTCCACATCGACACCACTTACAAATTTCGCGAGATGATCGAGTTTCGCGACCGGTACACGGCTGAGATCGGCGCGAAGCTGATCGTGTACACCAATCGCGAAGCCATCGACGACGGCGCAAATCCCTTCAAGTTGGGAACGTCCCGCTGCTGCGGGTTGCTTAAGACCAAAGCCCTCCTCGACGGTTTGCGGCAGGGCGGTTTCGACGCCGCCATCGGGGGTGCGCGGCGCGATGAAGAAAAGTCCCGCGCCAAGGAGCGGATCTTTTCGTTCCGGGACGAAAAGGGCCAGTGGGATCCCAAGAACCAGCGGCCGGAATTGTGGAATCTGTTCAACGCGCGCATACATCCCGGCGAAAGTCTGCGTATTTTCCCGTTGTCCAATTGGACCGAGATGGACATCTGGCAGTACATTCACGCCGAAAAGATACCAATCGTTCCGATGTATTTCGCCCAGGAGCGCGAGGTGCTGGTGCGCGGCGAGTCGCTGATCATGCTGGAGCAGCCGTTTATTCCCGTGCTGCCGGGCGAAAAGCCGCAGATGGTGCGCTGCCGCATGCGATCCCTGGGCTGCAGCCCTTGCACGGGTGCCATCCGGTCGGATGCCGACACGATTCCGAAGATTATCGAAGAACTAGTGTCATTCCGCAGATCCGAACGCGAAAATCGCGTCATCGATCACGATCAGGACGGGTCCATGGAAATTAAGAAGCGCGAAGGATATTTCTAATGGCTGCTCTCGCGGATCGCACCGCGGCGTTTCAGATCGAAGATTTCCTGGCCGCCGAACAGGCCAAGGACCTGCTGCGTTTTACCACCGCCGGCAGTGTGGACGACGGCAAGTCAACGCTCATCGGAAGGCTGCTCTACGATTCGCAAAGCGTCTACGAGGATCAGCTCAAGGCGGTGACCAAGGCTTCGGTGAACCGGTCGGCCGGCGCCATAGATTTTTCGCTCCTGACGGACGGCTTGCGCGCCGAACGGGAACAGGGCATCACCATCGACGTCGCCTACCGTTATTTTGCTACGGCGCGGCGCAAGTTCATCATTGCCGACACGCCGGGGCACGAGCAGTACACGCGCAACATGGCCACCGGTGCATCCACCGCCGACCTGGCGGTGATTCTGATCGACGCGCGGAACGGCGTGTTGCAACAATCGCGGCGGCATGGCTACATCGCCTCTCTGCTGGGCATCCCCAATCTGGTAGTCGCGGTCAACAAGATGGACGCAGTGGGCTACGACGAGGCGGTGTTCCGCGCCATCGAAACTGAATATCGCGAATTCCTGTCCCGCCTGGTCCTGCAGCACACCGCGTCGCATATTTACTTCCTGCCGATCAGCGCGCTCGAAGGCGACAACGTAGTGCGGCCCAGCCGGAACATGTCCTGGTTTCCGGGCCCCACTCTGCTGGAGTTTCTCGAAACTGTCCCGGTTTACCACCGCACGCGCGCCACCGCGTTTCGTTTTCCGGTGCAGCGTGTGATCCGGCCGGATCAGGACTTCCGCGGTTATGCTGGACAAGTGGTTTCGGGCGCTGTCCGTCCGGGCGATGGCATTCTAGCGCTACCTTCGGGCCGGCGCTCGCGTGTGAAGAGCATCGAGACATTCGATGGACGCCTGGAAGAAGCGGTTGCGCCGATGTCGGTGACGCTGACGCTCGAAGACGAAGTAGACATCAGCCGCGGCGACATGCTGGTTTCATCTCAGAAGCCGCCTGATGCAGCCCGCCAGTTCGACGCGAGCGTGGTTTGGATGAATGAGCGGCCGCTCGATCTGACCCGGCCGTACATTCTAAGACACACCACGCAAACCTTGCCCGCGGAAGTGAAGTCGATACGGCATCGCGTCAATATCAAGACCCTAGAGCATGAACCGGCCGACAGCCTGGAGATGAACGGCATCGGAGTGCTGCGCATCGAGGCCAGCCGGGCGATTTATTTCGACGCCTATGCGCAGAATCGTTCCACGGGCAGCCTGATCCTGATCGACCCGGAGACCAACGCCACGGTCGGGGCGGGGATGATTCTGGCGCCGGTGATCGTGGAACGCGATCGATCCAAAATGGCCGCGCTCGATCTCCGCCACGAACGTGTTACCCCGGTGGAGCGGATCGCGCGCTACCGGCATGGCGGCGAAACGGTGTCGCTGGGCGAGCGCAAGACGCTGGCGTGGCTGCTGGAGCGAAAGCTTTTCGATCGTGGATGCGCGGTAACGGTGATTGAGCACGCGAGCGCCGAAACATTGTCGGCGCTGGAACACGCGGGCCTGTTAGTTCTGCTGGTGTCGGGTAAGCCCGCGCAATGGAGTCTGCCGGCGGACGATTCTGAAGCGGCCGATTTCGTGATTGCATCTTTGGAAGAGATGGAAATATTGCTGCGCAATGAATCGCTGACCGGCGGCGAAGGCATCTAAATACCGAAGGACGGACAACCGTGACGTTGGACCAGAAAATCCCGCTTGACCAGAAGATAGATGCCGCGTCGGCTTTGATTCGCAGTGTATTCGCTGAAAACGGCGGCGCGGCGTGCGTCACTTGCAGTTTTCAGACCGAGTGCATGGTACTGGTGGATCTGGTGATTCGAGAGCGCGCTGACATTCCCGTTCTATTTCTCGAAACCGGCTACCACTTCCCCGAGACTTACGCCTATCGCGATCAGATGACCGAGCAGATGCATCTGAATCTGGTCAATCTCGCCGCGCCGATGTCCGTGGCCGAGCAGGAATCGCAGTTCGGCATACTCAACCAGACTGCGCCGGACCGTTGCTGCGGCATTCGCAAAGTGGAGCCATTGTTCCGCGGCCTGGGAGATTACGGCGTCTGGTTCACGGCGCTGCGCCGCGAGCAATCGCCCACGCGGGCGAATTTGCAGGCGGTGGATCATTTCAAATTGCCCACCGGCCATCAATTGCTGAAGGTGAGCCCGCTGGCTGATTGGACCAACGTGGACGTTTGGGCCTACTTGAAGCACCGCGGTATTCCCGTTCTGCCGCTCTACGATCAGGGCTACACCAGCATCGGCTGCGCGCCTTGCACCACGCCGCCGGTCGATCCAAACAATCCACGCTCGGGCCGCTGGAGCGGCCACAAGCTGGAGTGCGGAATCCACATTCAGAGCGAGTAACCGGTGGAGATTGTTCTCGGGTTCATTATCGCGGTAGCCATCGGCGTCACCGGAGTTGGCGCGGGAGTAATCACGGCGCCGGTTTTGATTCTCTTCATGCACGTAACTCCGGCCCACGCCGTGGGCACCGCGCTGGCGTTCAGCGTGGCCGTGAAGATCCTGGTTGTTCCGATGCAGATCTATCGGAAGCAGGTGGACTATAAGGTTTTGGGTTACCTGCTCGCGGGCGGCGTTCCCGGCGTGCTCACCGGATCTTATATTCTGGCGAAGCTCAATACCAAGGGCTCGGAAGGTGTCTTGTACTCTGCTCTGGGCGCCACGGTGGTGATCATGGCCGGGGCGAATCTCTACCGCTTGTGGCTGCATCCGGTCCGCGGCGTTCCGCGCGATTGGTCGCGCTGGCTTCCCGCCATCGCTCTGCCGATTGGAGCGGAAGTTGGATTTTCATCCGCCGGCGCGGGGGCCATCGGATCGCTCGCGCTGCTGTGGCTCACTCCGCTTTCGGCGGCGCGCGTAGTTGGAACGGATCTTTTCTTTGGATTGTGCCTCTCGCTGATCGGCAGCGGCTTCCAGCTCAGCGCGGGCAATTACGATCTGGCGATCCTGACGAAGCTCATCATTGGAGGCGTCTTTGGGGCCTTCGCCGGAACTTATCTCGCCGCCATCACGCCGCAGCGCGCCTTCCGCATTGTGCTGTCCATCTGGCTCATCACGCTGGGCGTGCAACTGTGCTGGAGCGGCGTCCAGCACCTGTGATTCAGCCCGGGCTACGCGAAGGCGGCGCGGGGTAAAGCTCCGAAGCGTCGTTCGCGGGACCGGAATTCGCCCACCGCCGAGGCCAGATCGGACGCAGTGAAATCAGGCCACATCACCGGAGTGAATAGCAGTTCGGCGTAGGCGCATTCCCACAGCAGAAAATCGCTGAGGCGCTGTTCCCCGCCGGTGCGGATGAGCAGATCTACATCCTGCGGTCCAAGGACGTCGGAAAGAGCTTCTCGAGTGACTGCTCCCTGGAGCGCTTGAGCCGCGGCCAGGATCGCATCGCGCGAAGAGTAATCGACAGCCAGCCGCAGATGCAGCTTTTGTCCGTGGGCAGTGGCGCTCTCACATTCGTCGATCACCGGCAGCAGAAGGCGCGGCAAACGATCCCGCCGGCCAATCACGGAGACACGCACGCCATTGTCGATGCACTTGGCTTGCTCGCGACGCAGATAAATATGGAACATCTTCATCAGGGCGGAAACCTCGGGCTGCGGCCGCCGCCAGTTGTCGGACGAAAACGCATAGACCGTGAGCACCCCGATGCCAAGATCGGGCGCGGCTTCGACGGTGCGGCGCAGGGCCTCGGCGCCCGCGCGGTGTCCGGCCACTCGCGGCAGGCTTCGGGTGGAGGCCCAGCGGCCGTTCCCGTCCATAATGATCGCGGCGTGCAGATAATCTGAAGTGCTTTGTGACATAAAGACTATATAGAAAAAAAGGGAACTACCGCTCCCGGATCGCTTGTATCAGCGCTTCCATGTGATTCAGATATTTTTCCAGCGCCTTCCGTCCGGTTTCCGTTAAACGATACTGCGTCTTCGGCATCCGGCCCTCAAACGACTTGCTGCAGACAATGTACTCGGCCTCTTCCAACTTGCGGGCGTGCACGCTCAAGTTTCCATCGGTGGTATCGAGAAGTTTCTTCAATTCGTTGAATGTCAGTGAAGGATTAACGGCGAGAGCGCTGACGATTCGCAGCCGGATGGGTTCGTAAATCAGGCGGTCCAAACTAGCAAGCGCCTTGGTGGCGACCATGCGGGCGCCTGTCGGCTTGTCGGAAGCCGCATCTTTTCGAACAGTATTTTGTCTAGCCACCGTACCTCCTGGCAATGATGATTCCGAACGCCAGGTGCAGCCCGCCAAATCCGGCGGCTAGAAACGTTGTCCCCCAAGCGAACGGACAGAACAGGGCTACCGCGCCCAGCAACATGAAGCAGAGGCCCATCACTGGGACCACACGCACCGAGAACGCTCCGCCGGTGACCACGCCGGTTCCATAGAGCAGCAGCCAGGCACCCGGTATTGCGTCGGGCAAGCCAGCGCGATACAACACCGCCGTGAGCAGCGCCCCGACAAATAAAGGCGGTGCGAAGCTGAGGACGAATCGCCGGGCCGGCGCCGAGAGCACCGGACCTTTCGCAGCATTCGTCTTGCGCCTGATGGCCAGCGCGGCCAGCACCATCGCGAAGGCCGCTTCGAGCAGCCAGGTGGCGAGCCAGCGTTCGAGTGTCGGCTGACGGCTGGCTATGGCGGCCGCAGCCAGGGCGCTGGCGCCCATCGCGACGCCTCCCCATCCGGGAACGGCCGTGAACGAACCTGCGCGCTCCATCGTCTCGCGAATGAACCGCAGGTTGTCCATCGCGTGGGTGTGCAACGAAACCGGTTCGGCGCGAGTAGCGCGAATGCTCCGGACTGTAGCCATGGGAGCGATTATAATCGATTCACTTTGCGTTGTAAAGCAGGTGCCGTACTGGGACCTTTCCCGAGCGACGGAAACAGATCCATTTGATCACCCGCGAAAGGTTCCGGCCATTCGGGAGCACGGCGCTGGGACAGTTTGTGCCGCGTGCGGATGCGCTCCACTCGTTGGGCGATCATTTCCGGATAGTGGCCCTTCAGATAGGCGGTTTTTTCGAAACGTTCGCGATAGCGCCGGACCAGGTGCGGAAAGCGTTCTTCGAGAAACGGCAGGAAAACCTGCGCCGAACAAGGTTTCAGGAACAAGGGGGCGGCGCTGAAGGAGTATGCCCCGTTACGCGCGGCCGCCGCGCAGACGCGGTCCAGGCTCTCTTCGCTATCATTGATCAGCGGCATCACGGGATGCGCTAGAACGCTCACCGGCACTCCGGCAGCAGTCAGTTTCTTGAGTGCCGCTAAACGCAGCGCGGGACGCGGCGCGCGCGGCTCCAGCAACCGGGCCAGGCCTTCATCGAGCGTCGTGATGGTCAGATGCACGCGAATCTTGTTCTTTCGGGCAATTTGTGCCATCAGCAGGGCATCGCGGGCGACAAAATCGGACTTGGTGGTGATGCCCAGGTCCAGGCCGCGCTCGCTAGAGAACACTTCCAGCATTTGGCGCGTGATCTGGAAGCGGCGCTCGGCGGGCTGGTAAGGGTCGGTGGCGGTACCAATCCAGACGGTATCGCCCAGTTTTAGCTTGCGCACTTCGGCCCGAAACGCGATAGCTTGGAATTGTTTGGCGTAAATCTTGCGCTCAAAAAGCTCCGGGTCGCGCAACTCCATAAACTCGTGAGCGTAACGGGCGTAGCAGTATTTGCAGCCGTATTCGCAACCCCGGTAAGGATTGATGGTCCAAATGGAGCGCATCCGGCCCGATCCGCGGCCGATAAAGCGGCGCGTTTCCAGCTCCAGATATTCCACCTGGCGCTTGGCTTCCAGCAGGTCGCTCGACGCAGCCAAGCGGGCGATGCCAACGAGTTTCGGGGGAGAATCGTCTTCGAACAACATGAGGAAAACCGGGTGCGCGTTACAATATTCGCCTTTTGTTCTCCTGTTGTCAAGCTGGCCCTCTACAAAATCACCCGTGAGTCTCCCTCGCGCCGCGTGATCCGCTCCCGATCCAGATATTCAAGTAACGGAATCGCATATTTACGTGAGATGCCAGTCCAGGTTTTGAACTCTGTAATTGCAAATTGCGCTCCCTTCTTTTGCGCGAGCATTGACCTGAGCAATTCCATGGCGGAGGCGTGAAACACCAGCTCGTCGCTGACACGCACCAGCCGCTTTTCGCGCAACATCAACTGCAGCAGCGTGCGGGCGCGGGCCGGATCCACGCCGGCTTTTGCCAGCACCTCGTTAACAGACGGCGTAGCCAAGCCGCCGGAACGGAACGCATTTTCAATCTTGGCTGTGGCCGCTTCCTCATCCTGTTTCAACGCAACCTTATGAGACGAAAGGTGAATAGTTTCCGCCCCAGCTACCACTGTCTTGGAACGGGCCAGCAGCGCATCCATCAACCAGGGAGGCGCGCCAGGAAGGAACTTGCTGCGCAGCTCCTCCTTGGAGGCTCCAGCCAGCAGGGGATTCTGCCGATGGTACTGCTTCAAATGCTCATGCAACGTTTCCAATTTAGCCGCCACCCAGCCTGGATCGAGCAGCCAGAAGTGTGGGGAATCGAGCACAGTGAGGGAGGCTGCGGCTTTTCGGAGATTCGATTCGAGCAGCCCAGTGCGCGCGATCAATTCCGGCATTCCGATTCCATAGCGCGATTCGCGTGCCAGCAGCGCGATACGTTCGGTCAGCGGGCCAGTTTCGAGGATTCGCAGGCGATCCGTTTGAGTGCCTTCTTTAGTGCGATGAGGCGCGCGGCGCGGTGCGGCAATGTCCAGGACCACTCCCCCCCCGATAGTGATTACGGGCGAGAACATACGGACGATGAAGCGGTCGCCCGGGAGCAGCAGCAGCGGTTCGCTGAGCACCAGGCGCACATATTCGCGCGATCCGGGCTTTATGGGATCGGTACCTTGCAGCCTTCGGACTTCCGCCTCCACAACCGCCGCTCCCGCGTGAAAATGAACCGGTGCGCGATGTTTCAAAGGTTTCGCGGAGCGGAGCAAATCGAATACGCAGTCGATATGAGTGGTAGCGTGAAATCGTCCGGCCTCAGCCAGCACCATACCGCGCGCGAGTTCCGAAGCATCCACGCCGGCGATATTCAACGCGGTTCGCTGCCCGGCGTTAGCCTGGGGAAGGTCGGCGCCATGCACTTGAACGCCGCGCACACGCACGCGTTTGCGCGCAGGATGCAGTTCCACTTCCTGATCCACGCGGACCGAGCCCGAAACCAGCGTGCCGGTGACCACCGTGCCAAATCCGCGCATGGCGAAAGCGCGGTCGATGGGCAGCCGGAAATATTGCGAGGCGTCTTTCTCGGGAACCGTGGCCGCCAATTTTGCGAGTTCCGCGCGCAACTCTTCCAGGCCGGCCCCGGTGGCGGCGCTGACGGCTACCATGGGTGCGTCTTCGAGAAACGAACCGCGCACGAATTCACCGGCCTCCAGCCGGGCCAACTCCAGCAGATCGCCCTCGGCCAGGTCGGCCTTGGTGAGGACCACAATGCCCTTTCGTATCCCTAACAACATACAGATATCAAAATGTTCCCGAGTTTGTGGCTTTATGGACTCGTCTGACGCTATAACAAAGAGAACAAGATCTATGCCGCTCACACCAGCCAGCATATTTTTGATGAACCTTTCGTGGCCCGGTACGTCTACTAAACCGAGGCGCACGCTCGGGGATAGCTGCAGGTGCGCGAAACCCAGGTCAATGGATATACCGCGCTGCTTTTCTTCCTTGAGGCGATCGGTATCGATACCGGTGAGAGCCCGGACTAAAGCGGTTTTTCCGTGGTCGATGTGGCCGGCGGTGCCGACTATGATGTTTTTCATCTCGACGATTCTCATCCTAGCGCCTCTCGGCGCTCAGGATTTGGGAAATGCCGCGTCGCAAATCAACGCGAAAGAGCCTCCGTCCGCGATCGACCAGCCCGAAGATCAGCCGGCGACGTTTAAAACCGGCGTGTCGGACGTGCGCGTGGACGTCCAGGTGACCCAAGGTAACAACCTGGTCAAGGATCTCACGCAGAGCGATTTCGCCGTGGCCGATGAAGGCCAGCCGCAACCCATCGTCTCGTTTTCGCATGGTGACGAACCGGTAAACCTGATCCTGCTGCTGGACGTCAGCGGAAGCATGCAGAGGTTTATCGACCAGATCTCAGCGGAAGCGCGCGACGCTCTGGATCATCTGCGGCCGGGCGACCGTGTGGCGCTCATGGTGTTCGCCAAGAACACGGCTCTGGCGCAGGGCTTCAGCGATAACCTGGCGGAAACCGCGCGCAACATTGGCAGGGCGGTGAAGAATTGGGACGTGGGATCCAGCACCATGATCAATTCCGCCGTGGTGGATGCGGCGCATTACATGGACAAGCACGCCGGACCAGGCGGGCGGCGCGCGATCCTGATCCTGACCGACAATCTGAGCACCAGCTACCGGCTAACCGATGGCCAGGTAATACGCGAGTTGAACAAAGCTGACACCGTAATGAACGCGATTATTACCGGCCGCGCGATCCGGCCGGCGCCTTTGGATACGAGAAGGCCGGCGAATCCCGATTTGACTCCAGCCAATGTCTACGATCTGGCCGAGAAAACCGGCGGCGAGTGGGTGAAGGCGGAGGACGCGGGCGTTTCGTTCAAGGACATGATCGAGCGCATTCGCAGCCGCTATATGCTGGCGTATCATGCTCCCGATGCATCACCGGGGGTGTTCCGGCACATCACCGTCACATTGGATGACGCGGTTAAGAAACGATATCCGGACGCGGAACTGCATTCGCGCAGCGGGTACTACGCGGAATAGCGACCAACCTCTGGAGTTGGCCGGGGTGCCCGACCTACCACGCAACCTCCGATGAGATCATGGAGGGCCTGCTTCTTGCTCGTAAACAGCATCATGAGGTAGCCGATGCCAAAAGTAGGAATAAGTTTGGCGAAAAACCTTCCCGATGCGCGCCCGAACGAGATGCCACCTCCGTTCAGATCGGTAACCTGAATCCCAAATAACCTCTTGCCAAAAGTCGCTCGTCGCAGGGAGCACTCCTGGAGCGCCAGTATAACCATGGAACGACTATGGATGCAATTAACGGAGCTCGCGTGCCGCGAAAGCAGGGCGTTCCGCTCATGATGTCCGGATGGATCACGATTACAGGCTTCATACCCTCGATTTCCATGGTATCGTCCACTCTGGCCAGTAGCTGCCGCATACGCGCCTATTCAGGCGTCCGCAAGCGCTTCGTAACGTCAGGCCCGCATTGCGCGTAATGTTTTTCGTTCCACGTATAAATCGTTTCCGCTTTCGCCTTGATGGCGCATCGCGCTAGTATCGCATCGTAGATGCCCCCGCCTACGATCCCGCGAGCAGACGCTGCTTCCAATGCATCGGCATATTCCTGGCCGGTGAGAGCAACAATAAAAAGCCGCTCCCGAATACTGCCAATGAAGAGCATCGCCTGCTCAGCGCTGATGCGATGCCGGCCCGGCATTCGAGTCAGTGTCGAATAGACCTCGATTAGACTATGAGCTCCACAGCAGCCCCCCGATTTCTCGTAGCGGATAAACAAATCGAGACTCGCCCGGTGATGAACGTGGTCGCCATAGAACACGGGCACGAGCACGGAGGTATCAAAGAAGGCCTTCACCCGCCGTTCCCAAGATTGGTGGTGTCGCGCTCCTCCCGGATTTGTCTGAGCACCTCGTCAGTCGCGGACGACGGCAACGATTGTCCGGCGTGAAATACCCAAACGCCCTGCTCTTTTCTGAGCGGGGCCGTTCCTCGGACGGGACGAAGCGTGATCTGTTCACCAGCAGTTTCCATCTCCAGGGCATCCCCGGGTTCGAGATGCAATTGCTCTCGCAGCGGCTTGGGGATAACAATACGCCCGGCCTTATCAATGATGAGATGGTTATTCATGGTGGCAAAAGGTAGTGGGTTCATCCACGGCCTAATGCGATTTTACTCGATCCGGGAATGGTTCTTGGTTTCCGCACCTGCTACTGTAATCTCGTATGTCAATAGACCGGCTCGCCGCGAACCGATTAGCAGAGGTCCGGCGCCGTCACGCCAATGCCGAGGCGGGCGGTGGTGAAGAGCGCATGCTGCGGCAACACAAAGAAGGCAAGCTTTCCGCGCGTGAGCGCATCGACCTGCTGCTGGATGCCGGAACGTTCGAAGAGATGGACAAACTGGTGCGGCATCGCACCACCGACTTCGGCATGGATCAGCAGGTCGTCGACGGCGACGGATTCGTTACCGGCTACGGCCACATTCATGGACGGCTGGTCTACGTTTTCGCGCAAGACTTCACGGTTCTGGGCGGATCGCTCTCGGAAGCGAACGCGCTGAAGATTTGCAAGATCATGGACCTGGCGCTCAAGACCGGCGCGCCGGTGATCGGCCTGAACGATTCGGGAGGCGCGCGCATCCAGGAAGGCGTGGCGTCGCTGGCCGGCTACGCCGATATCTTCCTTCGAAATACGCTCGCCAGCGGAGTTATTCCCCAGATCTCGGCCATCATGGGTCCGTGCGCGGGAGGCGCGGTCTATTCGCCGGCGCTCACCGACTTCATCTTCATGGTGCAGGGCACCAGCCACATGTTTATCACGGGGCCAGAGGTGATTAAGACCGTGACGCATGAAGATGTATCGAAGGAAAAACTGGGCGGCGCGGAGACGCACAATAGCGTCAGCGGCGTAGCGCATTTTCTGGCACACGATGACGCCGAATGTCTGCGCATGATTCGCCAGCTGGTGTCCTACATCCCGAGCAATAACGTGGATGGCGCGCCGTCCGAATCATCGGACGATCCTATCGATCGCGCCGACCCGTCGCTCGATACGCTGGTGCCGACTGATCCGCAGGTGCCCTACGACATCAAGGACATCATTGCGCGCGTGGTGGACAACGGCGAGTTCTTCGAGATCCAGGAGTATTGGGCCAAGAACATAGTGATCGGACTGGCCAGGATGGACGGCACAAGCGTCGGGATCGTGGCCAATCAGCCCGCGTTTCTGGCCGGGTGCCTGGATATAAATTCCTCGGTAAAAGCTGCACGCTTTGTGCGATTCTGCGACGCGTTCAATATTCCGATTCTGACGTTCGAAGACGTGCCGGGATTTCTTCCCGGCACCGAACAGGAGTTCGGCGGGATTATCCGGCATGGCGCGAAGCTGTTGTATGCGTACGCGGAGGCCACGGTTCCGAAGATCACCGTGATCACGCGCAAAGCTTATGGCGGCGCGTATTGCGTGATGGGCTCGAAGCACCTGCGGACCGACGTGAACTTCGCGTATCCGACGGCCGAGATCGCCGTGATGGGCGCGGAAGGATCCGTGAATATCGTTTACCGGCGAGAGATTGCGGCGGCCGCCGATCCTGAGGCCATGCGGAAACAGAAGATCGAGGAGTTTCGCGATCGGTTTGCGAGTCCGTTTATCGCCGCGGAGCGCGGTTTCATCGACGACGTGATTGAGCCGCATGAAACCCGGCCGAAAGTGATCCGGGCGCTGCGGATGCTTGAGAACAAAGTGGACACCATGCCGCGCAAGAAGCACAGCAACCTTCCACTTTAAAGGCTGCGGACGCCCATGACGGTCACGTCGTCCACGCGCATCATTTCTTTGATGACGAACGGCTCGCCGTATTTCACTCCGATTAAATTTCCGTAGAAGCGCGCGATGGAGCCGAGGCGCTCGCGAATTTCCGTCTGATCTGGGAAAAGATCGCTGGCTTCTTTCGATTGTCCATATTGCGATTCATAGCAGAACAGCGCGGACATGCGCTGATCGAATTGGCTTGAAATATCCACCACGAACGAAGGCGTCACGTTGGCGTAGAGCGACGAGTAAAGGATCTTGTCGGGGCGATGCGGCGGCGTTTCTTCATCCAGCTTCTTGAGCCCCGAGAGAAAACAGGACTCGAAGCCGATTTCGCCCGCGCGGTAATGATCGGGATGCCGCGCTTCCCAATAAGGCAGGATGACCACGCGCGGGCGCAGGTTGCGAATCTCCATCGCCAGGGTCATGCGAACGCTGACGGTATTCTCCAGGCGCGCATCGGGAAGGCGCAGATTGCCGCGCCAGGCCAGGCCCATGGCACGAGCGGCGGCGTCCGATTCGGCGAGGCGAATCTCGGGCGTTCCGCGGCTGCCCATGTCGCCGGCGGTAAGATCCAGCACGCCGGTGCGATAGCCTTGCGCAGCCATGCGGATCAGCGTGCCGCCGCAGGTTTGTTCCACATCATCGGGGTGCGCGGCGATGGCGAGAATATCGAGCGGCTTTTCGATGGCCGCCGAGCCCGTAGTCACTTCCTGCCACATGCTAGTAGCGCCAGTTATCGCGCCACGGCCGCGCGCGCTGTTGCGTGGGCATCAACATCACCAGCAGCATGCCGGCGATAAAGCCACCCACGTGCGCAAACCAAGCCACGCCGCCGCTTGATTCCGAATACCCCACCGAGCCGACACCGCTGAAGAACTGGATGGCGAACCAATACAACAGAAGGAAGGCCGCCGGGATGTCGACGGTGGTGATGAAAATGACGATGAACACCAGCGTGACGATGTGCGCGCGAGGAAACTTGATCAAATAAGCGCCCATCACCCCGGCGATAGCGCCGCTGGCGCCGATGGTGGGAGCGGTGGAGTTGGAGTTCACCAGGATGTAAAGCAAGGCCGCGGCCAATCCTCCGGCGAAGTACAGGAAAAGATATCGCGCGTGTCCAATGAGATCCTCCACTCCGCGCCCGAAGACCCACAGGAACCACATGTTGCCCGCGATGTGGAGGAATCCGCCGTGGATGAACATCGAAGTCAGGATGGATGAATAGTGCAAGCGGTCCGGCACGATGCCGTAGTGCAGGATGAAACGGTTCAGCGAGTAGCTGGACATGCCGAGGCTGAGCTCGTACAGAAAGACGGCCACGTTCACCGCAATGATGGTCAACGTGACGGTGGGGGTAGAATAGTGCGGTTCGGAGGATCGAAGAGGGATCATGTAGGATCAGCTGCGCGGCGCGAATTCCCGGTTCGATCTTCGACTGGCGCGGCGCATGAAAGCCTGCGCTTCCGCGAAGCTCGCGATACAGCCGCGCGCGCCCAACGCGGTACAGTTCAGGGCTGCCATGGCATTGGAGAATTCGAGCGCTTCGCGCAACGGCATGCTTTCGATCACAGCATAACAGAACGCGCCGTGAAACACGTCGCCCGCGCCGGTGGTGTCCATTGCGTCCACGACAAAGCCCGGCGAATAAAGGTACCGCCCATCCACGCGGGCGAGCGAACCGTCGGCTCCCAACGTCATGGCGGCCATTCGCATACCGTATTCTTGCTGAATCATCTCGAGTGCGCGGAATGGATCCGGCTCATGGGTCCAACGTCCGGGGAACTCGGAGCTGGCCACCAGATAATCGACGTTAGGAAGCACGCGGTCGAAGCCGGGATAAATGGTGTCGACATCCACGCTCACGGGGATTTGATGCCGTCGCGCGATTTCGGCTGCGCGGGAAACAGCGGGCGTATCGTGCCCGTCGATGTGCAGAAGCTTCGCGCAGGCGATCTTACCGGCCGTAATGTTTTCAGGATCGATGCGCAGACAATCGTCGCGATGCCACAGCACGGTGCGCTCGCCCGTACTCTGGTCCACCAGGATATATGCGCTCTGGTTCGGACAGTTCGGGCGGACCTCGATGTCATCCAGATTGACGCCGCTTGCCCGGAGGCTTTTGAGCTGGACGGCGCCGCGCTCATCATCCCCCAACGTGCCGACATATTTGGCGCGCAGACCGAGCCTGGCGCAGGTGACCATCGCCGTGGCAACTTGTCCACCGGGACTGAGGACTTCGCGCTCGAACGGTACTTTTCCACCGTAGGAGGGGAAACGAGGGAGCAGAATCAGAGTGTCGGTAGCATTGAGGCCGACACCGGCAATGTCAAAGAGGGCGGTTGAAATGAGGATACCCGGCGGCTACTTCTTTTTGGGAGGCATTTCGTACAGATAGATGGTGTGGCCGTGGCGCTCCGGGTCCTTGTCCACCAATTTGGGCTTCCAGCCGGGCATGGCGTATTCATGGGAGACCACGCGCGCGCCGTTTTTCAGGTACTTTTCGAGGTTCGGCCGCAGCATCTCGTTGGCGTCGGTGGCCAGGTAAAGCGTAACCACGTCGGCGGGGCTCAAGTCGACATTGAGGAAGTTTCCGTGGATCACTTGCGCGTCGTTATCCAGACCCAGGCGCCGGATGCGCGCGTTGGTACTGTCCACCAAATCGTCCGAAATCTCGACGCCAACGGCTTTGGCCTTGAACCGGACCACCGCGGTGATCAGGATGCGCCCGTCGCCACTGCCCAGGTCATAGAGTTTCTCGCCGGGTTTCAGATCGGCCAACTCCAGCATGCGGTCGACGATCTCCTGGGGCGAAACCACATACGGCGCCAGACTATTGGTGTAATGCTTGATATGTTGCTGGCCGTAGACCAGGCTTTGGGCAAACGCCTGAGTCGTCGAGAGTGAGAACACTCCTAGTGCGACAGCCAAACCTCTTGTAAGCATGGAACCCCTACTGGCTAGAGATGGACGAGGCCGACCTTCCGTTACGTGATTTTACGATTTTAGAAACCATTTCGGAGACAGCGAACCACAAATCGCGGGGGCGGGAGATGGTGTATTCGTAACCGCGAAAAAAGTGGACGGTATGGCTGATGGCGTCTTTCCAGGGCACCGCCTGCGGATTGAGGTTGTAATTCATGTAAAAGACGGGAAAATCCACATCCGAGGCGTCCTTGAGAGCCTCCTCCGGGGGATTGGTGTCCAGCAAAATCTTGGGCCCGGCGAACACCACCGCGTCGGGGTGGTCCTGGGGGGCTACCGACATCTCCCTGCGGACCAGGCTGGTCAGGAACTCGGTATCTCCGTGTTTATCGCTCAACCGCTTCAAATCTACCGTACCCAGGTTCAGCGTGTTGAGGGCTGTGCCTAACGCCGGGAAATCGATCCGGCTGGCATCCTGCTGGCGATATATCACCTTTTGTTCCTGCATGTTAAACGCCACGACGGAGAACTTTCCGATACGAGGATCGCGCGAAATAGTCCTTAGAATGGAAACCAGCGCGGTGGTATCCAGCGGCTGGAGGGCGGCCGACAAGGAGTTCTGCGGAGCGAAGTTAACCAACACCTTGACGTTGAGGAGCGGCTCGGTAGGCGTTCGCTGCACCGGAGGTTCTTCTTTGAACTCTTCACCACCGGCGCGCTGGATCGCTTCGGGAGCAATAGCCAAACTCATGGGCCGGTCCTTGGCGCCCAGAACGGCTTCGGAGTCCCAGTTGGATGAGCAGACGCGTTCGGTGCGGTCCCGCATCAGCCAATCGATGTGGTAGGAGCCCTCGCCGACATCGAAGGCGCCCTGCAAATAGGCGTCTCCCTTGGCGTCTTCTTCCAGGGGCGGAACACGCAAGTGCTGGACGAAATAAGCCGGCTCGTCGGGATGAGCATCCGGCGTGACGCGAAACACAATGCTGAGCGCGTTTTCATTCCCAGCCAGTTCCCTCAGAGGAACAGTGACCTGGTATCCCGCGTGGAACTTCAGATCGAACCCGAGCGTTGGCTTACTGGGAGTAACGGTGCACGGCAGATCCTTGCGCTGCTCGCCGCTCTCCAGCACCGCCAGATCGGTATTGAAGATGTTGGCGCGTTGGTGAGGGCCAGAACCGTGGATCAAAATCTGGGCGGGAACCTGCCCGGCACTGAATATAAAACCGGCCAATAACCATCGGCCGCCGAATTGAACGAACAAACAGGGTCTCTGCATACCCTCTTCACTCAATCATTTCAACCGAATCATTTACTCAGCCAGTAAGCGCACAACCATCGATAGAGCAGCGGCTTTTTTCCGACTCCGGCGAGCACGCCGCCCCGTACCCATGCGCTCACCCGTCTGGATTGTTCCCTATTGTACATCCAGACCAGGCGGCTGCAACGGAAAAATTAACTTAGACCGCGGCCGCTCGCTGATAAGTTATCGGGCGTTCGATTACTTCTCAGCAGATACCTCAAACGATATTCAACACACCCGGTAAGACGCCGACATGGCATCACCTGAGACAGGAATTTCTATGATACAGTTCATGCATTATGGCATCGCGCAGCGTTAACAAAGTGATTCTGGTCGGCCATCTGGGCCGTGACGCGGAGACCAAGTTCACTCCGGCAGGTGTAGCCGTTACCAAGTTTTCGGTGGCTACGAATCGACGATGGAAAGATCAACAGAGTGGTGAATGGAAGGAAGAGACCGACTGGGCGAACGTGGTTTTGTGGCGCCAGGAGAATCTGGCGAATTACCTGACGAAGGGGAAACAGGTATATGTGGAGGGGCGGCTGCAAACCCGCAGTTACGATGACAAAGACGGCAAGAAACAATAGCAATACTATGTTGAACGACAAAAG
>CAVRZH010000158.1:0-7928 GCA_963725455.1 Bryobacterales bacterium
ATCAGGAGAACGTCGGAGTGGTCGAGGAGCAGGCGCGTGTCCGGGCATTGGCGCTTCAGCACCTCGGCCAGAAATAACACGTCCAGAATATTGGTGGCCTGCACCCACACCAGCCGTATGCCGTCGCGCCGGATCGCATCGAAGATATTATTGAGGACGCCGTACTGCGACAGCGGGCTTTGAGATCCCGAAAAAACGGGGATGCTGTCCTCTCCGGGTTGCGGGTCTTTAATAGAAAACTCAATATCCGGCTGCGGCGTGTTGGCGGATTTCGAAGCCGACACCGCCTCCCGATAGGCATTTCTGAGATGAGAGATCTCGCGTGGAAAGCGAAAAGCGCGGATATCGCCCACAGTTGCGGCCTCGCCAAAAGCGGATTCATCCTCCACCAACTTTGCTGCCTGGCTCGTTTCGATACCCAACTCCGCCAGGACTTGTAGGAAATAGCCATCCTGGTCTTTCGTATTCGCCGAGGCATCTCGAAATTCGATCTCCGGCCTCCCAAGGACGGCGCCGTCGGCCGCCGCCTGCGCGGTACCGCTTCGAACCCGATACGAAACCGGACCCTGGCGGAGATCCTCCTGCAATAATCCACTGAGCGAGTAAAAAGAACCCGAAAAAGTGGGCCCCAGAATCCGGACGTTGTGGTCCTTGCCCGATGGTCCTTGAATGGCGCGCATATACGCGCGAGCCAGTTGAAATTGCGCCGAATTCACTCCCCCGGTTGGCGTTTCTCCCGCCAGGAAAACGATCAGAACCCCTGGATCGTAGTACGCTCTCTCTTGCTTCGGAGCGCCGTGGCGAAACACCAGGGCCCCGGGCTGCTTCTCCTGGATTCGAATTACCTCGCGTTCCTTACTCCGTTTCTCTGGATCCTTCTCGTCCGCATCCGCGCTATCGATCCACGGCAGCCACTGGTTGGCGAAAATCCAACCCGATGCTTGAGCGCCGTCCTCAATAGCCTGGATCGCTGAATCCGTAAAGAGGGAAAGCCGTGAATGCAAAGGATCCGGCACCGTGGCAATTAAGAACTCGATGAGGTTCTGCTCGCTTTCCGGGATTCCAAAATAGTGGGCCAGCTGCGCACCGCAGTAGGTCTCCAGGCCGCTCACGCATTCCCGGACGGACTCCGGCGTTTTGAAGTCGACGGAAGCCTTCGCCAATGGCGGTGGGTCGGGATTCGAGGCGGAGTGGAAAAATGAACGCGTGGCGAGCCATGGCCCCTCCAGCATTTCCCCGGGCGCAGTGTTCTGATTTGCAGTCGTTTGAGGTTGCGAGCTTCGTGTCTGGGCAGTTGGAGCCGGTGGTGGCCCGGGCGCGCCGCTCCGGATCACAAATGCAATTGCGGCAACAATCACGGCCGATAATCCGAGATTCTGCTTCACGGGGCCGACCACTTTATTAAGTGAATGCCGCTAGTTGAGCGTTTCAGGTAACTCATTCCGATATCCCCGTCGCGGGCAATGTTTTTCAAGCCGAATCCGCGGGCCTTGGGCCTTTGATGTGCCGCAAGGGGGCGCCCAATTTATCTTCTAGAGGCCCGCGGCAACCTGGCGCTGCTCCAAGTCAGTGCCCGGCCAGCTTCGCCAATCCTGCCGCGTACGTATCCAGAGAATGCTGTAAAGCAAAATTGAATTGGTCGGCCGCGCCCGCGACGTCCACTTCCCGCCCGATATGTTCATAGATTGGCGGAATCGGAACCTTCGGGACCAGATCGCTTGGATTTACGACCCTTATGATATTGGCGGCGGACGGAAGCCCATGAATTGGCGAGTATACCGCGGGTCCTGCAAAGGTCCAGGTAGTCGCTTCAGGGTGATGCACGCCCAGGATCAGCGCAACTGCCGCACCCAGGCTGTGGCCCGTTATGTAGACTTTCGCGCCGTCCGACGCCGCCGTGTCCCACGCATTTTGCAGACTTGCGGCAATGGAGTTCCAGACGTCGACGAAGCCCTGATGCATCCACCAGGGCCCCTGGGCCACTGGCTCGGCGATGGCGCGGAAGTCCTCCAGCCACTGGTGCTGCGTGTCGGTTCCGCGGATAGCGATGACCGAAATATCGCCCTTGCGTGCCACCACTCCCCAGTCGGTATCTTCGGTAATCACGACTTTCGCGAGGCCGGAAGCGGTTTCGCGATTGATGACCGACTGATCTACGGTGACGATGCCGGTTTTCTGCCAGCCCGCCGGGAATGTGAGCGGCTGGTTCCAGGAAAGTTGATAGGCAGTGGTATTGAGCGGCAGCAGGACGTCCTGCGCGAAAGCCGGATCGAAGACCATAGCGGATTGAGGTGCTGGAGTCATAAGCGAATTCAACCTCCTCCTAACACTGCGCTTTCCGCGGCGCTGAGAGTCGCCGGATAGTAGAGTATTTGCCGTTGGAAGCGGCCCTGGTTCCCTTGAGCAAGCACCATCGCCGCATTGTTGAACAAAGTGATGTTGGCCTGATTGCGCGGGATCAGCCCGGGATTGCCGGCTTCGTTCATCTTGCACTCCGCCGCCGCGCCGCTGAAATCCAGCTTCAGACAAGCCCCGCGGAAGTTGGGAAAACCTCCCGGCCCAGCCGGTCCCATGGCCCACGCCATGCTGAGCAAACCCAATTGCGCGTCAGCGGGCCAGTTGTCGAAATCCTGAAACCACTGCTGGCCCTTCAAAAAGGCTTCATTCTTAGTCACCCTATCTAGAATCAATGCGTCGATCGCATCGTCGCTGAGTTCCAATTGCGTGATGGGTTCGCAAGCCAAGTGTCCACTGGTCTTCAGAGTTGGATCGTTCTTCAGCCGCTGCCACTCCGCCGCGATTTGGTCTCGCGTGGCGGGAGACGCCGGAGCGGCGATGCCCGGCTGGTTCTTGAACCGAAAGGGGAGTGCCTGTGCGGTTGCCACCGGATCCACCAAATTGCCCACTCCTACCGTGACAAGCCCCAAAACATCGAGGTACATATATGGAACGCGGCCTTCAAACTTGGCGCTAAATGCGGGAAAACTGGATTGGACCGCCGCGAACATTTCGCATCCTCCTACTTGGCGAGCGGAATCATTTGCGATCCGGCCGTAGTTTCGGCAGGCTGGCGTCGTCCAGCTTGCCCCGCGTGCCGCAATAGACGGGCGCGCATTGCGAGCCCTGGTCCTGCAGCCTCACGCGATGATTTTCGAAGAACATGTTCAATCTGCAGGGATGCTTCGCGTCCATGCCTTCCGCGACGATCCCCACGTGGTCACCCATCCATTGGCCATCCGCGGTCAGCCGGCAGGTGTGGCCATTCGCGTAGTAAAGCTGGATATTCACCGCGATTTGCCGATTGGCCGCTTTCGCGATCCGGATGGAATCGTGCCCGGCCGTCGGTTCTCCATAAACTCCGAAGATGCTCTTCATTGGGCTGGTGAACGCCGGGCTAAGCGACGGAAAGGAAGTCAGGACCCCAATGACGGCGCAGAAAATCCTTAGCATCCTGTGGCGAAAACGGCTTCGCGAGGGTCGAGGATCGCTGCTGCGTTGAATTACCGAGCGCCGCGTATTGGCAGAGAAACCATTCGCATCTTCGCCGCCGGCTCCCTGGCGCTCCATCGTGTGATGAAAGTGGAACAATGCAATGCGTCCTATTAATTAAGGGGCGAATAATCACCAACCGCCGCCCGATGTTCCGGGCAGGCATCCCCGATTCTTAGAACACGTTACGCGATCTTTTCAGAAACAGCAAGCTCTTTTTATGAGTGCCAAGAAAGAAAAACTAAGGCCCCCGGAGGGCGTCCCCTGTGAATCGGCTAGGCCGCTATTTAACAAAAGCGGCTGTTTCCTATCGTACAAACGAATACCGCCGGCCGAAAAAGTATTGCATCCCCTAAATTAAGGATTGCTCTGTTTGTGATACGGCGTTAGAATAAACCGCACTAAATAGTGAACACTGCCGCCGGCCAGTGCGCCGGCGCCGATGAATGAAACCGGGGAATGAATGAAACCAGAGAGCTTTAATTTCGGTCACCGTTTTCTGCTCGTTTGTGCCCTGGCGTCCTGTGTGTTCACCGCGGCGTGTCCGGAGAACGGCTCTTCCAAAAAACTGCCGGATCCCAAAGCGAGATTCGCAAATTTCACGCAAACCTGCGACGGCGTCCCAGGAAACCTGCCGGATCACTATGGATATTCCCTCACCGACCAGCAGAAGGCCGGAGCCTGCACTTGGTATCTGTGGCCGGGCGGAGATCCGCTGCGCACCCAGGGAGGGCCTGAAAACGCGCGTGGCAATCCGCGCTTCTGGCGCCTAACCGAGAAAAAGCTGTGGCTTATCACGCAAGTGTCCGGTCTTCCCGTCGATGTAGCCATGTTGCGCTACGTTACCAGCACGCCACGGGCGCAGCGGTTTCAGAAGCTGGGAGTCATCAACGATCCGGGCTGCAAAGCTGCCGCTAAGCCCGACGCCTTTGGCCTGAACCTGGACGACTGCTCTGATCCTTATTCGAGCGGCATCATGGGAATCCGCCTCTTTCCCAATCCCGACTTTAATCCGGCCGTGTGGAACGCCGACAAATTCCTTAATTACGATCCGCGCATGGAGCCTCCTTATCTGGCCGGCCTCGCTTGCGGTGTTTGCCATATTTCATTCAACCCCTCCAATCCACCGGCCGATCCCAACAATCCGCAATGGGAGAATCTCGCGCCCGCCATCGGAAACCAATATCTGCGCGAAGGCGAGATGTTCAAAGGCCGCCTCACGCCCGCCAACTTCGTGTATTGGGTCTTTGACACGCAGCAGCCCGGCACCTCCGACACCAGCCGGATCAGCACGGACTTCATAAACAATCCAAACGCTATCAACTCTATTTGGTACATCCTTTCGGCGCGGCCTAAACACGCCGAGGTCATGAACGACGGCACCACCCAGGAAGTACCTCACATATTGAAGGACGGTTCGGATTCCATCGGGCCGGCCGGCGCCGCTTTGCGCGTGTACGTGAATATCGGCACCTGCCCCGATTACCGCATGAGTCTGGAAGACACCTTCATGGGACTGCTCCGGCCTCCTCCACTGGGTTCGGATGCGAAGAATCCCACGGTGCAGCATCCTTTCGATCTCAACAAGGCGCAGCAGGATTGCGTGGATTGGCAGTTGACGGCGGCGCGAATGACGAACGCCGCAGATTTTCTGGACGCCAACCAACCTTACTACTTGAAGAACGCGCCGGGTGGCCCGAGCTACATAACCAGCGATGCGGCGGTCCTTGACCTTGGTAAGACGGTGTTCGGCGAGCAGTGCGCTCGTTGCCATTCGAGCAAAGTGCCTCCGGAAGTGGCGCAGGGGGGGCTGGACAAACACTCTCCGCAAGCCGCCGCCGCGTGGGTGAAGCTGGTAAAGACGCCGGACTTCCTGGTTAAGAACTTCCTCTCGGATGACGACCGCTACCCCTTGGTATCGAGCGATCCGCGCATGGCCATCGGAACGAATTCCAATCGTGCTCTGGGAACCAATCCGGACACCGACCACCTCTGGCAGAACTTCTCATCGGTCACCTTCAAGCAACTGCCCTCGCCGGGCCAGCTGCTGCTCGAGAATCCCTTCGATCAAACCAAGAAGATCGCGTTCCAGATCCCGCAGGGTGGCGGCGGCTACTATCGCACGGCGTCTCTGATCAACATATGGGCCACAGCGCCCTTCTTCCATAACAACATGCTCGGCAAGTTCACAGGCGATCCCTCCGTGAAAGGCCGGATCGACGCCTATCAGGATGCGGCCGAGAAACTGCTCTGGCCCGAAAAGCGTGCCGGGTTGGCCACTATGAAAGTGACGGGAACAGACTCAGTGCTGAATATCGGGGCCATCACCATCCGCGTTCCAGCCGGAACCCCGGTGGATCTGCTGGCCAACATCAACGTCTACGCGGCGTTGCAGCCAGGCGAGCTTCTCGAAACTCTGAAACAGCTCAACCAGCATCCCGAGTTGCTCGTGCGCCTGGTGCAGGCGCTGAAGAACCAGGGTCAATACGACCAGCAACTGGCCTCATTTCTGCCGTTGCTGCTAGCCCGCAACCAGTCGCCCGATTTCATCCAGGACCATGGGCACACCTTCGGGGCCGACCTGGCGGACAATCAAAAGCGCGCATTGATCGAGTACATGAAGACGTTTTAGCGGAGGCGGTCTACGTCCACCAATCAAGACGTCATATTTCAGCCGCTTAAGTTCCGCAACCTTACGGTGAAGAACCGGCTGTTTCGCTCCAACGTTTCGGGCCGCTTCGACAACTACGACGGCTCGGGCACGCAGGCCCGCATCAATTGGGAGGAGTCCTTCGCGCGCGGAGGCGTGGGCGCCATCATCTCGTCGTTCGTGCCGGTGCACGTCCGCGGACGGATTCTTCCGAACTACGCGATGATCGACAGCGACGACAGAATCCCGTTCTGGCGGGCCGTGGGCGAAGCGGTGCATCGGCACGACTGCAAGTTTCTCCTGCAATTGAGCCACGGCGGCAGGCAGCGCGACCATCCTGGGATCGAAAATTTTCGCAGTAAGGGCCTGTCTTCCACCAATAGCATGGATACATTCCATGGGCTGCTGTGTGAAGCGATGACGCTCCAGCAGATCAAGGAGACCATTCGCCACTTCGCCGAAGGAGCGCGGCGGGCGCGCGAGGCTGGTCTCGATGGCGTGGAACTGCATGCTTCGCACGGATACTTGATTACACAGTTCCTGAGCTCGGCCATCAACGACCGGCGGGATGAATATGGTGGAAGCCTGCGGAATCGCGCGGCGTTTCTCATCGAGATCATTCAGGCCATCCGCAAGGAAGTAGGAAATGACTATCACCTCCAAGCGAAGCTCAACGCCGTGGATTTCGGCAACGCGCTTTACCCGTGGGAGAAAAAGGGCAACACTCTCGAGGAGGGAACACAGGTCGCGCGCTGGGCCGAGGAGGCCGGCGTGGACGCGATCCATACTTCCATCGGCAGCATGTTCCCCCATCCCTTGCTGCCTCCCGGCGGTTTTCCGCCCGACGAGCTGAATTGGTGGTACGGCAGCATGATCTCGAGCGGCGTGCGCGGATACTTCAACTACACCATGTTCCACTTTCGCATTCTGCGCCCCATTTTCTCGTTCTTTTGGGGGCGTACGAAGAAGGATCATCCGGTGGAAGCGGTAAGTTCCGAATACTCGCGCGAAATCAAGAAGAACGTGAGCGTCCCGATCATCAACACGGGCGGATATCAGGACGGGCGCGTGATCCGGCGGGTGATTGAGGAGGGCTTTACGGATGCGGTTTCGATCGCCCGGCCTCTGATCGCCAATCGGAACCTGCCTGAGATTCTCGAGTCCGGTCAGGATCTCCCGGAGAAGCCCTGCTCGTTCTGTAATCGTTGCCTGGTGAACGCGATCGTGAATCCACTGGGATGTTACGACGTGCGCCGATTTAAAGATCACGACCAGATGGTGGACAAGATCCTGGAGGTTTTTCACCCTTCCCAATTTTCAGCGAGCAAGTAATTTACAGCGAACAAGTGAGGAGCGCGACCGCATGCCCGACGAAATGATCATCAAGACCGCCGAAGGCAACCTGATCGATCGGGTCTATTCGAGCCCGGTGGACGAATGGCAACATCGTGCTCGTGGGCTGGTGCTGCTGGCCGCGCTGGTTCTCATCGCGCTGATCGCCATTTATCTGGCCTGGTATTTTGGCCGCGACCGCACCCGTTACTACTCCGATATCCAGGAGCATTTCAAGTACGGATCCATCGGAAGCGAGCCGGGAGGATCGATCTTCACTCCGGTGGGCGGAGTGCTTCCGCCCTATTTGATCTTCAAGACGCTGCCGCAAGTGTGCCCGGACCAACTTCCCGGGGGATACGCGTCATTGGGGCTCATTTTCGAACCGAACCATTCCACGCCCATCGGTGTTTCGCGCCGCTGGCGTTTGGGAACGGAACAAGTCGGCCTCAACTGC
>CAVRZH010000159.1:0-4796 GCA_963725455.1 Bryobacterales bacterium
TTCAAGCTTCGCGAGATGTGCCGCTTAACGGAACTCTGGTGCTGACCACCTATCCGGCTTTTGTCTCGAGCAACCTCTGGATGGGCGGAAGGCAGAGCAATGAACCTGTCGCGTTCTCGGACTCCAACGCTGAAGGCGTTTACAACGCCACGGTCCTGTTGTTGAGGGAGCATTCCGCGGCGGAATCTCTGGTGGACTACCACTGGCGCTACCTGAACCATCCGCCCGTGTGGCTGATGATGCTGGATCATCGCGGATTCCTGCCGGTGAACACCTATCCTCATAACCAGGAGCAGGAACGTCGCGAAAAGTGGTTTCAGGCGGTAGATCCGAAGGATCCAACGGAGCCGCGCTTGCCCGCGCCACCACGGGTCTGGGACGTCGCCGTGACAACAATGGCGCTTTTTACGCTTGCGCTCTGCCTGTGGAGCGCGTGGGTTTCCCGCCACCCCAACTGCAAAGTAGACGCCCGATTCTCGTTGCAACGGATCGATACAGAAAGCGGGTGGCGCCGCGTCCATGTGTTGTTCTTCTTCCTGGCGGTCTTCTGCATGGAAGTGACCATTGGGGCGCCCGGCCTGCGCGCGCAGCAGCCCTGGGGATTTCTTCTGCTGCTTGCCCTGAGTGGCGTCGCGGTACTGATGGTGGCCGGCGCCTCATTGCGAGCACTGAACCCGGGCCGCAAGTTCAGACTCGCGGCGGTTGTCGCGGCCCTGCTGGGCGCTGGCGCCTTCATCGGATTGTGGCTTCTGGCCTGCGCTGGCTCGGGCGACCGAAGCCTGTTCTTCGCCTTTCGAGCCCGCGAACTGCGGTTTGGTTCATCCCCTAGCTGGCCCCTGATCGCGTCGCTAAGCGCGCTGGCCCTGTTCGAGTTTGTACAGATTACGCGCTTATATTTCTCGACCTCCCGACGACCCATCATCTTGACCGAAGGCCTGCCGGACGCGCTTGCGGATCGTTTGAAAGAAGCTTGGAAGGAATTAAACAACGCGCTCAGTTCCTCCTTTGGTGTCCGGTTCGGAATCCCCATTGTGCTGGCCGTCCGAGACTGGCGGGCGGGCCGCTCGCGCCACGACAAACGAATTCGGCGTTCCATCCACGCCGTTTTGCTGGTCGGGGTGCTTCTGATCATCGCGCTGGGTGTTTGTGAATTCTTTCGTGTCGATGTACAGATGCGGTCGATCGACAATGAAAGCTACAATCTGCTCACCCTTGTACTCCAGTCTTTAGTGATTGTCTTACTGCTGCTGAGCTGCGCGCACCTGCGGCTATTGTGGCGATCTTTACAGGCTTTTCTTGCGGCTCTCGGTTCGTTTCCACTCGCGAGATCCTTCCGGGCCATGGGAGGATCGGGGGTCGATCGCCCGCTCTGGGTTCGCCGGCTGAATCTACAATCCATCGAGATTCATATTCAGGCCATATATATACTTCACAATATGACCGTCCTGGCCAACGACAAAGTGGCCGTGGAACCCGTGAATCGGGAATATCTGGAACAACTGCCCAAATGGAACAAAGAATATGGCGATGCAATTCGAGATCTGCTGAAGGTGGATACGCATCGAACTCGTGAGGAAATACTAAGCCTGACCAAGCGTATGCGGCGCATCAACAAAGAGATTTCGAAGGAGACCTTTGGGTTCCTCCGCGGCTTCTGGCTTACGCATGCCGTACTGGACCCGGAAGTCCCTTCAGAGAGTGAGACTGGCGAAGATCAGACCGCTGCTGAGAACGAGACAAAGACCAATGCCCTGCAACGGCTGGCCGACCTGGCGCAAAGATTCGTCGCGCTGCATTACTCGTCATTTATTCTGTATGCCGTTCGCCAGATCCAGAACGTTCTCGTCTTTATTTCCAGCGGATTCGTCCTGTTGATGATCTCGTTGAATTGCTACAGCGTTCAATCGCCCGCGTTCGTCTCAAGGTTTCTTCTGCTGCTCTTTGTCGCCTTGGGAGCGGCTACGGTTACCTGCCTGGTGGGGCTGGAGCGAGATCCGATTTTGAGCCGCATGGCGGGCAGCGAGCCTGGAAAACTCAACACCGGGTTCTATCTAAAAATCGCGGCTTACGGTGGACTCCCGGCGATCAGCTTACTGGCGTCCGTGTTTCCAGCTATCTCGAATTTCCTGCTCTCTTGGGTGGAGCCGACGCTAGAAGCTTTCAAGTAGTGTGGTATCGGTCGTTCTTGAGGCGGCATTTTGTTGCAAGGGGCCAATCAGGCCGAACGAAAGCGCGCGGGGTTGCTTGGCGCGGACGTGCCATCGAAGAACGTTTGCTCGCGAAGCTTGAGTATGTGCGAGCACTGTACTTGTTGCTGCCACGCGAATACGCCGGGGCTGGGGCCAGATGATTAATTTGGCGTAGGCTTCTCCTGGATACGATCGATCACGGCCACAGGCAGCACCCGTTTCCGCATCTCCAGTTTTAGTCCGAGTTGTTTGCTGATCGCGTCCGCCAGTGAAATGCCGCCGCCGGGGTCGGATGCCGCCGTGGGATCGCCAATCGCGGAAGTCTGCCGGGCCGGAGCCGCGAGCATCCACGAAGGAGTAAAACTCAGCATAAAATCCCAGCGGCCGCGGAGCCCGGTCGCATCCTCGACTGGATAAGCGAAATTGTCCGGAGCCAGCGGCTGCAGCGCCGCCGCAAATTCGGTCATTGTGACATTTCGGCAATCCAACAATTCCGCAAGCCGCGGATTAACATCGCGTGGGTCGTTGGCCATCGTACGCGCGCTTTTGCAACTTGCGCGGACGGCCGGATCTCCGGGTTTCATTTTGGCTTTGCGGGGTGCAAGGGAATAGGCAGCCATGGGCCGGTCTTCGTAGTGATATTTGATTTTGAAGCGGTCGATCAACAGCGCCCGTAACATCAGTCTGACGTCGTCATCCATATATCCCCAACCACGCACGGGCGGGCTGTTCGTGTTGGTTGAGGCTTTGGCATTGATGTCGAAACGCGCCGAGCTGACCCATTTGGGCAATGGCGCAAATCTCTCATTGATGTGACTCCAGTCCATGTCCCAGGCGGCGCCGAGCAGGACACGCATGTCCACTGCTCGAGCTTCAAATCCGCCCCCGGGAGTTACCCGCATGCCGGCGCTCGACTCTCCGGGTCTGCTTGGCTTCAGATCGGCCACTTCAAACTCAACCTCACGGGGCGGAAGCTTGTTCGCAATGTCCGGCGCATTTTCAGTTGGCCGTTCGTTCACGCTGTCGATTACCAGAACGGGCGCGGGAGCATTTCGGAGCGCCAGGCTCATCCCAAGCTGCCTCTCGATGGCATTGAAGATCGTCACTCGCTCAACTCCGCTCGGAAGCAACTGCGCGCGCCCGTTCCATTTCAAATCGAAGTCCCAGGGACCGTCGATACCGGTAGCATCGACGACAGGGCTGGTCAGATAATCCCCAGCTGCAGCGCGCAGCCATTCGGCAAACGCCTGCATGGTGATATTACGGCACGAAACGACAATGAATGTGGACCCGGCTCGCTGCGGCTGGTATTGGCATTCCGCGTCGCCATCGCCCACGGCTTTTATCAATTGCGGCTCGCCTTTGCCAGCGGTGAGCGCGAACGCCGGCATCGGCCGCGTGTCCTTGTGCAGCACCAAGCGGAAACGGTTCGTCAAGAGCGACCGCAGCATCAGCCTGATAGTTGCCGGCGACGTTCCGGCTGGCGCCTGCGCGCCGATATCGAATCGGTCGAACTCCAGCCAGTTCGGTCCGCCGAGGACCACGTCCGGATCGACGTTATAAGCGATCCGGATCAGATCGAGCACGGTGGCCTTGCGCAGGTCGTAGCGCTCGCCGCGCAGGACGCCGCCCGAAACATACGTGTAGGGATTCATCGCCAGAGCGCTCCGCTGCACGTCCGCCGCTCCGAACTTCGGGGCTTGCGCGAATAGGGTGGCCGATGCCAGCCCGGCGATCAATGTCAGATTTCGAATCGTCACTCGTTTCTCCGGAGGTTCGCCCCTGATTCACTCGTTTGAATTCTAAACGACGGAATTGCAGCGCGGAATGTAACCGCCGAATTCCATCCGCGCAGCACGCGGGACGCAAGGGTCTCGAATAATGTTCCGAGAAACCTATAACCTTGTGGCGGGTGTGAAGTTCATCATCGAGAACGCCAGGCGGTTGATTCCGTTTTCGGCTTATGAGGAAGCCAGTGGGCGGAAACCGAATTCGAACCGTATCGCTGGCTTTTGAAAATCGGCGCGGAGTTCTGATTGTGGGAAGGTGTAGTCGCGACGTTCGTCTCGCAACGGCTCTCACTGAGGCCCGAAGGGGCTTGATCGCGAATCAATCCAATCGACTCCCTAAAATCCAGTCAGGCGGGAGCTCCGCAGGGAGAGCAGCATGATCGGTACTCTGTTGCGAATCATTTCATTACCGACAGATACTGTGCCCACGGGCCAACCTCCTGCTTGTAGCGCTTCGCCATTGTGCGACTGATCTGCAAGATGTGCGCCAGATCGTGCGCGGTCCACGTCGCCAGAAGTTGTCGAACAGTTACCGGGCCCAACGCCGGGTGCCTCCCGCTCAATTCCAGTTGCGCCGGCGTCAAGTGCGCGGCACGCAAACGGTCGACACTGTCATTGCGGGAATCTCTGAATTCGTCCAGTAAAGCAGGGAGCGATTTCTTGTCAGTGTGGCGGAGTTGGGCCTCGCGATCGAAGGGATCGAAGGGCCGGCTTTCGCCGTGCTCCAGGATAATGAGCAGGCGCGGGATCCAATCGGCTCTCTCCGCGTGGATCAGATGGCCAATGACGACGTAAGGGCTCCACGTTCCGGGTCCCT
>CAVRZH010000160.1:0-14051 GCA_963725455.1 Bryobacterales bacterium
TTTCGGCCTCGGCGGCGTCGCGCGCGTGTAAGAGCGGTGTCAGGTCGGGCAGCGGGATGTTGCCGGGAGCCGCGCCGTTAGGATTCCGGCCACGTACGCGCTGCCGGATTTCGGCGATCACTGCCGCCAGTTCTTCGCCCTTGGGATCATCCATGCTTGCGGCTCGATTTCTTGCTCCAGCTCGCGGTGATCTTGGTATAGACGCCACCGCGCGGCGTGAACTCGCCCGTCAGAGTCGCCGCCACCGGCCGGCAGGCTTTCACCACGTCGCCGAGAAACCGGTTGACTACGTTCTCCTGAAAGATTCCCAGATTGCGATACGCCAGCATGTACATCTTGAGCGATTTCAATTCCAGACAAAGCTTGTCCGGCACATAGAGCAGCGTCAACTCTCCATGATCGGGCAGACCTGTTTTGGGGCACACCGAAGTAAACTCCGGCAAAACGATCTCGATCTCATAACCCGGATATTGGTTCGGCCACGTCTCGATCTCCGGCAGCGGCGCGTCGACCCCGGCGGAGGCATGCTCATCGGTATATTGACGTTTCATTGCGCGGGCGTCACTTTGCGGGGAGCAGCGTGCGCGACAGCAGGTCCAGAAAGAGCCCTACGTCAGTGACCACGCCCACCATTTGCCCTGTGCCGCGATCACTGACCTTGGTGGCAACGGCCGGATTGATATCGATGCAGACGATCTTTACCCAGCTGGGCAGCATGTTTCCCACCGCGATGGAGTGCAGCATGGAGCCCAGGCACAGCACCAGCCCCGCGCCCTTCAATTGCTCGGCGTAAGCGTCCTGCGCGCGGTTCATATCGGTAATGGTTTCGGGCAGCGGCCCGTCGTCGCGCAGGCTTCCGGCCAGTACGAACGGAACGTTATTTTTGACGCATTCGTACATGATCCCGCTGCGCAATCGTCCGCTCTCCACCGCTCCGCGGATACCACCCGAATTGTAAATGGCATTGATGGCGCGCATGTGATTGCGATGGCCGTGCTCTTCCTGGCGCCCATCACTTTGCCGGATCCCAAGGGACGTGCCCAGCAGCGCCGATTCGATGTCATGCACGCCCAGCGCGTTGCCGCTGAGCAGCGCGGTAATGTAGCCTTCGCGAATCAGGCGCGATAGCGCCGCGGCGCCTCCGGTGTGAACTACAACCGGTCCCGCCACAGCGACGATTCCCAGGCCAGCCGCACGCGCCTGCTCGATCAAGGCCGCGGTTTGCTTGACGGCGGTCTCCACCTGGCGCTCCGACGAAATGTCGTTACTCATGAACGAGAACGCCAACCGGTCCCGCTCTTTGGATTCGGGAACTACGCGAATCCCGCGCATTCCAGTGACCACCCGGTCTCCGGCCTTAATATCGCGCAGGCGCCGGCAGATGGCTTGATAGCCTTGCGCCGGATCCCCTTGCACTACGATCAACGCATCCATGCGCTGATTCTGAACTTCCAGCCATTGGCCGCCGTGACGCACGTACGTCCGGTGGTTGCTGGTGGAATAAAAATCCTCAGGCGCGCAGCGATCTTGTTCCACGCTGAATAGCTCCGCGTCTCCCGACTCCACCATCGAGCAGCCCAGGCCCAGCAATTGTGAGAGGATCTTCTCCATGGACTCGGCGTCGTCGGTGTCGATCTTCAGCCGCAGGTAGGAGCCGTCGCTGTTGGTGCGGCCAATGCGGAATTGCTCCACCTCAAAACGACCGCCGAACTCGACCACGGTGTCGAAGATCTGCTCCATGATATGGGAGTCGATGAGGTGGCCCTGCGCCTCCACGCGCTCCTGGAGCGGAAGCGGCTTGCTGTATGCGGGCGTGCTTTCAGACTTGGTTTGCAAATTACTGATTTCCAAACTATAGGATACCTGCTATTGCAGGGGAAACTCGACTTTGAAACCGGGAAACCGCAAGAAGTCGCGGTCGTTGGTGCAAAGCGGAGCGCCATGTTCGATGGCGAGGGCCGCATGATGCGCGTCCATAATGAAGGCGCCACGGGGACGCGACTTTGGAAGCAGGCCAATTAGAACTCGCCAATGTTCACGCTGAGGATCGACGGTCATCACGTTATCTTGCGTAAGCCAAAGCTCCACCATTCCGCGCGTTCATGTTCTTTGGCGCCCGCATTACATGCGTACAGAAGAAGATTGACGTCAAGAAGTATCACTGATAGTCGGGGCCCTCAATTTCTTCGATTAATTCCCATGTCTTGTCGAGACTATAGCCCGGTTTCAGGCCCATGTCTCTCGCCTTGATGCTAGGGCGGCAGCATCATGACGTCAAACCTAGCGCTGGGCTAACCATGCCAGGAACAGCCCGTCCGGCGCCACATCCTCCCAATACGAAATCGGACGGCTGGAAACTTTGGCGCAGTACCGCGCCAGTAGTTTTTCCAACTCCTTTCGGCCGAACCACTTTTCCCATTCGGGAGTTTTCAGCCGGCCCCATTGCCGTGCGTTTTTGTCGATGATTACGATGCGCCCGCCGGGCCGGACCACGCGGCAAATCTCGGCGACGGCAACGTCTATCTCGACCGCGTGCTCGAGTGACTCAGTGGCATAGGCGCAATCGAAGACGCCGGCCGGGAAGGGCAGCGTGGTCATGGAGCCGGCGCAGGCGTCCACGCCTGGGGGAACATGCCGCAGCATGGCTTCCGCCAGATCGAACCCAACGATGGACGCCCCCGGGTATCGCTCGGCGAGCACTCGTGCGAAGCGGCCCTTGCCGCACCCCACGTCAAGCACGCGCTTACCGTTCAGATCGCTGAAATATTCAAGGATCAGCTGGACATGATAAATGCGGGGATCGATGGTCGAGGGGAAATTCTCCTCGTCGGAAGCGGCTTCGTTGAAGTGCTCCACAATTTCGCGCAGTGGCACCGCCGCAGCCGGGTTGGCCTTTTTCCAGAACATTAACCGCGGGTCAGGAAGATCGGCAGCCCGGTCTTATTGGCGTAGTTCGGCCGATAGCGCTCGCTGTTATACATCGTTGCGACGTCCACATGGCGAGGACCAAGAGCCGGATCGGGAATCGGCGCCATGGCATATTTGCCGTCCACTAAGGCCGCCATTAAGCCGCTCTGATTATCGAGCACCGCTTCCAGCGCCATGGTGCCAAACGTAGACGCCACCAGTTTGTCCACGAAATCGGGAACGCCGCTGCGCAGGTCGTACGTCAAGTCGCTCACAATTGTCTCTTCCGATGTCCGTCGTTGAATCTCTTCGGCCAGCGCCTCAGCCACGCTCTCCTTGTGGCGATGGCCGAATGCGTCGGGTTCGCCATACTCCCGTACCTGATAGCCTTCCCATTCCGCGCCCTCCGACAGAATCACCAGGCAATAGTTGCTGGGGTTGTGTTTCTTGTCGGTCAACAAAAGATCGATCAGCTTATCCAGGTTGACCTTGAATTCGGGAATGCAGCAGCGAATAGATGCAACGTAGGCCGTGTAGAGCGACGTGAAGCCCGCGTCGCGCCCAAAGACGCGAAAAATCCCGATGCGTTCATGCGAGCCCACGGTCGTTCGCTGGCGGGCGATTGCATCCGTCGCGCGCGTGATGGCAGTGGAGAAGCCAATGCAATATTCCGTGTTGCGAACATCGTTGTCCATGGTCTTCGGAACCGCAATCACCTTCACCCCCATGGTGTGCAGCCTCGCGGCGTAACTCAGGGTGTCGTCGCCGCCGATCGCAATGAGCGAAGTCAGGCCCAGCGCCTCAATATTTTTCAGAACCTGTGAACTGACGTCGCAGACGGTGGAAGTTTTGCCGCCTTTGGTAACTTCCTTCTGCGGGAAATCTTTATCCTTAAGAAAGTCCGGCAGCTTCGATCTCGACATCTTTGAAGGATTAGTACGGCTGCTATGAAGAACGGTACCGCCGTAGCGATCAATGGTACGCGTGTTCTCACGCGTTAGAGGAAGGATATATCGTGCTTTGCTGGGCGCATCATCCAAACGTACATGGGTAAGACCCTCCCAGCCACGCCGGATGCCCACGACTTCACAGCAATTCTCTGTGGCCCTGTAGGTAACTTCTTTGATTACTGAATTGAGGCCAGGGACATCGCCCCCACCGGTCAGAATCCCAATGCGCTGAGTGGCCATGGCCTATTTTACTCTAGGCCCTGCGCCCATCCGCTCCCTCCGGGTGGAGGCTCAATTTCCCGAAGCGGGAGCGGATGAGGGAACTCAAACTAATTACCGGTGTCCGCCGCCACCGTGGCCGCCACCACCGTGGAATCCACCACCGCCACGGGCTGCGCCACCGTATCCACGTCCGCCGCCATAGTAGCCGCGCCCGCCACCGTAATAGCCGCGTCCGCCATAGTATCCACGGCCGTAGCCGCCGCCCCAGTACCCGCCATAGAATCCTAATCCGCCGTAATACGGATAACCGTAAGCGTAAGGATAAGCGTACGGATAGTAGCCTGGGTAGCCATAGCCATAAGCATATGGGTAAGGGTAACTGTAACCGTAGGGCACGCCGATTCCGATGCCAAAACGCACAGCTGCATCAGCCTTAGGTGCGCCGACGAACATCATCAACCCCGATAGCGCAAGAACCGGGAGTCCGAATTTTTTGAATATTTTCTTTAACATATAGACCTTCCCGGAAGGCTTACTCCCGTTGCCTTCCATTCCATTGGATGGGCCCAGGCAGGTCTGGGTTGCAGCGTACCTCGCTCTTCCGGCGAGTTCTTGACTTTCGCCCTATCTTCGCCTACGATTACCTGAGCAGTTGATTCTCCCAAATAAGGATCTTAGATGAAAATCAGCGAAACTATGTTACCTGAATTTGACCAGGAGATGGCCAACACACGCAAGGTGCTGGAACGCGTACCGGCGGCCAAGTTTTCCTGGAAACCTCACCCCAAATCCTTTGAATTAGGCGGCCTGTCAGCTCATGTCGCCAATATGGCCGATTGGGCGGAACTCACGCTCACAACCGACTCATTCGACTATGCGCCTCCGGGCGCACCGCCTTATGAAACGCCCAAGTTCGCCAGCACCGAAGATCTGGTTGCGGCTTTCGATAAGAGTATCGCGAAAGCGCGAACGGCCCTGGCGGCGGCTGATGACGCCCAGATGATGGCGCCCTGGAGCCTGATGGCGGGCGGAAAAACCGTGATGACCATGCCCAGAGCCGCCGTCGTCCGGACATTCGTCATGAACCACATTATTCACCATCGCGCCCAGCTGACCGTTTACCTGCGGCTGAATGATATCCCGGTTCCCGGACTCTACGGACCGTCCGCTGATGAGCAATAGCTAGAGCACGTCGGCGAAGCCGCGTTTCAAATGCCGGAAGAATAACCCTCCGGCGACAAACGCAGTGACGGCATAAGCCGTAATGATCGCAAGATCGTGCAGGCTGGGGATGCGGTAGGAAAGCAGGCGGTCGCGATAGGCTTGGACCACGGATGCCAACGGGTTCAGGTGCAAGGCGAATCGAAAACGCTCCGGGATTTGTTGCTCGGTGATGAAGATTGGGGTCACCCAGAACCAAAAGACCAGGATCACGGAAAGTATCTGCGCCGTGTCGCGCAGGTACACCTGCAAACTGGCCACCACCCAGCTAACGCCGATGGCAAATAGCCCCACCAGCACCATATAGACCGGCAGCACCAGCATCCACATACTGAAGTGGCCCTCAATGACGCCGATCCCGGTGATCACCAGGGCCACCACCATCAAATGGCTCGCCAGCGACGACAGAAAAATGGAGACCGGCACGATCTCGGCCGGAAACACGGTCTTCGTGATCAGGTTCGCATTGTCCAACATCGAATTCGCCGAGCGAGTCACGGTGTCCTGGAATAAGAGCCACGGAAGGTAGCCGCAGAACAGGAATAGCGGATAACTCTGTGTCGGCTGGTTGGGCGGCACCTTCTGGTGCAGGCAAACTTCAAAGACAAACACCCAGCTCACCAACTGCACCAGCGGCAGGATCAGCCCCCACATCCATCCGGCCGTGGAGCCGATGAAGCGCTGCTCGAAATCGCGACGGACCATCTGCAGCAGTAGCGTGCGCCGGTGAATCAGATTCCGCGCGAAGTGGTGTCCCGGAAGTGTCATGGATCTCGACTCTCAGGTTACTATGGTCGTAGAAGACCGGTGGTGAGGATAATGAAAGCCTGCGTTCTTCGACACCCCGCGCCGATTGAAAGCAATCCGCTCGAATATACCGACGTTCCCAAGCCCACGCCATCCGGAACCCAAGTGCTGGTGCGCGTGAACGCCTGCGCTGTGTGCCGCACGGATCTGCACGTGATCGAAGGCGAACTGGCGCCGCGCAAATCCCCGATTACTCCCGGACATCAAGTTGTCGGTGTGATCGAATCGGTGGGCGAGCGCGCGAAGCAGCACGACATCGGGACGCGGGTTGGCATCGCCTGGCTGCACTCCACCGATGGCACTTGCGAATACTGCCGCGCGGCCAAAGAGAATCTCTGCAACAATCCTACGTTCACCGGCTGGACTGTCGACGGCGGCTATGCTGCGTACGCCCTGGCGGAAGAGAGCTTCGTCTATCCCATTCCAGAAGGCTTCGACGATCTCAAGGCCGCACCCTTGTTATGCGCTGGCATTATTGGCTTTCGAGCCCTGCGGCTTTCGGGGATCGAGCGCGGTGGCCGGCTGGGTCTGTACGGATTTGGCGCCGCCTCCCACGTGGCCATTCAAGTGGCACGGCATTGGGGCGCGGAGGTCTACGCGGCTACGCGCGATGAGCGGCACCAGAAGCTTGCGCTGGAATTAGGTGCGGTCTGGGCCGGTGGAACGGTTGCCGAGCCGCCGGTGAAACTGGACAGTGCAATCATCTTCGCGCCTGCAGGCGAGATTGTGCCCGCGGCTTTGAAAGCGTTGAAGAAGGGTGGAACGCTCGCGCTGGGCGGCATCCACATGAGCGAAATTCCACCGCTCGATTACGATCTTCTCTATGGGGAGCGGGTGGTTCGAAGCGTCGCCAACAACACCCGCGCGGACGGGAATGATTTCTTGAAGGTGGCGGCGGAGATTCCGGTTCATATCTCGACCGAAGTGTTTCCGCTGGCGGAGGCCAACCGGGCGCTCAATTCGCTGAAGAACGACGCCATACGCGGCGCCGCGGTTTTGAAGGTTCGCTAATTCTTTACTGCCGTGAGCTTTGGCCCGTAGAGCTTGCGATAGACTTCGGCGTTGCGTAACACGCTTTGGACATAAGCGCGTGTTTCATTGAACGGAATGCTTTCGACGAATTCGGAGGGCTCCCGATAGTTCGCCGCAGCCAGCCACGTTGTGACGTGCGACTTGCCCGCGTTATAGGATGCCAGCGCCGCTTCCCATTTGCCCTGCAGCTCATCGGAAAGCTGCTTCAAATAAAAAGTGCCCAGCTTCAGATTGGTATCCGGCGTGAACAGCATCGCGGTGCTGAAGCGCATTCCGAGCTTGCGGCTGAGCTGACGTCCCGTGGTAGGCATCACCTGCGCCAGGCCTCGCGCGTTGGCTCGAGAGACGGCCTTCGGATTAAACTCGGACTCCTGACGAATCAGCGCGGCCATTAGATAAGGATCTAGCATTTGGGTGCGGCAGTATTCTTCGAGCGACTTGCGATAAGGCAGAGGAAAGGCCAGGCGCCAAAACTTCTCGGGCGCGGCATCCAGCGGCATGGATAAATAGCCGGGAGCATAGTGTTTGATGTAGCGGATGGCCTGGTCGGGGGCGTCGCGCTGGGTGGCCAGATCGGCCAGTTCGATTGCAATCACTTGCGGCTGCCCGTCCACTTTGGCGCCGAACCGAAGCTCGGATTCAGAAAGATCGTCCAGGCCCGCGACGTCGAGCAGATGCGCCCGCGCAATTCGTAGCTTGGTTACCGGCGTTGGGTCGAAGCTTTCCGGAGCGCGGCGATTCACGATTTGGATCGCGCTCAAAAACTGCGCTGTAGCGGGCGACGCCGTCGCGGTCACCAACGACGGAGTCTCCAGCCGCTCGCGCGCGAGAATCGCATAGTAATAATTCGGGTATGCGTTATTCACGGCGTCATAGTAGGCGCGCGCGGTTACCCAGTCAGATTTCGATTCCGCGATCCGTCCTAAGTAGTAAAGCGCGGGGCTGGTTTGGTCGGAAGCTGCATAGCGCGTCAAATGCTCGCGCAGCATATCCTCGGCTTGCGCGGGATCGCGCAGGTACGTGGACCATGTGACTTTCCAGTGGCAGGCGGCCGAGTCCGCATCGCTCGGGAACGACTCGAAACAGGTCCGGTATAACGGCTGCGCAGTATCCGGCTGATCGTGCGCCGCGTAGTAATTGGCAACCGAGATCAACCCTTCCAGCCGCCACTTGGATTGCGGATAGGCTTGCGTCAGCCTTCCAAGCGTGGCGTTCATTTCATCCAGCCGATTCAGGCGGCGCTGGCATTCCAGCAAATAGTAAAGCCGCTCGGCCTCCGCATCTGGCGCCGTGGCCTGAAAGGAGCTCAGGTACTTATACGCGGCTTCGTTGTCCCGTGTCTCATACGCCGCGGCGCCGATGCGCACCCGCGCCAGATCCAGATTCTCGCCGCTCAGCCGGGGAAGCAGGTCCGTTAGTTCCTTACCGGCCCGCGTATAATCCCCGCCCGCTTCCAGCTTCAGTCCGCGCGCGAACAGCGCATCGGGGGAAATGCTGGGATAACGAGTCAGTGCCGCTTCGGCGTCCGATGCCTCCTTGGAGAGCGGATATTCCACATAGATCTTTTGATAATGCTGCGCGGCAACATCCGCGGTCTTTCCAGAAGTGCCCTGCGCCTCGTAAGCGCGAGCGAGCAACAGTTCGGCTTGCGGCGTCGACAGGTCAGCCAGATGTTGCTGAACCAGAGTGGCCGCGGCCACCGGATTCCCGGCTTGGAGATACGAATCCGCCTGCAGCAGGACTGCTTTGGTCACCAGTGGCGACGCAGGCGTGAACTTCCACACTGGCTGCAAAGCCGGCTCGGTGTCGTTGAACTGCCGTAATCCAGAATCTGCTACGGCGCTCAGGTACGCCACATAGTCGGCCAGCTCCGGCAAACGTTTCGAGGCTGCCTTCAAATGGGTGAGCGCGTCGCCGAACTGACGCTGATCGTCCTCGGTAGCGCCCAGCACCAGCAGCGCAAGAGCACCGTTCTTATCGCTACGATGCGTTTCCGCATAGCGCAGCACAGCAGCGCGCGTAACAGGCGTCGGCGTTTTGCGATACCGGTCCGCTATTCCTTCGAACGTGTCTGCGGCCAGCAGCGACACGACGAATGTGCAGGCGCACGCCATCGCGGCCAATCGCCAAAGGCCAACCAGCCAGCCCTTAGACCATTGGACCCGGATAATCCTTGCCCAAAACTTCAGCGTCATCGTTTGCCAGCGTTCTCACCAGCTCAAGATGGAGATAGTCCACCATGGAGTCCGATGCATTCAAAAACTCACGGCGAAAAGCCTCGCGCGCGGAATGGATCTCTATTTGAAGAGACGTATATAGATCGTGCGCGGCGCGCCCATTCTTCACTTTTTCTGATTGATAAAGCCTAATCCCGGCCACCTGGACGCTTGCGAAGCGCTGGGCGCGTAGGTGAAGTTCCCTATCTTCGCGGCTAAGTGAAAACCATGAGAGAATCTCGGGCTTTTGACTTTGCGAGTTAGGGGCAGTCGCCGCAGCCGTGATCGTGACCAATCCATCCGCAAGGGTCGCGGGCACTGCCGCAGCCGATAAGGGCGCTACCGGCACTGGCTGCGCGACAGGCTGGGGATGGAAAACCGCGCCCGCCGTCGCGACCAAAAGCTCAATCGCATCCACGTCCACTTCGCCCGAGTCCACGTAAAGCACGGAGGGAACCTCTTGCCGCGTCAGCACTGGGAAAAGATAGCACTTGGCGTTCTCCGGGTCCGCTTCTGCCTCCATATAGGCCGCGATTGGCCCGGACAACTCGCTGCTCGATCGCATGGCGACCAGCGTGTCCCGCGTCTCGATGGCGGTGGCGAACGCCGGCGCCTGATCCAGCGGTACGGCCTCCGCAAGATCGGCGTCATCGAAATTGCGGGTGGTTTCCAGGTACAGCTTGTGATCGCGAATTAGAAACAGCGCGGCGCGCCCGCAAAATCCGCGCGTGGCGTCCACCAGCGTGTTGCTCCAATTACGTTCGTCTTCGAAGCTCCGCAGCCGGCGCGTGATCTGGTTCAGCTTCTGGATCAGTTCCCGGCGCGACGTTTCGGCCGAGCGATTGATTTGCTGGATCCGGGCCTGGAGAGCGTCCTGGTGCTCCTCCTCCATGCGCGCGGCCAATCCAGCGACGGTCTCTTCGAGCACGCGCTCCATGCGCGCCGGCCACTGCGCTTCCAGCATGTCCCGGACCCGCTCAATATGTTCGGCCCAGGCAAGCGCCAACTGCTCCCGAACGATATCGTTCGCGTCGGCGAGCAACTCGCTGGTGGCTTCATTCATGGACGAGCGGGTACCAATACTCAAGACTGGCAACCAATACTATTGTAAGCAGCCTATCGCGCGGGCGTGGGCTCGGGATGTACCGGCAGTAGCATGCCCGTCAGCCGCACCTGCTTCCGGCCGCTGGCCAATTCCAGCACGATGTGGCCATCGGGTTGGCTGGTGCCCTGTCCCACCAAAGTCTCGGCGCCTTGCAGCACCTGGACGTTCGACAACAGAAGCCGGGGGATTCCCGACGATGCGCTTACTCGATAGGAACCGGACACCTCACGCACCGCCGCGTCAGGCGCCAGCATAATTCCGCGCCCGTCGAACGTCCCTTTCGATCGAAGATTCAGCAACAACGCCGCGCCAATGCCCCGGGTCTGCAGTTCCCCGTCCAGGTCCAACTGGCCGTTGCGATAGTCGAAGTTCTCCACCGCGCCCGTCAACTCATAGGACGGCTCGGCGTGGGCAAGATTCACAGCCATCTTTCCACTGGCGTGCATACTATTCAGATGCCAATCCATGTTGGGCACGGTGATGGATGGCCCGTGCCACACCGCATGTGCGCGCAGATCGCCCAGCGGCAAATCGCCGTTCGTCAAACTAGCCACCTGCAAGCTGATGTCCGCGTCGCGTTCCAGCAGCCATTTTGGAATCGGGCGATCGCGGCGGAATGCCCGGGCCAAAAAGCCCTCGTCGCGGCGCAGGGCGGGCAGCATCAGGGCCTCCACGTCGGTGAGCTGCAGTTCGGGAATCGTGAGATGCAAGCGTACAGGATGTGGGACTGAAGCGTCGTACTTGCAGTCGCCTTCAAAGTTCACCATGCCCGCGTGCCCTCGCATCCGGGTGAGTTGGAACCCGCCGCCGCTCATCTGAACGGTTGCCGAGGCCAGCCGAACAGGAGATGCCAGGCCCGGAACATCCACGACGGCATTTTGCAGGTCGTACTGGCCGGACCAAAGACCGGGATTTTCGGCGGTCTTTTCATACAGGATCCAGCCTTTCCATGATCCTTGACGAAGTTGCCCAACCAGCGGGATGGGCGCGGCATCCAGCAAATGGGAGGCGCCGGCCGCCATGGATCGCGTACTGATACGGAAGGCCGCGCGGGTATTGTCCAGCGCGTATTCACCCTCGATCTGCGCGGACTGCCCGTCTTCCAGCAGCACATCCGAGGGAGCCACAACGACTTTGCCATTGGAGATCTGGACCTGCGCGGAATCGAACTGTACGGAGTTCACCTGCCCAGAGTTGACCTGGGATGAGTTGACTTGCGATGGCCCGGCCTGCGGAAATTTCACCGCCAGGCTGGCCAGCGCCAGAGTGCCCCCAAAACCCGCCTGGCTGGAATAACCGATACTGCCTTCTACTTTGCCGTCCACCTGTACGCCGGGCGGGAGTGGCGCACCGAAATGCCGCGCGGTTTCGACCAGCGATGCGGCGGGAAGATTGTGGAATTCGAGATTACTGGACCACTTCGGCGCGGCGAGATAATCGTCTAAACGAAATTCGACCGAGACCGGATCCGGCTGGGCGGGCGTAGCGGCCAGCGTGGCGACTTCGAGATGATGGCCGGTCAAATTGAGCAGTCCACGATAGTTGAGCGTCCAGCCTTCGCCGGGCGCCGGCATCAGGTCCCAGCGATGCACGTCGCTGATATTCAGGTTGCCGGTAATGCCGATGTTGGAAAGCGGACCGTCCAGCGTAGCATCGGCGAAAACGTAGCCGTGGACGCCGATGTCGCTGCCATGGAACAGACGCGTCAGCTCCGAAATCGCCGTTCGGTCCAGGTGAACGCCCATACTCAAGCGGCTCTCGCCGCCTGCGCCGGACTGCAGCAGACCGCGCGCGGACAGTTCCCCAAAACTTTGGGATGCCTGGTCCGTACGGGCGGGCGCGCCGGAAAAACGAATCACCACTTCGCCATTTTCGTTGGGATAGACATCCACGTCGGCGTCGCTGATATAGAAGACGGACTTGGTATCGCCAAACTTGAAGTCGATGCGTCCGCCGCGGATCTGAATATCGGGCACATTTTGACGACCCGACGCACCGGCCTGGGCGTGACGATCGAGCAGCGGCTGGATGTTCCATGGGCCGGAAGGAATCTTCACCACATTGACGTTGGGAGTGTCTAGGCGCAGGCTGGAGAACGCGAGATTGCCGGTGAACAGGCTGGTCCAGCGAATGCGCGCTTGCATGTGCTCCACGTGCGCGAAAGGCTCGATCCCGGCCGCTGGATCATCGTCGATTTGGACGTCGTCCACGGTGAAGCCGGGGCCGGTGAATAGATTCAAGTGAACGGGGCCCAGGTGCACGGGCCGGTTGAGCGCGGCTTCGAGCGCCGCCTGGATGCGCGGGCGGAAACGATTAGCGCTTACGCGCGGCGCCACCAAGCCGACCGCCACCACCGCAAGTATCGCTACCAAAAGCCAGCGGCCGATCGATTTCATGAGTTCCGCGCCAGCAGTTCCGCGTACGCGCCGGGATCGTCTACGTCGGTGACCACCGCTGGGTCGGCCACCTCCACGTACACAGTCTGGGGGACGTGGCGATGGATCACGTCGCTGGCTTTGGCGCCGGGCGGAAGCGCCAGCAATTCCGTAATCAACGGGCGTGCGATGCAGACCGGATGCCCGTGTTCGCCCGCGTAGGTGGGCACCGTAACCGGAGCGTGATCGGACTGGAATCGGGCCGCCAGCGTTTGGATGGTCGAGGTCTCAATATTCGGGTGGTCAACCGGCAGGAACATTGCAGCCGCAGCCGCCGGCGGAACCAGCGCCAGACCGCATTGCAACGAACTCAGCATCCCGCGCTCCGGATCGGGATTCACGGCAAACCGGACCTCGCCGGCCCGTTCAATGCCGGAACGAATCCTCTCCGCGTGCTGGCCGACCACCACGATGATCGGATCGCATACCACGGAAAAGACCCGGATCAAGCGGTCAAGAAATGTTTCGTTCTGAAACGGTAGCAGCGCTTTGGGAGTGCCCATGCGGCGGGATGCGCCGCCGGAAAGAATAATGCCGGCGATATTCGCGCGCGCGGTCACTTCAGGACGGCTCGCGACGCTTCGCTCGCGAAAATGGATTTGGCCGCGGTACGCCACTCCGCTTCGGGCGCGCGGCGAACGGCGATCATCTCCGCAACCACGGAAACCGCAATTTCTTCCGGAGTGATAGCGCCAATATCGAGTCCCATCGGGGCGAAAACGCGTTCGAAAGCGGCCCGCGCAATGCCTTCCTTCTCCAACTCTTTGACTACGCCGATCACTTTGCGCTTGCTGCCGATCATCGCGATGTATTTGGCGTTGGTCTCCACCGCCCAGCGCAGCACGCGCATGTCGTCCCGATGGCCGCGCGTGACGATAACCACATAGCTGGTGTCGCGAATGGGAAGTTTAGGAAAGACTTCCTCGTATTCTTCGGCATAGACTTCGTCGGCTTCCGGAAAGCGCTCGCGATTGGCGAAGGCATCCCGATTATCCACCACTACCGAAGCAAATCCCGCAAGTACGGCTACTTTCGAGATGCTCTTCGAAATGTGGCCGGCGCCGAAGATGAAGACGCGGGGCTGGGGAACCACGGGCTCGACAAACACGCTGAGTTGCCCTCCGCAGATGAGGCCGTTGTCGTAAGCGGCGTCCTG
>CAVRZH010000161.1:0-19714 GCA_963725455.1 Bryobacterales bacterium
ATGACGCAATATCAACTGGCGCAATTTGGCCCGGCTTTGGGAGCTGTGCCGCTGCCGTCTCCCACCCCAAGCCCCACGGCATTGGGCGGAACACCGCTGATCGCACCGGTGGTTTATGACGGCACCTCCACTCATCCGTGGTCTTCAGGCTGCCCGTTCAGCTTCCCGATTCCCAACATCATTCTCAATGGCGACCTGGTGGCTGCGTGGTCCTCGGAAAGCTGCCCGTTCCCGTTCAGTAGCGTGCCGAAGATCAGCTCGGACAACGAATGGGCCAGCAATCCCAACGGACGTTTCGTCATTTTCCTGGAAGTGGACGAGGGTCCCATCCCCTCGCCGCATACTCCGGTGGTTCCGGCGGGAACCGATCAGATTGTTGTGTGGATCGATAACTCGCCCGTGGTGGGGCTGATCACGCAGGTTGGCAATGTGATCGGCTGCGGCGATCTACATTTAAAGGACTACGTCGGCACCACCGCACCCGTGATGGGGATCGCATGGGACTACGCGATCGATATCACAGCTCCGCAAAAGACGCCGAACGACAACTTCGGATCTTATTCACTCAGCTATCAGAAGAACGGCGGTGGAGGACAAAGCTTCCTGTCGACGGATTACAATCCAAACGGAGCAGGCCCGGGAACCAGTCCCACGGTGCGTGTGCCGAATTTATGGCAGGCGGCTCCGCCGATGAATACCCAAGCGGCGCTGCTAGCTTCCTGGGACGTTGTAACCGCGCTCGACGGTGGCCCGCCTCCCGACCCCAACAATCCCTGCGTTGCCACGAATGCATGGCAGTTGCCGCGAGGTTGCCAGTGCGCTTACGTCATCTCTCTTGGCGTTCAAGACACCACCTGGGTGGGTGACGGAGGCGACGCGCACACCCGACTTGCGCTGTTCGCAGTCAACGTCATCAACGATATCGGCACCTAGCGGGAGAATCGTGTGACCGAAGCGCACGTATGGTTCCGGCTCACCATTTCCGCACTGGCGGCGTGGCGGATCACCCATCTCTTAGCAGCCGAAGACGGGCCCTGGGACGTGATTGTACGGATCCGGCTTCGATTGGGAACCAGTATTTGGGGACATTTGATGGATTGCTTCCACTGTCTCAGTTTATGGATCAGCATTCCGCTCGCGTTCTTCGTGGCTGACGGAATGCTGAACAGGTTTGTATCGTGGCTCGCGCTTTCAGGTGCTGCTTGCCTGGCGGAACAATTCAGCGCAGGCCATTCGGCCAAGCCGCCCATTTTTTTGGAGAGTGTGGGACGGCCGGATGTTACTGAACAAGACAAGTGAAAAGGAGATACCCATGGGATGTTGTGGCCGGCAGCGCGCCGCCTTAGTTCACGGCAACAGCGCAGAAAGCCAGGAAGCGGCGGTTAGGGTGACAAATCAGCTTGGTCCGAACGTGCCGCTCGAATTCACGCGGCGGAATAACATCGTCGTCAGAGGACCGGTCACGGGACGGGCGTATCGGTTCCATGAACCCGCGTACTTACAATCGGTAGATCACCGCGATGCCGCCGCTCTGATTACGACCGGTTACTTTCGGCAAGCTTAGCGCTTGGACGAACCCTGGGTCCTCCGGTCAGATGAGTTTTTGATACCGTAAAAAGTGTGCAGTTGGAGGTCACCGATACTGCGATTTCATCGTGACCACGATGGCGCCGCTATAGGGCGGTCAGACGAGCAAACCAGTCTTACGGCGGGGATGAGCGATTAGCGCATGAACATCTCCGAACCGTTTATTCATCGGCCGGTCGGCACGGCGCTGTTAACGGTCGCAATCACGCTGGCGGGCGCGGTGGCGTACAACCTGTTGCCGGTATCGCCTCTTCCACGAGTGGACTTTCCGACCATCTTCGTGCAGGCCAGCCTGCCCGGCGCGAGTCCGGAAACGATGGCATCGTCAGTCGCTGCGCCGCTCGAGCGACAGTTTGGCCGCATTGCCGCAGTCACCGAGATGACGTCCACCAGCACGCTGGGTGGCACCGGAATCACCCTGCAGTTCGAACTGAACCGCGACATCAACGCCGCGGCGCGCGACGTGGAAGCGGCCATCAATGCCGCGCGCGGATATCTCCCCACCAACCTGCCCAGCAATCCGGGCTATCGCAAGGTGAACCCCTCGGAAGCTTCGATATTTCAAATCGCGCTGACGTCGGATGTTCTCGATCGCGGCCAGCTCTACGACGCTGCTTCCACCATCATCGTGCAGAAGCTTTCGCAGATCAGGGGCGTGGGACAGGTGTTCGCGCAGGGTTCCGCCCTGCCGGGCGTTCGCGTGGAGCTGAATCCGATGGCTTTGAATAAGTACGGCATCGGGCTGGAGCAGGTTCGCAGCGTTTTAAACAACGCCAACGCTAATGTTCCCAAGGGGCATTTTTCCGATGGTTTCCACGTCTGGGAAGTAGGCGCGAACGATCAGATGTTCAAGGCCAGGCAATACGCTCCGCTGATTGTTGCGTACAACCACGGCGCGCCGGTGCGCTTGGATGATGTTGCACAGGTCACCGATTCGGTCGAGGATCTACGCAACATGGGATACGCCAACGGCAAGACCTCTGTGAATGTCACGGTGAACCGGCAGCCGGGCGCGAACATTATCGACACCGTGGATCAGATCCGGGCGGCTCTGCCGCAGATCAGGGCCGCGATACCCCATTCCATTCGCCTCAACATTACTCGGGATCAGACGGTAACTATCCGGGCATCGGTGCGGGACATCGAGAGTTCGCTGGGCATATCCGTGCTGCTGGTGGTCTTGGTGGTCTTTCTGTTTTTGAGGAGCGGCCGCACCACCCTCATCCCGAGCGTTGCGGTTCCGGCCTCCCTGATCGCGACTTTCGGCGTGATGTACCTCTGCGGGTATGGCCTGGACAACCTCTCGCTCATGGCCCTGACCGTTTCGAGCGGCTTCGTGGTAGACGATGCCATCGTAGTGATTGAAAACATCACGCGTTATCTGGAGCAGGGCATGCAGCCGTTCGCCGCCGCGCTGCAGGGCGCCCGCGAGATCGGCTCGACGGTTTTCACCATGAGCCTTTCGCTCATCGCCGTCTTCATTCCGCTGCTCATGATGGGTGGCATCGTCGGACGGCTGTTTCGCGAATTCGCCGTGACCATGTCGGTGGCGATCGCCATTTCCATGGTTGTCTCATTAACCACCACACCGATGATGTGCGCGCATTTGCTCAAGGAACATGCGTCGCACGGGTGGATATACCGGACCAGCGAACGGGGCTTCAATTGGATCGTCAGCCTGTACGGACGGACGCTGGATCGTGTGCTGCGGCATCCCGCCATCACGCTCGCGGTCCTTTTTGCAACCATCGCGCTCAACGTTTATCTCTATATTCACGTGCCGAAGGGCTTTTTTCCGCAGCAGGACAACGGGGCACTCAGCGGTACCGTGATTGCCGATCAGGACACCTCATTCCAATCCATGGAAAGCGATCTGCTGAAGATGGTGCACATCGTGCAGCACGACCCCGCGGTGGACACGGTAACCGGTTATACCGGAGGCAGCGGCGGCAACGGCAACACCATCAACCAGGCACGCTTGAATATTGAACTAAAACCGCTAGCGGTGCGTAAGATTTCGGTTTATGACGTGATCGAGCGGCTGCGGCCGAAACTGAATGTGATCCGGGGATCCAGGCTGTATTTGCAAGCGAACCAGGACGTGCGCATAGGCGGCCGTAGCAGCGCCGCCCTGTATCAATTCACCATGCGCGGCGACAACGTGGAGGACCTGACCACTTATGGCCGGCCGATGCTGGAGGCTTTGCGGCGTCTGCCGTTGATCAGCGATGTCAATACCGATCAGCAGAACAGCGGCCTGCAATCCATTGTGAAGTACGACCGCGATACGGCGGCGCGCTTCGGAATCTCGTCGCAGCTCATCGACAACGTGCTGTACGACGCGTTTGGCCAGCGCCAGGTGTCTACCATCTATACTGGGCTCAATCAATACCACGTGGTGATGGAAGCGGCTCCGCGTTTCTGGCAGAATCCACAGTTTCTGCGCCAGATTTACGTGGAGGATCCGGAGGGCCAGCCGGTGCCGCTGAGTGTGATCAGCCGGTTCTCACGGTCGGTGGCTCCGCTGGCGGTGAATCACCAGGGTTTGTTCCCCGCAGTGACAATCTCGTTCAACCTTGCGCCGGGCGTGGCGCTGGGAGACGCCGTCAATGCCATCCAGGCCACGGCCCGCAAAGTGGGCTTGCCGGACACCGTCAAAACCTTCTTCGCCGGCACCGCGCAGGCTTATCAGGATTCGCTGCGCAATGAGCCCATTCTGATCGGCGCGGCGCTGCTCACGGTCTATATTGTGCTCGGAATGCTGTATGAGAACTGCATCCATCCCATCACCATTCTTTCCACGCTTCCGTCGGCCGGCGTGGGCGCCCTGCTGGCCCTGCTGCTGTGTCACACCGAACTCAACATCATCGCCATTATCGGAATCATTCTGCTGATCGGGCTGGTTAAGAAAAACGCCATTATGATGATCGATTTCGCGCTCGACGCGGAACGCGCCGAAGGGCTGCCGCCGCGAGAGGCCATTTACAAGGCCTGCCTGCTGCGCTTCCGGCCCATTCTGATGACCACCATGTCGGCGCTGTTGGGCGCGCTGCCGCTGGCGCTTGGGCACGGCGTGGGCGGTGAACTGCGCAGGCCGCTCGGCATCACCATCATCGGCGGCTTGTTGGTAAGCCAGCTGCTAACGCTATACACCACACCGGTAGTCTACTTATCGCTCGACCGTCTCCGCCTAAGGTGGAAGGGCGAGCGTGCCGCAGACTTGTTGCAAGGGGCAACAAGCTAACATAGCTTTACATCCTCCCCGCCGAATTGCGTGGCGCGTCATGTCACAATAGCTAGCATGCGGGTCGGCATCATCGGAACCGGCGCTATCGCTCATAAACACGCGCGGGCCTACGCCAACATCGGCTATGAAGTGGTGGCCTGCACCGATTTCCATGCCGACAGCGCCCGCGCGTTCGCCGAGCACTACGGTTGCGAGTTCGTTCCCAATTTTGAAGATTTGTGCCGTCACCCGCGCGTGGATTATGTCGATGTCTGCACCTTCCCTGAGTTTCGCTTGGAGCCCGTGCAGTGCTGCGCCGAAGCGAAGAAGCACATCCAGGTGCAAAAGCCCATGGCGACCAGTCTGGACACCGCTCGCGGCATGATGGAGATCGCTTATAATGCGGGCATCCAACTGGGCGTGGTGAGCCAGCATCGCTTCGACGATTCCACGCAGTTCCTGCACCGCGCTTTGTGCGACGGACGCCTGGGCAAAATCCTGCAAGCCGACGCGTACGTGAAGTGGTATCGCTCGCCTGCGTATTATTCGCGCCCCATCAAAGGAAGCTGGAAAACCGAAGGCGGCGGAGCGCTGATCATTCAAGCCATCCACCAGGTGGACATCCTGCTCTGGCTGATGGGCGGCGTGCAGGAATTGTTCGGCTATTGGCAACTGGGCTCGCGGCACAACATCGAGTCCGAGGACGTTCTAGCGGCGGTGCTCAAGTATTCGTCCGGCGCAACCGGCGTGATTCAAGCCTCCACGGCTTTTTGGCCCGGCCATACCGAGCGCATCGAAATCCACGGAACCAAGGGCACCGCTATCATCACTGGCGATAAGCTGACGGCCTGGCAGGTGGAGAACGATGTCGGCGATCCCGCGCCGGTGTCCTATGATTATGCGACCGCCGCCACCGATCCCATGGCAAGCGCGCTCACTCCCTTCGAGCGACAGTTCATCGACTTCGGCGAAGCCATTCGGGCCGGGCGCAAGCCTCTATCATCCGGCGCCGATGGATACCGCGCTCTGGAAGTGGTGACGGCCATTTACGACTCTTGCCGGAAGGGATCCGTGGTGAGGCTCTAACGCCGCGCTTCGCCTGACTCACGAATGCAGGTTCGCGTTCCAGCTTCCAGTGCCAATCTCGGTCCCGGGTTCGATTGCCTCGGCCTGGCGCTGGGGGTCTATTTGACGTGCCGTTTTGAGCGCGCCGCGCGTCTTTCCATTCGAGTGAGCGGGCGGGACGCCGCGCAGATTTCTACTGGCGAAGACAACCTCATCTGGCGCACCGCGCTGGCCGTCGCTGCCGACGTTGCAACCGATGTCGACGACATACTGCCACCGATTACGCTCGAAATCGAGAACGATATTCCGCTCGGCAAGGGACTCGGCTCCAGCGCCGCGGCGCTCACTGCGGGCGTAGTAATCGCCGATCATCTGCTGGGCCTGCACTGGAAGCCTCACCGGATTCTCGATGAAGCGGCCAAACTGGAGGGCCATCCCGATAACGTGGCCGCATGCGTGCTCGGTTCCATTGTCGCCAGCGCCACCGATATCGGAGGCGCTGTCCGAGCCGTGCGCGTCGAACTGCCGCCCAGCTACGGTGTGGCGGTGGTTGTCCCGGATTTCGTACTGCCTACTTCCGAGTCTCGCTACGTCCTGCCCGCCGATTACTCCAAAAGCGATGCTGTCTTTAACGTGCAGCGCAGCGCGTTATTGATCGCCGCGCTGGCCACCGGTACCACCAGCGCATTTCCCGCCGCGCTCGAGGACCGCATGCATCAGCCCTATCGTTATCGGCTGGTTCCCGGGTTGGAAGAAATGGTCAAGCTGCGCGCCCCGGGCCTGCTTGGTTGCGCCCTGAGTGGCGCCGGCCCGTCCATTCTGGTGTTCTACGAACGCGGCTCCGAGCAGGTGTGCGACTTGGTACGGCAGATCTTTGCGCTGCACGGCCACAAGTCGGAAACCATGTGTGTCCCGATCGCGCGTGACGGCTTCCAGCTGATCTGACCCGTGGCGCACGCACTCTTGCGTGAGCCACCTAAACCCCTCGGCGGTTTCCCCACAAATCGATGTGCAACCGCGGCGTCATCCGGAATCCTTCCTGTTTGGCGATGTCCGCCAGCCATCGGCCGCGCTCAGCCAAAATCGTAGAATCCACGCCCTCGGCCATCAGCACCACGCGGCGGCGCGATGCTCCGATATCGCTCACAATTGCGTTCACCTGTTGCAGATCGCCCGGATCGGCGATCACGAACTTGAGCTGGTAGGGATAAAGCTGGATCAGCCGCCGCAAGATCTCGGGCTGGTAGCGCAACCGCTCGTGCTGATCGGCCCAGCGGCCATTGTCCCGCGTATGCGGCGTGGAATTGGCGAGCTTCGGGCTGATGCTCATCAGATCGCACCGGACGTGCGCGTCCACGGTCCCCGCGGTTTCGATAGTGATGTGTGGATTCAGCCGCTCGGCCAACTCTTCGGTCAGCGCTTCAATCTCCGGAGCGATCATAGGCTCGCCGCCGGTGATAACAACGTGCGAGGCTCCGTAGCCTTCTACCTCATCGACGATCGAGCTGACGCTCCGCTCTTCACCCTCCGGCCGCCACGACGTATACGGCGTATCGCACCAGGTGCAGCGCAAATTACAGCCGCTGGTACGCACGAATACAGAAGGGACGCCCACCAGGGTACCCTCGCCTTGAACAGAATAGAAGATTTCAGAGATTTTCAATCGAATACTCAATCGGATCCCGAAGACCCGCATCGGCAAAACCTTTGAGGCGCAAGCGGCACGAATCGCACAAACCGCACGAACGCCCCCGAGCGTCCGGATCATAGCAGCTATGCGTCAAACTAAAATCAACGCCGAGCCCAACGCCTAATTTGATGATCTCGCATTTCGAGAGTTGAATGAGCGGCGCGTGAATCCTGAGATGCATGCGGCCTTCGACGCCGGCCTTGGTGGCGAGATTGGCCATGTTTTCGAAAGCGGCGATGAATTCCGGGCGGCAATCGGGATATCCGGAGTAATCAATCGCATTCACGCCAATGAAAACGTCGGAACTGGAAAGCACCTCGGCCCAAGCCAGGGCGAACGACAGAAACACCGTGTTGCGCGCGGGAACGTAGGTCACAGGGATACCCTCCCCCACGCCCGCTTTCGGAACCTCGATGTCCGCCGTCAGGGCGGATCCGCCGAAGGCCCGTAGATCGATGAAGACAACGCGATGCTCGGCCGCGCCCAGGCTGGTTGCCACGCGGGCCGCCGCCTGCAACTCGATGCGATGGCGCTGGCCATAGTCGAAACTCAGCCCGTAGCACTGGTAGCCCTCACGCCGCGCAACGGCAAGGCTAACGGCCGAATCCAGTCCGCCGCTCAACAAGCAGACCGCGGGCCTCAGAGATGGCGAGTGCATGCTACTGAATTTGAATCTTCACGGTGTTGCTGGTACCGCCGCCGCCCGTCAGCACCAGGTCCTGCTGGCCCGATGGCGCTCCCATCGGAACGGTCAGGTTGATCTGGCCCTCACCCACCGCTCCAGGAGCCAATCCGCTAAACCCGATCGGGGCGTTCTGCCCCGCAATCGTTGCTGTAAAGGTAGCTATGGTATTTGAGATGCCGTTCGCGGCATCGCCGGTGGCTACCGCCGGTTTCACTGCGCCCAGGCCCGTACAATACACTAAGATCGTTTCGCCAGGTGCCGCGGGATTGGTAGCCGAGACGAGCGAGAAATCGGCGTGAGTGGCCGCCGCTTGATTTCCGTTAATGGTGAAGATCCCCGGTTGCACCGGGGTGAGAGTCACCTGCACCGTGGTGCTGGCGAATCCGTTGCTCACTACTACGGGAATCGCCGAACCGGTAGGCGCATCCACCGGCACTTGAAAGCTAATCTGTTCCTGTTCGTCCACATCCACGACGTTAAAGAACGGCGCCGGCTCGCCATTGATCGTCACCGTTGTGCCTGCCAAGCTGGTGGGCAGCGGCACGCTGGGACTCAAGACAATGCCGGTCAGATTACGAGTCAGGTGAGCGCCGAACAGGGTGGCGATGGCACCGGGGCTGCCGCCGCTGGTGAAGCTGGCTGCATTGGTGAAGCCCGCCGTGGAGGTAACCGGAGTTAAGCCTGGCACAGCCGAATACACTTCGCGTATGCGATTGTTCACGGAATCGGCGATGTACATGTTTCCGGACAAATCCAGCGCGACGCCGAAGTTCCCGCTGAGCGATGCCGAGGTAGCCGGTCCACCGTCGCCGGAGAAGCCCGCCGAGTCATTACCCGCGATGGTAGTAATGATCCCGCTGGTCGAGATCATGCGGGTAACATAGTTTCCGTCGTCGTCGAAATACAAGTTGCCTGCGGCGTCCACGGCCATGCCGCCGGGGTAGCTCAACGTTGCCGCCGTCGCCTGGCCACCGTCGCCGCTATAGCCCGCGTTGCCGTTGCCCGCGACGGTAGTGATGATGCCGTTCAGCGCCACCTTGCGGACCCGTTGATTGAACTGGTCGCAGATGTACACCACGCCGGTGCCGTCCACGGCAACCGAAGTCGGGTTGTTCAGCGACGCATCTACCGCGAGACCGCCATCCCCGGAGTAAGCGCCCGTTTGGGGACTTCCGGCGCCGTTGCCTGCAAACGTCGAGATAATGCCTTGGGGGTTGACCATGCGGATGCGATGATTACTCTGGTCGGCAATATACACATTGCCTGATGAATCGACCGCGACGCGCGAAGCGTTGTAGAGTGTGGCGTCGATCGCCGGACCGCCGTCCCCGCTGTATCCCTTGTTTCCGTTGCCCGCAAACGTCGTAATGATCCCCGATGCATCCATCTTCCTGATCCGTTGGTTCCCTGGGTCGCCGATATACAAGTTGCCCGAAGAGTCCCCGAAAATGCCGGTTGGCGTGTTCAGCTCCGCGTCGACGGCCGGACCGCCATCTCCAGAAAATCCTGCAACGCCGGTGCCCGCAACCGTAGTGATGGTCCCGTCGGGCGCTACCTTGCGAATGCGGTTGTTGTATTGATCGGTGATGAAAAGGTTGCCCGACTTATCCAAATACACTTCCACCGGAACGTTCAGACCAGCTTGCAGAGCCGGACCGCCATCGCCGGAATAGTTCGGAGAACCATTACCAGCGATGGTCTGAATCGTTCCGGCAGTTTGAGCGAAGCCCGGAGCCAGACTGAGGAAAGAAAGACAGCATAGCAAGAGAATTGTAAGCCGGAGCATAGATTCTCTCATGCTCCCATGATCGCGATCTGTTGGCAACGAACCTTTACGACGATAGAGGATTGTGAAGCAATATCCCGGTTTGCACTAAATATGGTGGAGAAGGCGCTCGATCACCACCGGGCCGGCCGGTTGGCGGAAGCGGAAGCGATTTACCGGCACATTCTCACAATTGACGCCCAGCATGCCGATAGCCTGCATCTGCTTGGGATGCTGGAACATCAGCGCGGCCGGCATGAGATCGCGATCGAGATGATCGGCCGGGCGATCTCCATCAGCCCAAATGTAGCCGCCTATCATTCCAACCTTGGCACTATCTTTCAGGCACAAGGCAACCTCGACCAAGCCGCCACCTGTTTTGAGCGCGCCCTGGCTCTGAAGCCAGACTGGCCAGAGGTCCACAGCAACCTGGGCAACGTCCGGCACAATCAGGGAAAGCTCGCCGAAGCCGTAGCCTGCCAGGAGCGGGCGTTGGCGCTCAAGCCGAATTTCGCCGAAGCCTTCTCCAATCTGGGAATCGTCCGCCAGGCTCAAGGCGATATAAAAGCGGCGATAGCGTGTTATGAGCGCGCCCTGGCTCTCAAACCGGATTATGTGGATGCTCACAACAATCTCGGTACCGTGCTGTTAGAGGACAACAGAATCGATGAGGCCGTAGCGCATTACGAGCGTGTGCTTGTTCTTAGGCCGGATTATGCCGCCGCCCACAACAATCTGGGCAATGCGCTCACCAGGCAGGATCGGGCAGACGAGGCCCAAGCGCATTACGAACGCGCTCTGGTCCTGAAACCGGACTATGCCAATGCCTACAACAACCTTGGCAACATCTTTAAAGAGCAGGGCAAGTTCGATGACGCCATGGTGCAGTATGAACGCGCGATTGCGATCCGGCCGGACTATGCCGAGGCTCATTTGAATCGCTCGGAGTTGAAGCGCTTCCACCTCGGCGACCCCGATCTGGCCGCGCTCGAAACGTTAGCCGGGCGAAACGATTTACCCGCTGACAAGGCGCTGTACATCCATTTTGCGCTGGCGAAAGCACTCGAAGACACGGGGGATTACGCGCGGGCATTTGAGAACCTACGCGACGGGAACGCTCTGAAACGCTCCCTGCTCAACTACCAGGAAAAGAATGTTCTTGAGCTGTTCCAGCGCATTTCGTGTGCATTCGGCCGCAGCCGCCTCGATCTCTTCCAGGGACAGGGCGAGCCATCGGACGTTCCGGTCTTCGTGGTCGGCATGCCGCGTTCCGGCAGCACGCTGATCGAGCAGATACTGGCCAGCCATCCGCAAATTCACGGCGCCGGCGAACTAACGGCTATCGAGACGATGGAGTCCAGCGGTCTTTTTAATGCGGGCGATCCGCCGCTCCCTTATCCGGAAAGCATTACCGCTCTGGATGGCCCTGGATTTCGGCGGCTTGGCCAGTCTTATCTTGCCCGCCTGCCGAAAGTGTCGAATGGCGAAAGCCGGATCGTCGACAAATTGCTCGGCAACTTCTTACACGTCGGGCTGATCCGCCTGATGCTGCCCAACGCCAGGATCATTCACAGCGTCCGGGATCCCATTGATACATGTGTGTCCTGCTATTCCAAGCTTTTCACCAACGGCCTTTATTTCACTTATGACCTGGCGGAATTGGGCCGCTACTACCGTGGCTACAGCAAACTGATGGATCATTGGCGATCAATTCTTCCTCCCGGCGCCATGCTCGACGTCGCCTATGAGGACGTGGTGGACGACCTGGAAGGCCAGGCTCGCCGCCTGATCGATTATTGTGGCTTGCCTTGGGACGATGCCTGCATCAGCTTCCATAAATCCACCCGGCCGGTAAAAACCGCCAGCGCGGTGCAGGTTCGGCAACCATTGTTTCGCAGTTCGCTGCAACGCTGGCGTAATTATGAAGCCGGCCTGGGCCCATTGCTTGACGAACTGCGCCCTGTGCTCTAGGCGGGTGGCAGATCTACCCCGGCGGCCATGTTGCCCCTGTAAACCATCAGGCCGACGTGATTCAGCCGGCTGGTGTAGTCCACCCAAATCTCGCCGCCCATATCGATCCATCGCCGGCAGAAACTAAAATCCTCACTGAGGTAAAACCCAGTAACTTTGTCGACCATGCAGTTGAACAGGGCGGAGCGCCAAGGATTATTGGTCAATGGGTCGTCGTCCCCCCGGTGTTCGTGCGTGTAGCGCAACTCCGGGTAATGCCCGATCATGGACTCGAGCACCGATCGCCGAATCATCAAAAAACCCGTGCCCGCGTAGCGCGATTTCACGAACCCGCCGCGCACCACCATTTCCTTCCCTGGTTCGCGCTCGACGACGTAAGACAACGTCGCGGATTCGAGCGGACTGCGTCCGGCTTGCACGGCTCCGGCCATCTTTTCCCAATTGATCTGCTTCACCGGGTAAACAGCCCCCGTAACGTCGGCGCCAAAATCAAGAAGGCGCAGTACCTGTTCCGGCTCAAAGCCGATGTCGGCGTCGATAAACAGCAGGTGAGTGGCATTCGGATTATCCAGAAAATGGCAAACGATGGTCTGCCGCGCCCTCGTCACTAAAGCGTCACCGGCCTGGAGCAGGTAATTCAAATGCCAGCCGCGTTGCGTAAAGGCTTTCTGCAGCTTGAGCAGGGAGACGGCGTAGAGCCAGCTCACCTGGCCGCCGAAACAGGGCGTGCCGATGGTAAGTGAATAGGGAACAGGCGGCGTGCTTGACATGAAAGGAGATGTTCGTATTGTAAGCCAACCCGTCGTAAGCTAACCAAAGCACCAGTTTTGACAAACACTTACAGGGTTGGCCCCGGTTCGAACGGTCTCTATTAATAGGCGCCTGAAGGCGCGATAGGAGAAGACTACATGAAAACCATACGTGCGAGCATCCAGTGCATGATCGTCCTGGCGGCGCTCACCCTTTGGGCGAGTTTCGCGGCCGATATCGACGGCAAGTGGACTGCTCAGATCCAAGGGCGGCGGGGCACCCAGACCCAGACCCTGATGCTGAAAGCATCCGGCAACACTCTGACAGGCAGCATGCAAGGCCGCAACGGAGAACCAATTGAGATTTCAAACGGGGCCATTGACGGCGACAATATTTCCTTTACCGTGGTTCGAGAATTTCGCGATAACAAAATTACACAGCAGTATAAGGGCACTATTTCGGGCGGCGAACTGAAGTTGACTGAGTCAGGCGGACGTCGCGGGCCTGTCGATATCACGTATAAGAAGGAATAGCTGTCTATACGCGAGCCAGCTTGTACAATAGAAGAATCAGTTCCGTTGGATCATGCTGGCTATGCGTTTTTTGAGTGGTCTTTGGCTACTGGTGTTGGCTGCCACGGCTTCTCCAGCCGCAGCTTCGCGACCGGTAACTTCTGAAGATATCGTCCACCGAGCCAGCGCTCTCTACCAGCAGACTGAATACCAGAGCTCCCTGCGAGCGCTGGCGGAAAATCCCGCTCCGGATGCGGACGCCTATCTTTTGAGTGGTAAGAACTACTTCATGCTCGGCGACTATAAGAAGGCCACCGAGTTTTTCGAGAAGGCTGTGTCCCTTTCTCCCTCGAGTTCGGAGCCTGAGCTCTGGCTTGGCCGCGCTTGGGGACGGCGCGCGGAAACCGGCGGCTGGCTGATGGCCGGCTTCAACGCATCCAAGGCTCGCCAATGTTTCGAGAAAGCCGTCGCACTGGATCCGCGCGACCACGAAGCCAAGAACGACCTGTTCGATTTCTATCTCAACGCACCCGGCTTTCTGGGCGGTGGGCTGGAAAAGGCCGAGGCCATCGCGAAAAGCATCGCCAGCGAGCGGCCTCCGGAGAGCGAGTTCGAACTTGCTCAACTGGCCGACCGAAGAAAAGACTACGCTGCCGCGGAAGCCCATCTGCGCCGCGCCATGGAACTGGCTCCGGCGGAAGCGGGCCGAATCGTGGATCTGGCGCGATACGTCGCCAAGCGAGGACGCTTCGCGGAGAGCGACCTGCTGTTCGCGGAAGCCAGAAAGCTGGCCCCCGGCAAGCCTACCGTGGCCTTCGCGGAAGCCCGAGTGGACATAGAGAACCATCGCAACCTGGAGCAGGCGCGTGGTCTCCTGGAAGGCTATCTGCACGCCAGTTTGACTCCGGACGACCCTCCCCGGCAGGAAGCCGAGAAACTTCTGCGGCGCGCGGGCGGATGAAGAATCTTACTGAGCGCTCCAGCGCCCTTTTCAAAACCTATTCTGTCCTGGTGTTCTTCCTGGCGCTGAAGGCGGCCGGAAATTCCGCCATGGCCTGGGGCATGAAGCAGGTGCCGGAGAGAATGTCGATGAACCCGGCGCTCTATCTGCGGGCCATGCTCAACCCGTTCGTTGCGATGGGCGTGGTTGCGCTGATCCTGGCCCTGCTGACGCGCATCGCCCTGTTCAGCCTGGCTGACTTGAGTTTTGTCCTTCCCGTTACCGCCGTCGGCTACGTGATCGCAGTTTTTCTGGGCAAGGTGTTCCTGCATGAAACCGTAACGCATCAGCGATGGCTGGGAACGCTGCTGATCTTTGCCGGCGCCGTGCTGGTTGGATCTACGTCGCGGAATACAACTTCGCCCGCGGAGGCGCCCAAATGAAGTGGGTGCTGGTGGCCGCGATGGTGATCGCCACCGTTCTGGGCGACCTATTGCAGAGCCATGAAATGAAGCGCGCGGGTGAACAATCGGTAAGCGCCCGCGGATTCGCGCGCTTGCTGCACGTCATCGCCCAGCGCCGCCTGCTGATCCTGGGCATCTCTTGCAACGCGGTATCGTTCTTTTCGTTTATGGCGCTGGTGCAAACCGAGCCGCTGAGTTTCGCCGTGCCGGCCTCGTCGGCGAGTTTCGTGCTGGAAACGCTGCTGGCTAAATTTGTTTTACATGAGCGTCTGGGCGCCCGGCGAGCCGCCGGAGCGCTGGCGGTGCTGGCCGGCGTGGTGCTGGTGGGCGGATAGCAAAGGCTCAGCGCGTCAGCCAGCCCCGGGCGCGCACCGTCAGCAAGGAATACGGAAAGATCCAAAACAGCGTCGCCATCTCGAAATAGGCGTAGAAGATGCCGTAGCAGAAATCGAGCGAACGCTCGCTACGCAGGTAATAAAACATGTTGTACAAAGACATCAGCCCCACCGCGAGCAGGAACCGAACCAGCAGCGCCGGATGATGGAAGGCCAGAAATAAGATCAAGAACAGGCTGGCATAGTGAACGGGGTACCGCAGATTGGTAATGGCGCGATCGCACAGCGCGATCACGCGGGTTTTTAACGGACGCTTCCAAACCACCCGCAGAAAGCAAAATTCTTCCCGCACATAGCTGCGATCCCAGCGAATCAGCATGCGGCACAACTGGCGGAACCCAGCCGGCGCCAGCGTGCGTACTATCGCCGTGCGCTGGTAGACGGTGTCCTGTCCTAATTCGAGAATTAGATTGGTCATGGCGCGATCTTCGCCAATGGTGCAGGGCGCGCCCAAGAAGGTCTGCTGCATCCAACGATCCACTACGCGCAAGACAGAGGACGTGCGGAAGGCAGTGAGCGCGCCGGGGCAGCAGAACACATTGCCGTAGGAAGACTCCACCGCGCGCAGCAAATCGAATGCAAGAATGAAGCGCACGTGAAGCATGCGAGGAATCACACCTTCTCGCCGGTTGTAGACCAGCACGCGCCCAGCCACAGCTCCTACCTTCGGATCGCGGAACGGGCCTGCGATGGCAAGCAGAGAGTTCGGCTCAATAACACTGTCCGAATCGATGGTCACCACAACCGAACCGCGGCAACGGCGAAAGCCGGCGGAAAGAGCGGCACGCTTGCCTTGATTCTTGCGAAAGCGAATCGGCTTGACCGCTTGTGGAAATTTCGCCGCCGCCTGGCGAATGTATCGCCAAGTATCGTCGGTGCTGCCATCGTCCACAACGAAAATCTCCAGCCGGTCCGGTGGATAGTAGGCTGTGGCCGCCGATTCGATCGCTTTCAGAACCATTTCACCTTCGTTGTAGGCGGGAATAATGACGGTGAGATACGGAGCGTCGGCGAAAGTTGCTGCCTCGAACGGCCGGTAACGGAGCCAGAGAATCGTGCGAAACGTGAGCAGAACGGTGCCCATCACCATCCAGAGAATGGTAGGACGGAGGATCAGCCGCATCCATTGATGGCCTTCCGCCTCCAGCAGCAGCGGCTGAACCAGCCCATTGTGAACGGTGAGATAGAACAGAACAGGCAGCCCGCACAAAATCGCAAGACACAAAACCCAATCCCACGCGTCACGGCGAACCTTGAGGTGGGAATGTTCTCGGAGGGGATCCCACGTGCTGCCAGTATCGGGCCGCTGGGCTTCGTCCGGTTCAAACTCAACCCCGGAGCCAGACAGAAGCGCGCCAGAGGTTCCGTGGTCGGCACCTCCGTGCGATGAGCTTGCATTTTCCACGTGGTTTCCTTGAGACATCCCTGTTCTTCTTCCCTACTCTATCGTTTCTTGTGATGACAAGGGATCATCCCTGGATCACGACGACGAAGGCACTAGGAAGGTTGCCGATAGTCCACACTTACAAATTTTGACAGGACCTCGGGCCCGATGCGTGACGTACAAAAATATACAATTTTCGGTTCACTTTTGGCGGCGGACAGGCTCGGATGGCGCAACCATGCAGCAACTGAAATCGTCTACACCAAGACTAGCGCGGCATGACGCCCGGCCACGAGTATATGCAGCCGTTGCAGGCAATCGTGGGCTGAGGATCCGCGCTCAGGTTGGTGGGCACAGCACTTTTGCGAGGTCTCTTATCACATCGGATCGGTAGATATTCGTACCTTGCTCCGCTCGTGGGATTGCTGGTGCTGCATGGGTGCACCCGCACAAGTTTTGTTGGAACCGGGACGCACCGCATGGCCGCGGGCGAACTGGACTCAACCGACAATCCGCAAGTGGCGCTCTATACCATTGCTCCGCCGGCGCCATCGGAAGTGACCATCCATTATGGCCCGGATCAGCGTTACGCGTTGTCCACCTGGACTCGCCACGCGGGCGGCAACGGAGTTCCGGTGCGAATCCTGGTGGCCGGAATGCAGCCAAGAACCAGGTACTACATTCGGGCGACAATACGTTTTTCCGATGGCACGCAAGTAACCGACGCTGGTCACGTCTTCGATACGGGCTCTCTGCCGCCGCGCATGCGTGACTGGCAGATCCGAAGCGAGCGATTGCAAAGAGCCGCCGTCCAACCGGGAATTGAGTTACTCAATTCGAGCACCGGGGTGAAATCCCAGATCGCGCTGGCGGATCTGGATGGAAGAATCCTTTGGAGCTACGAGATGCCCGAGCGCGAAACGTCCGAGCACATCCTGGCCCTGAGGCTGAGAGAGCGAATGTTCACTCGCATCGCGGGCTGGTTCGGATGGAAGCGGCACTCGGGCCCGATCCCCGATGATCTGGCCAAGCTTGCCGAGCGACAAGCGAAGACGCCTGAGATGCTGCAAATTGCGAAGACCGCGGAGATGTCGTTCTTAAATCCCGTCAAGGTTCTGCCAGACGGTGATTTTCTGTTGCTATTCAGCCTTTCCTCGCAGTCGCTTTTGTCCGGGCCTTCGCCTCCAGGCGTATTGTCCGCTTTGCGCGAGATCGATCTCTCCGGGCGCACGGTTCGCCAAATCACCTTGCAGGAGTTAAATGAGAAACTCCACGATTGCGGTCATCCGGAATTGAAGCTGCAGACCTTTCATCACGACGTGGAAGTTCTGCCCAACGGCCATTGGATCGTCATTGCAAACCAGTACCGTCCGGGTAGCGATCCGGGTCAAGGTGAAACGGACATCTTTGGAGACGTCCTGGTTGAGTTGGACAACAATTTGAATCCCGTCTGGACCTGGAGCGCCTTCGATCATCTCGACATCCATCGAAGGCCCATGTGGTCGCCGGATTGGACTCATTCCAACGCGGTGATCTACACGGCCGATGACGGCAACCTGCTGCTGTCGATGCGGCACCAAAGCTGGGTAATTAAGATCGACTACCGCAATGGCAAGGGCAGCGGCAAGATTCTGTGGCGCTTGGGCGAAGGGGGCGATCTCAAATTAGTGAACGGCAGAGATCCCGAGGATTGGCAATACGGGCAGCATCTGCCTGCGATATTGGGGCCCAGAAGCGCGGGGGTCTTCCGACTCGCGTTGATGGACAACGGCGACGGCCGTCTCACCGCGGACGGCAACCGCTGCGTGGAACCAGGCTCCGCCAAGAAAGGCGAGCGCTGCTATACCTCAGTGCCCGTTTTTGAAATCGACGAGCAGGCCAGGACCGCGACCATTGTGGCGCGGAAGATTTTCCCGTCTGACCAATACTCTTCCTGGGGCGGCGGCATTGTCGCGCTGCCGGACGGCGGAATCGAAGCAACTCTCAGCTCGCAAGGCAAGGCGGGATTGAATTCGGTGGTGATGGAACTCACCGATGAGCGCCACCCTCAAGAGATCTGGCAGATGGACATCAAGGGCAATCCAATTTACCGGGCGGAAAGAATATCCAGCCCATATCGAGGAGTGCAATGGTAAAGGAAGACTCGAGGCACGCGAGCTCGACCCACCCAGCCGCATGGCCGCGGAAAACCCGCGAGATACGAAATTGTATCTGCGATTCCACCCGCTGGAATGGATTCAAATTTCGGAGTGACGACATCATTGTCGCCACGTACGCAAAGACCGGCACTACCTGGATGCAACAGGTTGTAGGACAGCTCATTTTCCGCGGCGCCGAGTGCTCCCTGCTGGAGGTTTCTCCGTGGGTGGAATCCTGCGCGTCATCGCCTGCTGAAATTACGGAGCGACTGGAGACGCAAGCACACCGTCGTTTCTTGAAGACGCATCTGCCTGTGGACGCACTGGTGTTTTCGCCGGAGGCGAAGTACATCTATGTAGGCCGGGATGGCAGAGACACTTTATGGAGCCTCTACAACCATCACATGGGATTGTCGGACCAGGCGTATGGCATGACCAACGATACTCCTGACCGCATTGGCCCTCCCATGGAGCGGCCCACGGGCGACATCGTTCAGTATTTTCACGAGTGGCTGGATGGCGGAGGGTTGCCGTTTGGCGTGTCGTTCTGGGTGCACACGCAAGCGTGGTGGGACATCCGGCATTTGCCGAATGTTCTGCTGGTTCATTTCAATAACCTCAAAGCCGACCTGCCAGCGGAAATGCGAAGAGTTGCGAGCTTCCTCGGCATTGGAATCGACGAAACGCGCTGGCCGGCCATGGTGGAGCACTGCACGTTCGACTATATGAGAAAAACTGCCTTGGCAAATTCGCCGGCCCTGGATCTGATGTTCCATGGGGGTGCAAACACCTTTTTCCACAAGGGCACCAACGGACGCTGGCGGGATGTACTTTCATCGGCGGACGTGGAGCGATACGAGCAGACCGTACGAGCGAGTCTAACACCTGAATGCGCTCAGTGGGTGGCAACGGGCGAGTTCGCCGATTGAGAGATTTGGTGGAGGCATTAGGATTGGAGCGCCATTATTCCGTTGGAGAGATCGCCGAGAGATGGGGGCTGAGTGAAAAGACCATTCGCCGCATGTTTGAAAACGAAGAGGGCGTGCTCCAATGGGGAAGTCCAGAAACCCGGCGCAAGCGTGGCTACATCACCCTGCGTATTCCTGAGGGCGTCATGTTACGCGTTCATCGCCAACGCATGG
>CAVRZH010000162.1:0-6157 GCA_963725455.1 Bryobacterales bacterium
TCCAATACGACCCGAACACAGGAAAGCAATGCGGCCTAGAATCGAAGCGCGTTCATGGCGAGCATGACTTCGCAACAGAATATATGCTTAGACACGGCGAAACGCTCGAAAGCGTGCCGCGCAACTCCCGCGGGCATCCGCTGCCAATCGCAGTCCAACACAACATTTTGATCGAGTGCCCAGAGCATGGCCAGCGGTACAACACGAAACCGACCAGCCATCATGTGGACAAGAAGTACCTGAAAGAGAACCCGTAGGCGAGCCGCGTCCCTCGGAAACATTTCGAACCCGTTTCGAACTTCGTAAAAGTTCGATACGTTTTTGCTTGCAACTCCTTAAAGAATGCCTCGACCACGAACCGCCGCCTCACGCGACCCTCTGTGCTCCGCCCTGGACGTGTAACGGGGAGGCGCGCTTTAACAGTTCCGGCAGGGCGTAAGAGGGAAGGGCATGAGCCGATCAAGAACATGGAGGTGGCTATCCGTTTCGTCGGTTGCCATAGCGCCAGGGCCAGAAGCCGCTCAGTTGGCCGGTAAAAATTGCTGTAGTGTCGGCCATGGAATTATCCCGCTGGTTCGTAAACGATTGCTGCCTCACCCACTAGGAAGATGGCAATCACATTGCTCGCTTTTGCCTATCAAGCGACGTGTGGGCAGGCAGGTGTCCGGAAGGAAATGCCATGAGGATGAGCTTTCGACTAGTCCTTTCCTTGGTATTGACGGTAACGCTGATCTCCATTCTGTTTGCGCTTTACCAGGTTCGCGCAGATACCCGCAGCCGGCGATCGGACTTGGAAAAGCGGGCACAGGTTCTGGCGGAGAGCCTCCAGGAAACCGTCGAGCCTCTTTGGATGAAGGGTGCGCGTGGGAGCCTGCGGCGAATCGTTGAGCGTTTTGGAAATCGCGAGCGTCTGGATGGCGTCGCGCTTTATGACGCGAATGGCCGTCCTATTTTGCTGACGGCCAGTCTGGCCGCCCGCTTGGGCATCGCACCGCCTCCCTTGGACGGGAGCGTCTTCGAAGGCCGCGGGTGGAGTCACTTTTTTGGCTCAGGCCACTCAGCGGCTCATCTCTACGCCGTGCCAATTTACGTCGACAGCTCCATCGTCGGGGCTCTAGCAGTGTTCCATGATGCCGCGTACATCCAGGCACAGAACACCAAATTATGGCGGGGCACGTTCTTCCACGTTCTGATGCAAATGCTGCTCATCGCGGCGATTACAGTGCTGGTGGTGCGCTGGAGCGTGGAGCGCCCCATCGCGCGCCTGGCGCAATGGCTGCACGATCTCAGAGCGGGAACAATGGTCTCGAATCCGGTAATGCCCACCGAGCAAGTCCTGAGGCCGCTGGCGCGTGAAGCTACTCATCTGGCAACCAGCTTGCAAGTGGCGCGAGCCTCGGCTGAAGAAGAGGCCCGGCTCCGCGAAACCGCCGATTCACTCTGGACCGCGGAGCGACTGAGGGTGTTTCAGGAAGCTGCGCTCGAAGGCAGCCGCTTGTTTGTGGTGTCCAATCGGGAGCCTCTGATGCACGTGCACCGTGGAGGTTCTATTGACCCGGTGTCTCCAGCCAGCGGGTTAGTAACTGCGATGGAGCCGGTGCTCAGAGCGTGCGCCGGAACCTGGATCGCACATGGAGCTGGTAGTGCCGATCGTCAAACGGTGGACGCGCATGACCGCCTCGGAGTCCCTCCCGACTCCGCTGAATATACGCTCCGTCGAGTGTGGCTGACAGCGCAGCAAGAAGAACGCTATTACTACGGTTTTGCTAACGAGGGAGTGTGGCCGCTCTGTCACATTGCGCATACTCGCCCGGTGTTTCGCGTGGAGGACTGGGAGGCGTACCGCGATGTGAACGTGAAGTTCGCCGAAGCGGTGCTGGAAGAAATCGCTGAAGTAGAACATCCCACGGTTCTGGTACAGGATTATCACTTTGCATTGCTTCCCGTACTGATCAAGCAGAGGCGGCCCGACGCTCGCGTCACCATCTTTTGGCACATTCCTTGGCCCAACTCGGAAGCGTTCGGCATCTGCCCCTGGCGGCGGGAATTGCTCGAGGGGCTGCTGGGTGCCGACCTGATCGGCTTCCACGTCCAAGCTCACTGCAACAATTTCCTCGAGACTATTGACCGCACGCTGGAATCGAGGATCGAATGGGAGCGCTTCGCGGTAACCAGGGGCGGCCACGTTACTTCGGTTCGTCCCTTTCCCATTAGTGTCGACTTCAAGGAGCGCGCATCCCGCGATTCTCACGGCGCTTCTCCTCGCGGCTCGCGGGATGAATACCTGTCCGTGCGCTCCGAGCGTGCTGCCATAGCAACCGGCTTCGATTGCCAGGCTGATTACTTGGGAATCGGCGTCGATCGACTGGACTACACCAAAGGCATTCCGGAGAGATTTCGAGGCATTGAGCGCTTTCTGGAGAAACATCCTGCCTACCAGGGCCGCTTCACGCATGTGCAAATCGGCGCTCCCAGCCGTACCCATATCCACCGCTATCAGGACTTGATCGCGGACGTAGAGGCCGAAACGGAGCGCATCAACCAACGGTTCCAGACCAGGCACTGGAAGCCAATTGTCTTCCTAAAAGGGCACCTCAATCACGATCAGATCGAGCCATATTACCGGATGGCGGATATTTGTTTGGTGACATCCCTGCACGATGGCATGAACTTGGTCGCGAAAGAGTTCGTCGCCACCCGAAGCGACGAAAATGGCGTTCTGATTCTAAGCCTCTTCGCCGGCGCCAGTCTTGAGTTGGAAGACGCCCTCATTGTGAATCCCTACGACACCGATCAGGTTGCGGATGCTATCCACTACGCCCTGGAGATGGATGCGCGCGAGAAAAGAGAAAGGATGAAGCGCATGCGGCGCGTGGTGAAGCACTATAACATTTACCGTTGGGCGGCCAACCTGATCGGTGCAGCTTCTGAAGTCCGTCTCGATCCGATACAGCGCGCAACTGCCGCGACTCAATTTAATGCAACTCAATCCCATGCCTCAACCTCTGTTCGAGCATCTTTCTGATATCAGCTCTCTGCTTCGGAAACACCGGCGGGTTTTACTATTCCTGGACTTTGATGGCACGCTGAGTCCGATCGTTGAATTTCCGGATCAGGCGGTCATGCCTACACAGACGCGCATCGCCCTGAAGCGGCTCCGTGATAGCGGCGCATGTTCAATTACGATTGTGAGCGGGCGTGCCCTCAACGACGTTCGCGAGCGCGTCGGCATGGCCAACCTGACTTACGCCGGGAACCATGGCTTGGAAATTTGGGGCGAGGGTCTGAACTTCGTCGAACCCCAAGCTCTCCAGCGGATCAAGATCCTCGGCGAACTCTCGCGCCGGATTCGCGAGCGCCTGTGCCATATTTCCGGTGTAGAAGTCGAGAACAAAGTGCTCACGACGAGCGTACATTTTCGCAGAGCCGAGCGCGCCAGCCTGGATGAAATTCGAAAGACCGTCCACGCCGAGCTCGCCTTTTCTGAAAACATCTTTCGTATCACACGCGGGCTGCAAGTGATCGAAATACGCCCGCGAGTGGATTGGAACAAGGGTACGGCCGTCCGCTGGATTCAACAGGCCGGCGGATGCGCCGATACACTCGCGCTCTATGTCGGCGACGACGCCACGGACGAAGATGCGTTCGCCGCTCTACCGGAGGGCGTCACCGTCCGAGTGGGCCACGCTAAAGCAACCGCGGCGCGATACTACTTGGACGACCAAAGCGCGGTGACGCATTTTCTCTCGTGGCTTGGCCAGGTGGATGTTCTGCGAGACGCGAATGATCCCGCACAACGGTAAGTGGCTAAAGCTCGCCGGGCTTGATACTGTTATACCTCCGAGTAGATTCCTGACTCCGCTAGAGTGTGTTCAGGAACGCGATCAAATCAGCCTCTTCCTGATTCGTAAATCCGATGTTGAATCGCGTGTTGTAGAACACCAGCACATCCTGCAGGCTGGCGGCCGAGCCGTTGTGAAAGTACGGCGCACGGCTGGCGAGCCCCCGCAGAACCGGACCCTTCACCTTGCCGATGTCCGCCCATTTCCCGGTGATCATCGCTCGTCCCGGATCGGTTGTTTGCACGGTTTCGTTAGTAGTGTTATTCACCAGAGTGAACACCGGAAGATAACCGACGCCCAGGGGATTGGTCAGGTCCGCTACTCCAATGTTCAGCGGTAGTGAAACGGAGTGGTCGCCGGCGTTGGGCGAATCATGACAGGTTCCACAGGTGCCGGAAAACGACGCCGGAAGCCCCACCACATCGTTAATGCCCGCGACACCGGAAATGGTGATCGGTTTCGAATTGAATAGCGCTTCACCCCGGGCGATGCTGGCGCGCTGGCTGGACTGCGAGTTCGTCCAAGCCGTGAACAACGTAAAAATATTGGGATTAAATGCCGCGCCTGTCGGATTGTAACCGAAGCTGGCGGGAAACGAATCGTTGATCCCAACGAAGAATGGCTGCGACGCCAGCGCGACCGGTCCGCCGGTTGCCCCGTTGGCGTTCAAAGCGCCGGCGGTGTAGTCGTACGCTTGAGCCGTCCGCAAGGATGTCTCGAAGTTCACGATGTCCTGTACTTGAGCAGTCGTGGGGACGGCGCCCTGCGCGTGTATTGTCGTGGCATCGATGGCTTGCTGAGCCAGATCGGCCAGCAACTGTCCGGTGTTGGGGTAAGTGATCTTCTGCGTCGTTGGCGGAGTGGATTCGCGCCCATCCCACATTACGGTGCTGAGGAACTGCAGGTTGGTTGCAGGCAGCGAGGCGCCGGTACATCGACAGGGTCGTCGTATCGTTGCATCCGTAGGGATTACTTACGTTCGCCACGCTGAACTCAGCGCCCGCGGGTACCGCTAACGGGATGCGAATCAGGCCCCGGCTGAGTAACAGGCTATAAGCTTGCCGGCGGCCCTGCAATGTTGATGTATTTATGCCTTGATCGCAGTTCGATCCGTCGTTAGTTCGGAAGATGGGGTCCATTCCTTGCGTCAAAAGGAAACGCAGTCTGGATCTCGGCCGCGGACACACCCCAGCCTTCCGTGGGCAGGTGGCAGGAGGAGCAAGACCTCCCGTTCGTGCCGAGCGATTGAAAGAAAGCCCCTTTCAAACTAATGGGAGCATTGTTGATGTTGTATGTTTCAAGCAGCCCGCTGCCATTGGGGAGCGGAAATAAGTTGGGCAGCGATTGCGGACTCGCATTCGTCGCCATTGCCAAAATCGTCATGAATACGCCAATTTCTCTGCATCTCATGGTCGTTTCTCCTCCTCGGACCACCCGGTGGAGCACCCTCTGCACCGGGTCCCCTGTATTGATGTGCGGATTCCGCGCGTCAAATTAGTCCGCCTGCGCGAAAACAGTACCGGGGTGCTGTTGGAAGCCTGCGACTTCCCTCCAGGCCTGCGGTAATATGGCAACTGCCGTGGAAATCACTGAACTCCTGCAGCGCGTTCACCAGGGCGATCAGCAGGCCATGCACGCCATGATGCCGCTGGTCTACGACCAGCTGAAGAAGCTGGCTTCAGCACATTTGCGCCGCGAAGGAAGGCTCGTGCCGACCGAATGAAAGAAAGCCCCTTTTAAATCTCTTTCCCAATGCGACCGAGACCGCGAGCACGGATTTTGCATCCCCGGCCAGTCATCGTACGGGAATCGGAATCCCCATCATCCTGAGTCTTTCCACTGCTTTTAGCCGTCGTGTAGTCCGCGGTTTTAGCTTCCCTCGGGGAATTCAAACCTGGCAAAGCTGGTCTCTAGTGTGTAGTCGTAAGTTAGGGAGAACGTTTCACCGCGGGCATTGCGCTCATATTCCTTCAATCTCGCCCCCCGCAAGCGCTGCCTCTGAAAAACACCACTTCGGTTAGTAAAGTCAATTATCGCTTGGGCGTCTTGGCTCCATGGCGGGCTCCCCATGGCGGCCTTCATCAGAATGGGACTCAGTCCATCGCTGGTGCTGCGGCTGACAGTGATGATGATGTAGGGATCCGACGGGCTGATTATCGCCCATGAAAAGGTGTCCAGTTCTATCCACTGGCGGTGCGGCGAAAGTGTGCATGTTCCCTTGAGGGCGCGCTTGAAATCCCTGGAAAGTGGGTCCCCTGGGCCGACCAAAAGATATAGAGGCATCTCAGTTACTCCTCTTCTCCTTCCCTCACACC
>CAVRZH010000163.1:0-108650 GCA_963725455.1 Bryobacterales bacterium
ACTTGTCCCATTCTTGACACAAGCAGTTAAGACTCAAAATCCATTCAAAGGAGAATTGAGTCATGGGGTTGTCGAGAAGGATTTTCACCAAGGAGTTCAAGCTGGCCGCTGTGCGGCGGCTGGAGCAAGGAGTTTCCATCGGCGAGGTGGCGCGGGCGTTGGAAGAAACGCCAACGTGCTGCACCGTTGGCGGCGTGAGTTCCGGCAAGGGCCGGGCAATGTATTTCCGGGCAACGGGAAGCAGCGCTGGTCCGAAGGGCGGATCGCCGAGTTGGAACGTAAAATCGGCCAGCAGGCACTGGAGCTCGATTTTTTGAAGGGGTGCTTGCAGCGCATCGAGGAACAGCGGATGCTGCAGGCGTTGACTGGAAAACCGCCGTCTACCACAAGGTCCAAGAAGAAATGAAGGCCGGAGGCAGACTGACCGTCGAACGCATGGTGAAGCTGGGCCGGGTTTCCCGGTCTGGCTTCTATCGCTTCGAGGACGCCGAACCGGGGCCAGATCCCGACATGGACTTGCGCGACGCGATCCAGAAGATCGCGCTGGAGTGGCCCTGCTACGGGCGGCCGCGCATAACTAAGGAACTTCGCGAGCGCGGCTGGAAGGTGAACCCCAAGCGCGTCTACCGGCTGATGCGTGAGGACAACCTGCTGTGCGTGCGCAAGCGCAAGTTCGTCGTCACCACCGATTCCAACCACACGCGCAGGGTGTATCCGAACCTGGCGCGTGACATGATCCTGACGGCGATCAATCAACTGTGGCGGGCCGATATCACCTACATCCGGCTGCGCGACGAGTTCGTCTTTCTGGCCGTGATTCTGGACGCGTACTCGCGCCGCGTGATCGGCTGGGCGCTGGATCGCGAAATGGAAGACTCGCTCACGCTCACCGCGCTACGCATGGCGCTTTCGCACCGCGCAATCGAGCCCGGCCTGGTGCATCATTCCGACCGCGGCTCGCAGTACGCCAGCAGTGCTTACACGGATTTGCTCAAAGCCAACGACATCGAAATCAGCATGTCGCGCAAGGGCAATCCCTGGGACAACGCGGCCTGCGAGTCGTTCATGAAAACGCTCAAGTACGAAGAAGTGCTGCGCAACGAATACCGGGACTTGGCCGAGGCTCGCGCGTCAATCCGCGAGTTCCTGGAAAGGATCTACAACAAAAAGCGCCTGCATTCCGCGCTCGGCTACATGCCACCGGCCCGCTTCGAACAACATCAAAAGGATGCCGCTACGCGGCAGCTTTCTGTATGAGTTTTCTGAGGCATCGGGAAATCTATCGTCCGATCTGGTCTTTCTGTCCGCGAAGCTTGGGGGCGACTACGGCTGCCGCCCCCACCCATCGTCTCGATGAGTTTCCAGCCGGCTATTCCTCGGCGAGTTGCGCTCCCGCAGAGCTCGCCTCCGCTTCACCAGCCGGGAACCAGTATGCGCTACAGTCGTTTTGCCGGTCGAGGATTTTTCAGCGAACGGCCAATAGTGTCTTAACTGTTTGTGTCACCCCAGGGGGCAAGCGCATAGCCCCTCCTACTGCCTAGGGCAACGAGCCTAAAGCAACCAAGTTGCAACTGCAAACATCAAAGCAGTAGGTAAGTGAAAGAAAAACATATGTTTCGACATTACAAAACGTTACTTGGAGCGCTGGCGGCCTCCATTCTATGGGCGATACCGGCAGTCGCGGCCAGCAGCGCCATTCCAGGAACGTTAAATTACGTGGAAGGACAAGTGGCTGTAGCCGGGCAAACAGTCACATCGCGTTCGGTAGGATCGGTTCAACTAGGGCCGAACCAGGTGATAGAGACAGGGCAAGGGCGGGCCGAAGTACTTCTCACGCCTGGAGTTTTCCTGCGGGTCGGCGATAATAGCGCCGTTCGCATGGTGTCGCCCGGTTTAGCAGACACGCGCGTGGAAGTGTTACGCGGACAAGTAATCGTGGAAGCTGCCGAGCTATTTAAGGACAACAACCTGTCGGTGATGATGAATGGTGCGACTACCCGGCTGGACAAGCAGGGTCTGTATGCCTTCAATGCGAACACGCAATTGGTTCAGGTGTTTGACGGAAAGGCAATGGTCGACCAGGGTAATCGCCACAAGGACTTGGATAAGGGGCATGAGCTGGCTCTAAACGGTAATTGGAAGGCCACCCATTTTGACGTTAAGGCGCAATCTGCTCAGGATCCGCTGTATGCGTGGAGCAATCTGCGCTCTGAGTATGACGCTGAAGCGAGTATGCAATCGGCGAGAAATATCTTCGTAGGCGGAGGCGCCTATTGGGATGGGCCGGGTTGGTATTGGAATCCTTACTGGGATCTTTACGGATTCATTCCTGGCGATGGCATTTGGTATAGCCCGTTCGGCTGGCCCTTCTACTCGCCGTGGGTTGCTTATGGGTATGGATTCGGATACGGGTTCGGCGGATATGGCTATGGATACGGTCACGGCTTCCACGGCTATCATGGATTCGCGGGACTGCAGGGACATGGGCATGTGAGCGGTAATGCCATTGCCTCTGGTGGGCGCTTTGCCGGTTCCGGGCGCATGGGTGGTGGATTCGGCGGCCGCGGGTTCGCCGGTGGCATGCGCGGTGGATTCGGTGGTGGTGGCGGCGGGCGCCGCTAGTTGAGCTGAACACCGTTGCTTGAGAATGAAAGGCTCAGTATTGGCGAACGAAGGTATCGACGCCTTCGCTCTCCAACTGGGCCTTTTTTTCGTTCAGGGCAGCGCGATTATCGAACGGGCCGATCAGCACCCGCATCAACTGGGGCGTCGGGCCGGTGGCGACATGCGGGTCCATGTTCTCACGGCGCAGATGTTGCACAAAGCGCCGGGTGGCTTCTTGGTCGAGCGCGCCCACCTGGATGTACAGGTCTCCCGATTTCGGCGTGATCATCGGGACGCCATCGTCGGGAGTAACAAGCGTGAGCGGTTCTGAGTGGGGCGGTTTCTCGGTGGGGGCTTGCGGTGCTGCTTCGGTCGTTACCGGTGGTCCGCTTGGCGGCGTCGGTTTCGTGATCTCGGGTGGAGCAGGAGGAGGCGGGATGGCCGGGGTAGTGGAGGCTGGTGTGGCCGATTGCACTGCTGCAGGTTTGGTTGCCGGGTGCGCCCGGACGATGCGGCCTCCCAGGTAGATGGCAGCGATCAGCAGGCCAATGCCGAGGGTAGCCGGAATCCAGACCAGCGGGATTCGTTTCTTGTGTTCATCCGTGTCTGAGGCGGCATCATCAGTTGCATCATCCGCTATGGCAGTTGCATCGTGCGCTATGACGCCGTGAACCTTGTCATCTTTATCGTCTTTGTAGTCATTCTGATCGGGCCTGATCGTGATCATTGCTATTGCTTACGTTGCCCCGGGGAGCCTCACCTGGTACATATCGGCGAAATAATAGAAACCATCCAGGGCCGCGCTCGCTGCATCTTCGGCGGGCTAAAGACTCTGTGCTCACCCGCCGAACTGTCCTTCGGGGAGACAGGAATCCGTGATTCGATCCGCGGTCGCATATTCGGTGCTGGTTTTGTTCGGCCTAGCCGCCGAAGCTCACGACGCGGTGGTTCATCACAGCCCGCATGCGGCTGAAGCGCGGAAACCTCACGAGGCTGTGTCCCACAGCCCGCACCCGGTAAGTTCCCATCCGGCGGCGAAGAAGCCTCCGAAGCATACAACGGCAGCACATGCCAAGGGGCCGAAAGCGTCTAAGCACTAAGCGCAACCTTTGGCATATTGCCACGTACGTTACGGCCATAGGTGCTAGTCACGGCTCTACGGGAGTACTCGGGTTCATTCCTTCTCAGACCGCGCGGATTACTGCATTACTTTTTTCGCTGGTTCCACTCATACTCAGACAGGCGCATGAAGCTCTGGGAGCAGCTCCGCAAACTTCTCGAATATCTCTCGCCAGAGCCTTCCCTGGTCTCGCCGCGGAAACACATCGCGATCGTAGCCTCGCTATTAGCGTTGGCGGCCATCGCCGGCGCCGTTGTGTTAACACCGTCCCGCAGGACCAGGCCGCCGAGTTCAAAGCCGGACGTCTGGGAAATCCTGCACCAGCACGTTTCCGAGCGGGCGCAAGTGGATCTGTTCGACGATTTCAGCCAGGGCTTGGATGCGTGGCAAAGCGGCGAGAATCTGGCGAGCACGTGGTCTTATGACAAGAACGGATTCGTCAATCCGGGCGCCCTTTCACTCTTTGTGCCGAGCCTGCATCTGGAGAGTTACGATCTGGACGCCCTGGTACAGATTCAGGCTAAGGGATTGGGACTGGTTTTTCGCGCAGCTTCCGCGCAAACCTACCAAGTTGCCAAGCTTGTGGTGGAAGGCTCGGGCCCGATGTCTTCGCTGGCGGTAGAGAGGTACGCGATGATCTCGGGCCGCCCCTCCCACGCCATCCGCATCGCGTATCCAGAACAATTTCAATCGGATACGTTATATCGCGTGCATCTGGAGGTTCGCGGGAACGCTTTTTCGCTTTTCGTTCAAGGGCACTTGATGGATTACTGGTCCGACGCGCGGCTCATGGCAGGCGGTGTTGGGCTCTTTTGTTCCAAGGGGGAACATGCTCGCGTGGCCTGGATCCGCGTGTCGCACAATGCTGATTCCATAGGACGGATGTGCGCGGTCTTATCCTCGTTGTTCTAAGGGCCTGTAATATTCTAAGGGAACCGTACCTTCTACCCTACAGGATTAGGCAGGTTCGGCCGATAGACCCTGAAATGGGATCGTCGCGTTCTCCTGACAATTTCTACTTGTATCTGTGGCGTTCGCCCAACTCACCGGGCACGCTGTATCTGGTGACAGGTTTCGAGGCAGCCGAAGCTTTGTGCCGGGGACTCGAAGAAGACGGCTACATCGTGAAAGCGATCCAAACGAACACCGATACGGAGTTTGAGTTGTGTGATGGAAGACTTCGCCCGGCCATTCAACGCCAGGTATGCCAAGACCCAGGCCCAGGCGCGCCGGCCTTCGCTTAGCCCACTCGCGCCGGTCTCAAGACGAAGACTTGGCCATTAATGAGAGAGGTTGCTGCGGAACGCTCCCGAAGGACGAAGAAACCCGCTCCGGCATCTTAGTGACGTTGGAATATTTTTTGCGGCTCATAGTCCGGAACTGATAACCGTCGAAAACGATGGAGACGCCAATGGGAGTGGATCGCACCACGGTGCCCACGGTAATGAGCTGCAAGGGTGTGGTTCCATTCAAGAGGCTGGGCCATTCCACAAACACTTTCAGGCGCGTGCCTTCGGGAATGTTACTAGCGCATGCCAGTAACATGCCGCTGCTGCTCATATTGATGGTCTGTCCAACTCCGTCCACCGGAACGTTCATTCCCATGGCTTGGTACCGGACATTCAATTCGAGCGGATACCTCGATTTCACCCGGCGTTCATTTTCCATGTTAGAAATCAACTCCTCTGATCCTCCACTCACTAACGCCTAACTACCGACCCTTAGGCACCGAGTGATGCAAATCAGGGACCAATGTGCTTTGCAACCGTAAGCGACAGGATTATCACCACAAGTGCCTTATAGCTGAACGAATGTGCAGCGGCGGTTTGGTAAGAATTATCAAGGGCTCAGCCAGGATGGAGAACCATTTGCTTAGTACCGATAGCCTTTAGGTTAGTAGGTTAATTAGGCGGGAAGTAAGGCAAAGGCCGGAGGGCAAGCGGAACAACTTAACACACCTGTTGAGTCAAAGTGTATACGTTACAATCAGTTAGACGGCAATGCCAATTTTCCAGAGCAGATAACCGATGGCTTGCTTCAAATCCTGCCAGCGGGCGCGCCATTCTCCGGGAGGAATAGAGGGCCGAGGCGATCCATACACCTTGAGACCGCTCGATTCCAGCATCTTCTTGACGCGAAAAATATGATAGCCATCGCTGACGACGATGGCGCTCTTCAGATTCATGCGACGCATGATCTCCACGACGGCGGCGACGCTTTGCGCCGTGCTCTCGCCCTCCCGTTCCACTACCACCGCCTCCGGCGGCACACCGTGCTGGGTGAGATAGGCGCGACCAACTGACCCTTCGGTAAAAACCGGATCGCCGCCCGCGCCGCCCGTGGTGATCACGCGTGGCGCCAGGCCCTTCAGGTAGAGGATCAAGGCGTGATTGAGACGCGCCTCTAACACCGGCGAGGGCCGGCCGCGATATTCAGCCGCCCCGAGCACGATGATCGCGTCCGCGGGCTGGGCTTCATCTACCAGAGATTCTTGCTGAATCTCACGGGCGACCTTCCGGATCTCCAGCGACGCCACTGCAGCGGCTGCCACGAGCACAATCGCTACGAACCATTTCATAACTGGAGCTTCTGGTTCATGATAGGAACATCTGGTTCATGATAGATGTGGTGGGCGAGCTACAAGCGTCCTCACATTACAGTATGCCAATGCTGCTCAGCGCGCGAAATCCGTTGCTCAAGGAAGTTCGCAAAGCGATTGGGCGCGGCACGCTCACCGCCGACGGTTTGGCCGTGGCTGAGAGCTTTCATTTGCTCGAAGAAGCTCTGCGCAGCGATTGCGAGATTCCGGCGGTGTTCGCAGCCGAATCAGTTCGCGCTGCTGTGGAGAGCCACGTGCGCGGGCTCAAGAAGACTCGCATCCACGTGCTGCCCGATGATGTTTTTCACGGCCTTTCGGCAACCGAGGCCAGCCAGGGTGTGATGGCACTGGTGCGGCCTCCGCAGTGGACGCTCGATCAGCTATTCCGCGGCCATTCGCTGACGGCAGTTCTCGACGGTTTGCAGGATCCGGGCAACGCCGGAGCGGTGCTGCGCGCCGCCGAGGCATTCGGAGCCACGGGTGTCGCATTTCTCAAGGGCACCGTGAGCCCCTACAATCCGAAGTGCCTGCGCGCTTCGGCCGGTTCCATTTTCCGTGTTCCGGTGGCGCCGGCGCTGGATCCCCAGCTCTTTCTGGCAGCGGCCGAACAACGCAAAATCGCGCTCTTTGCCTTGATGCCGAAGGGCACCACGGACGTCGGTGAAGTGGAGCTGGGCAAGAAGTGCGCCATCATTGTCGGCAGCGAAGGACGCGGCGTGAGCGAACGATTGCGGGAGAAGGCAACGCCAATCCGGATTCCGACCGTGGGCGTGGAATCGCTGAACGCGGCGCTGGCCGCGGGTATCGCTCTGTTTGTGGCGCGCAAGCAAAGGATGGCGGCTCCATGAGCCAGTCTGAGCCCAACTTGTTCGAGCCGGATCCCCTGGACAGCCCGCAGGAAGATACCCAGCGGCCGCTGGCCGAGCGAATGCGTCCCAAAACACTCGAAGAATATGTCGGACAGCAGCATATCCTGGGGCCCGGCAAGCCGCTACGGATGCAGATTGAGCGCGACCAGCTTGGTTCCATCATTCTGTGGGGGCCTCCGGGCGTGGGCAAAACCACGCTGGCGCAAATTATCGCGCGCCTGACGCATTCCGACTACATTCCGTTCAGCGCCGTGTTAAGTGGGATCAAGGAAATCAAAGCGGTGATGGCCGATGCCGAGCGCAACCGGCGCGTGGGAAGGCGCACGCTGATCTTTATCGACGAGATCCATCGCTTCAACAAAGCGCAACAAGACGCGTTTCTACCTTATGTGGAGCGCGGCGATATCAGCCTGATCGGGGCTACCACGGAAAATCCGTCGTTCGAAGTGATCTCGGCGCTGCTTTCACGCACCAAGGTTTACATGCTGAAGCCGCTCACCGAGGAGGAGATTTTCGGCTTGCTTCAGCGCGCCCTGCCGGAGGTGAAGATCGGCGCGCCAGAGGATTTGCTGCGGCAGATCGCCACCTACGCCAACGGCGACGCCCGCACCGCACTGAACATCCTGGAACTTGCGTCGGCGGCTGCCCAGAACGGCCAGATCACGGCCGAGATAATTTCGGACACGCTACAGCGGAAGACGCTGCTCTACGACAAATCCGGCGAGGAGCATTTCAACCTTATTTCAGCGCTCCACAAGTCCGTGCGATCCAGCGACGTGGATGCGGCGCTCTATTGGCTGGGGCGTATGCTCGCAGCAGGTGAGGATCGGATGTACATCGCGCGGCGCCTGGTGCGGATGGCGATTGAGGACATCGGCCTGGCCGATCCACGGGCGCTCGAACAATCCATCGCTGCGATGCAAACCGTCCACTTTCTGGGAATCCCGGAGGGGGATCTGGCGCTCGGGCAGTTGACCATCTACCTCTCGGTAACGCCTAAATCCGATGCGTCCTACCAGGCGCTGAATCGGGTGATGGAGGCGGTGGAGAATCGGGTTGCTGAACCGGTCCCGTTCCAGCTTCGAAACGCTCCTACGGGTGCAATGAAACAGTGGGGTTATGGGGCCGGATACCAACATGCACATAGCCTGGAAGATGCTCTGCCAGATATGGAATGTTTGCCAGAATCCCTAATAGGCACAAGGTTTTACGAGCCAACCAAGCGCGGGTTGGAACAGCGCATCGGGGAACGCCTGGAAGAGATCCGCGCCCGTAAAAAGCAGCCACCCGGCTCGAAGTAACGCCCCCCCAAGGTACTACCACTTCCAAGCAGAGTACCACCGCAAATTAGGAAGAATCCGCTATAGGAGTGCCCACCCCGGCATTGCAAGCTAGGAGTGCAGGAAACGGAAACGGAGCCGAATAAGGATGTTAGTGCCGGGAGCAAACATGAGCTTGGAAAAAGACAAAGACGATCGCCGGGGCGCTGATCGCTTTCCCATCGAGCGCGAAGTTCGCTACAAGATTTTGAGCCGCAAGAGCACCGTGGAAGGTGAAAGCGGTATCGGAGTAACGGTCAACATGAGCAGCAACGGCGTTCTGTTTACCACCGATCGTTATCTGCTCCCCGGACGGCGGCTGGAGGTTTCGATTAGCTGGCCGGCTCAGTTGAACAGTAAAGTCGCTTTAAAGCTGGTGGCGCGCGGCCGCGTGGTTCGCTCCGAAGAAGGCCGAGCCGCGATCGAAATCCACCAGTACGAGTTCCGGACCCAAGCAGGCCAAGGTTCTTCGGTGGTCCAATAATAAATCCCTTTTCATAAGCCACCGATCACGCTCCAATTGGGGCGCCGTTTGGGAAGGTACACTATGAGTGATACGAGCTCAAGCTCGTGAGCGCTCGGAGGAGTCCAAACCCCAACCGGATGCGAAACCTTGTTCTAGTAATTCTCCTTGGGTCCGGCTTTTACCTGGCCGGCGCTACCAAACCGCCCACGCGGGCTAAAGCTACGCTGGCTGAAGCGAGAGCCTTCATCGACCGCGCACAATCCAAGCTCCTGGAGCTTTCCGTTGAGGACCAGCGCGCGGATTGGGTGAAGTCCACCTACATCACGTACGACAGCGAGATCCTGGCGGCCAAAGCCGACGAAGATCAGATCGCTGCCACCATGCAACTGGCCAAGGAGTCCACGCGCTTCAGTAGTCTGAAGATGCCGGAGGACATGGCGCGCGAGTTCAAGCTGCTGCGCCTCTCATTGGATCTGGCCGCGCCATCCGATCCGAAAGAAGCCCGGGAGCTGACGCAGACCGCCAGCCGGATGGAAGGCATTTATGGCAGCGGCAAATATTGCCCGGCAGCGGGCGGCGGTTCGGCTGGTTCCCCCAAAAAAGACGACTGCCTGGATTTGGATCAATTGAGCGACATCCTGCGAACCAGCACCGATCCGGCGAAATTGCTGGACGCGTGGCGCGGGTGGCGCACCGTTTCGCCTCCCATGCGTCCTCTGTTCCAGAAATACGTGGAGCTGGGGAACAAGGGCGCAAAGGAATTGGGCTTCGCCGACATGGGCGCGATGTGGCGTTCGAAGTACGACATGCCACCCGACGCTTTCCCAGCTGAGATGGACCGGCTATGGGAGCAGGTGAAGCCGCTGTATCTTTCGTTGCACGCGTATGTGCGCTGGAAACTGCGCGAGAAGTACGGCGACCTGGTTCCGGCCAGCGGCCCCATCCCCGCGCATCTGCTGGGCAACATGTGGGCGCAGGAATGGGAGAACATTTATCCATTGGTTGCCCCCAAGGACGCCGACCCCGGCTATGATTTGACGGCCATCTTGAAGGGCAGGGGAATCGAGCAGGCGGACATGGTGAAGTACGGCGAGCGTTTCTTTATGTCACTTGGATTCGCGCCGTTGCCGCAAACCTTTTGGGAGCGCTCGTTGTTCGTGAAGCCGCGCGATCGCGACGTGGTTTGTCACGCCAGCGCCTGGGATATCGACGCGGTGGATGATGTGCGCATCAAGGCGTGTCTCGAGATCAACGCTGACGATTTCACCACCGTGCATCATGAGCTGGGGCATAATTTCTACCAACGCGCCTACGATCAGCAGCCGTTCCTGTTCCGCGATAGCGCCAACGACGGATTCCACGAGGCCATCGGAGATACGATCGCGTTATCGATTACGCCCGAGTATCTGAAGAAGATCGGGCTTCTTCCGACCGTTCCCGACAGTTCCAAAGACATTGGGCTGTTGCTGTACAAAGCGCTGGAGAAGGTTGCGTTTCTGCCGTTCGGGCTGATGATCGACAAATGGCGCTGGCAGGTGTTTTCGGGGCAAATTCCGCCCGAGGAATATAACGCAAGCTGGTGGAAGCTGCGCCTGCAATATCAAGGCATCGCGCCGCCGGTGCCGCGCAGTGAAGCGGATTTCGATCCCGGCGCAAAATATCATGTGCCGGCGAATACCCCGTACGCCCGCTATTTCCTGGCGTACATTTTGCAGTTCCAGTTTCACCGGGCGCTGGCGAAGGTGGCCGGATGCACGGGGCCATTGAACCGCTGTTCCATCTACGACAGCAAAGCGGCGGGAGACCGGCTCAACGCGATGCTGTCGATGGGGGCCAGCCAGCCGTGGCCCAAAGCGCTGGCGGTGTTGACGGGGCAGGATCAAATGGACGCGACGGCGATTCTGGATTATTTCGCGCCACTGAAGAAGTGGCTGGATGAGCAGAATCGCGGGAAACCCGTTGGCTGGTAAGGTGGAAACAATGGACGCTGTGGAAACGTGCCCTATCTGCGGCGGCTCCGGCTGGAAGATCACGGAGCGCGAAGGAATCTCGGGCGCCGAGAAGTGCCAGTGCGCTGAGGCCGGACGCGAGCAGCGGATGGAGCAACGGGCCGGAATCCCCCCGTTGTATCAGAACGCGTCGGTGGACAATTTCATGCTGCCGTCGGGCAACCCGCAGGCGCGATCGGCGCTAGCGAGCGTGGTGCTTACGGTACGCGGCTACGTTCGCGAATATCCGCATGGACCGAAGCCAGGGCTTTTGTTCCTGGGCGCGCCCGGAACGGGGAAAACGCATCTGGCCGTGGCGGCGCTACGCGGATTGATCGCACGCGGGTTCGAAGGAATCTTCTACGATTTTCAATCGCTGCTCACGCGGATTCATAAAGGCTACGATAAGGCGTCCGGATCGAGCGATCGAGAAGCCTTTCAATCGGCTCTCGACGCCGAGATCCTCTTGCTCGACGACGTGGGCGCCAGCCGCATTAACGACTGGGTGGAAGACACCGTAACGTCGATCGTGACGCATCGCTGCAATTCGCGCAAGGCAACCATTGTGACAAGCAATTTGCGCGATCCGGAAGCGGGCGACAAGGCCGTCTCAAGCTATCAGGAGCGGGACATCTACAGCAAGTTCTTCCTGGAAGAACGCATTGGGATGCGCGCGCGGTCGCGATTGTTTGAAATGTGCAAGCTGATCCCGATGCCGGATGTGGAAGATTACCGGCTGAAGAAGCGCTGAACTCTGTAGTACAATATCCGCTTTGTATTACAATGAGGCATGAGGACCGTTCAGGCCAGGCTGGATGCGGATACCGAGAAAGCGCTCGCGAAGTTGGTGGGTCAGCTGGGCATGAGTCCCTCGATGGTAGTCCGGGAGGGGATTCGGCTTTTGGCGGCGAGCCAACCAAAAAGCCAAAAGATTGCCGGTCTGGGGGAGTTCTCGTCTGGAATTCCCGATCTCGGGTCGAATAAGAAGCACCTGCGTGGTTTTGGACGTTGAGGGCGATTCTACTAGACACGGGCGTGATTGTGGCGCTTCTGGACCGCACCGAGCGCAACCACGCTGCCTGCGTGGAGGCAATTGCCGAAGCTGCCGCGCCGCTGGTCACCTGTGAAGCCGTTATCGCCGAGAGCTGCTATCTGTTGCGGGGACAAGCCGGAGCCGCCGAAGCCATCCTGGAAAATGTCAGGGCGAGCGTGTTTCGTATTCCATTGCAACTATCGCAAGCCGCAGGTTCGCTGCAACGCCTCTATCGCAAGTATCGCGACCGCCAGATGGATCTTGCGGACGCCTGCCTGGTTCATCTTGCCGGGGAGCTACAAACCGGTGACATCCTCACTCTCGATTCGGATTTCGAAATCTACCGCTGGGGCGCCAATAAGCGGTTCCGTCTCCTTTTGAATTCCCGATGATCTCGCGGATCACCAGCGCCAGTTGAACAATCACTAGGACGATGACCACGGCTGTTAGTCCGAAGACTACTGCGGCCGGCGCGAGCGTCACCGAGTCCAGATTAGCCGCGAGCGTTCTGAGTTGATGACTGTAGATCGACGTGATGGACCCGACCGACGTTCGGCCCTGGTATCCACCGTAGAGCGGGATCAGCTTAACTGCGTAGGTGGCTGCCAGCACATATCCGAACAGCAGGGCCAAGAGAGCGGCCACGAACCGGCCAGTGCGCGGCCATCGAGACAAGCCGAGCAGCGCCAAACCCAACACAGGAGCGAACAACAGTTGTGCATACCAGGGACTGGGAGCGTTAGCGGCGCCGTGCGTGTAGAGGTGGCTGACGACGCTTGCGTATCCAAGTGCAAGCACGAACAACGCGCAGTACGAAAGGGTGATCCATTCCAGGCTGGTATGGCTGCTCAGGGCAAACAGCAACAATGCTAGAACACTCCCGGCGATGATTAAATCGAGCGTGGCCGCTGAGAGCGTCGAAAAAGTGTTGTTGCCGGTCCACAGCGAGCCCCGGAGGCTCGACCAAATCACGGCCGGCCAATGCAGGCTGGGCGCCGCACGCAGAACATCCGGCAGGCCGATGCCGGCACGCGACTCCTGCGTTCCGGTGAAAACGCCGTAGCGGACAAAATTTCGTGCATACCAGGGGCCAGCCAATCCGCAGAGGATGACGGACGCAATCGCGAGGTCTTTCCACTGCTTGCGCCAGGCGTACAGTCCGATCAGCAAAGGCAAGAAGGCGAGGAAATAGGCTTTGGTCAGCAATCCCGCTCCGAGGATGAGCGCGGCAATGGCGGCAGTGCGGTGCCCAGCACGGTTGCCGAAGCGATTCAGTGCGACTAGCAGCCAGACCGCGATCGGAACAGCCAGCCAATCATTTGCGACGTGCGCGATGGTGGCCCATAGCATTTGGGATGAGAGCAGGCAGAAGAGCGCGATGGTCAGATATGGTTCCGGAAGCCCGAGTTGCGAGAACAACTGCTGCGCGCCGGTCAAAAGAAGCAGCGCCCCGGCGATCGCGGCGATGATCCGCAAAATGGCCACTCGCACAGGGAGTGAGACGCCGCTGAGAAGCCGTTCGGGAAAGGCTAACAATAGATATGCGAGAGGCGGCTGGTGCGCTTCGTAGTTGAGGAACTCGGACGGTTGCCATCGAAGCAAGGAAGGAATCGCATCTAACTGCCGCCGGACTTCCGATCTTCTCGCGGGCGGCCATGTGAAATATTCGGAATAGGAAGTCACCTGCGGCAGATTCTGCTTTACTGCCTCGCTCCCAGGCGCGAGCAGCAGCGAATCACCGGTTTCGCGCGACAGCTGGGCCGTCAACGCATCGGGGAAACCTTGTCCGTTCGCCAACTGCTGGACATATCCGAAGTGGAACGGCTCATCGAAGCCCTCCCAAAGCGGCAACAGCAAACTGTAGAGCACAGCGTTGACGAGCGCGTAGGCCACCAGCAGAGTGCGCACGTTTCTAGGGTATTGTAGCGGCTGCGCGGCGCGTTAGGATGAAGGGGATGAAGGATATTACCGCCGCGAACCCTCTGGCTTACCTTTCCGGGCAGATCGAATCCTGGCGCAAAGCCGGCTCTTATCAGCGCTTGCGAGTGCTTGAATCACCCTGCGAACCGCTATCGCGTTTCGATGGCCAGGAAGTAATCAATCTGGCGAGCAACAACTATCTCGGGCTGGCCGACCATCCCAAATTGATCGAAGCGCAAGTAAATGCGGCGCAGAAGTTTGGCGCGGGGTCGGGGGCGGTGCGTACCATCTCCGGGACCATGAGCATCCACATGCAACTGGAGGAAAGGATCGCCGATTTTAAGAAGACGGAGTCTTGTGTCGTATTTCAATCGGGTTTCGCGGCGAACGCCGGAACGGTTTCGGCCATTCTGGGGCCGGAAGACCACATTATTTCCGACGCTCTGAATCACGCCAGCATCATCGATGGTTGCCGGTTGTCGAGGGCCAAGATTCATGTCTTCCCTCACAAAGACACAGCGCGCGCGGCGGGAATCCTTCAGGAATTGGAGGGCGCCAGCGGCCACAAGCTGCTGATCACCGATGGCGTGTTTTCGATGGACGGTGATATCGGCCCGTTGCCGGCGCTGGTGGAACTGGCCGAGCGGCACGGCGCGATTATGATGATCGATGACGCGCACTCCTCCGGCGTGCTGGGGCGCAACGGGCGGGGCACGGTGGATCATTTCGGACTGCATGGACGCGTGGACGTCCAGGTAGGCACGTTGTCGAAAGCTATCGGCGTGCTCGGCGGATATGTGTGCGGCAGCCGCGACCTGATCGAGTTTCTATATCACCGCGCGCGGCCATTTCTGTTCTCCACGTCCCATCCGCCGGCGGTGGCGGCTGCGTGTCTGGTGGCATTCGAAATCCTGGAAAGCGAGCCGGAACGGATCGACAGGCTATGGGAGAACACGCGCTACTTCAAGTCGGCGCTCCAGAATGCCGGTTTCAATACCGGGGAGAGTGAAACCCCCATAACGCCCATCATCGTGGGGGAGGCAAAGACGGCGCACGCTTATTCGGCGGCTCTGTTCGATAACGGACTGCTGGCAACAGGAATCGGTTTTCCAACCGTGCCCGAAGGCAAGGCGCGCGTTAGAACGATTGTAACGGCCACCCACACAAAAGATATGCTGGACCGGGCAGCAACAATCCTCACCGGCGTGGCGAAGAAAATGGGTATTCTCGCATGAGCACAGTAAAGACCGCAGTTCGAACTATAGAGATCGCGCAACGGCGCGCCAGATTCCGCAGCCACCGAAGTTCGCAGTTCACCGAATCCGTCATCCGCGAGATGACGCGGTTGGCGATCGAGCATGACGCCGTGAATCTGGCGCAAGGTTTTCCGGATTTTGGCGCGCCGGAGGAGATCAAGCGCGCGGCTCAGGACGCCATCGCGGCCGACTTTAATCAATACGCCATCACCTGGGGCGCGAAACCGTTTCGCGACGCCATCGCGGGGAAGTATAGAAAGTGGTACGGCATCGACTACGATCCCGAGCGGGAAATTACGGTGTGCTGCGGCGCCACGGAGGGCATGATTGCGTCGCTACTGGCGGTGACCAATCCTGGTGACGAAGTCATCATTTTCGAGCCATACTACGAAAATTACGGTCCTGATGCATTACTGTGCGACGCGGAGCGAAAACTCGTGCGGCTGCACCCGCCCGACTGGACGTTCGATCCAGATGAATTGCGTCGAGCGTTCTCTTCCAAGACCAAGGCGATCATTTTGAACTCCCCGAACAATCCCACCGGAAAAGTATTTACTCGCGCGGAGCTAGAGGTGATCGCGAAGCTTTGCCAGGAATTCGACACGCTCGCAATTACTGACGAAATTTACGAGCACATTGTTTACGAAGGAGCGTCTCATGTTCCGATAGCGACATTACCGGGAATGCGGGAACGAACTGTCTTGGTAAACAGTATGAGCAAGACCTATTCCGTCACTGGCTGGCGGGTTGGGTTTGTGCTAGCCGCGCCGGATCTAACGGATTCCATTCGGAAGGTCCACGATTTTCTGACGGTGGGCGCGGCGGCGCCTTTGCAGCAGGCTGGCGTGGCGGCTTTGAATCTACCGGATACATACTACGAAAAACTCAGCGTCGAATATCAGAAGCGAAGAGATCTGTTATTGAAGCGATTGGAAGAGAGCGGATTCCGATGTTATCGTCCCAACGGGGCCTATTACATCATGTCGGATATTAGCGGCTTCGGCTTTTCGGACGATGTTTCTTTCGTTCGTCACCTGATCGAAAACATCGGCGTGGCGGCCGTGCCTGGTTCGAGTTTTTTTTCGGATTCTAATGCAGGTGCAACATTAATTCGCTTTTGTTTTTGCAAGAAGTATGAGACTCTGGAAGAGGCGGGCGACCGCCTCCGTCGAATCTAGAGTTACCCTGTAGGTACACCTGCCAGGTAGCACGTAACAAGCAGTTCCGGCATTCCCCCGGCTGGAGGAAATTATGCTGCGTAACTTTCTGTTGCCTGAGAGCATCGTCCGAGCAGATGGCACTGGACCGGAGATTGAGCTCGGTTCCAAGCGAGGTAAGTTATTGGTGCTTACGCTCGGAATAACACGGATCCTCGAGCAAGAAAGCCTGGAAGTAACCGTCCTGGGTTCACCGGACGGCGAAAAGTGGGATTCCAAGCCCCTAGCAAAGTTCCCCGCAAAGTTCTACTGCGGGCTTTATTCCATTTTGCTGAATTTGGGATCGCGAGAAGATGTCAGATTCGTGCGAATCCACTGGAAGATGAGCCGGTGGAGCAAACGCGAAAGCATGCCTATGTTCGGATTCTATGTGTACGCGGAAGAGTCCGGCGCACGAGTCAGCGTAGCAGTCGCGTAAGTTATTTCCGTTCGATCGTTATTTCGTATCAAAACGGGTAGCGCGCGGGACGGCCGCTCACCGTAACCCACTGCCACTCGGTGAATTCATCCAGATTGGTGGTGCTGCCGAAGCGCGCGCCATTTCCTGATTGCCCCATGCCCCCCATCGGAATGCCGGGGTGGTCTCCGATGGTTTGATCGTTCACGTGAACCATCCCCGCCTTTAGCTTCCGCGCCACGCGCATGCCGCGATCCACCGAGCCAGTTTGCACGGCGGCAGCCAGCCCATAGCCAGTGCTGTTGGCTAATTCAATAGCGTGATCGTCGTCTTCGGCGATGGTGACGGGCGCCACAGGCCCGAAGATTTCTTCCTGGAATGCTCTGGTTCCGGTTTCCACGCCGCCCAGGACTGTAGGCTTGTAGAAGAGCCCTTGGTGGGTGCCGCCGGTGATCAGATTCGCTCCCGCCGCCACGGAGTCCGTCACGATGCCGTGCACGCGATTGAGTTGCTTCTCATTGATCAGGGGACCGATGGCTACTTCACTCCGGTACGGGTCGCCAACCGGGAGCGCGGCCGCTCGCGCAGCAAGCTTTTCGAGATACGCATCCGCAACGCTGCGCAGAACGATGTGGCGGCTGGTAGCCATGCAGACCTGGCCCTGATGCAGGAACGACCCCCAAGCGCCAGCTGAACTGGCGGCGTCCAGATCGCAATCATCCAGCACGATCATCGGACTGTTGCCGCCGAGCTCGAGCGATACTTTTTTGAGATGGCGTCCGGCCAGTTCGCCGACGCGCCGTCCCACTGCGCTCGATCCAGTGAACGTCACCAAGCGAACCACGGGCGCCGTCACCAGCGCTTCCCCGACATCAGCGCCGCCCGGAAGCACTGCCAACAACCCCGGTGGCAAGCCGGCCTCTTCAAAGATCCGCGCCAAAAAGAACCCGCCGCAGACCGGAGTCTGCGGATCGGGTTTGAGGACCACCGCATTCCCGAGCGCCAAGGCTGGAGCTACGGAACGCATGGAGAGTACTAGCGGAACATTCCAGGGGGTGATGACGCTCACCACGCCAACCGGAACGCGGCGGGCAAGGCTCATCCGCTCCGTGTCCGCTGAAGGTAAAATTTGACCGATCGGCTGGGTGAGTAACGCCGCCGAATAATAAAGCTCCCCGATGGCCATCGCGATTTCATAGCCGGCTTTGGCGGTAACGCCACCGGTTTCGCGAATGATCCAGCTCATGATTTCTGGCGTATTGTCTTCAATCACGCGCGCCGCCTGGCGCAGGATGCGCGCCCGATCGTCGGGCGGAGTGTCGGCCCATTTGGGCTGTGCGGCGGCTGCCCGTTCAGTTAGCTCCAGGGCCAATTCGGCCGTGCCGGCGCCGGCAACGCCTAGCTCGATACCCGTCGCGGGTTCACGAACCGGAATGGTCGCAGGCGCGAGCTTCCAGGCTCCATCGAAGTAGCGCTTCTCCCAAACGGAAGGGGACAATAATTGGTCCGCTGGTGATTTGTCAGTCAGGGTTGCTTGCATGGGACGTCTTGAAAGCTAGTGTAAATCAAAGAAGGCCAGTGTAAATCAAAACGGGCTGACACGCGTATAGGCGTCAGCCCTGTATGCTTGTCCGGAGCGCCGTTTATAGCTTCACGACTACCGTTTTTACTTCGGTGTATTGCTGCAGGCCGTACTCGCCGAGCTCTCTTCCGATGCCGGACTGTTTGAAGCCGCCGAACGGAGCAGCCGTATCGAGCACGTTATAACAGTTAACCCAGACCGTGCCGGAGCGAACATTGTTCGCGATCGCCAACGCTTTGCCGATATCGCGTGTCCAGACGCCCGCGGCCAGTCCGTAGACGGTCCGGTTTGCCCGGTCGATCACTTCATCCAGGTTCTTGAAGCGGATGATGCTCATCACCGGCCCAAAGATCTCCTCCCGGGCGATCTTCATGTTGTCCTGAACGTCGGAGAAAACCGTCGGTTCGACGAAATATCCGCGGTCTCCCACTCGTCCGCCACCGCAATTGAGCTTCGCGCCCTCGCTCTGGCCGGACTCAATGTAGCCCAGCACTTTCTCCAGCTGTGTTTGATCCACTTGCGGACCTTGCTCGATTCCGGCCTGGAACGGATCGCCCACGGTTCGCCTTTGGGCGCGGGCGGTGCTCTGCTCCACAAACTGGTCGTAGATCTTATCTTCGACGAAGACGCGCGAGCCGGCACAGCAGACTTGTCCCTGATTGAAGAAGAGCCCCATGTGCGAGCCTTCAATGGCCTGATCCATATCGGCGTCGGCAAAGATGATGTTCGGGCTCTTTCCGCCGAGCTCGAGGGAAACCCGCTTCAGGTTGGATTTTCCAGCGGCTTGCATAATCAGATGCCCCACTTCGGTGGAACCGGTGAAGGCCACCTTGTCCACGTCCATATGGTTCGCGATGGCGGCGCCGGCGGTGGGTCCGAAGCCGGGCAGAATGTTCACCACGCCTTCCGGGAAACCCGCTTCCAGGATCAACTCGCCGATGCGCAGCGCCGACAGAGGAGTCTGCTCGGCAGGCTTCAGAACCACGGTGTTGCCGGTGGCTAGCGCGGGCGCCAGCTTCCAGGCCTGCATGAGCATCGGGAAATTCCAGGGAATGATCTGGCCGCACACTCCGATGGATTCGTGCCGCGTATAGCAGAAGAACGATCCTTCGATGGGGATGGTCTTGCCCATCACCTTATCCGCCCAACCGGCGAAATAACGGTAGCAGCCGATGGTGGCCGCGACATCCACCGCTTTGGCCATTGCCAACGGCTTGCCGTTGTCGAGAGATTCCAGGCGCGCCAACTCGTCGGCGTTCTTTTCGATCAGATCGGCCAGCCGGTTTAGCAGGCGGGCGCGTTCGGGGCCGGAAGTCTTTCGCCAGGGCCCGTGCTCGTAAGCCGTGCGGGCGGCCTTCACCGCGATATCGACGTCGGCGGCGTCGGCTTCCGCCACCTGGCAGATCTCTTCGCCGGTGGTGGGATTGATGGTGGCGAATGTCTTGCCAGATTGGCTGTTGACCCACCGGTTGTTGATGAGAAGTTTGGTCGCCGACACGGCGGCTTTATTTTCAGACGGAGAGGACAATACAGATGCCATGAGGTGTGCTCCTTTGATGAACCGGATACTGCAATCGCTGAAGGACAGTGTCCGCTCGACTAGACACTATCATAATTTGGAGCCGCATAAAAAGGCTTTCGCGAGTCTACGCCGAAATGGACGTCGCGGCGCCGGTTAGCAGGGAGAGAGTGGCGGAGAGATGGTCCCGCACGGCTAACGACTCCGGGTGATCCTGGCCCAACACGTGGGTGCGGCATTCCAACAACTCCCGCTGTACCGGCAGGGCGGCGTTCCAGTCCGCATCCTGGCAGAGCAGCGTCGACCAGGCCTCCAACGCTCGAATCCGAACGGGGTGGTATCGGCCGTGATGCCGGGTGAGGTCCACGACGGCCCGTTCCAGCAGGCGTTTTCCCTCCGCCCGGCAACCTGAGGTACACAGAGCCACGGCGAGCGCGGTGGCGATGGCCAGCGTCTGGGGATGGTAGGGGCCAAACATGCCTTCGTAGGAGGCCAGCGTGGCGAGCATGCTCGGGATCTGGGGCGCCATGATCGGGGATGTCATGCAAACACGCTATAGTCTTTGTAACACGACACGCGCCGGGCTTCAATGAGATATCCTGGGCCAAGGCAGAAATGCAAACGTTTACCGTCACCAAGCGTTCCGGGACACACGCCGACGTGCTTGCCGCGGTGGGCGCCGCCGATCTGCTGCGGGAGTTCGAGCCGGAATTAACCAACCGGAGCGGCCAGTTCGAGATCCAGCTGCGCCGTAACGCCGCGCCTCGCGCGCTGGCTCCGAGCGATCCCGGGTTTCGATATCTCCTCCGGCTTTCGAAAAAAGCGCCTAGCCTTCCAGCCTCCCTGGTGTATGAGCTGGCTAAGACCGCGGGGGCGCCTTTGGGCAGCGACCAGCGAATGTATTCCATCATGGCGCGCTTAGGCGCCGAAGGCGGGCCGAACAAGCTGCTGCTCAAATTCGCGCAGTTGTCCGCTCACGAGTGGTCTCGCCGGGTGTGGGAAGGGCTAAGCGGATGCGAAGAGTTTATTACCAGGCCTTCGCTGGTGCCAGCTGTTCAATCCTCATTCAGCCCGCGGCTATTCACTTTTGAAACCAGCTGGGACCGACCGCACAGATAAATCCAAGGACGCCTGGAGCCAGCCGTTTCTCGAATGGCTCCGATACCGGGGTTACTTTCACGCCTGCTCCGGCTGGTTTCTGGAGAAGGACATCCGGCTATTTACCGCCGTCCCCGGCGATATTTCATACCGGCTGTACCGGTCCGTGATGCAAGCGTTCCGGGATCTGCGCCCGGGCGGCTCGGCCGCGAAGATTGACTGCCGGGCGGTGCTGGGCTTGACGCGAATCCTGATCGATCAGATGGAAGTTTATCGCCGGCCCGCGAGTTTGCTGGACCATGTATCGATAGCGCACTACCGGAACATGGGGCAAGCCAACACCTTGATGGCGATCCAGCAGCTGGCCATCCCCGACTGGATTGAGCTGGAAAACGGCGCGGACGCCTTGCTCTGGCGGAAAATTTTGGACGAACACGATAAAGCGCTGCGGCGGCTCAATGACGCCAGTTCGGAGCACCTGGCGGTGATCAAGCAATATCGCCGTTGCCTGCAAGCGTGCAACGAAAACGCCATCGAGGAGTTCAGCCTGTTTCTTCAGGACTACGGGGTACTGCTGTTCAAAACCCGCGCGGAGAATGAGCGCTGGATGCTGCCGCAGTTCACCATCGACACCATCCGCCCCATTTTAGAGCGGCATCCGATCTGCGCATCCATCCTCGAAAATTCCGGGTATCAAAGTGTCGCTCAAGCGCTACGATCCGCCACGGTGAACGCTCAAACCGCGAGACATAATAATGCGCGCCGCCATCGCGAGATTCGGTATGGGGTCTTATCCGCGATCCAACGGAACGCCGCTGTTGGCAAGCGCTCGCTGATTCAAACGGTGGGGGCATTCGTCGAGGAACACAACGCTGAGACGGCCCGGCGGTACGACATTCTCTGGAAGGACGGGCGGGTTCGCGAAGACCAGCTCGGTAGTTTCATTCAGGCCGTGGATGGCGCGCCTTCCGCCTGTCTGGCGGGTTCTCTCTTGTGCGCGCTGGCTACCTGCCGCCGCCATGAAGAAGCCGCGGATTCGATGGTGAACGATCTGGAGCAGGCCGCCGCGGTATGATCCAATCCCTGTCGTTGTGCGCGGAAATCGTTCTGGACCTTCACAACCTCAATAGCGAGGGACGCGAAGGGAACGAGCAGCAGACTCGCATGGTCCATATTGTGGACGGCGAGGGCCAGCACCATTGCGTCAACGCGGTGTCTGGCGACATGTTCAAACACATCTTTGTGAAACATCTGAGCCCTATATTGACTAGCGCCGGCCAGCCTCTATCGCCAGGCGCAGCTCTCGGCAGCCCGGACCGGATTACCACGGACCTGGATTTCAAGAGCGCCATCAAGGGCAAGGGCGCCGGCGAAATTCAAGGCGTGATGCTGGAGCGCTGTGCCGTGACGGATATTGCGGGCACGCTGTTCACCGAAGGCGTGACGGTGCCGCGCAAGTCCTGCGTGGAGTTTGGATGGGTGGTGGGCATCCCCAAGCGGGTTCATACCGAGCAACATTTTCACGTCAAGTACGATTCGGACCGGCGCAAATCCGCGCGCGGCATCCCGCGTGGCGAGGGTACCGTCGCGGGCAGCCAAACTGTTTTCCATCGGCCGTTGAACTCCGGCGCTTACGCGCTCATCTGCCATTTGGAACTTTCGCGCGTGGGCGTGAACGACATTACTCGAGAGCGCGTGATCTCGCCAGCGGACCAAGCCACGCGGCGTCGCGGGATGCTGCAAGCTTTAGTCGCCACGCTGATCCGGCCGGCGGGAGCGCAGAGCAGCACGCAGAGCCCCCATGTGGTGGATTGCCGCGGCGTGATTTCCACGTCCACGTCATACCTTCCCGCACCCACAATTAGCCCGTTGGCTGCAAACTATCGGGAGCAGAGCGAGTCCATCGCCGCCACGCTCAACAAGCTGTCACCCGGCTCCGTCGCTTGCCGGGCGTTCGATTGCCTGGCTACCGGCGTGGTCTTGCTGGAGGAAATAACAGCGGATTTGCCATGCACGCATTGAAGAAATTGCCGGAAGCCACGATAGAAGCACATCCGCGGAATGAATGGCTGGTGTTCGCTTATCGTCCCACGGCTCTGTTTTCCTTGAAAACATCGCGCGCCACTTCAACTGTAGGCAAAACCCTTCTCATTCCCACGCCCTATGCGGTGAAGATGGCTTTCGTCGACGCCTCCCTGCGGCATGGCCTGGCACATGGGCTAAAAAGCGACCCCGAGGAGTTGATTCGGATGCTGGCCGAGGCGCAGGTTCGAATCGGCGTGCCCGACCATGCTTGCGTTACAGGAACCATCCAGCGCGTTCGTCAGGAGACTCGGATAGAGGATCGAAAGAAGGATCCGAGCGTGCCTCATTATCGGACCACCATCGCGATGCGAGAAGTTGTCTCCTATGCGGGATTGCTTGCCGTGGCCTTCGATCTAGCCTCCTGTTCTGAAACCCTGGTTGATCTACTTTTGCGCGCCGCGCCTGCGATTAATTATTTCGGCAAGCGGGGAAGTTTCATGCAGTACTGTGGCGCGGAACGGCGGAATGCTCTGGACGAATCATTTACCCAATCAGCGCAATCTCCCGATTCCGGACATTGCCTGCCATGCCAGATCGCGACGCTGGACGACTTTGGCCCGGGTGCAACCTTTGCGGCGTTGAATTCGTTTGCCGCGACCGAGATAAAACGAGGCGTGCACCGGAAGTTCGTAGAGACAACGATTCCGCTGGAGGTACGCAATTTTGGTTTTGGCTTTACACACTACGCTGCGCCGCGGCGGCAAGCTGGAACACCCCGATGAGAAGGGGACTGAAATCAGTGTGGCTTGTGCCGTAGTAACGCCGGGCGGCGAGGGGATCTCTTCCAAGGGAGACCACTTGACCGCCCGGCCATAAACGGCGACATGCGCTTTTGCGATAGAATTTTCGAGCGCTTATTGCAGAGGGAGAAAGATCATGGCCACTCCACGAACAGAACCGGCCGGTCCACAATCCGCCACGTCCTATAGCCGCTGGCTCATTCCGGTTGCCGCGGTCGCGATTCACATCTGTATCGGATCGGTGTATGCCTGGAGCACCTTCAACCGGCCCATTCACGCGGTGTTTCCCAACGATCCCTGGTGGTTTAGCCCGCCCTACACTACCTTCAGCACGGCCATTATTCTGCTGGGCTTGAGCGCGGCGTTTGGCGGTCCTTGGGTGGAGCGCAGGGGGCCGCGAGTGGCCGCCGCGGCTGCCGCTATATTCTTTGGGGCGGGGCTGGTCATCGGCGGGATCGGCCTGGCGGTGAAGCAATCCGTATTGGTGTTGCTGGGAATCGGCGTTATTGCCGGGATCGGTTGCGGGCTCGGTTACATTGCCCCCGTGAGCACGCTGGTGAAATGGTTTCCAGACCGGCGCGGCATGGCCACCGGCATGGCCATCATGGGATTCGGCGGCGGCGCGTTCCTGGCGGGATATCTAAACGTGTACTTCATGAACTTGTTCGGAGTCGCGAAGACGCTGATCGCTCTGGGTGTCACTTACTTCGTCATTATGATGATCGGCGCGTTTCTCATTCGGCGCCCTCCGGAGGGTTGGCGCCCAGAGGGTTGGGTTCCGCCTGTGAACCGGAATAAGATGATCACGGATCTGCACTTCACGCGCAACGAATCGCTACAAACGGTGCAGTTCTACTTGCTCTGGGCTATTTTGTTTATCAACGTGACGGCCGGAATTGGCATCCTGGCGCAAGCCTCTCCGATGATGCAGGACATCTTCTTGAAGACTCCCCTGCAGGCAGCCGCGGTGGTGTCCTTGATGAGCCTGTTCAACGCGGGCGGGCGTTTTGCATGGGCCTCTTTCTCCGACTATATTGGCCGCCGCAACACCTACCTTACTTTTTTTGTGATTCAGGTGGTCCTGTTTCTACTCATGCCCGGTTTTGCCGGCAGGGGCGAGTGGATCCTCTTCGAAGCTGCTTTGTTTGTTGTTCTCACCATGTACGGCGGCGGATTCGCGACAATCCCGGCGTTCCTGGCGGATATGTTCGGAGCCCAAAACGTGGGAGCGATTCACGGTGTATTGCTCACGGCGTGGAGCGCCGCCGCCATCGCCGGCCCGGTGATCATCACCGAACTTTCCAATCGCGCCAAGGCGAGCCTGGCCCCGGGCGCGAGCCGGATTCATATCTATGACCAGCCGCTGGAAGTCCTGGCGGGGTTGCTGGCCGTTGGCTTCATCCTGACGCTGCTGGTGCGGCCGACGTCCGGCGCCAAGATCGCACAAGCTCGCTAGTCGCCCGGCACCTTATGGCGGTGTCGTTTTAGCGTGTTATTGTCTATGATGCACGACACATGAGAACAATGACTCAATCACTCCATAAATACGCGGTGAGTGCTACCGCGCTGATGCTCCTCGCCGCCCATGGGTATGCGGCCCAAGCCATCACCGAGATCACGCTTCCGGGTACGCGCATCTTTCCGGAGAGCATCACATCCACGCCCGATGGAACTTTGATTGTCGGCAGCCTGGGGCACGGCAATGTGATGCGCATCGCGCCCGGAAGCGCCACGGCAGAAGAGTGGATCAAACCCGGTACGGGTGGTCTGAATCAAGTGCTCGGAGTTTACGCCGACCCCAAGGGCAAGACGCTGTGGGTTTGTTCCAACAATCTGCAGAACAAGGGCGAGGCCACTTCCGTGATGGCTTTCGATCTGAAGACCGGCGCGGTGAAGGGCACCTATCCGCTGCCTGGAGACGGTGTCCTGTGCAATGACATCGCGGTCGCGGCCAACGGCACAGCGTATATCACGGACACGCGTCAAGGCAGCGTGGACATGCTCAAGCCCGGCGGAAAGACGTTGGAGATCGCCGCGAAGGACCCGCTGCTGGCGGGCGCCGACGGTCTGGCCTTCGGCGAGAAAAACATCCTCTACGTGAATAGCGTCACGGCAGGCAAACTGCTGCGCGTGGACTTAGGGCCGGACGGAAAATCGAAGAGCGTGGTGGAGCTCAAACTATCGCAAAAGCTGGACCGTCCGGACGGCATGCGCGCCATCGGCAAGAACCGGCTGCTGTTGGCCGAGAACTCGGGCAAAATGGACATCGTTACGTTCGACGGGCCGGGTCTGGGGAACGCGACGGTCAAGACCATCAAAGAGGGGCTGATCATGACGCCGGGAGTAACCGCGACGCGCGGCATGGCGTGGATCGTCGAAGGCAAGCTGCCCTATCAGAACGATCCGGCGTACAAGGACAAAGATCCAGGCCAGTTCAAGATGTACGCAGTCCCGCTGCCCAAGAACTAACTCAGCCGAAGGTGAACGCGTAGGCCTGTGCTCCCGGATCGAGAAACTCGATCTCAAAAGTACGGTCCTCAATAGCGTCTTTCTGCCTGATGAGTTGATACAAGCGCTGACCGGTAATGGTCCCGTCGCCTTGCGCGTCGGTATCCACGCCGTGATTCGCTCCCGGCGCCTGGCCATCAAGCGTGACGCGGAACCGGACTGGCTTTCCGTTGGCTGACGGCCCCAGTACCAGATGCACGTCGCGCGCGTGGAAACGGTAGAGGATCTTTCCGCGCGGTGAGTCCAGACTCGCAACCTGCGGATGATCCGTCCAAGTGCCGGCCAGCCCCCATTGATTGAGCTCCAGATGCTTGGGCGCTGCGTAAACATGCACAACATTTTGCTTCAATCCACCGGGGGACAAGAAACTATCGGCGCGCTCATAACCAACATAGGTCTCTGGTGACTCAACGTCGACGGCGGGGGGCGCCTCGGCGCCGGTAGCCGACACCTTCACCAGTCCCCTCACGGACAACTGCGGATTATTTTCCTTGAGCAGTTCCTGGATCTGTTGCTCGGATTCGTCGTACTTACCTTCGCCGAAGTGGTGAAAGCGGATGTGCCCGGTGGCGTCCACCAGATAGTCAGCCGGCCAGTAGGAGTTGCTGAAGGCCTTCCAGATTTTGTAGTCGTTATCGAGCGCCACGGGATAAGTGATCTTCAGCTCGCTCACGGCACGCCGTACATTGTCCTCATCTTTTTCGAAAGCAAACTCCGGCGTATGCACTCCAATGACAATCAGGCCGCTGTCTTTATACTTCTGCGCCCAAGCCCGAACATACGGAATGGAGCGCAGGCAATTAATGCAAGAGTATGTCCAGAAATCCACCAGCACCACATGTCCTTTGAGCTGGCCGCGAGTCAAGGGTGGGGAGTTAAGCCACGCCACGGCGCCCGAAAGCTCGGGCATCATCTGGGGCCCGGCGGCCCCGGCCGCCGCATGGGCCGACATCATCATCATCATTCCGCCCGGATTTTTCTGAGGCGAGTTTTGACCCGGAGCATTTTGGGATGGAGCATTTTCAGACTGGACGGCGGGATGCAAACGGTCGATCAGGGATTGTTCAACCCCAGATGTACTGGCGAGCGAAATTTGAGTTAACAACCCACGATCCAGACCCAGCGCAATGACTGCCACACCGGCCAGGACAGCCACGCCCAACACGCTGCGTATCCAAACCTCGGCCCTCAAGGATCGCTTGAGCGCGGCGAACACTTTTCCGCCAGCCAGCAGTACGACCGCCAACGATGTGGCGGCGCCCAAGGCATAAGCCAGCAGCAGGAACGCGCTGCGTTCGCTGGCGCCTTCGAGAGCGGCTCCAGTCAGGATCAAGCCCAGGATCGGTCCGGCGCAAGGCGCCCAGAGCAATCCAGTGGCAATGCCGAGCAGCAGAGATCGGAGAGCGCTCGGATTCTCGCCAGAGCCCGATGGCTGCGAAAGCTTGCTGCCGAGCTGCACGAAAGGTCGGGACAGCCGATCGGCCAAGGCCGGCCAAAGCAGCGTCAGTCCGAAGATCGCCAGCACAACCAGGGCAGCGATGCGGCCGTATTGATTGGCGCGCACCACCCAAGCTCCACCCACGGTGGCGACAGCGGCAAAGGCGGCGAAGGTAACGGCCATACCGGCCAGCAACGGAAGCCCGCTCTTGCGAAAAGGCTGATCGGCTCTCGAAAAAACAAACGGTAGGACCGGCAGGATACAAGGGCTGATGATGGTAAGGATGCCACCCAGGAACGCGAGAACAAGCAGTGTCATGGAAACCACGTCCTTACTGTCTGGTATGACAGACGCTGTCTAGTATACACACCTACGCGAGAGCGTCAAAAGTGATATTATCATTGTCGAATTCAGGAGTTGGGTTCATGGCAAGAGACATCCTGCGTTTCACTCGGATTTATCGGACCGTCGGCCTGAGCACTCGGATCGCCAGCTTTACATTGGGCGCAACTAGTTTCCCCAGCCCCACCGTGGATGCGAACCGGGCAGCCAAGTCTGAGACCGTGGTGCTGGCGGGCGGATGTTTCTGGGGAGTGCCAGCGGAAGAGTATCATCAAGTCTCCGCGGCGCATAACCCGCATCAGCACTCCGTCGGCTATCCCGACTTACCCAAGTTGACGAACCTGCGTGCCGGGGTTTCCAGAACTCGTAAAAGGAGGCAAGTGATGAGCATTTTCAATTCGTCTCAATTTTCGGCCAGCCAACACCGTCGGTTTTTCCTGAAGGCGCTTGGCGCGGGTTTCCCCGCTGCCCTGGCTGTCAAAACCTTATCCGCTTTCGCATCGTCCGGCAAAAAGACGGTGCGAATTGTCGAGTTTGATGCTTCCGGAGTCCGGACCGGCGTGCTTGAGGTGGAGAAGGTGGAAAAGCCTGAAGCGGAATGGCGGAAGCAATTGTCGCCGGAACAATTCCAGGTAACGCGCCAGGCCGGCACGGAGATTCCCGGCACCGGCAAGTACGCCAACAACCACGCGGACGGGCTGTATCACTGCATCTGCTGCAACACGGTTCTTTTCGATTCCAAAACGAAGTTCGAATCGGGCACGGGCTGGCCCAGTTTCTGGCAGCCCATCGCGAAAGAAAACGTCAAGGTGCAAGAGGACGATTCGCACGGGATGCAAAGAGACGAGGTGCAGTGCGCCCGGTGCGATGCGCATCTGGGGCACGTTTTTGACGACGGGCCGCCTCCCACGCACCTGCGTTATTGCATGAACTCGGCTTCGTTGAACTTCTTCCCTCGCGGGAAGCAGCAAAGTGTCTAGCTCCCCAGACGTTGTCGGACTTCTGGATGCCTTGGATGAGCACACCTGTCTCTTAGGTGCGGACCATCCTCGAACGCTCAGCGTGGCTCACCAGCTGGCAATCGCGATGTGGTGCGCGGGTGATAGCGAGGGAGCCGTCGGCTTGCTGGAGCAGATCCTTGAGCGCGCAACTTCCGTCCTGGGAGACGAACATGCCTTGCGGATTGAGGTGCTCACTTCGCTCGCAGAGGTCCTGTTCGAACAACGGCAGCTGGAAAAGTCCGGCGCGATTCATCGCGAAGTGCTGAAACACCGCGTCCGGAACATGGGCGATAATCATCCGGACTCGCTGGCCGCGAAAAGTGATCTGGCCGCCGTCCTGTTTGAGCTTGGTCAGGACGAGGAGGCGGCTGGGATGGAGCGGGAGGCGTTCGAAAGCGCGCGCGCCCATCTCGGGAAGACCCACGCAGTAACGTGCGTTCTGGCCTGGAACCGGGCGTTAAATTATGAACGGCGCGGGGACTCGGATTTGGCCCGAAGAGTATTGACTGAGGAATTGGCGTGGCTGCTGGCGGAAGATCCCTCCGGGTTGGAGATAGACCAGAACATCGTGCGCGACATGCTTGCTGAGCGGCTGAATTGGGACAATGCCCGAGCTTGTTGAGCGAGAGATTCTAAGGGATGGTATGGCGGGCCGGCACAGGTGGGCGCGCATCGCCCTTGGCGTCCTGCCAGAGGATCGCATTTAGCCTGGTGGAGTCCGCGGCATCGGGCCGCGAGAAATCCATCTGGGATGATTCCTTGGCGCCGGGAGTCTTCTGGGTGTTCATCCGATAAATCAGGCCGCTCGCCAGATTCCGCTCGTCAGCATGATACGGGGACTGCCTTCCGGCTCCAGAGAACAGCGGCGCCATCAACGGAGCATGCGCGTCGAACAGGTTCATGGACGGAAGGCCGAGCAGTGTCTCCATGGTGTGAACCATGCTGACCGTCGTGTAGAAGTGATGATCGACGAAGGGTTTCTCCGCGCGCGGTGAATACTTGCTGATTTCGAGCGCAATGGAGCGATGCGCGTCCACGTGGTCCGCTCCATCCTGCGCATCGTCTTCCACCACGAAGATGGCCGTGTCGTCCCAGTACGGGCTATGCGACACCGCATCGGCAACGCGCCCCACGGCGAGATCGTTATCGGCCACGGAAGCTTGCGGCGTGGGCTTGCCGGCACGTGTTCCGCCGGTATGATCGTTCGGCAGATAAAGCAGAATGAACTGCGGCAGTTGCTGCGCGCTACCACGCGCCTTCACAAATCCGGCAAACTCGCGCAAGAATTCGTCCGCCCGCAACTGATCCGGGTAATCGATCTCGAAATTTGGAAACAGCCGATCAAAGTGGCCGCGCTGAGCGGTCTTGGTGGCATGGACTTCCTTCAGACGAGGCACGGCCCACGGCCAGGGGCTAGGCCCGCCGTGAGCATTTCCGGCATTGGCCGGCAACGGATCTCCTTTATGCATCTCCGCCGATGGACACAGGCCGGAACCCGGCGACGGCGTGCCTTCGCGCGGGGAATTTACCTTTGCGCTCGTGCACCACGTGTTGTCCGTCATTTCTCCATAGATGCGGTAAGTGAAGTTGTGCTTCGCGAGGTTGTCCCAGAGAAAACCGGTGCCCGGATCGTCCAGCATGGGAAGGTCCTGGTCAAGAGCATTCCCGAAATCCTCGGGACGCTCGCTGCCCCGATATAAGATGGGCCAGATCTTTTCGATGTAGTCCGAAGTGGCCGAACCGTCGGACCAGAGGTGGCCGTTGGCGGAAACTTCGCCGCTGTCATAAAAATTGTCGAGCACTCCGAACTGCAGCGCGAGTTGGTGCTGGTTGGGCGTGATGTCGGCGCCGTACATGGTCAGCGAAGGATCGCCGTCGCCTGCGGGAAGATCGCCGAAGATCTGATCGTAAGTGCGATTCTCCTTGAGAATGTAGATAACGTGGCGAATGGGATTGCTGCCGTTTCTAAACGCGATCTTGTCCGGATTGGCGTGCAGCAGGTTGTCGTCTTCCACCTGCCGCGTGTAGGCAGACAGATTCTTGTCGATGTCACGTTGGCTCAGCCGCTGGATGGAACCGCCAATCAGCGTAGGGATGTAAGGATGCACGCTCGGATGCAGCCCGGATTGCACCGTCGCCTGCATATTATTCGGCCCGCTGCTTTCGCCTTTCGCCGTGGCAATCAGCACATCGTTTCCCGCGACGGCCAGGGCGCTCGGATACCATTCCGTGGGGATGAAACCGGCTGGCGTACGGATGGCGGCGGAATCTGAAGTGCGCTGGTCGCGCGCCGTGTCGAATACCGCGACGGCATCCAGTGAGGCGCTGGCGGCGTACAGCCGCGTCCCATCACCCGAGAGAGCCATCCCGATGGAAACCGCGCCGGCCGCCCGGTCTTTGTTCAAAGCCACGCGATAGGATCGGAGCAACGCCCATGTATTTAAATCGACTGCCGTTACACCGTCGGAGTCAGCCGTCACTGCATTCGATATGGCGACATAGAGGAGATCTTCATCTGGGCTCAGAAGCAGAGTTGTGGGATGAACGCTCGGTGCGGCCGGATCGGAGGAGTGGCCGAGCTCAATGCGGCGCGCAACCAAGCCCCGCTCCAGGTCCAGTTCGGCCAGCTCGGACGCGTTCCACAAGCTGACCCACGCCCTGGTCCCGGCTTTATTGGCGATGACGGTGTATGGATACGCCGCCGGAACGTATTTGCTGGTGCTTAGATCGAAGGATTTTAGAATTTGTCCGGAGTTGATGTCCAGCAAGACGGCGTTATCGGACAGATTGTTCGCCACCAGCAGCCGGTCGCCGCCGGCTGAAGTTAAAACCGCCAACCCGGCCGGATAAGGCGGCGCGGTGCCGGCTTGAGCTTTGCCCAGGTCGTAGGTGAGCGTTTTTCCCGGCGCGAGCTGCCTGGCGGGAATTTCGATGAAACGTTCGGGCGTAACCTGTCCGCCTGCGAATCGGTAGACCGCGATGCCGCTCTTGGTCACGGACGACACGGATGCGTAAAGGTGTTGGCCATCCCCGGAGAACGCGAGTCCGATAAAGTAGCTCAGCAGAGTCGATTTTTCATCGGCGCGCAGGCGGTCGTCCGGGAAATCGCGAAGCTGATTGTCCCGGAGATCGAGAATCGCAATCGATTGCCGCAGCCCGCTTTGTTCGGTGCCGTATCCCTGGTTGAGCAGCGCGGCATACCGGCCATCGGGGCTCAGAGCGATAGCGGCCGGATAGCTGTTGCTGCGAGCAATAAATCCGGGGACAGGAACGGTGAGAGTCTTGCTGGTAGGCAGATGGATTTTATGCGACCGCTGGCTGCCGCGCGCGAAAATGAGGGCGACGCAAAGAACCGCAATCGCCGCGCCCGTGAGTGCGATGATCCTTTTCACGGCTTATACGATAAGCATGTCAGGTTGAAGCGACTTTGTCTTGAACGGATTTGACCGTCAAGTTCATTCAAGACAGGCCTGATTTTGCCGTGGCATGTTGAGCGGGGAAATCTGAGTGGAAACTACCTGCGCAGTTCGCAATCCTGAACCGGGTGATTACGACAGAATGGCCGACCTGGCGGGACAGCTCGGCTATCCGTCTACGGCGGCACAAGTCCGCATGCGCCTGGGCGAAATGACGGATTCGAATCAGTACGCCGTCTATCTTGCCGAGCTTCCAGGAGGCGAGATCGCCGGTTGGGTCGCGGTCTATATGTTCCGCACTGTTGTCTTAGATACTTGCGCGGAGATTAGCGCGCTGATCGTCGACCAGCAGATTCGCTCTCAGGGAGTGGGAAAGATATTGCTGGATGCCGCCGAGGCATGGGCGCGGAGCCGTGGCTGTACGGCGATGTCAGTGCACTCGAACGTTAAGCGCGAGCGGGCGCACGGTTTTTACGAAAGAAACGGATATGAATGGACCAAAACCCAAAAGGAGTTTCACAAGCGCCTCGCACCCAGCCAAGGATGACGCCGGAGCCGGGAGATCAGTCACATTCGCGCGTTTGGGACTTCGCCAGAGCGTCGCAGACACTCACGAACGCGTCGTGCAGATCCGGCCCTTCATACTGGTAGCGCGCCAGCTTTCTTAGTGTCGGGTCGCCATTGATTGAAACGGTATGCTGCAGCTCTTTGAATAACAGATAGTCGGACATGGAGTCGCCAAACGCGACGCATTGATTCAGCTCAAAGCCCAGCTGGCTGCACCATTCCCGCACAATGGTAGCTTTATCGCGGGGATTTAGAATATTCTCGCGCTTTACCTCTTCATCCGAGCTCCTTGGAAATTGGGAGGCCCTTATAAAATCGAAGCCGAACTCGTAGAACAGATTCGCGTAGAAATCGGGAGACATGGTGATGAGGCAGGATTTGCCTCCTGCTCTGCGTATCAGAGCGGTAACCGCTTTTATGTTGTCGAGCTTGGGTGTGGCTTCAAAAGCCTCTCTGACAACTTCTTCGTCCACCATGCCCCACAGCGCGCCTATATTTTGCGCGAAGCAGAAAGCATCTATCTCTCTGGCAGCGAACCTCTGCTCCAGGAGATGAAGCTGGCCCAGGGTGCCCGATATCTTCGCAATTTCAATACAGGCCGTGGTCCTCATCAGCAGGGTGCCATCCATGTCAAACACGAATAAACGGTTGGACATTACTCCAAGCAGTCCTTCGTCGAGAGCCGCCACGGATTTCATAGCCAATTGCATTGCTCCGCCCGGCGCCAGGCGGCAGGCGGAGCGCCGGTAATACGGCGAACCCAGCGGGTCATGTGAGCCTGGTCGGCGAATCCTGTTTCCGCTGCAATGGTGCTCAGACCATCGGATCCCCGGGTGGTGCGAAGCCATGCCTTGCGGGCGCGCAATTCGGCTCGAAAAGCCGCCGGCGCAATCCCGTAGGCGGCCGCAAATCCCCGGGACACAGTTTCATGCGCCAATCCGTTCCATTCCGCCCAATCTCCAATCGCCAAGGCGGCGTTTTCGGTGAGCGCCGACGCAAGAAGGTCGGGCCAATCGTTTCGTCTCCCAGGCGGCGCCGGCCAATTCTTCCTCAGCGCGCTTTGCAAGAGGAGAGCAGCCTCAGCGACATCTTTTTCCGCGGCGCGCGCCAACTCGTCCACATGATCCAGACGATAAAGCCCACCTGCCATGTCGCTGTCGGACCACTTCAGGCGAATCAGCTTGACGCCGGATGAGACCATCAGATTCGCATGGCAGTCGAGCGCGGGGTGGATTAGCACGTCGCCCGCCGTGGCGCGCAGGCGTCCGATATAGCCCGCTTCCTCAAAACTTCCGGCCAGCACAACCGTGGCATACGCGCGCAAATGCCGATGCCGTGGTAGGCTGAAGCCCGATTGCAACGTTTCTATTCCGGGCCTGACGCGGCGAAACATGGAACTATCGCTCAGCGAGGACACGTCCAATTATAAAGCTAGGAACGTTTTCAGTTGAATTACAGCCGGTTAATCAAACTGGCAACATAACCCGCGCCGAATCCATTATCGATATTCACGACGGTTACGTTGCTGGCGCAACTGTTCAGCATGCCGAGCAATGCGGCCAGCCCATGGAAGCTTGCTCCGTAGCCGACGCTGGTGGGCACCGCAATCACGGGGACCGAGACGATTCCGCCCACCGCGCTTGGCAGCGCTCCTTCCATGCCGGCGGCCACCACGATCACGCGCGCTTCCATCAGTTGCTCGCTGTGAGCAATTAAACGATGGATTCCGGCCACGCCGACGTCATAGATGGACTCCACTTGATTGCCCATCACTTCCGCGGTCACCTGCGCCTCTTCGGCCACCGGGATGTCGCTGGTGCCCGCGCAAACCACGGCCAGCTTACCTTTGCCGCGAATGGTGCGGTCGCGCCAGATTCGCACGGCGCCTGAAAGCGGAAAGTGCTCGGCATCGGGGAAGTCGGCCTTCAAAAGCGCAGCCGCGTGCCGGTCGGCGCGAGTTACCAGCAAATTCGGGGATTTGTCCAGCAGCCGCGCGGCAATGGCGCCAATCTGCTCCGGCGTCTTACCCTTGCCGAAAATCACTTCGGTGAGGCCGTGACGCAGCGCGCGATGGTGGTCCAGTTTGGCGTAACCCAGATCCTCAAACGGCAGGTGCCGCAGGCGATCGAGCGCCGAGTCTACATCCACCGAGCCCGAGGACACTTGCTCCAGCAGGCCGCGCAATTGATCGGAATCCATGTCAACTTGAGGGTAACAGGCGCCGCATCGCGAAAGGGCCTATCACCATTGAATCCGCTGGCCCACTTGCAAACCGAATTTTGCCGACATTCCCCCGGGGATCTCAAGCACGTAGGAAGAGAACTGCTTCCCGCCATATTGCGGGCACTTGCTAGCCTGAGTCTTGCAAGGCTGCGCGTTTTCGACGATCTCCACGATGCGCCGATTCGAGTCCAGCCAAATCATATCCAGCGGAATCAGCGTTTGATACATCCAATAGCTGTATTGGCCGGGGTTTGGCTCGACAAACAACATCCCGCGATCACGCGCCAGAGAGGTCCGGAACATCATGCCGCGAATCAGTTCGAAACGGCTGATCATGGTTTCCACCCGAATCTGCTGTCCTCCGGGAAGTGTAACTGGCCATGTTGGGAAGTCTTCCAGGGTTGCTGGTTTGGGCCCGCAACTTACTGAGAACAGCATAGCGGCGAGAACAAGAACCGGGAAAAGAAACCGCATGAATTAGAATGGTAGCGAACTCAAGGAATACAAGGAATACGGGGAAGGGGAGGAATTCCAGGAATACAAGAGATGGCATTTTGGAAACGGTTGCGGCTGACGCTCGAAATGATCAAGTTCGAGCACTCCATCTTCGCCTTGCCTTTTGCGCTTACCGGCGCCTTGCTGGCGTTCCGGGAGAACCATTTCGACGCGCGCGGATTCGGCTGGAAACTGCTCTGGATCGCAATCGCTATGGTGGGCGCGCGGTCGGCTGCGATGGCTTTCAATCGCATTTTGGATGCCGACATCGACGCCCGCAATCCGCGCACGCGCCTGCGTCACATCCCGGCAGGGAGCCTGAGCGTCCGTTTCGCCTGGGGCTTTGTTCTGGTCTCCATTCTGGTGTTTCTGCTCGCCGCGCGCGCGCTGAATCCGCTGTGCTTTAAATTGGCACCGGTGGCGCTGATCGTGGTCTTCTTCTATTCGTTTACGAAGCGCTTCACCACGTTCTCGCACTTGATTCTTGGGCTTTCGCTCGGTATCGCACCGGCGGCGGCGTGGATCGCGGTTGAGGGCTCGCTCGATGCGCGTATCCTGTGGCTGACGGCTGCCGTGATGTTCTGGACGGCGGGCTTCGACATCATTTACTCTTGCCAGGACTATGAGTTCGATTCGCAGGCCGGCCTCTTCAGCCTGCCCCGGCGATTTGGCGTGTCCGGCGCCCTATGGATTGCGCGGCTGTTTCACGTCGCTATGGTCACCTGCCTGGTGCTGCTGTCGCTTTCTTTCGGGCTGGGAGCGCTCAGTTGGGCCGGCATCGGCGCCATCGTTTTGCTGCTCCTTTATGAGCACCGATTGGTGAAGGCCGACGATCTGTCGCGTGTCGACGCCGCCTTCTTCACCGTAAACGGCTATGTGAGCGTGCTATTCTTTCTTTTTTGGGCGGCCGACATTTACTTCTTCCGCCTGAGAGCCTGACGCGCCATGCAGATTCACATTCCCGGAAGCTCCATATCTCGAAGATAGGCGGTTGCTCCCGATTCTGGAGAAGGTTCAGGCCGATGTCCGCCTGGATGCCGAAGACGGCGTCGCGCTTTTCAAAAGCTCCGACATTCTCGCCGTTGGCTACATGGCGAACCTGGTTCGCGAGCGCAAGCACGGCAACGTCACCTGGTTCAACGTGAACCGCCATATCAATCCCACCGATGTTTGCGTGGCCAGCTGCAAGCTGTGCGCGTTCGGTAAGCGCGCCAAGGATCCGAAAGCGTACACCTGGTCGCTGGATGAGGTGTGGCACCGCGCGGGCGAGGGTTGGAGCGAAGCGGTCACCGAGTTTCATATCGTCGGCGGGCTGCATCCCGAGTTGACGCTGGATTGGTATTGCGATCTGTTTCGGGGGCTGAAGCAGCGCTTCCCTGAAGTTCACCTGAAGGCGCTCACGATGGTGGAAGTCGCCTATCTGGCCCAGCGCAGCAAGCTTTCGATCCGGGAAACGCTCGTCAAGCTGAAGGATTCGGGTGTGGACTCGCTGCCCGGCGGCGGCGCGGAAATTTTCAACGAGCGCGTGCGGCGCATCATCTGCGATCACAAGATCGACGGAAGCCAGTGGATCGATGTCGCTCGAACTGCCCACCAGTTGGGATTGAAGTCGAACTGCACCATGCTGTACGGCCACATCGAGACTGAAGAGGATCGCGTGGATCACCTCGTAAAGCTGCGCGAGCTGCAGGACGATACCGGCGGTTTCCAGACCTTTATTCCGCTGGCGTTTCATCCCGCAAATACGGCGCTGGAGCACATTCCCACCACCACCGGATTTCTGGATTTGAAGATGATCGCTGTCTCGCGCCTGATGCTGGACAACGTCAGCCACGTTAAAGCGTACTGGATCATGATGACGCCCCGGATTGCTCAAATCGCCCAGCGCTTCGGCGCCGACGACCTGGACGGCACGGTGGTGGAAGAAAAAATCTACCACGAAGCGGGCGCCACCACTAGCCAGGGGATGCGTCGGAGCGAGTTGCTCCAGTTGATTCGCGAAGCCGGCCGCGAGCCGATGGAGCGCGACACGCTGTACCGGCCGGTGACTCGCACCGAGACGGCGTTCACCGTACTCGTCTAGTACCGGAAGTACGTTAGCTCGCCTTCCCGCGCACCGCCGCCACCTATATCGTTGAGCCATGAAGTTTACGTTGTTCGCCATATTTTGCACGGCAGTGTTATTGCCTGCGGCGTCCGATCAATTCCGCGCCGACGCCAACGTCGTACTGATTAACGCTACAGTGCTCAATCGGCACGATCGGCCGGTTCGCGGGCTCGGTCGCAACGATTTTCGGATCTACGAGGATCACGCTGAGCAGAGCATCGCGTATCTCTCCGAAGAGGAGACGCCGCTCTCGCTCGCGGTGGTCTTCGATGTCAGCGGAAGCATGGACGCTAAGATGGCAGGCATGCGATCGGCTCTGGACGCGCTTCTCCAGACGGCGAATCCGCAGGACGAATTTTCGCTGATCACATTCGCCGACCAGCCACAGGTAGCCGTGGGCTGGACCGCGAATCCCGAGGAGATTCAGAACCGGCTGTTGCAGGCATCCGCGCACGGTGAAACTTCGCTTCTGGACGCGCTCGGAACCGGCCTGGCTTACATGCAGAAGGCACGCAACGCGCGGCGGGCGATGGTGGTCTTCTCCGATGGAGGCGACAACCACAGCCGTTCGACGGAACGCCAAATCATAAGATCGCTCGAAGAATCCGGGGTGCAAATCTACGCCATCGACAGCTTCGATTCGTTGGCGTTCCTGAGCCGTTCTCCGGAAGTTTTCGCCGGACCGGACCTGCTGGAGCGGCTCAGCGATCACGCTGGCGGCCGCTATTTCCAAGTAGACGGCAAGCGTGAGGTGGCCGCTGCGGCGGAGCAGATCTCGCGCGAGTTGCGCTCGCAATATATCATCGGCTACGTTCCCTCGGGCGGTGCGAGCGACGGCCGCTTCCACCATGTTCGGGTGGAGGTAAAGCGCGACGCGGGAACGCCCAAGGTCACCGTTTTCTGGCGCAACGGCTATCGCGCGCCGCCCGAATAAAGCTTAGAACGTTTGCGCCAGCGACAGGTACGGATAAATGAATGCCTGGTCCTTTCCGGACTGCTTCAGATACTCACCAGGAAACAAAGTACCCACTCCGAATCCAATGGTCGTGCTCTTGGTGACTAGAGCGGTGGCCATCATTTCGACACTCTCACCCACGTGCGCGCTAGTGGCTTTCGTGTTGAAGACCGTGCGGGTGCCGTAGGCATTGTAGAGACCGTCGTGAGTGTTCGCGAGCCAAAATTCACGGCCGTTCAACTTGAACTTCAGCTTCTTGAACGGCAGGAATTCGACGCCCGTGCGCAGATCCTTGAGGTTCTTCCAGTCAAACAGCCCGGTGACGCTGTTCATCGGGTAGTTGTAGCCGAACATGTTGTCGAAGTTCTCGCGGGTATCGTTCTTCTGGCCGTTGTCGCCCGACGCGAACTCGTAATCGGTGCTCAAGCGCGGTTTCCAGGCCGAGGAAGCGATCGTCCAACCGGCGCCGGTCAGCAATCCGTTGGCATCCAACCGGTCGTTCGAGTAGCTGCCGAATTCATGCAGCGGTTCGAAGTTGTAATCCAAATCGCGCCACTTGCCGACGATGCGGCCTCCCACGGCGAGTGTATCCATGTTCCCGATCTGTCCTTCTTTGCTCTTGACGTTATCGGACGTTCTCGCGATCAGGTACGGTTCCACCGAAGCACCGGGAATCAGGTGAGGGAACGTGTTGTAGTCGGCATAGATATGATCGCCCGGCCGGTGTTCGCTGAATCCCTCGGGATTGATGAGCGTCACCGATCCAGCCACCAGTTGCGCCTTGAAATACTTGGTCGTATACGATCCATTGGCGACATCAAAGTCTCGGTCCGTCTGGACCCACCAATCGTCCGTCGAGGCCAGCAAGTGCCCGGAGCCGATGACCATCTCCTGGCGGCCAATTTGACCGAAAAACCCCGGGCCTTCCGGCTGCCCCAGCGTCACCCAGGCCTGATGAAGATCGAAGGGGTCCGAAAAGGCGTTGGACGGCGTGGTCTGGTAAAAGAGCACGCGGACATCCTGCGCCTGCGCGAAAAAATGCAGCCAGGAGGATGGTTTGTACAGCAGGCCGAGCCTGATTTGGCTCACCAGGTAAGAGTCCGCTGGAGTTACGCTGAAGGGCCCATCGGTGGCCTCCCAGCGCTCGCGGATGGAGCCGGATAGCTGGAAGGTTCGAAGGAGATAATTATCCGGCTCCTTCTTCTGGACTTGACCCGGGGTCTGATCCGGGGTTTGATCCGGGACGTTCTGAGCGATCGAAAGGCCCGCCGCGAGAACGAGGATGAGAGCTGAAAGGAAGCTGCGTTGCATGGCTTCCTCTTCGGCCAGGAAGCCGGGAGTAATAATCGGGTCTTTATTCCCGCAAAAACCGCGCCGCGCCGTCTTTTCCCATATAGCGTTCCAGTACCCGGGCGTCCGTCTTACGCAGGTCGACTACGATCAAGCCGTCCAGCGCGTCCGCGAAGCGGCGATCCACATGGAACGCAACCAGCTCGCCGCCTAGCTTTAGATATTGCTTGAGCAGCACGGGCACGCCCTTGCGATCGGTCTCTACGTCGGCGATGAGCGCCGACAGCTCTTCCACGTCCCAGACCGTGGCGCCGATCAGTTCGTCGGCCAGCTTGGAGGATTTGTCTCCGAGCGATGGCCGCTGGCGAAACGGATTGCGCGCGCGCACCAGGGGAGCCAGCTCCGGCGATTGCCGGTAGGCGCTTAGGAACTTCACCATCAGTTGGCGCGAGGCCGCCGTATAGCCATTGCTGATGCTGACCGGGCCAAACAGCAGTTTGTACTGCGGATTCCGGATCAGGTACTGCCCAATGCCTTTCCACAACAGCAGCAGCGGCGCATAGGTCTTTTGGTATTCGGGGCGTACAAAGGAACGGCCCAATTCGAGCGCCGGGCTGATCCTATCCAGAAACGTCTGTTTCCAATGAAACAACTGGCTGGTATAGAAGCCCTTGGGACCGAAGCGCGCGAGAATTTCGTCCGATGGTCCCAGCCGGTATGCGCCCGCTACTTCGTTGGCGTGACGGTTCCAGACAAACAGATGCCAATAGTGATCATCGAAGCGATCCAGATCGATGGGCTTGCCGGTGCCTTCGCCTACCTGCCGGAAGGTGACTTCGCGCAGCCGCCCGATTTCGTGCAGAACATTGGGGATCTCGCGTGCTTTGGCGAGCAGAACCGAGAAATCCACTGTCTCCACCAGCGTGCGATGTGGCGCGAGCTTGGCCACTTCGCCCGCCAGCAGTTCGCCTAGCACCCCCGCGGCCGGTGGCTCAGTTGATGCGATTGAAAACTGCTTGGGCGCCGCTTCACGATTTTGGAGCAAATACGTGCGGCGCCGCAGATAACGGATGAGGGCGACGTCGTCCTGATAGGCGCGGATCTTGGCCGGAGTGATGGGGCTGCCGATGCGGACCTCAATATTACGGTTGTGCTTGTTGAAGAATTCGTGCGGAAGCAGCGCGGTGCGCACCCGCGGATGCAGGCACCCGAGCAAATGGAACCAGGCGCTGTTGGCGCCCAGCAAAAAGACCGGCAGCACGGTGGCGCCTGTAATGCGGATCAACCGGGCGATATGGTGGTTCCATTCCGGGTCCGTAATCGAGCGTTCTTTTAAGTTCAACTGCGATACTTCGCCGGCCGGAAACACCGTCAGCAGGCCGCCTTGTTTCAGCCAGGCGATGGCATCCTTCAGCCCTTTGCGATTGGATCGTGCGGCCTGCTCGCCTCCATAGGGATCAACATAGATACAAAGCCGGTTGGTCTCGGGCATGCTGGCGAGCAGATGGTTCGCCATGACCTTCACGTCCGGACGGACGGACAAAAACAACGAGGGAAGAATTGCGCCCTCAATCAATCCAAAGGGATGATTGGCAACCGCCACCACCGGGCCTTGTTTCGGAATCAGCGCCAAATCACGTTCGGATACTTGCGTGTGAACGTTTAGCAGCGCGAGCGGGTGATCGGCAATCAGCCGGTCGTCGGCGCCGGGAACATCCTCCCAAAGGCGGTCCAGACGGTCCAGCCGCAGCAGCTTTTCAATCGCGCCTTCCACTGGCGCGGGCAATTTTTGACCGAAGAACGTGGCTAGGGCGTCGCGCATTCACAAACATAACAGCACCAAAATGTGAAGCCGTGATTACTGCTGTGTTACGGTTTGCGCACCGGCCAGCGCTTCGTGTTCCAGGGTATGGAGCGCGGCCTCCGGCACCACGCGCCAATTGTTATCGGGCTGCGCAGGCAGGGTTTTATGCTCGCTGTAGTATCGAATTACCAGATCGCGGATTTCATCGGGAGACCGCCAGACGATCTTCGCGCCTTGAAACATGGAATAACCTGCGCTGCCGCCTGCCCGATAGTTATTCACCGCAATGCGCAAAGGCTGGTGGTCGTCCAGTGGCTTGTCATGCCAGCGAAGATTGCGGATGCGATGGCCCGGCGGCTGCGTTAAATCGATCTCGTAGTCCACGCCTTCTGCCATGTCATAGTTATAGCCGATGACATGCGGATTGATGAGCGGACCGTGCGAACAATCGCCGGCACAAGTGTTGTAATAGCGTGCCGAATTTTCCAGCGCATCGCGTACCATCTTGCCGTCGCCCTGGACGACGTAGAGCTGGTTCTCGTACAGGTAGAGCGCGGCGATCTGGCGGATGGTCACGGGTCCCTGGGGCACACTCACCCGCGAGTTGAATGACGAGGCGAAGGAGACGTCGGCCTTGGAATAAAAAAGCTGGACCTGCTGGATGGCGTCGATGAGCGCAGAGTCCTCCACGCGAGCCAGTTTCGAATCGAGCGAAACCGGCGCCTCCGCCACTTCCGAACTGAGATAACGCTCCGCGAGTTCGTGATAGGGGCGGCCGATTTCAAGAATCTTGGGGTCGGCGATAGTATCGCGCGTCACTGGAATCAGGTGGCTCGACTTCGAAACAATCCTCCATCCGCCGGACTCTCTTGGCTCCAATGTGAAATCCATCTCACCCAGCGAAATACCCCAGTTCTTCGGCTGCATCAGAAGTACGTCGCCGATTTCGAAGCTCGCAAGCTGCTGGTGGCTGTGGCCGAAGACAATGGCATCAATGCCGGGAACCTGGGCCGCAATCTGGCGAACCATGTTTTCGCGCGTGTCGCCATCCAGACCGGCGTGAGCCGCAACAATCACGATGTCGGGACGCTCGCGCTCGCGCAGTTCGCCGATGGTCCGCTGCACGGCTTCAACTCCTTCTTCGAATCGATAGCCGCGGTAATGCTCCTCCGCTTCCCAAATGGGAATCTGAGGGGTGGTAATGCCGATGACGGCAATCTTCACGCCCGCGATGGTCTTCAAAAAGTATGGCGCGAACGGTTTCACCGGGCCAGCGGGAGCCGCCACAATATTCGATGAGATCCAGGGGAAGCGCGCCTCCGAGCGAGCCTTCGCCAGATTCTTCAGCCCGAAGTTGAACTCGTGATTGCCCACCACCATGGCGTCATATCCTATGGCGTTCATCGCCAGCATCATTGGATCGTGTTCCAAGGGCGCGCCGGCGAACGAAAGTTTCCAGGGCAATTGGCCGCTCTCCACATATTCCTGATACACCGCTTCGAGCGGGGTTCCCTGGATGGTGTCGCCGCAGTCGATCAGCAGGTGATTCGGATTCGCGGCTCGGGCGGCCTGGATCAGTGTCGCGATTTTCGCCAACCCTCGGGCGGCCGGTTGCGCGGTGTAGTAGTCGTAAGGGAACAGGTTGCCGTGCAGATCGGTGGTGGCCAGCAGCGTAATCCTGACCTCTGCGCCGCAGGCGAGAAACACGAAAATTAAAATCGCCAGAAACGTGCGTAGAATGCCCATTACGAAAGCACTTTCAGTATAATCGAGCTACATGAGAGCACTTTTCACGAGCATCGTTCTTTGTTTGAGCCTGCTGGGTTCCAGCTTGCTGGCGCAGACGCCTGCCTCCAAGAGCGCGACCTCCAAAGGTACCGTGCACCGGACGGTGGCCAGGCCATCCTTGCTGAATCCGGCTTCGCTGCACGCCAAAGCCCCGGATGTTTTCAAGGCCCAGTTCATGACGACCAAGGGCGACTTTGTGGTGGAGGTGCATCGCGACTTGGCGCCGCGGGGCGCGGACCGTTTCTACAACCTGGTGAAGGCGGGCTTTTTCGATGGTGTGGCGTTTTACCGGGTGCACCCGGGCTTCATGGTGCAGTTCGGCGTCAGCCCGAAGCCGGCGATTAACAAAGCCTGGGAAAACGCAAATATTCCCGACGATCCGGTGAAGGGGAGCAATAAGCGCGGAACCATAACGTTCGCCACTGCCGGACCGAACACCCGCACCACGCAACTGTTCATCAACTTCGCCGATAACGGGCCGCTGGATCCCCAGGGATTCGCTCCCTTCGGCACCGTGGTGGAAGGGATGGAAGTGGTGGACATGCTCTACAGCGGCTATGGCGAGATTCCGCCGATGGGTGGACACGGGCCGGATCCGGACAAGCTGGGAGCTGAGGGTGACGCATATCTGGTGAAGAATTTCCCGATGATCGACAAAATCAAGATGGCCAAGATTCTTCCCGCCGAGCCGGCTGCGGCTTCTGCTCCGGCTGCCGCCGACAAGAAGTAGGGGACCGCTTGCTCACGCGCGCGGCTCTGTACGAGACGCCATACCGCGCCTATGGTTTTACTTGGGATTTTCCAGCGGGATCTCGAAGTAGAACAGGTCCTGGCCCGTGGCGGCCACCTTTACGCCGCTCAGGTAAAACTTCGATCCCGGCCGGTGCGTGGTCTGAAAATAAAAGAAGCCGTGAGCGGACTCATGCGCCGGCAGCAGCTTGGCGGCGAATGATCTTCCGTCGATCTCCCATACATCCAGGGGGTTCTTGTGCTTGCGATGGATCGGTATCGGGCTGGCCACGGGCACGTCCGGCCTTGCCGCGCCACCCAGCGTCTGCACTTCGTCGGCGGGCGTCGCCTCCACGCGGCGGCCGTCAATTCCGGTGTACTCCACGTCCAGGTGCTCTAGCTTGAGAGCCTGGTCCGTGTCATTCTGAATGATGGCGAGAATGGGCAGAACGCCATACTGATTAGGGTTCAATTTCCCGAATGCCGTGTGAGCCAGCTCTTCGGTGTCGTAAGCTACCACCGCCACGGTTACGTGGTTATTGGTTTGTTTGGCTGGATACGATGAAGCCGGCCCGGGCGAGAACTTGCCCGCATCCTTTTCCTTGTCGCCAGCGAGCGCGACTCCGGTCACAGACAGCCCGGCCATGAATAGCATCAGGCAAATTAAGAGCGCTCTCATTGCAATCCTTTACTGGGCCATCCGCGTCGCGTCATTTCCGCTGCTTGTATTCTATTTCGTTTACCGTTGTGCGCGCGATCCGCGCTATTCCCTCCGGTTTTCCGAACGTCTGGGCGGCGAGCCTGCGTCCTTTCACCCGACGCCGCCGGGCGCTATTTGGTTGCACGCCGTTTCCGTGGGTGAAGTGATATCCGCGGCTGGATTGTTGCGTGAAATTCGCGAGCGCAGCCCCAGCCTTCCCCTGTATGTTTCCGTCACAACCGTGGCGGGCCGCGCCATCGCCGAAGAGCGATTGAACGGGCTGGTGGATGGAACTTTTTATGCGCCCATCGACTACGCTTTCGCGGTCCGGCGCGTGCTGGGCCGAATTCGTCCCTCCCTGGTGGTGATTTTAGAGACGGAGATCTGGCCGATTCTGTACCGCGAGACTAAGCGCGCCGGCTGCAGCCTGCTGATCGTGAACGGCCGTATTTCGGACCGGGCTTTTCCGCGCTATCGCCGCTGGCGATGGTTCTTTGAAAATGCTTTGAGGCGTCCCGATGCAATTCTGGCGCAAAGCGACCAGGATGCCGCGCGCTATCGGGAGCTGGGCGCGCCTCAAGATGCGGTGCAGGCGGTCGGCAATTTGAAATACGACGCCGAGCCGGCGCGTACTGAGCCGCCGCGCATTGTTACGGACCTGATCGCGAAGCTCCATCCCTCAGCAATCTGGATCGCGGCTAGCACTATGCCCGGCGCGGATCGTGAGGACGTCGACGAAGACGACGCCGTACTGAGCGCGTTTCGGGAACTGGCGCCGAGTCATCCCCGGCTCTTGTTGATCCTGGTTCCACGCAAGCCGGAGCGCTTCGAAGAGTCCGACCAGAAGCTGCGCAATGCCGGTATTCGATATGTTCGCCGGTCGAAAGAGATTATCGATCCTGATTTGGCGCTGCCCTGCGTGCTGCTGCTCGATTCCATCGGAGAACTGGCCAGCCTGTTTCCGCTCGCCGACGTCGTCTTCATGGGAGGCACGCTGGCGCGGCGCGGCGGCCACAATGTTCTGGAACCGGCGGCCTGCCGCAAAGCTATCGTGACAGGACCGCATCTGGAAAATTTCGCGGCCATCGCGGCAGAATTTCGCGAGCAGCGGGCGTTTCTTGAAATCCCTGGCGCGAAACAACTGGCCGGCGCCGTGGAAAGGTTAATTGACAATCCTGCACTGCGCGAGGAGCTCGGCTCTCGTGCGGCGGCGCTGGCCGCGAGTAAACGTGGCGCGACAAAAAAAGCCGTATCCGAAATTCTCTATTGGCAGGATCTGGCCGTTCCGCGCTGGAGCCAGTTGAGCCCGGCGCGGCTTTTGCTTTGGCCGCTCGCCCAGCTCTGGGCCGCGGTGAGCGCCTATCAGCAACGCCGGAAAATGGCGCACTCGCGGCGGCTGGCCACGCCGGTGGTTAGCATCGGCGGCATCAGCATGGGCGGGGCGGGGAAGACTCCCATGGTGGACTACCTTGCGGAGCGGCTGAGTGAAGGCGGGTACCATCCTGCCATCCTCACGCGAGGATACCGCCGCCGTTCCATCGAAACCGCGATTCTGGTTGAGGCGGGCGAGCCTGCGCCCGTCAGCTTCACCGGCGATGAGGCGCAGATCTTCGTGCAATCAGGCTACGCACACGCCGGAATTGGCGCCGACCGTTTTGTCACGGGCCGTCTGCTCGAGGAAAGATACCGGCCCGATATTTTTCTTCTCGACGACGGGTTCCAGCATGCCCGGCTCCGGCGCGATCTGGATCTGGTCCTCATAGACGCCCTGCATCCGTTCGGCGGGGGCGCGGTATTCCCGTTGGGAAATTTGCGCGAGCCGCTGAGCGCACTGGGGCGGGCCGGGGTTTTCGTAATCATGCGGGCTGCGCCGGAGCGGCAATACGCAGGCATTGTGCGGCAATTGCGTGCCGTCAATCCGCATGCGCCCATCTTTCGCGCGCGTCTGGAGCATCGTTATTGGGTGGAATACCGCACGCGCCAGCCGCACCAGGCTCCTGCCGGGCCCATTGCGGCCTTCTGCGGTCTGGCAAATCCCGCCAGCTTCTGGGGCACCCTGCGATCCCTTGGCCTGCAGCCGGTGTATCACTGGGCTTTCGGCGATCATCATCATTACACGTGCGCGCAAGTAGAACGGCTGGCGGCCCAGGCGACGATGCACGGATCGAATATCCTGCTCACTACCGAAAAGGACGCCATGAACCTGCCCGATAGCGCGGCTGCATTTCTGGAACATATTGGCGTCGAAGTGTATTGGCTCAAGATTGGCGTGAAAATCGAAAACGAAGATCAGCTGCTGGAAATGATCGCGTCGAAGATGCGTGGATACGATCCGCCGCCGTTCGCTGGGCGTGAATCCCGGGGCTATGGCGTCTGAATCGAATAAATAGCCAGCCCGTTCACGTTCGGCACTAATAGATAGCCGGTGGTGCTGCTGACAATCGCGGCCGCGATATCGCTCATTCCGAATTGCGTGATAAGAGGATACACCACGGGGAGGTCGGTGGTTCGTGCATCGACGAGCATGAGGCTGCTGGGTCCGGTAAGATCCGTGGACGGTGGTTTGTTGACGATCGCGAATACATTCGCGACCACGTAAAGCGGCTGCACGACGTACGTGCCGCTGGTCGGGATTTTGGTGGTTACATTCGCGATTCCCACGGGAGAGTCCACATTGGCGATGTTCATGGTGGAAAGCGTCAGGTCGCCCGTGATAGTGAAATTCGGGTTGGTGACGCTGGTGGTGTTGCCGGCCAGCAACAACAGATTGTCGTCATATCCGAATCCGAGAAAGATCGAGGCCGTGGATACATCCACCTGCTCCACTCCGGCCATGCTCTGCGGACTGCTGATATTGACGACATCCAGCGCCGCGCTGCCGCTCGTGCTGCTTCCGGTGGCGGTGGTGGTGGCGATGTACGCGGTGTTCGGATAGCTGTCATTGCTGCTCGGAACAATCGCGAGCGAATTTGGCATTAAGTTGACATCGCCCGATCCCGGCCCGCTCGAGAGCACGCCCAGCAGAAGGGGAAACAAGGTACTGAAATCGTAGGCCACAAAATTCCCGTATTGAGCGGTGATGGTGGTCCCGCTGGTGGTGAACCAACTGGTGCTGATGTACGCGGTGGTCCCGAGGAAACTGATGTCATTCAGGTACGTGTACGGCGTGGCCGACTCTTGGGTCAACAATACAGGGCTGGTCGGATCGCTCAGGCTGTATACGGCAAATGTCCAACCGGACTGTGCGCTGTTAGGTCCCACGATGTCCACCAGGATCGGCTCCGAGGTGTTGAGATTGATCGCGCACTTGCCCCCGGCACCCAACAGTTGGTCATTCCCAAAATAGCCGACGTAACTCGGCGCAGTGACGCTGCTGGTGTCGACGATGTTAATTTGATTCGGTCCGCACAGATAGGTGGTGTCGCCGTATACCGCGACGCTGTTCGTGACGCCGTTCGAGAAGCTTAACTGGCCGGTTAACGTAAGGAACGAGGGTGGGGCCGTGCCCGAACCGGATACCGAAACCTCGGCCGAGGCGCTCACGTACCCGCCCACTGTGATCACCAGCGGATAATTCGCCGTGGCTAGTCCCGTTGGCACCAGAATATTGGCCTGAGCCAGGCCCGTGTATCCCGGTGTCAGTCCCAGAAATTGCACTGTCGCGGCCGTCCCGCCGATGGTGGCCGTGGCGGTTGCAGTTGCGCTCGCGAGCGGTGAATCCGGCGTCGCGGTGCCGTCGGCCACGGGATGATTCACCGCGCCTTGCCCGGTCAAATACACTACCAGCACCGCGCCCGTCGCCACCGGCTTGCTCGAGGAATTGGTCGAGTTGTCGGTCGCGTTTTGCGCGATGGCATGATTGCTGGTGGTTTGAAAAATCCCGGGCGAGTTGCTCACGACCGCGAAGTCGAAGAGCGCGCTTTGACCGCCATCGCGCGCAACGTACATCCCGGCAGTTCCGGCCGCGAGACCGCTGGGGACTTGAAAGTTGATCTGCGTCTCGCTGACGTAGAGCAGCGGCACCGCCGAATTGTTTATGTAGACCGTGGCGCCGCCCATGCTTTTCGGCAAGGGAAAGCCGGACGCTGCCTGGGTGGAATCGGCGAGGTTCGTTCCGAAGATGCTGGCAAGCTCGCCCGGCGCAACCCGGGGCGCATAGCTGGCCGCGTCGGTCACGGCATCGATCACGGTCTGTGCCTGAGAGAGAACGTGAGTAAGCAAAAGTAAAGCAATAAGTGCGGAAAGCCTCATGTACGCCGTCAAACAACTCTGACGCTTTCCTTTGGCCAGCCGTTCAAGCAGTAACCCGTTCCTCTTTTAGTTTCGATTAACAAACCGTAACGATCCCCTGTAACTTAGTAGGTGGCTGGTATAATGTTGCACATGGGTGAGGTTCGCAATGGTAGTCCCATGAAAAAAATCATCCTTCTCCGTCCGAGGGGATTTTGCGCGGGAGTTGTTCGCGCAATCGATGTAGTGAAAATCGTTCTCAACCTTTACGGTGCGCCTGTATATGTTCGTAAAGAAATCGTGCATAACCGCCATGTTGTGGATGAGCTGCGGCAGGCGGGCGCGATCTTCGTCGAAGAGTTGAGCGAAGTACCCGAAGGTGCGCGGGTAATTTTCAGTGCGCATGGTGTTTCGCCGGCCGTACGGCAGGAAGCCAAGGAGCGCAAGCTGGAGGTGATTGATGCCACCTGCCCGCTGGTCACGAAGGTACATCTCGAAGCCGTTCGCTTCGCTAGGCAGGATTACACCATTGTGCTGATCGGCCATGCCGGTCACGATGAGGTGATCGGTACGCTGGGTGAGGCGCCGCAATCCACCGTCCTGGTTTCTTCGGTGGAAGACGTCGACAAGTTGCAGGTGAAGGATCCCTCCAGAATATCGTTTCTTACCCAAACCACTCTGAGCCTGGATGAGACCAAGGATATTGTCGAACGGCTGAAGGAGCGCTTCCCGGCCATCAAGGGTCCCAAAACACAGGACATTTGCTATGCAACTGAAAACCGGCAGTTGGGCGTCAAAGCTGTGGTGCCTCTAACCGACGTTCTTCTGGTGGTTGGTTCTCAGAATAGTTCGAATTCGCGCCGCTTAGTGGAAGTTTGCGAAAACGAAGGCGTGCCCGCGTATTTGGTGGACGATAGCACCGAGGTAAATCCCGCCTGGTTGGATGGCAGCCAGACGGTGGCCGTTACCGCGGGTGCGTCGGCGCCGGAAAATCTGGTGCAGGAACTAATCCAATCGCTCGAAACGCAGTTCGGGTTTGACTACATGGAAGAGATGGAATTGAAGGAGGAAGACGTCCGTTTCCATCTGCCCGCGGATTTGGAGCGATCGGCACTCAAGCTGACTACTATCGCCCGCGTATGAGCCCCAAGCTGCAAGCCGCAGGCACTTTGGTGGAAGGGGCTGCACAAGCCGCGCGGCGCGCCACCGAGTATCTCACCGCTATCCAGTCCGAGCAAGGCTATTGGTGGGCGGAACTCACCGCCGACACCACGCTCGAGTCCGACTACATTCTGCTGCAACTCTGGTTGCATCCGCCGGTGAATGGAGCTTGGGATCCTCCCACGCGTGCGCTCATCGGCCAAGCCGCGGAATCTATTCTCGCGCGCCAGTTGCCCGACGGCGGATTCAATATTTATCCGCAGGGTCCCAGCGACCTGAGTGCCACGGTGAAGGCGTATTTTGCGCTGAAGCTGGCAGGCTTGGATTACAACGATCTGCGTTTGACCAGGGCGCGCGAGCGCATTTTGGCTTTGGGCGGCATTCAGGCCGCCAATAGCTACGTCAAGATCAATCTCAGCCTGTTCGATCTCTTCCCGCGCGATCATGCGCCGTCCATTCCGCCGGAGATGATGCTGGCCGGCAATTTCATTTATGAAATGTCGTCCTGGACGCGCGCCATCGTGATTCCGCTCGCCATCGTGCACGCCCTGAATCCGCGGCGACCGGTGCCGGCCGGCTTCCATCTGCAAGAGCTTTTTGTCGCCGACGGGCAACAGCTGGAGTTTCGCCGCGATCGCACCAGTTTCACGTGGCGCAACGTTTTTCTGCGCATCGATAAACTTCTGAAGCTTTGGGAAAAACACGGTTCGAAATCGCTGCGGCAGCGGGCCATCCGCAAAGCCGAGCAGTGGATGTTGGAACACACGCGTCACACCGATGGCGTGGCGGCCATTTATCCGCCCATGATGTACGTGATCATGGCGCTGGATCTTTTGGGTTACGCGCCCGACAGCCCGGAGCGCGTGGAAGCGCAGCGCCAGTTCGACAATCTGATGGTGAACGATTCCGCTGGCGGTAATGCGCGGTTCTTCTTCCAGCCCTGCTTTTCGGTGGTGTGGGACACCGGCATCGCTGCGTTCGCGCTAGGGGAAGCTTTAGAGCCGCCGCACGACGCGTTGCGCCAATCAGCCGACTGGCTGCTCACTAAAGAAGTGCGCCGCAAGGGTGACTGGTCCATCAAGCGGCCCAAAACCGAACCTTCGGGCTGGTATTTCGAATTCGCGAATGAGTTTTACCCCGACATCGACGACACCGCGATGGTGTTGCTGGCCTTGAACCGGTCCAGCGCATCGCATTCGGAAGAGCAGCAAGCCTGCGAGCACCGCGCCATCCAGTGGCTGTTCGACATGCAGTCCAAAGACGGCGGATGGGCGGCTTTCGACGTAGATAACGATTGGCGGCCGTTGAGCTTCGTTCCGTTCGCCGATCATAATGCGATGCTCGACCCCACCTGTCCCGATATCACGGGCCGGGTGCTCGAAGCGCTGTGCGCTTACGGATATAACCGCTCGCATCCGGCGATTGAGAAGGGCGTGCAATACCTGATCCGCACCCAGGAAGAGGACGGAAGCTGGTACGGGCGCTGGGGCGTCGATTATGTGTATGGCACCTTCCTGGCTCTGCGCGGGCTTGCGGCGGCCGGTGTAAGCGATCGCGAAGCCTTTGTACAGCGCGGCCTGGAATGGGTCCGTTCCATTCAAAATTTTGACGGCGGCTGGGGTGAGAGCTGCGAAAGCTATCAACAGAAAAGTTTTGTGGCCGCGCCCAGCACTCCATCTCAAACGGCTTGGGCCGTTCTGGCGTTGCTGGCCGGCGGCGACACCACCAGCACCAGTTTGCAAGATGGCATCGAGTATTTGCTTCGGACGCAGAAAAGCGACGGAACCTGGGATGAAGAATTAGCCACCGGAACGGGTTTTCCGCAGGTCTTTTACCTGTGCTACCACCTGTACCGGCATTCGTTCCCGCTGCTGGCGCTGAATACTTTTCTCAAGATCAAGTCGGGACTGAACGGGCGGGGCGCATGAACCGTCCCGGGCATTGATGGTGTGAGGCCGACGCTAGTCACAGGGGCGACCGGTTTCCTGGGTTGGCACGTAGCTAATCGATTGCTTGCACGCGGGGAAAAAGTGCGGGCCTTAGTGAGAGACACGAGCAGAGTGAGGGAGTTGGACGGGGAAGTCGTGATGGGTGACCTGCGCGATCCCCAGTCTCTGGAGCGCGCCGTGGCGGGTTGCGCCGTGGTGTATCACGTCGCGGCGGATTATCGCCTGTGGGCCAAAGATCCCGCGGAACTTTACCGCTCGAACGTAGAGGGCACGCGGAACCTGCTGACGGCCGCGCGCGACGCTCAAGTGGAGCGTGTGGTTTACACCAGCACGGTGGGTTGTATTGGAATGCACGGGGACGCCCCCGGCGATGAGGATACCCAGGTTGATTTGGAGCAGATGTCCGGCGCGTACAAGCGATCGAAATTTCAGGCCGAACAGGTGGCCCTGGAGTTTGCGCGCGCGGGGCTTCCGGTGGTGATCGTGAATCCAACGGCGCCCATCGGCGATCACGATTTTAAGCCGACACCTACCGGCAAGATTGTCGTTGATTATCTGAAGGGAGACATGCCGGCGTTCGTAGATACCGGTCTGAACCTGGTGGACGTGCAGGACACTGCTGAGGGTCACTTGCTCGCGTGCCAGCGTGGCAGCAGCGGAGAGCGTTACATTTTGGGCTGCGAGAACCTGACCTTGCAGCAGATCCTCGAGCGTTTGGCTGCGATCAGCGGTGGGAAGGCTCCGCGCTGGCGCATTCCCTACGCGGTGGCTTACGCCGCGGGACTGGCGAGCACGGGTTGGGCGAATTTGACGGGGCAGGAACCGCGCGCGCCGCTGGACGCGGTGAAAATGGCGCGCAAGAAGATGTTCGTTTCGCTCGACAAGGCGAAGCGCGAGCTGGGATTTAATCCGCGGCCCGTGGATGGGGCGCTGAAACGCGCGGTGGATTGGTTCCGTGCAAACGGTTACGTGTAATTGCTGGTATTTGTGGCCGCCGAGCGCCGTGAATTGGAAGGATTGCTGGGCCACGTCGACGAGATTGCAGAACTTGATTGGCCGCTGGATTTCGCCCGGCTTGGCCGGCTGAATGGCGTGCGGGTGGCGCTGGTGGCCAATGGCCCGGGTCCACAATTGGCCGGGGCCGCGGTGGACGTTGTGAAGGGTCACGAAAATTTGGATGGACTGGTGAGTATCGGATTCTGTGGAGGTTTGCAGCCCTCGCTCGGCGCCTGCGATATTTTTGTCGCGAGCGAAGTAGAGGGTGTTGCTCCCGCGCTTGCGCCATCCAGTTCGCGGCCCTTCCAAACCGGGAAACTACTCTCTATCGACCGCGTGGTATCCACGGCTGCCGAAAAAGCCGAGCTTGGCAAAACGGGTGCATTCGCCGTGGAAATGGAAGCGGCTGCTGTGGCGGCGCGCGCTCAACAACACCACATCCCTTTTTACGCAGTGCGTGTGGTTACCGACACGTGCGACGAAAGCTTCCCGCTGGATTTCAACACAATGCGTTCCAGTGATGGGCGCTTCAGCCGGGCCAAAATTATGGCCGCGGCTCTGCGAAGGCCCGGGACGTTATTCCCAGAATTGATTAAATTGAATAATAGGACAAAACGCGCCGCTCAGGCGCTGGGGGATTTTCTTGCCGACGCTCGATTCTGAATCCGTAGCCATGCCTGCCACCGTGCCGCCCACGATGCGGGCCGCGGTCTACACCGGCGATAGCGTGGTCTCCGTGGAACAGGTGCCCACGCCTGCCATTGGGCCGGGCGAGTTGCTTATCCGGGTGGAAAGCTGTGGCATCTGCCATACCGATCTGAAAAAGATCGAATACAATCTGCTGGCGCCGCCGCGCATCTTTGGCCACGAAACCGCTGGCGTGGTGGCAGCCACGGGCGCGGGCGTGCGAGGCTTCTCCGTTGGCGACCGCGTCATCGTTTTTCATCACATCCCGTGCGGCGAGTGCTTCTACTGCCGGCACAAGCTGTACGCCCAATGCCCGGTCTATAAGAAAGTCGGTGTCACCGCCGGCTACGAACCCGCGGGTGGAGGCTTTTCCCAATATGTCCGTGTGATGGATTGGATCGTCCAGCGCGGCGTGGAGAAAATTCCCGACGGCGTGTCATACGATCGCGCGTGCTTCGTCGAGCCCGTGAACACTTGCGTGAAGGGTGTTGTCCAACTGGACCCCGGCCCCGAAGACGTTGTTGTGATCCTGGGCCAGGGGCCTATCGGGTTACTGTTCACAGCGCTGGTGAAGCGCTCCGGCGCGACCATGGTGGCTACCGACACCATGCCTTACCGCCGTGAACTGGCACTGCGTTTTGGAGCGGCGGCCGCGCTCGATTCGCGCGATCCCGGCCTGCTCGAACGCATCATGGATATGACCGGCGGCCGCGGAGCCGATTCGGTGATCGTAGCAGCCTCAGCTCCTGGTATCGTCGAGCAGGCGGTGAAGTATTCGCGCCCAGGCAGCCGGATTTTGCTGTTTGCGCAGACCTCCCATCAGGAGCGTGTCGAGCTTTCGGGCGCCGACATCTGCGTGGGCGAGCGGAATATTTTTGGATCTTATAGTGCTTCCGTGGATCTACAGAAGCAGTCGGCTGACTTGGTTTTCAGCGGCGCTTTGCCGGTGGAGGACCTCATCTCGCACCGGTTTCCGCTGAACGAGATCCGGGCCGGTATTGAGCTAGCGTTGCATCCGGAGCCTAAATCGTTGAAAATTATAGTGCAGACTCAAAGGTGGTCTTAGTGCAAACGCAAATGAAAGCCGCCGTGCTGTATGGCAAAGAGGACTTGCAGATTGAGTCCGTGGCCGTACCAAGCATCGGGGAGGGCGACGTACTAGTACGGGTCCAAGCGGCGCTAACCTGCGGAACAGACGTCAAGGTGTTTCGCCGTGGTTATCACGCCCGCATGATCGTGCCGCCCGCATTGTTCGGGCATGAGCTGGCTGGCGATATTGTCGCAGTGGGCAAGAACGTTCGTAATTTCCAGGTGGGACAGCGCGTGGTGGCGGCCAACTCCGCTCCGTGTTTAGAATGCTTCTATTGCAAGCGCGGCAACGAGAATCTGTGCGAGGATTTGTTGTTTAACAACGGCGCCTACGCCGAATACATTCGCATCCCCTCGCGCATTGTCGAGCGGAATATGTATGAAATTCCCTCGCATGTCACCTATCAGGACGCGGCCTTAGTGGAACCGCTGGCTTGCGTGCTGCGCGGCCTGGATGAAACCTGCGTACACTCGGGCGACACCGTTGCGGTGATCGGGCTGGGGCCTATCGGGCTGATGTTCGTGCGCCTGGCGAAGTCCTACGGAGCGCGTGTTCTGGCGCTTGGCCGCCGCAAAACTCAGCTGGATCGAGCCGCGGCTATGGGCGCTGACGAGTTGGTGATCTCGGGCGAGCCGAACGAGACGGTGGAGAAGGTTCGCGAACTTACCGGCGGCCGGGGCGCCGACATCGCAATCGAGGCAGTGGGTAATCCGGAAGTTTGGGAGACGGCCACTCGGGTTCTGCGCCGTGGTGGGATTGTCAACTTCTTCGGTGGCTGCCCGAACGACAGCAAAATCCAGCTCGATACGCAGCTCCTCCATTACTCGGAAATCACTTGTAAAGCCAGTTTCCATCACACGCCCGCGCAGATCCGCCGGGCGCTGGATTTTGTCAGCCGCGGTGTGATTACTGCTCGCGATTTCGTCAACCGCGTGGAGCCGCTCACCAATCTGCTGGAAGTGATGCGGCACTTGATGAGCCACAACGGCCACATGAAGACCGCTATCATACCCTAGTGCCCGTTTCAGGGACCATGCTCGCGCCTCAGCTCGCCCCCAAGGACTATGTCAATTCGGCCGAGGCGCTCAGCGGCAGTTACACGCCAGCCGAAGCCGAGCAGTACACCCGCTGGCTGGCCACTCATCATTACGAAAATTTCCATGTTGTCAGTTTCCTCCTGCCAAAGCGGCTGCATCAGGATTTCTACAACGTTTATTCTTTTTGCCGCTGGGCGGACGATTTGGGCGACGAGATGGGCGACCCGGCCGAAAGCCTGCGCCTGCTCGGCTGGTGGCGCGAGGAACTGGAAGCCATGTACTCCGGGACCGTCCGCCATCCCGTGTTTGTGGCGCTAGAGGGTACGGCTCGCAAGTACGATCTGCCGAAGCAGCTTTTCGCGGATCTGATTAGCGCGTTCGAGCAGGACCAGCGGGTCACCCGCTATGCGAACTGGGAGGAGCTATTCGATTATTGCCGTTGCTCGGCCAATCCAGTAGGCCGTCTGGTGCTGCGGCTGTGCGGTTATTCCGACGCCGAGCGCGACCGCATGTCGGACGCCACCTGCACCGCGCTGCAGCTCGCCAATTTCTGGCAAGATGTAACGGTGGATCTGGAAAAGGACCGCGTCTACCTCCCGCTGGACGTCCTCGCCCGACACGGATACAGCGTGGATGACTTGCAGGCAGGCACTTTCAACGCCGCGTTTCAAAACGTCATGCGAGATTCGATCGACGTGGCGCGGAAGCTTTTCCTGGAAGGTCTGCCGCTGATCAAAACGGTGGACAAACGCCTGGCATTCGATCTCGAATTGTTCAGCCGCGGCGGGATGCGCGTGCTCGAAAAGATCGAACAGCAAAACTATAACGTTCTGGCGCGGCGCCCGGCGATTTCCAAGTTTGAGCGCGTCCAGTTATTGGTTGGCAGCCTTTGGAACGCAATCTAGAGCTGACGGCGTCATACGCCTTCTGCCAGCGTATCGCCCGTACGCGCGCCCGCAATTTCTATTACTCGTTCCTGCTGCTCTCTCGCGAACAGCGCCTGGCCATGTGCGCCATCTACGCGTTCATGCGCTATTGCGACGATATAAGCGAAGGCGAGGGCGCCTCGCGCGAGGGCATCGAGCGCTGGCGGCAGGATTTGGATTGCGCGCTCCAAGGGCGGTACGGCGATAACCTGCTGTGGCCCGCGTTTCACGATACTGTGCGGAACTACCGCATTCCGCACGAATATTTCTACCAGATGATCGAAGGCGTCAGCTCGGACTTGCAGCCGAAGCAACTCCAGACGTTCGATGAGCTGTATCGCTACTGCTATCAAGTGGCCAGCGTGGTGGGGCTCACCATCATCCACATCTTCGGATTCGACTCACCCGAGGCTTTGAAGCTCGCCGAGAAATGCGGCATCGCGTTCCAATTGACCAATATCCTGCGCGACGTTCGCGAGGATCGCGAGAACGGCCGCATCTATCTTCCCGAAGAAGACATCCGCAAGTTCGGCGCCGATCTAGCCAGGCATGACGAACGCTTCGTCCGGCTCATGAGCTTCGAAGCGCAGCGCGCGCGAGCTTATTACGACGAATCGCGGCCCTTAATCGCGCTGGTGCATCCGCGCAGCCGTCCATCGCTGTGGGCGCTGATCGAAATCTACCGGCGTCTGCTGGCCCGCATCGAGCGCTCGAATTTCGACGTGCTTGAGAAGCGCATCCGCGTCCCAACCTGGGAAAAGTTGAGCATCCTGGCCAGCGCTGCGCTGCGCTAAGCGTGGCCTTTGTGGGTTATCTCCGCAGATGTTCCGGTCAAGTGACTTGGCCAGTTCGAGGGTCGAAGAGTACGAACCCATGTTTCTTGGCCAATTCCCGGAGATACGTCGCAGACTTCGTCTGCCAGCCGAGATCAAAGCTCATACGCCTCACTATACATCGACAACCGGACGGCAATTCAAGGCAACACCTGTAGGCGTTTGAGGTCATCTTCTGTCCAGCGAGCTTGGGACTCGATAATGGACTTTAGTGTTTTGATCGTGAATGTATCCCCTCGTCCATGCGGCGCTACGGTTACGCGCCGCCCGTCAGAATGCCGGTAACGCTGATGAGACCCGGTTTGGCGGACAAACGAGAAGCCATCGCGCTCCAGGGCAGCGATAAGCTCACGGGCGGTCAGCGACCGAAGGCCGCGGTAATCTATGGCCACGCCCTAGACTGTAACGGCGATCCGGGGCTTCTCGTCGGAGACTTCCTCTATATCGACGAAGTCTGCGGGAGTTTCGGGCAAAGGCTTGCCCTCCTCAATAAATTCCTGGACGATCATACGGACCACCGTGTTGATGTTGTTGAGCGCTTCTTCTCGTGTACGTCCCGAGGTCGCTCCGCCGACGTTCTCCAAAGCCGGACAGTAGGCGTGCCACGCAGGACCGCCCTGAGCATCTTCGTCGGGCTCCAGCACGACTTTGAAACTGTACGTTTTCATCGTCTGTTTTCAGTGTATCGCGGCGCCACTGTTCGTTCATACAACTCCGCCAGCTCCCGCAGCCGCTGCGCCAGCTCCGGCTGCAGCGCCCCCGGCCGATATCTCCAGCGCCAGTTCCCGCCCAGTGTCGCGGGCTGGTTCATGCGCGCTTCCGTCCCTAGCCCCAGCACGTCCTGCATTGGAATCAAAACTGTATCCGCCACCGATGCCTCCAGCGCGCGAATGAACGTCCAGTGGATCTGGCTGCCATCGGTGTCGAGGTACCGCAGCGCGAAATCATGCTCGCGCCGGATATCTTCGTCCGATCGCGTGGTGTCGCCCGAGCCTTTGCTGTTCCACCAACCCACCGTAGTGTCGTTGTCGTGCGTTCCCGTATACGCCACCACTCCGCGCGGATAGTTGTGCGGACGAAACGTCGGCGCCTGCGGATCAGTGCCAAAGGCGAATTGGAGCACCGCCATGCCGGGGAACCCGAACTCTGCGCGAATGGCTTCCACTTCAGGTGTGATTACTCCCAGGTTCTCCGCGACCAATGGCAAATCCCCCAGCTTCTCTTTTGCGGCGCGGAACAATGCTGCTCCCGGCCCTTTCACCCATCTGCCATTGACCGCGGTCGGTTCTGACGCCGGAATCTCCCAATACGCCTCGAAGCCGCGAAAATGATCCAGCCGGATCATGTCCACCATTTCAAACGTCGCGCGAAATCGATCCAGCCACCAGGCGTAGCCATCCCGCGCCAGCGCATCCCAGCGATAAATCGGATTGCCCCACAGCTGGCCCGTTTTGCTGAAGTAATCGGGGGGCACGCCGGAGACCACCGTAGGATTTCCCTGCACGTCCAAATGAAAATACTGCCGATTGGCCCACACGTCGGCGCTGTCGTGCGCCACATAGATGGGCAGGTCTCCCATAATGCGGATGCCGCGTGTGCGCGCATATTCGCGCAGCTCCCGCCACTGTTCATAGAAGACGAATTGAAGAAACTTTTGCGCCGCAATTTGTCCGGCTAAGCGCTCGCGCCACGTGGCCAAAGCTTTTGGATCGCGATCGCGCGCGCCCGGTTCCCACCGCGTCCATGCCACTCCCTGATGCTCCGACTTCAGGGCCGCGAAGAGCGCGAAATCTTCCAGCCAATGCTGGTTCGCATCGCTAAAAGATTCGAAACCCGACCGATTCTTCGCCGCCGCTTCGAGCAGCCCAACCTTCCAAGGCATCAGCTTCTCAAAGTCGACGCGGTCCTCGGGAAACTCCGGCCCGTCGGCGAGCGCGGATGCCTCCAGCCAGCCTTTTTCGACCAGCCACTCCAGGCTAATTAGCAGTGGATTGCCCGCCCATGCCGAAAAGCACTGATAGGGCGATTCGCCGTAACCGGTTGGGCCCAAGGGCAGCACCTGCCACAAGGTCTGTCCGGCGTCGGCCAGGAAATCCACAAAGCGCCTAGCCTCGGGGCCTAGATCGCCGATGCCGTGCGGGGAGGCTAGCGACGTGGGATGCAGCAGGATGCCGCTCGATCGGGGAAATTGCATCGTCTTCTATAGATTAGCCACCGGTATGCCGATGATTCCATTGACAGTGATCATCACTCGCACACCTTTGCGGATCTCTATCGGCGGCGGCGGCACCGATCTGCCCTCCTACTATCGACGCTTTGGCGGCTTCGTCATTTCAGCGGCCATCAACAAACATATTTACGTCGGCATCAACGAAACCTTCACCGGCGGATATTTTCTGAAATACTCGGCGCTCGAAAATGCGATCGGGCTCGATGACATCCGGCATCCATTGATTCGGGAGGCGCTGCGGATGCACAACGTACCGCCTCCCATCGAAGTTGTCAGCATGGCCGACGTTCCCGCTGGAACCGGGCTTGGGTCTTCCGGCGCCTTCACCGTCGGGCTGCTGCGCGCAGTGCACGCCTTCCAGCGGAAGTACGTGGATCCGGCGGTGGTCGCCGAAGAGGCCTGTAAGATCGAGATCGAAATCCTGCAAGAGCCGGTCGGCAAACAGGACCAGTACATCGCCGCTTTTGGCGGCCTCGCTTGCTTCGAGTTCTCCGAGGAGGGACAAGTCACGGTCACTCCGCTCAACATCAGCAACGGCACGCTCTACAACCTGGAAGACCGCCTCATGATGTTTTTCACCGGCTACTCGCGCAACGCGTCGGCGGTGCTGGATGATCAAAAAGTCCGCTCCGAGCTGGGCGACAACGCCATGCTCGAAAACCTGCATTTCACTAAACAACTCGGGCAATGCATCAAGCTTGCGCTGGAGCAAGGCGACACGCGGCGTTTCGGCGAACTGATGCACGAGCACTGGATGCACAAGAAAGAACGGTCGCCCGGTACCACCAATGCAGGTATCAATCGCTGGTACGAAATCGGGCGCGCCAACGGGGCTGTCGGGGGCAAGCTGGTAGGCGCGGGCGGCGGCGGATTTCTGCTGTTTTATGCGGACGATCGCGACGCGCTCCGACGCGCCATGGTGAACGAAGGTCTGCGCGAGTTCCGCTTCAAGTTCGATCACGAAGGTTCGAAGTTGCTGTCGCGGGAGTAAGGCCATGCAGAAGATGGGCAAAAACCGCTTGCTCACGCGCGCGGCTCCGTACCGATTGCTCACGCGCGCGGCTCAGTACCGAGCCGCTGCCGTAAGGGAGTCGGTCCGATGCAGTGCGTAATTCTTGCGGGCGGGCTTGGAACGCGGATGCGTCCGCTCACCGAGACTTGTCCCAAGACGCTGTTGCCTGTGCATGGCCGCCCGTTCGCCTGGCATCAGTTGCACTGGCTCGCCGCGCATGGCATAACTGACGTCATCTACTCGATCGGTCACCAGGGCGGTATGATCCGGCGCTATTGGGCCGAAGAGCCACCGCCCGTGGCCTCCATTCGCTACGTGGATGAAGGCGAGCAACTGCGTGGCACGGCCGGTGCTTTGCGGCTGGCGCTGGAGGAAGGCGCGCTCGACGAGAGCTTCTTCGTGATCTATGGCGATTCGTTTCTGCCCGTCGACTTCACTCCGGTCTGGCACGCGTTTCAAGCCAGCGGCCTGCCCGCGCTGATGACCGTGCTACGCAACGAAGGCCGCTGGGATCGTAGTAACGTCATCTATCAGCCGGGGCAAGTTGTGCTTTACGATAAAGCCGCGGCGCCGGGCATGCAGTACATCGACTATGGGCTGTCCTGTTTTCGCCGCGAGCTGTTCCGCCAGCTCGCGCAGTCCGATCTCTCCGCGGTCTTTCACGACCTGAGTCTTCAGGGCCGTCTCGCGGGCTTCCAGGTGCATGAGCGCTTCTACGAGATCGGCTCGCCCACTGGCCTGCGGGACTTCGAGCAGTACCTGGAGACTTGCGAAACGGCTAATTTGTCGCGATAGTCGTTACTGATGCCTCCGTCCGACACCGTCCCTATCGCCGAGCCGCTCGAACGAATCCAGTGCCAGTGGTGCCAGGGCATGAACGAGAAGTCCGCGCTCACTTGCCGGGCGTGCGGAGCTCCCCTGGATATTCGCAACTTAGTCAGCGAGTCCGGCTGGCGCGAAGCACCGCGTCTGCGCGACATGACCGAGTTTTCATTCAGCTCCAGCACCTGCCAGGTGGAGGGCGAAATCGTTCCGGTGGCCGAGATTCATTTGGGCGCGAACGACTCCGTTTTCTTCGAGCATCACATCATGTTGTGGAAGGACGACAACGTTCCCATCAGCGTGCTGCAGCTGCCCGGCGGCTTGCGTCGCGCCTTTGCCGGAATGCCGTTCATCATCAGCGTGGCCACGGGCCCAGGCCGCATCGCGTTCTCCCGCGACGCTACCGGCGAACTGGTGGTGCTGCCCCTGCACCCGGGAATGGAGCTGGACGTTCGGGAGCACGCGTTCGTGCTGGCGTCCCATCAGATCAATTACTCCTTCGTGCGGGTGAAAGGCCTCACCAACATTTTGTTCGGCGGACAGGGCATGTTCATGGATCGCTTTGTCACCACCAATAGCCCGGGCCTGGTTCTGCTGCACGGCTACGGCAACGTTTTTGAGCGCAGGCTGAAGGCCGGCGAAAGCATCATGGTGGAACCCGGCGCGTTTCTCTATAAAGATTCGTCCGTCAACATGGACGTGGAGTTTCAGCGGCTAGGCAGCGGGCTGTTTGGCGGCACCAATATGAGCCTGGCGCGCATGACGGGGCCTGGACGCGTCGGCATTCAATCCATGTACGTGCATCACCACACCGAGTAAACACATGTTTTGCACTAATTGTGGTAGCCCGGTTCCAGATACTGCTAACTTTTGTACGGCGTGCGGCGGTGCCATCCAGCGCGCGCCCGCGCCAATGCCTGTGGAGCCCGCTGCGCCCGTTCAATATTCTCAGCCTGTAGAGCCTCCGCCTCGCGCTCCCGAGCGGCCCGTAACATCCGCCGTCGCTCCTTCAACCTGCCCCTGGTGCGGCGCTGATATTTCCGCTGCTCAATTGAGCTGCCCGCGCTGTGGCGCGACGGTGAGAGCGCCGCAAATCCGCAGCGAATCCGGCTGGGGCGAACTGCCCGGCCGTAAGGACATGGCCAAGCTCCAGTTCGGCAATTCGTTCTGCCAGATAGAAGGCCTGTACGTGCCGGTGGCCGACGTCAACCTGGCGGCATCGGACAGCATCTATTTCACGCATCACGTCCTGCTGTGGAAAGATCCGCAGTTGAACATCACCACCATGTCGCTGGCGTCTGGATGGAAGCGCATGTTCGCCGGGCTTCCGCTCATCATGATGCAGGCGCAAGGTCCCGGCCACATCGCCTTTTCGCGCGACGCGCCGGGCGAGATGATCGCGCTCCCCCTGCAGCCGGGCGAAGAGGTGGACGTCCGCGAGCACCTGTTTATGCTGGCCACCAGCAACGTCGCCTACGATTGGTTCTCGACCAACATCTGGTACACCACGCAGAACGGGAACGAAAAGGAAACGCACTACCCGGTCGGCATGTTCATGGATCGCTTCTCCGCGCCGCAGGCGCCGGGACTACTGCTGCTGCACGCTTCGGGCAACGTGTTCGTGCGCGATCTGGCGCCCGGCGAGACCATCCTGGTGAAGCCCACCGCGCTGATCTTCAAAGATCCCTCGGTCGAGATGCAATTGCACTTCGAACATCCTAGCGCGGGATTCAGCCTGGGCTTCGGCTGGGGGTCGTCCAGTTGGAGCAATCGATATTATTGGCTGCGTCTCTGGGGTCCCGGGCGCATCGCGGTTCAATCGGTCTTCGATCGCATGGAAGGCGAGAACCGCGCTTTATCGAACTGTTCGCCTGCAACCGAACAGCGTTGGTGAAAGGGGGCGTATGGTTGAGCCGTCGAGACTGCGTGCCTGGTATGCGCACCGCCAGGGGCTGGATGGTTCTGTCGAAAAGAAATCCCCCGCTGAAATTCTGCAGCGCGCTGGATGGGCGCGTTCGGTGGGCGGAGTGTCACCCTACTTAACTCTGTTTTCTCGTGCCGGAATCACACGCGAGCAGGCGGACGCCGCGGCGAAGAATCTCGAAATCTACGAGCTTCCGAGCGCTCGCGGCTGCACCTACGTTTTGCCGCCGCTCGACTTTGCCCTCGGGCTTGCGGCGGGGCAAGGTTTCGACGGCGAGATCAAGACTGCCCTCAAGCTAGGAGTAACCCAAAAGGAAATCGACAAACTCTGCAACGCAGTAGTATCCGCTCTTGAGAAGGGCCCACTCGATCCCGACGGCTTGCGCGAAGCCACCGGTAAAGCCGTCCGCAATCTCGGCCCAGAGGGCAAAAAGAAAGGACTCACCACCACCCTCCCGGTTGCGCTTGGCAAGCTGCAGGAGTCCGGCGACATCCGCCGAGTACCCGTCAACGGCCGCTTCGATCAGCAGCGCTATCAATACGCGCTGTGGCGTCCGAATCCTCTGCAAGGGTTCAAACTGTCGCCGGAGCAGGTTCACACGGAACTGGCGCGAAAATATTTTGGCTGGATCGGACCGGCATCTCCGGCCGACTTTCAGGTGTTCTCGGGACTTGGCGTGAAAGCGACCAATGCCGCGCTGGAACCCCTGAAGCTGGAGCCCGTCGAACTCGCACCCGGCGACCAGCGCCTTCTCTTGCCACAGCAGCGCGCAGAGTTTGACGCCTTCAAACCGCCCAAAGAGCCGCGTTACTCACTGCTCGGCAGTATCGATTCACTGTTCCTGCTCAGAAACGATTTCAAAGGCGCTCTGGATCCCAAGGACCTGGAGCGTAAGGTCCTAGTGAACAGCGGCATGAAAAGCCTTGACGCGCTGACCGACCTGCCGAGCCACGCCATCGTCGACCGCGGCCGATTAGTCGGTCTCTGGGAATATGACCAGGCAACAGAATCAATCGCCTGGGTGTCTTTCGTCAAGGAGGACAAAGGGCTACAGGAGGCAGTCACGTGCACTGAGAATTTTGTCAGAGAGCAGCTTGGTGACGCCCGATCTTTCAGTCTGGACAGTCCGAAAAGCCGGGCACCCCGCATCGCCGCCCTCCGGCAATCCGCAGCAAGTGCTTGACCATAAGGGTAAAGCCTTTTACAATCAAATCAGTAGGGTTGGCTCCCAGCGTTTTCAAAGAATGACCCATCGCGAACAGGACGTGCTGCATTCCATCGTCGAGTCCTACATTCAGACCGGCGAACCTGTAGCCTCGCGTACCATTGCTAAGCGGCGTAGCGACAACCTAAGCCCGGCGACCATCCGCAACGTGATGGCCGATCTTTACGAAAACGGCTATCTTTCGCAACCCCACACCTCAGCCGGACGCATCCCCACGGAAAAGGCTTTTCGTAGCTACGTGCAATCGCTGGCGAGAGGGCGCGTACTTGTCACGGAGTTACAGCGAGTGCGGGCTGAACTGAGCCAAGTGGCCACTATGGAAGGTCGCGTGGAGCGGTCGTCCCACATGCTGACGGAAATGACGCATAGCGTCGGTATCACGGCCGCGATCCCGGCTTCCAGCCAGACCCTGCACCAGATCGAACTGATCGCGCTCGCTGATCAGCGTGTACTGATGATTGTGGTCACGCGGGACCGCATGGTCCGCAATCGCGTGGTGGCGGTGGACGAAAACGTCTCGCCTGACGAGTTGGCTTCCATTCGCAATTACATCAACCGCAATTTCAGCGGGTGGATGCTATCGGAAATCCACGCGGAGTTGGAGCGGCGCTTGGAACAGCAAAGCGCGGCCTACGATTCCATCTTGAAGCGGCTCAATGAATTGTACGCCAAGGGCCTGTTGGATATCGAAGCCGCGCCCGAAATTCATTTGGAAGGCGCCAGCAACCTGGTAGGTTTGGATCTGCATTTGACGCGTGAAAAGCTGCGCGAACTGTTTCACACCCTGGAAGAGAAGAAGCGAATCTTGCAGCTGCTGGACCGTTTCCTGGAGCAGCCCGCGGGCGAAGTGGCTATTCACGTCGGGCTGGCCGATGTGCATCCCAGCATGCGGGAGCTATCGCTCATTGGAGTTTCGATTTCACTCGCAGGCGGCCTTTCGGCCAAGATCGCCGTGCTGGGCCCCATGCGAATGAACTACGGAAAAGCCATGTCCGCCGTGTATCACGTGGGACAGGCGTTCGGAAGCCTGCCGGTTTGATCTTCCACCGCCGTCTCCGCGGCAAGCCGATCAACTGGCGAAACTATAAACTAGGAAGTATGGATATGAAGGAACCCGCTGTCGACGCTGGTGAAAGCTTAGCTACCCCGGGCGAAAACGGAGTGATGGATCCACCCGCCGACGGCGGTGCGAGCGCTCCTCTGCTGGAAGCGGTGACCGAGGAACGAGATCGGCTGCTGCAAGAGAAGAACGAACTGGTAGAGCTTTTAAGGCGTCGCCAGGCCGAGTTCGACAATTTCCGCAAACGGGCCGAGCGGGAGAAATCGGAGGTGCTGGAGTTCGCCCATTCCGACAGCGTGCGTGCTATTCTGCCCATTCTGGACGATTTCGAGCGGGCTCTCAAGAACTCTACCGCCGACAAGGTGTATGCACGGGGCATGGAGCTGATTTACCAACATCTTGCCGACGCACTAAAGAAGCTGGGATTAGAGTCGATTAACACGAAGGGGCAAAAGTTTGATCCCCACCTGCACCATGCGGTCGATATGGTGGAGACCAGCGACGTCGAAGAGCAAACGATTCTGGACGAGTACCAGCCGGGGTACAATTTTCGAGGGCGCCTTTTGCGGCCGGCCATGGTGAAGGTAGCGGTAACCAAGAAATGAACGCCACCAAACGCGACTACTACGAAATATTAAGTGTCAGCCGCGATTGCGATGACGCGGGGCTGAAGAGCGCTTACCGCAAATTGGCGCTCAAATACCACCCCGATCGCAATCCGAACGATCAGGATGCCGAAGAGCGATTCAAGGAAGCCGCCGAGGCCTACAGCATCCTGAGCGATCCTCAGAAGCGCGCCGCCTATGATCGTTATGGCCACCAAGGGCTGCAGGGCATGGGGGCTCAAGGCTTCGATCCATCCACGTTCACCGATTTCGGCGATATCCTCGGCGATCTGTTTGGTTTTGGCGACCTGTTTGGCGGTGCTGGACGCCGGGGCGCCGGGGCACGCACTCGCGCGCAGCGGGGCGAGGATCTGCGATACGACCTCGAGATGTCGCTCGAAGATGCCATTCGCGGGCTCAGCGTCGAGATTCAGGTGCCGCGCATGGATCTTTGCTCGCGCTGCCAGGGCAGCGGGGCCGAGAAAGTGGATGGTCTGACGTCCTGTCCCATGTGTCACGGGCGGGGTGAGGTAGTTTATCAACAGAGCTTCCTGCAGATTCGCCGCACCTGTTCGCAGTGCGGAGGGCGTGGCCAAATCGTGCGGCGGCCTTGTACCCAGTGCCGCGGCGAGCGTCAGGTTCGGACCGAGCGAAAGCTGAAAGTCACCATTCCCGCGGGCGTGGATTCGGGCACCCATTTAAAGCTGGCCCACGAAGGACAGTCGGGCTTCAACGGCGGACCGTCGGGCGACCTGTACGTCGTGATCAAGGTGAAGGAACACCCGATTTTCGAGCGCCAAGGGGACGACCTGCTGTGCACCGTTCCCATTAACGTGGCGCAGGCCGTGCTCGGAACGCAGATTAATCTTTTGACGTTCGACGGTCTGGAGCAAGTGAAAGTGCCCGAAGGAATTCAGACCGGCTCGCGTATCCGTCTGAAGAACCTGGGAGTGCCGCGCTTGCAAGGCAGCGGCCGGGGGGACATGTTTGTGCAGGTGGACGTGAAGGTCCCGGGCAAACTAACGCGCGAACAGCGCAAGCTCTTCGAACAGCTTCGCGAGACGCTTCCGGAAGAGAATGAACCGCACGAAAAGGGCCTGCTCGATAAAGTGAAGGATTATTTCGCCTGAGGTGGTTGGCGCGCGTTCAAACGCCCCGTGCGATCTAACCACGAGCGAAACATCAGGGCGAAGTCTCGGATCTCGCCGGATGTCCACAGCTCTTCCAAAGTGCACTTCATCTTGCGGCGCCAGTTGGGATACTCCGCGGTGCTTCCCGGCAGGTTTTGCTGCTCCGCCTGCTTCAGCAGGTCCTCCTGATTCAGAACCATTAGTTTCGCTGGCGTGGATGCGAGAAAGCCCACAATGGCGTTGTGCAGCTCGCCCACCAGCTCGGGAACCTGCGCTTGATCGCGGGGAAACCACTCCGGCAGGAGTTTCAGACCGATAAGCAGATCGAGCAGCTTTTGTTTTTCGCGCGCCCGATCGGCTCGCATGCTTTGATAGGCGCCTTCATTGGGCAGCAGCCCGGCCTCGCGCCGCGCCTCGATATCCTTGCCCGTCCAGAAGCCGGCTAAAGTGGGCAGATCGTGCGTGGTGGCGGAAACCAGCGCGTCGCGGGGATAGCCCTCCGGCGGCCGGAATCGGCCGTTGTTATCTTGCTCGAAATAGAGCAGGCGGTAACTCAAAATACCAAACCGGTGTAGCACCTCGCGCGCCTCGTCGGGCACTGTTCCTAAGTCTTCGCCGATCACGATCACCCGGTTACGAACGCTCTCGAGCGCGAGAATGGAAAGCAGGGACTCGAAGCGATCCCGCACGTACGTACCCTCAGTGGCTTCCATGCCGTCAGGAATCCAGTAAAGGCGAAAGAAGCGCATCACATGATCGATGCGAAGCGCTCCGCCGTGCCGGCAGTTCTTGCGGATGGATTCGGCAAACAGACGGAAGCCGTCTTCCACGTGGCGGTCCGAGTTGGGAGGCGGGAAGCCCCAGTCCTGGCCCTTGGGCGAGAAGCCGTCGGGCGGTGCTCCTACCCGGCACCCGGCGACGAAGAAATCACGATGCGCCCAAAGATCGGAACCTAACCGATCGGTAGCCAGCGCCAGATCGTGATAGAGACCGATGCTCAGTCCCCGGTCGATCGCATGTTGCTGGGCGGAGGCTAGCTGCAGATCGAGCTGCCACTGCATGTACTTGTGAAACAGAACACTGCGCCAGTGTTTTCGCGCGAATTCTTCGGTGGCGGCAGATTCGGGGTCCTGGTATTCCTCCGGCCAGCCTTTCCAGTTCCAGATGTCGGGGCACTTCTTGTGGATCGCCTGATCGAGCGCCGAATAAACAGCGAAACGCCGCAGCAGATTGCCTTCTGCCTCGATGTATTTCTTCAGCTCGGCGGCGCGCGGCGTATTATCGCGCCACTCATTGAGAAACGCTTCAAACAGCAGTTTCAGGAAACGAAGTTTCAAGGAGTACACCCGCTCGTACTCCACCAGTTCGGCATTCCGCAAAGCGGCAATTTCCTTCCGTACTGCCGGCGACTGAAACAATGCTGCGGCGCGTGGGGCAGAACCGAAGTCGGGAATGGCTTCGATATCCAGATAGATCGGATTGCGATAGAAGATGGAGTTGGGAAGATAGGGGCTGGTGTTATAAGGTTGTCGATTTCCGATCGCGTGCAGCGGGTTGAGGGCGATGAAGCTGGTTCCAGTGCGTTCGGCCGCCCAATCCGTCAACGCTTTCAGATCGGTGGTATCACCGCATCCCCAGTTGCGCTGGGAGCGCAGTCCGTAGAGACTGATGGCCAACCCGGCGGCGCGGCCGCTCTGAAGCCATGCCGGTTCAAAAGCGCGTCCCGGGCACACGATGAGCCGTGAGGGCCGCCAGGTTTGATCGCTTATTTCCAGCGTCATCTCGTGATATCCCAAAGGAAGATCGTCGGGTAAACGAAGACGCGGCTCTAAAGTGACATCCAGGAGGACGTCGCTTCCATTCTCCAGGTGAAGTCGAAGCTTTGCGGGCGTATCGGCGAAGTTGGCGGGCAGGGAAACGTCCACTTCGTGCGGAGTCTTCCCCTCGGTGAGAATGATGGTTGGCGCCAAAGGCGAACGCAGTCGGCGCTGGGTGCGGTTTTCCATCGCCCACCGTAGGGCAGCCTTGGAGCGAACGTCTACGCCCAGCGAAGTGAGGATGGCTATTTCCAGTTCGGGCGTGGCGCGATGCTGCTGGCCCCAGATATCCCAGTAATCGGTCTCGATACCCCAGGCTCGGGCGGCTTGCTCGATCTGAGGTTGATCCGGTAGATCCTGCGGGTCCCGAGCCGTGCCGTCCGGTTGCTCCATGTGATAATAGGATCGTGGATCGTGAGCCCAAGTTTCAACCGAGTCTTCCAAGCGAGCTGTTTGCGCGCATCGATAACGAGGATGCCGCCAGCGTTCCCGAGGGTATCATCACCACTACCATCGGTAAGGCCATCAACTGGGGCCGGAAGAATTCCATCTGGCCGATGTCGTTTGGTTTGGCCTGCTGTGCGATTGAGATGATGTCGATGATCGGATCGCGCTTCGACATCTCACGCTTCGGCGCGGAGGTGATGCGGGGATCTCCGCGGCAGTCGGATCTGATGATCATCGCAGGGCGGGTTTCAAACAAAATGGCGCCGGTGATCCGCCGCCTGTATGAGCAGATGCCTGAACCGAAGTGGGTGATCTCCATGGGCGCCTGCGCAACGTCGACCGGGGTCTTCAGCAACTATGCTCTGATTCCCGTGAACCAGGTAATCCCAGTGGATGTATATGTTCCGGGATGCCCCCCGCGTCCGGAGCAGTTGATCTACGCCATCATGTTGCTGCAAAAGAAGATCGAGGCGGATAAAGGAACTACGCTCAAGGTTCTGAACTTGGCCTAGGATTTGCCTCCCGGAGCCCTTTGCAGTTCTGCTCAAAATAGCTTTTCATTTGCCGATGAGCATTAACAGATAGGTTTATGGCACTCCAGAGGCTTGTGCCAGTCGGAAAGCTTTGTGATGGATATCACTTCTCTCCAACCAGCCGTTACTTCAGCCTGCGGCCCCATCGCAGGTCTCACAGGTGTCGGTGCAAGAGGCGGCCCAGCGTAGACAGTTGCTGCAGGCAGCTAAATCCGTAAACGAGAGCGGAGTTCTCGGACAAAACCAGTTGGAGTTTCTTCTAGATCGCCAGACACACCGGGCGGTAATCCGCGTGGTCGACCGTACGACGCAGCAAGTAATCTCGCAGATACCTCCCGAATATGTGTTGCGGTTAGCGCAAGACTTGGGCAGTTCGGCAGAAGTAATGGCCGCGGACGACGATACGTAGAGTTAGAATGCGGAACCACGGATACCAAAGCTATTTCGACAACGAAGTTCTAGCCGCCAGTCCCTTGAAACTGATTCGAATGCTATATGGCGCTGCGCTGGAATCGATTGCGGCGGCGCGCCGCCATGTTCGGCAGAAAGATATACGCGCGCGGGTGCGTGCGATTAACAAGGCGATCGGGATTGTGACTGAACTCTCGGGTTGCTTGAACCCTGAAGCCGGAGCATCTCTGAGCCGGAATCTGGCTAGTCTGTACCGATACATTGTGCGCCTGCTGATTCAAGCCAACCTAAAGCAGATCGAAGCGCCTCTGGCCGAAGCTGAAGGTCTGCTGTCCACACTGGCCGATGCGTGGAATGCTTGCAACCCAATCGTGCCCGAACATAGTTTTCCTAATGGTGAGCTAATTCCACAAGAAGCTTATGCCAGCGATGCTTCGCCGGTGGGCCCCTAAAGTTGTAGCTCATGAAAGGATTTACGTTCGCATAGTTAGTCCTTTAGGTGGGCATCAATGAGAGCATTGGCCACGGTCTGCGCTGAAACGTCGTAACTTCCAGATTGCACTTCCAGCCGAAGCTGTTCAGTGCGCCCAGGGTCGGGCGCTGCGAGGTTTTGCGCTAACGGAGATAGCTCAGCCTGATCCGATTGGTCCAAGCCGGCGATCGTACCTTCCGAAGGCCGCGACTGAGCCGTTTGTCCGGCCTTCTCCGCCCCCGGTGCAACGGGAGTACGATTTAGATCATCGATTCGCATGATTCGTAAGCCCGGCCATCACCATCTTAGCGATTCCCAACCCACCGCTGCTCGACAACGCCTGCGCCAGTTGCTGTTCTCCTAGTTCCAGCATGGTCGAGTTTGTCTCATCCTGTTCGTCGGCATCGCCGGTCATGCCGCCACCCGATTCGCGTACCGACTTGAGCATTTGGGCGATCAGTAAGGCCTCGAAATCGGTAGCGGCTTTTTGGATCTTTTCGGGTGTGTCTTTTGAGCCCGGTGAGAGGGCAGTCAAAGCAGACGACGCTGCGGGGGGCATTTTCGATAGCGTGGTCACGGACGATATGGACATTGAGTTAGAGTACCTCCACCTCGGCCTCGAGCGCACCGGCTGCCTTAAGATTTTGCAGTATTGCGATAATGTCGCGAGCCGTTGAGCCAATTGCGGTTAGGGCTCGGACCAGTTCTTCCACGCTCGCGCCTTGCTCGAGCACAATATTTTTCGCCTTTTCCTCCTTGGCGGTCACATTAACTTCCGGGGTTACCGTCGTCTGCCCTGCGGACAGCGGGAGAGGCTGGGAGACATTTAGGTTGGTTTGAATCTCCACGGTCAGCGCGCCGTGCAGAATCGCCACCGGAGCGATTCGGACTTCCTTGCCCATGACGATGGTACCGGTTCGCTCATCGATCACAATCCGTGCTGGTCTGTCAGTCTCCACTAAGATCTCTTCCAGGTCCCCGACGAACTCTACGGTCTTCGAACTATAAGCGGAGGGTACGTCCACCGATACGAGCGCGGAGTTGTCGGCGTGGGCTGGGTGGCTGGCCGCGCTCCCGAACTTATCGTTGATCGCGGTCATGATGCGGGCAGCCGTGATGAAATCCGCACGGCGCAATTGCAACTTGATGTGACCTTCAGGAGCCACGGATGGCGCGAGCCTTTCAACGATGGCCCCGTTGGGGATGCGCCCCGCCGTAGGGTGATTGAGGCCCTTAGTACTGCCGCCCCGCCCCACGATGAAGCCACCGGTGATCACCGAACCTTGGCCGACGGCATATACCTGCCCATCCGAGGCCTTCATAGGCGTTAAGACCAGGATGCCTCCCTGTAGATTCGTGCTGTCACCCACCGCACCCACCGAAACATCGATTCGGGCTCCCGGTTGGGCAAACGGCGGCAGGTCGGCTGTCACAATCGTGGCCGCCGTGTTTCGCACCAAGATGAGGGTAGGCGAGACCACGACGCCCATGCGTTGCAGGAGATTTGTCAGACTTTGGGCGGAGAAGACAGTTTGCCGCGAGTCGCCGGTTCCGTTTAAGCCAACCACGATGCCATACCCGACCAGTTGATTGTCACGCACTCCTTCAATAGACACCAGATCCTTGAGGCGCGTTCGCTGGTTGGCAGCTCCCAGAGGCATCAAGGCCAGAAGAAACAGTGCTTGGCTGGAATTCATGGCGTTAGAATGGCAGCAACCCTAACAAGACCCGATACAGCACGAATGGCCGCTTAACGGCGTCATTGACTACGCCTTTGCCATTGATCAAGATCTCCATGCGCGCCACGCGGTCCGAGACCACTTCGTTTACCGGGCTGAGATCGTCCGGGCGTACGATGCCCTGAATCGTAATGACTTGTTTTTCCCCATTCACGGAGATATCCTTTTGCCCCTTGACCACCAGGTTCCCGTTGGGAAGGACGGCCGTGACCTCGGCGGTCACATTGGTAGAGATGGTTGTCCCGCGGCTGGTGGTACCTTGCCCTTGTAGTTGCGTATTGTTCGAAGCGTTGGCCAGGTTCGCAAGCGCGCCGGTCGGGCTTTTGGGGCCCGCTAGAGAAGTGATCCCGGCGGCTACGCTCGACTTTCGAGCCGTATTGGTGACGCCGGTGGACACAGCCGACGAATTGTCTAAAACCACAATCGTGATCAGGTCATAGACTTGGCTCGCACGCACGTCGCGAACACCGTCGGCCAAGCGTCCCGCCGGAAAGTATAACGAACCAGGCGTGGCACTAGACGCTTGTCGGGATCGTTCCTTCACTTCCTGAACGTGCTGATCGAGCGTTGGTGGCTGGGTGGCCACAGCCTTCTTGGCGGACGCCCGTAGCGGCGTCGACAGTAAGGCGATCCAGGTGATGACCAATGTGATTCCCGCCAGCGCCGCTTGCATCACAGTGCTCCTGGGACTACCACTTGCCCCTGGCCCTCGATCAGAGCGCGAAAATTTCTTCCGCTCGAAGGGTTGTGGACCATGATAATCTCGCCTTTCTGCCCGGACGCCTGAGCGATAGCGTCGAATCGAATGCTCGCTCCGCCGTCTATTGCTCGGACGTGCACCGTTGCTCCGCGCAGCACGTCTTTGAAGGTATCCAACTCGCCGGCGACGATCGGCTGACCGGCCACTAAAGTGCGGCGCGCCACTTTTCCCGCAAGTATCAGCGGCGAGCCTGTCGCGAACTCGGGCGAAGGAAACTGCCGGATATGCGCGGTGGCGATCTGGTCGGCACGAATAACGGATCCCTTCGGAATGGTCTCCTTAGCGAGGAATATTTGGCGGTCGACTGAGATTATGACCTTGGCCCACACCACCAGACTGCGTCCATCGTCGTAGATAAGCTTGCCCCGCCAAATCACAGATGCTTGCGGGCTGTCTCCCGGTGGCTTGTTTAAAAGTGCGCGTTGAAACGACAACTGGCCGGGCGGCAAAGCCTGATTGCTGAAATCAAGAACTTCGAGCTGTACTCCCGTGATATCGAGTGCCGAGAGCAGCGCGAGTCTCATTTCATCAAGGGAAAGATGGCGGAGGACACGCTCGACGCACACACTCGGAGCAATTTCTCCGGAAGGGAAGGCCAGCCCGTAACGGCGAGCGGTCAGAGCGACATCGCGCGAGGAAAGCACCCGGACGTTTCCAGGGAAAGGTGCGAAGCCAATGACCGTGTCGGGTTTGAGCCCTTGAAACAACGGTATGGCCAAGGAAAGATCTCGCGCCACTATATGAGTAGACGGAACCGCAATGCAAGCGGCGCGCGCCAAGCCAGCAACAAGCCCGAAGATGGCGGAAGCTCTCATTGGGTGACGTTGTTGATCTGCTGGTACATCTCGTCGGCCGCCTTCACCACTTTGGAGTTCGCTTCATAAGCGCGCTGGCTGACGATCATATTGATGAATTCCTCGACCACACTCACGTTCGAACCCTCGACGTAACCTTGCATTAGACTGCCCAGACCTTCTTGCCCCCCGGGATTTCCGACCGTGGGATTTCCCGACGCGTCAGTGGGTTCGAACAAGTTCTGGCCGATGCTGTTCAGACCCGCCGGGTTGGGGAACAATGCCAGCTGAATCTGTCCGGCTACCGACGATGCAGTTTGCCCGGGCTGCGTGTAAGTGACGGTACCATCTCCGGCAATCGTGATCGTTTGAGCCTGCGACGGTATGGTGATCTGCGGCTGGACAAGATTGCCGCTCGAGGTCACCAGATTGCCGTTGTTGTCGAGTTCGAACCCCCCGTCACGCGTGTAGGCCGTTTGCCCGGTCGGCAGCAACACCTGAAAAAAACCGTTGCCCTGGATCGTCAAATCCAAGGGATTGTCGGTCTCTTGAAAGTTGCCTTGGGAGAATATGATTTCGTTGGAGGCCGTCTTGGTCCCCAACCCGATTTGCAAGCCGCTTGGAACGATGGTCTGCGCTCCAGCGGCGGCGCCAGGTTGCACCAGGCTCTGGTAAATCAAATCTTGGAATTGTGCCCTCCTCATCTTGAATCCATTGGTGCTGGAGTTCGCAAGATTGTTCGCGATATTGTCGATGTTGGTTTGCTGCGCGTTCATCCCACTGGCCGCGCTGTACAGAGCTCGAATCATCCTTTAATTCCTCCCGTTTTTTTCAATTACCGACTTGTTGACGTGGCTGCGATTCCCCGAATTCTTCATGAGCTGACCTTAGCGACGTCTTCCACCGCGCGCCGGTTCATATCGGCACCAATGGCCATGGCCTTCTGGAGCGCCTCGAACTGGCGCATGATTGTCACGATGCTTGCCGCCGCGTGGGTCGAATCCGAGTTCCCCTTCTCCAGATGGCCCTGCCGGATCTCCGTCTGCGGGGCCGGACTTGGGCTTGCTGACGAATTGCTTCTGAAGTAGTTGCCCCCACGCTTAGCAAGAACTTTTGGATCCTCGAAATCGACCACGGCAATTCGCGAGACTGCTTGACCATCCTGCAAAACCCTGCCGTCCAGCATCACATCGAACGTCTTTGAACTATCGAGCAGGATGGGCTTCCCGTTGATGTCTTGAAGGTCGTACCCATCGCCGGTTTGAAGCTGGCCGGTTTGCGAAAATCGAAAGCTGCCGCCTCTCGTATAAAGAGGTCCCGACGGTGTGCTCGCCACAAGGAACCCTTTGCCGCTGAGAGCCAAGTCCATCGAATTACTGGTTGGGAGTAGAGTGCCCTGAGAGAAGTCTGTCCAGCGACTCTCTACCACCGGCAGGATGGTCGGATTCGTACCTTCTGGAGAGTCGGCCGCTTCTGAAGAAACATAAAGCGCATACGACTCCTGGTCGCTTTTGAAGCCGGCTGCCGAGGCATTGGCGAGATTGTTGGCCATCAAATCCAGACTCTCAATCCGGGCTCGAATTCCGCTGGCGGCGGCTGCGGTCAATGCGTCCATGTTCGGCTCTTCTAGCCACAAAGACAAAAGCAATTGGCTGGCCGCTCGGAAAGCCATCTCATTATTACGAAAATCAATACGATAAGTACGTTACTGGTGATTGCAGAGAGGCAAAAATGTGCCAAAAGAGGATTCGTGCCAAATTCGTATCACTGCGCGTTTCTGCAAACTCTTGAAGTCACAAGTGCTCAAGTTGGCCCGACAGATGCAAACTTCTAGGGCGTGAACGTCGCAGGAATCGACCTTGCTAAGCCGGTCATCCGTCCTCTGGGGTTAGCCGGCGCGGGTGCGATTTTTCAGCCCACGCCACTAGCGCAAAACCGAGCGGGCTTCTGGTCTTTGTTGAACGGACTTCTCGACGGAAATGAATCGCCCGCGCATGGTGTTGCCATGGCGCAGCCCGCGAAGCGGCTTACTGGGCCAGTGTTTCCATCCCCTAAAGTGAAATCTCAAAAGACAGCCGGTAGACTAGACGGCAGCGCTCCGGCCCCCCCCTTAAGTCTTATCACGTCCCCCGCGAACGCCGAGACTCAGGGAACGATCCAGACCGGCGGAATTCCGCCGAACAGCTTGGCCGCCCTACGTGCAGCTCACGGCGAGCTTGCGGGATCGACTGCCGTTCTCCACCCCCCGCCCACTGTAGTCGCTAGTCGCACCGCAGCAAATACAGCCGCGGACACATCGATCCCAGACAATGGTATCTCGGTGCATGATATCGCGTTTGCACTGCGGTTGACTTGGCAGCCCTCTGAAAGCAATACATCGGCCGTCCCGGTCACCCGGGCGCAGGCTGACACAGTTCTTACCGACGGGTCCGAATCGACAGAGCCGCTCGGTGTCATCAGTCAAATCGGCCAGGCGCCAGGGCTAGGCCAACTTGCTGCCCTTGCGGACTCCAGCGACACACCGAAGCCAGGATTCCCGATGCAAAATGTTAACCCGGGTGAATCATTGTCTTCCTTGTCGCCAGGGTCGTTGTCGACGGGCCCATTTTGGCCTACAAACTCGAGCTTGGCGCCGTCGCCGCTAATTCCGGCGTTTTTCGCGCGCTCTAAATCCACTGTTGGAAGCGCGCTTTGGCACCCCGAAACATTGGCGCGGACTCGCGGCGGAAGCCCGACGGTGGGTTCCGCGCTGCTCAATGAGGATCCAGTCCAGGACACCATCTTCTCGCAGAAAGAAGATGCTCCCACCCCAGGCTACACCGGTGCACCATTTTCTGAACGCGAGAGAACTTCCGCCTCACCTCTTTGCAGAGCGGGTAGACAAGAAACAGCCACGACTGAGAACGAACTGCAGACGGAAAGTTCAAATCCACAGATTTCTAGTCAGGCTGAAATTGAACTACCGGAGTCAACGAAACCACCGCGCTCACCGGCAGCGTCCTCAACGAGCATACCTTCCTCCCCGGGAGCACCTGCAGACGATGCAGAGAATCTAGCAGGAGGAGTCGTTGCGAGTTCCGAATCCAATCGTAATCCGTCTAGATTTCAGATCACAGAGAAGCCTCCGCCAATCCCAGCCAGCAATCCGTCTTCAGTTCAGGGAGTCGCTGGAGCTGGGATAGACCGCGGAGCTGAAGCGGATAGGACATCACCGATTCAGACGAAGACCACCGCTCCCCAGCCGCAGCACCCCTGCGCCGCTTTAGCCGAACTGGAAACAAGCGCAGCCGTCCAAACACAACCGATCCGCGAGATTTCGTTCCGGCTCGCGGCCGCCTCGGCCAATGTGGACGTTCAGTTAATACAAAGGGCCGGCAAGGTTCAGGTCGCCGTGCGCACAACGGACCAAGAGCTGGCTCAGTCACTTCAAACCAACTTGGGCGAACTGGTAGGGCGATTGGAGGACAAGGGGTTCAGGACCGAGACCTGGACGCCCGGCTCGGCGCAACATGGATCCGCAGTGGCCAAGGAAGCTTCAAACTCCGCCAATAGCCAGAATCAATCCGACAACTCTAGTTCCCAGGGGCGCCAACAAAACCCGCAGCAGGAATCGAACCAACGGCAGCAAGAACGCTGGAACACCCAACTCGAAGAGACGCTTTCAGCGCCGATTGCAACGACCCAAGAGGAGCATGAACTATGACCCCCACTTCAAGCACAGGAACAAGTCCGGCGCCATCCGCCGGCTCTCAATCCTCATCCCAGTCGAGCAACGCCGCGCTGGGTTCACTAACGAACGAGCAGACCTTTCTCCAGTTGCTGGTCGCACAGCTCCAAAACCAGGATCCAACGGCGCCGCAGGATGGCACTCAATTCGTATCCCAGCTGGCGCAGTTCAGCTCGCTTGAACAAGAGATCCAGATGCGCACGGATCTGGACAGCATTAATAGTACTTTGACCGCGGATGCGGCAACCACCCAGCAGCCCACAACAGGAACAACCAGTTCGTAAGGAGCACTCATGCCTCTGTCATTCTCAACCGCACTTTCGGCGCTATCTGCCTTCTCAACCGCCATCTCCGTCACCGGCAACAACTTGGCGAACCTCAATACCATTGGGTTCAAGGCTAGCGAGGTTTCGTTTCACGATCTTGTGACTCAGTCCATAAGCGCGGGCCTCGGAAACACACAAGTCGGATTCGGAGTCGGCACACCCACTACCGAGGCGCTGTTCACGCAAGGCGCCATTCAGACCACCGGCGGAACACTCGACGCGGCCATCCAGGGCGCGGGCTTCTTTGTGATTCAGGGGCCAGATAACTCCGTCGAATACACTCGCGCAGGTAACTTCCAGACGGACGAGAACGGAAATCTCGAAACGGCGACAGGCCAAATTGTGCAGGGCTGGACCCAGGTAAACGGGGTCCTGAACACCAACGCCCCTCCGGGCAATATCACGATCCCGACCGGAACCGTACAGCCGCCAGTGGTCACCCAGAACATGTCGCTCAGTATGAACTTGGACGCTGCCGCGACGCCCGGGAGCGCCGACGCAACGTTTGCAACCTCTGTGACAGTTTACGATTCGCTGGGAAATTCGCACGTCGTGACCGCAACGTTTACCGAGGACCCTACCGTTGCAGGCCAATGGGACTACTCAATCGCCATTCCAGCCACAGATTATGCTAGTGGCACGTCCACGCCATTGACAGGTAGCATCAACTTCAATTCCAGCGGCGTCTTGACGACACCCGCAGCGACCGATCCCTCGCCGCAATTAGCGATTACCGGTTTGGCAGATGGGGCGGCCGATATGACGGTGAATTGGAACCTCTACAACGGCACGACACCCGATATAACCCAGTTTGCCCAGCCTTCCTCTGTGTCAGCGGTTTCGCAGGACGGCTCGGCGGCGGCTCAATTAACCACAGTCGGTATAGGTACCAACGGGGAGGTTCTGGCTCAATTCTCCAACGGAAATCAGACTGTGGTGGGCCAACTGGCAATGGCGACCATTCGAAATCCGGATTCGCTCCTGGCCGTGGGCAACAACAACTATCAGCTCAGTGCTTTATCCGCGCTCCCGGCGGTGGGTCTGCCTGGAACCGGAGGACGTGGAACGGTGGAGGGTGGCGCCGTGGAATCGTCCACCGTAGACGTCGCCACCGAATTCACCAATCTGATTGTCTATCAGCGCGGCTACGAAGCCAACTCCAAAGTGATCGACGCGATCGACGAGCTCAGTCAGGACACCATTAACTTGATCAAGTGAGATTCAAGCCATGACTCCGCTCCAACAAATCGCCGATTTCGCCGATGTTCCGGTGGACGTCCAGGTGGAGCTAGGCCGGCGGATCATGACCATCGCACAAATCCTGGAGCTAGGCTCGGAGAGCGTACTTCGGATCGCCCGTTCGGCAGGGGACAACATCGACATACTGGTCGGCGCCACGCTGATAGGTTATGGCGAAATCGTGATCATTGAGGAAACAGTCGGGGTTCGTATCACCGACTTTCGCCAGGAGGAATAGCGGGCTGTATTTATGGACACTGTTCGAAATTCTCTCGCGCTTGTTTTTGTTTTCGCGCTGTTGGGGACTGCCCTTTGGTCACTGCGTAAGAGGGGCTGGGTGGGCGTGAGACGCCCCAAGCTCATATCTGGCGTGCTGGAGTCACGGGGCAAACTGGCGCTAACCCCGCGGCACTCCGTTCATTTGATCCAGGTCGGAGATCGGAACCTGATCCTGGCATTGCATCCGGAAGGCATCACTTTCCTTGGTGATGCGACGCCTGCGGTCTATCGCGAAAGTAAGGAAATGGCCGCGACATGAAACGCTTGATTCGGTATTCCACGGGCGCGTTGATTCTCGCGGACACCCTGGCAGCCCAGGGCCCCGGCTCCCCTCTGGGAATTTCTTTTACACCGTCCAAGGGCTCTGCGTCTTTGAGCGCGCCAGTGCAGATCATCGTTCTGCTCACACTGCTGGCTATTCTTCCGGCCGTGATCATGTCTGTGACTCCGTTTCTCAGGATCACCGTGGTCCTGCACTTTCTCCGGCAAGCCTTGAGCACTCAAGGGACGCCCTCCAATCAGGTCTTGATCGGTCTGGCCTTGTTCTTGACTCTGGTAATCATGCAGCCGGTAGTGACAGATATATACCACAAGGGATGGGAGCCGCTGGAGGCTGGACAAGCAACTTGGCAAGAGGCCTGGAATGATGGGTCGCAACCACTAAAAACCTTCTTGCTCCGCTACGTCCGGGAAAAAGACGTGCGACTCTTTCTGGATATTTCTCACACTCCTGCGCCGAAGGACCGGTCCGGTCTCGGCCTCGGCGTACTGATGCCAGCCTACGCGCTCTCCGAACTAAGAACGGGCTTTCAGATTGGAGCCATACTCTTCTTGCCATTCTTGGTCATTGATCTCGTGGTAGCGTCGGTCACTCTCTCGATTGGCATGGTGCAATTGCCCCCGATCATGCTCTCCGCCCCTTTCAAAATCCTCTTATTCGTGCTGGTGGACGGATGGAATCTCGTGATTGGCTCCCTCATGCGGAGCTTTTACACGGTCTGATGCCGGAAGCACACCTTATGGGGCAGGGATCTTATTCCGTATGACGCCGGAGCTGACGATTCAGATATTCCGGCAGACGCTGATGGAAACGTTTTGGCTGAGCCTGCCCTTACTTACGATTGGCTTCGTGGTGGGCATCGCCGTCAGCCTGCTGCAAGTGTTGACTTCCATTCAGGACACCAGCTTCGGCGCCGTTCCTCGTCTAACGGCGTTCCTGATTGGCTTATTGCTGATGCTGCCTTGGATGACCTCTCACCTCATCGGATTCACCACAGCGCTTTTGAGCGACTTTGGCCGCTATGCACGCTGAGGTCACGTTCCAATTTGCGACCTTCTACGGCTTCCTGTTGACGCTGGCTCGAGTTTCCGGAGTCGTCGTTTTCGTTCCGATCCCGGGTTTCTCCGCGGGTCCAGATGCCAGCCGGGTGGTTCTGGCTCTCGTGTTGACCATCGCGTTGTTCCCAGCGTGGCCAGCACTGGCGGCGGGAGACGGACAAATGTTGGGTATCGGCCGGCTCCTCGGGGCGATCGGCGCGCAAACCGTTTTCGGATTGACAATAGGGCTGGCCGTATCGTTTCTGCTAGAAGGGGTGCAACTGGCTGCCCAAGTGCTCGGCTTACAAGCTGGATATTCTTACGCGTCCACGGTGGACCCCACGACGCAAGCCGACACTACCACACTTCAACTCATGGCGCAGTTGGTGGCGGGAACCCTATTCTTTGCTTTCGGGTTCGACCGCCAGGTGTTCCGGGTTCTGGCAAGGAGTCTGGCATCCGCGCCTGCGATTGCGTTCTCTCTCGACGAGAGTGGCGTGGAGGCGATTATTCGCCTGGGAGCGTCCATCTTCACCACCGGTGTGCAGCTGGCGCTCCCGGTCCTCGCTCTACTGGTCTTATTGGACATCGCATTCGCGGTGCTCGGCCGGCTGCACGCACAGCTGCAACTTCTGTCACTTTCTTTTGCCATCAAGATGCTGACCGCGCTGGCCTTTCTTGCCGGCGTTCTGTCTGTATATCCAGCCGCCTTCGAGCGCGCGGGAGCATTCACGTTCAGAGTGTTGGACCGAGTGCTGAATCCATAAACGGGTATAGATGGCGGATCAAGGCCAGCGCACAGAAAAACCGACCAAACGAAAGATCGAGAAGAGCCGGCGGGAGGGGCAGTTTCCGGCCAGCCGGGAGCTGCTGGCGGCGCTGCAGTTCCTTGCCTTCGTAGCACTGCTCACCGCGGGGGGCGCGGGCTTTTTCGAGCGAGCTCGCGACATGGTCCGTTACTTTCTCGCGGCGGCATTTCATGTCGCGGTGACGCCTCGCGCCGTGGTGAGGATTTACCGCGAGTTGCTCGGGCACGTATTCACACCCTTACTCTGGATGGGGGGCTGCCTCACGGCGGCGGCGCTCGCTGCGCAACTCGGAAGCACGCGCCTGGGTCTCTCGCTGCACAATCTAGCGCCGGATCCCAACCGCCTTAACCCTTTGCAGAAGCTTCGCAACGTACCACGGCAGAACTCCGCGGCTTTTCTGCAAGCCGTGCTATTCCTGCCGTTGCTGGCGCTGGCGGTCTATAAAATCGCGTCTGCAAATCTCCCTGCCTATGCCGGCCTGGCGCGCGAAGGCCTTGCGCCATCCTTGCGGCTCATCAGTAATTCGTTCCGCGATTTTCTTTGGAAGGCCGCGGTTCTGTTCTGCGCCATCGGCGTTCTGGATTTTGTGCGCATCTATCGTCATCATTACAAATCGCTGCGCATGACCAAGCTCGAGATCCGCGACGAAGCAAAAGAGACCGAGGGCAATCCACAGATCAAGCAGAGGGTGCGAAGAATTCAGCGGGATCTGGCGCGGCGCAACATGATGAAGGAAATTCCGAACGCGACCGCTGTGATCGTCAACCCGACCCACTACGCGGTGGCCATTCGTTACGAGACGGAAGGAATGACGGCCCCGCGAGTGCTGGCGAAGGGCAAGAACTACCTGGCTCTGCGGATCCGCGAGATCGCCCTTGATCACCAGGTGCCGATCGTGGAGAATCAGCCGCTGGCCCAGGCGCTCTACCAATCCGCCGATGTAGGCCAAGAGATTCCGCCGCATCTTTACCGCGCAGTAGCAGAGGTCCTGGCCTACATTTACAAGCTGATGCATCCGGGGAAAAGTAAATGACCCGCGCCGAAAATGAGCTCAATGGAAGGTGAAGGTAAGATATGACGCCTCGCGCACGCGCCCCCGCGAAACCGTCCTCCCGCGCCCTTGCGAAGACCGCCGCCGGGGGATCACCCGCATTTCCGCCGCTGGGAGCCAACTGGCGCCAGTTCGCGATACCGATCGCGGTCCTCGGTATCGTGCTCACGATGATCGCGCCACTGCCGCCCTTCTTGCTCGACATTCTGATCAGCGCCAACATCACCATCTCCGTCATCGTGCTGCTGGTTTCTCTTTACATAACCAAGCCCGTCGAGTTCAGTGTTTTTCCGAGCACTCTCTTATTGATGACCTTGTTCCGGCTGGCTTTGAACATTTCATCGGCTCGGCTGATTTTGCTCAACGGCAACACCGGCACGTCGGCGGCAGGAGAAGTGATTCAAGCCTTTGGGGCGTTTGTCGTCGGAGGAAACTACGTTATTGGCGTGGTGATCTTCCTGGTGCTGATCGCCATCCAATACGTCGTCATCAATCACGGCGCCGTGCGCATCTCGGAGGTGACGGCCCGGTTTACTCTGGACGCCATGCCCGGCAAGCAGATGTCGATCGATTCGGACTTGAACGCCGGCCTCATCGACGAGCACGAAGCCCGTACCCGCCGCCGAATGCTGGCGAGCGAAGCCGAGTTCTATGGCGCGATGGATGGCGCATCCCGGTTCACCCAGCGTGACGCGGTAGCCTCCATCATCATTACGGTCATCAACATTCTGGCTGGGTTTCTCATTGGCGTGCTGCAGCACGGGATGGATCTCCAACGGGCGCTCGAGACCTATACCGTCCTGACCATTGGCGATGGTTTAGTGACGGTAATTCCGGCGCTGATGATTTCCATTTCGGGAGGCCTGATTGTCACCCGCGCCAGTTCGGAAACCAATTTAGGATCGGATCTGCAGAAGCAGGTCTTCGGAAATCCACAACCTTTGTTTCTGGCGGCTGGGGTTCTGGTCGCCATGGCTGCATTCCCGGGACTCCCCAAGATTCCTTTTCTGGTTCTCGGCGGTGGCGTGGGAACGCTAGCGTGGCGGTTACGGCAAAAAGCTGCCACTGCCGAAAAAGTAAAGCCTCCGCCGGCTGCACCAGCACGTGAGAATCTGGAATCCTTGCTGCGGATTGAACCACTGGCTGTAGAAGTGGGATTGGGACTGGTACATCTGGTGGAAGGCGGACAGAATTCACCTCTGCTCAAGAGAATTGCGAGCATCCGGCGGCAGCTGGCAACCGAGCTCGGATATATTGTGCCGCCCGTGCGGGTTACCGACAACTTAACACTGAAGGCCCGTGAGTACGTATTTTCCCTGAAGGGAGTAGAGATCTCGCGTTACGAATTAGCCCATGGTTGCGAGTTGGCCCTACGCTCTGCCCTGGACGGCCCGTCAGAATCGCCAGATAAGGTTGAGAAAATCGACGGCATCCCCACACACGAGCCGGCTTTCGGAATCCCAGCCGTGTGGATCTCCCCCGATCGTGCTGAAGCAGCGCGCCGGGCGGGCTACACCGTGGTAGACACCATCAGCATAATCGGTACGCATTTGGGTGAGGTGGTCCGCCGCTACGCGCACGAATTATTCTCCCGTCAAGAGACGAAAAAGCTGCTTGACCGGGTGAACGAAGACAACTCCAAAGTTGTGGAAGATTTGGTGCCAAAATTGCTTTCTCTGGCGGTGGTGCAAAAAGTTCTTCAGAACCTGTTGCGAGAACGTGTTTCTATCCGCGATGCGGTGAGCATTCTTGAGGCGCTGGGTGAAGCTGCGCCGATTACGAAGAACACCGTGCTGCTTACCGAGTATGTGCGGCAGGCTATTCGCCGTCAGGTAGTAAAGCCTCTGCTCGAACCTTCAGGCCAACTCTCGGTATATTTTCTCGATCCTGGCCTTGAACAATCGATCGAATCCGCAGTTGAGCACGCCGAAAATTCGAGTCACGTGAATCTATCGCCGCAACGGATACGCGATATCCAGGAGCGGCTGAAGAAGTGCTGTAACCCACAGGATGCCCCGAGTGTGATGGTCACTGGCTCTGCGGCCCGCTTCTTCGTGCGTCAGATCATGGAAACTATAACGCCAAACTTGTCGGTACTATCCCACAACGAAATACCACCAGGGAATAGGGTCGTTTCGCTCGGAACAGTGGCTTAAGAAGCTCGTGCGATGAAACTGAAATCATTTTTTGCAAACACCATCGAGGAAGCCATCCGTTTGGCGCGCCACGAGCTAGGGCCGGATGCGATGCTGGTAAACTCCATGCGCTCGGGTGTGGAGGCTCGGCACCTGGGATTGTATGAGGTTGTGGTCTGCAGCGAAGGCTCGGGAAAGGTGCCAGACGATGCGGCGCCCGGCCGCGAGCCCGCGCAAGAACGCAGCCCAGATCTTCCAAGAGCCGGTTCCCGGGCCGTCGTGCCGCCGCTACCAGTCGATAAGTTATCGCAAGATGTCTCCGAGCTCAAGCGGCGGATGGAAAAGCTCGCGCTGACTCTGGCGCGTTCCGGACGCGGGATGGCCAGTGTTGCGTTCGCTCCCGAACTCTCGCGGGCGTTCACCGCCCTCACCGACGCTGAGCTGGACACCGAATTCGCGTATGATGTCGTGGGCAAATTGACTTCTCCCATTCCCGATGGCGCCCTACGGGCCGAACTGGGCAAGCTGGTGAGCGTTGACTCAGAGCTTGGCCCGCGCGGCGTTGCTTCGCGCGTGGTGGCCTTGGTTGGCCCTCCAGGCGCGGGCAAGACGTCAGCGCTCGTCAAACTCGGGGTCCAATGTGGCCTCGCCGCGGGCAAACGCGTGCAAGTTCTCACGACAGATACTTACCGCATTGCGGCCGCCGAGGAACTGCGTTGCTATGCCGCTATCCTGGGCATCGGTTTCCAAATACTCGAAACGCCGAGTGCGCTTGCCCAGGCCCTCGCGGAGTATCGTCTAAGGAACGACCGTCAACAAAAGGACGACAGCCGTCCGAAGGATCTAATCCTCATCGATACGCCAGGTTTGAGCCGGTACGAGATGGACACGTCCGAGGACTGGGCCAACGTGTTCACTGTGCATCACCCCGGTATCGATACCCATTTGGTTCTACCCGCCTCCATGCGCGCCGCCGACGTGCGCCGTGTTTCTGAGCAATACAGCATCTTTCATCCGGATAAACTACTGTTCACCCGTTTGGACGAAACTGAAACGTTTGGCCCGATTCTGAGCCTTAGCGTCCGGATGGGCCTACCGATTTCATTCTTGTCGCGTGGCCAGCGCATTCCCGAGGATCTGGAATCCGCGACTGGGGATCTCCTGGTGGATCTCATCCTGGGGGCGCCCACTGCCTCTGAATCGAAATTTGATGTGGTGGCGGCATGAGGACCCAAGGTACCGCCAAGACCACCATCCCCGCGATTAAGAAGTACCAGGCGCGTGACGCCTCCGAAGAGCGTGCTTCCGAGGAAAGAGAACGCCTGATTCTCGAGCATTTGCCCCAGGTTCGCCTCATCGCCCGGCGCATTCACGAGCGCTTGCCCGAGAGTGTGAATCTGGAAGATCTGATTTCCACCGGCACCATCGGCTTGATCGCCGCCATCGATCGTTTCGACCCGCGCCACAACGTGAAGTTGAAGACTTACGCCGAATACAAGATTCGAGGCGCCATTCTGGATAGCTTGCGCGGCTTGGATTGGGCGCCACGCCAGCAGCGCCGGCGCTCTAAACAGATTGAAGCTGCTATCACCGTTGCAGAACAGCGCCTGCACCGCGCGCCAACCGAAGACGAAATCGCCCAGGAGTTGCAACTCTCGCTCGAGGAATATCACGAGTGGTTGGTGGATATACGGGGCGTCAATCTGGGAAGTCTTGAGACCTCAGCTCCAGAAGATGACAGCCGCAATCTCCTGAAGTACATTTCCGACGACGAGGAGAATTGGCCGTCGCGCCTGCTCGAACGCTCGGAGCTGCAACGCCTGCTGGCCGAAGCGATCGAGAAAATGCCACGCACCGAGCGGATCGTCATCAGCCTTTACTATCATGAGGAGCTGACCCTGCGTGAGATCGCCAAGATCGTGAATCTGCATGAGTCGCGCATCTCGCAACTGAAGTCGCAAGCCATTCTGCGTTTGCGTGCTTACCTCGAGAAGCGCTGGCCGCTGGAACGGGGCGCATAGCGAGTGTCGCAGGAGCCCCTACCCCCGGAAAACGCCGCTGCGCCTCCGGAAAATGACGCCGCCCTCTGGCTCGCCGAGGAATGGGGCCGCCAAGTCACGCGCGCGGTGGAATCGATGACGGGTGAGCCGGCTCTGATCACCTTCGCTCCACGCCAGCTCATAGCCGCGGAGGTCGATCCGTCGCAGCAGGAATTCCTGTGGTGGGAGCAGCGGCTCAGCCTGAGCCCGGATGCAAATATTTGGGTGGCAGCGGCCGCCCGCAGTTGGGAGGAAATCGGCAATCGCGTACTTCGCGGCGCTGGAGTGGACGATGCCACGCCCGAAGACATCCGCAGTACTTACCTGGAGATCGTCAATCAGAGCCTCTCTGGGGTTGCAAGCGCCATTTCGATTCGGGCGCGCAAAGAAATTTCGTGCCTGGAAGGCCGTTCCGCCGCTCCCCAGGCGCCGCCGGGTAGCGGTGCTTATGCCTTTGAGATCACGCTCGGCGAGCAAGCGTTTCCGCTGCTGGCTGTCTTTGCGCGCGCCCTTGCCGATCTTTGCGACGCCCCGGCTCAGCCTCCGGCCAAAGCGGCTTCCCAGGAGCGGGCCGAAAGAGCGGGCCCCGCCGCAAAGGCCGGCTCTCCCGGTTCCATGGATCTGTTGCTGGATGTCGAGCTTCCCGTAATCGTTTCGTTCGGACGTGCTCAGCTCATGTTGAAGGACGTGATCAAGCTGACTACCGGTTCCATCGTGGAACTGAATCGAGCGCTTAGCGAACCCGTGGAGGTGATCGTGAATAATTGTGTCATCGCGCGGGGCGAGGTGGTTGTTGTCGAGGGCAACTATGGTGTCCGCATCAAGCAAGTGATCAGCCGGCAGGAGCGGCTCAGAACGTTGTACTAATCATGCTGGACCGCTACCTGATTCCGCTCGCTCCCTTTCTGTTGATCGGCATCCACAGCGTACTGTGCCTGTTCTTCTTCCTTTGTCTGGAACACGAGATGCGCATCATGAAATTACGCTGGGGACGCCGCCAGACCAGGCACGAATCTGCCACCGAAGACTTGAAAGCCCAGTTGGCGGAGCTCAGCGCGCGCCTGCTCGACACCGAAGCGCGCACGGGAGTTCTGGTGCCACCCTCACCGCCCAAGTCCGGTTTGAACCTGAACAAACGCAGTCAGGTGATCCGCATGTCGCGCCGGGGCGAGCACGCCGAGAAGATCGCCGCTACCTTGAATCTGCCGCGGCGAGAGGTGGAGCTGCTGCTGAAAGTTTATGGACGCGTGGTCTATAGCTCCAGCGAGATCAATTCGTGACGCTGTTTCCAACCACCCGGCCGCGCGGGATGGGTGTTTCCGAGCGGTCCTCCACAGTCACATTCACCGTCACCGGCCTGCGGTCGCGCACTAGCTCGATGGCGTAGGTCTTCTTGCTGTTGGCCGCCCTTACCGCGCTCGATAATTCACTGGGCGCAGTCACCCCCATTCCGTCCACCTTGGTGATAACGTCGCCGGCTTTGATGCCCGCCCGCTGGGCTGGAGTGTTCTCCAGCACGGATCGAACCAGCACGCCTTCCTTTACACCGAAATAGACCGCCAACTGAGTCCCGAGCGATTCAGCCTCCACGCCCAGCATGGGACTGCGCAGCGTGGTGAAAATCTGTGGGATATCGGGCATATGAAATTCCGGCATCTCGAAACCCGGAGGGAAGTTTCCGGAAAAACGGAACTTGCGGCTGCCGAGCATCGCCGTCAAAGTTTGCCGCTTGCCGTCGCGGCTGATGGTGAGCTTGGCCTCGCGGCCGGGCGGCGTTTCGCGCACCATTCTGCCGAACTGTTCCATGCCCTCCACGCGCTGGCCGTTGTACTCCAGCACCACATCGCCCGGCTTTAGCCCCGCCTTCTCGGCCGGACTGTTCTCTTCCACGCGCGTCACCTCTACGCCATAATCTTCCTTGAGCTTGAGCTCCTTGGCGCGGTTGGGGTCGATCTCGGCGAGATTCACACCCAGGTACGTGCCGCCCGCGAAAGGTATGCTATTGAATTCGCGCACCGGACTTACTCCGGGCGCCTGGAAAAAGTCCGGACCCTGCGCCAGCGCAACCGCCGCGAACACGGGCATTAGACCAAAAAGCATCTTCATGACATCACCCCCGGAAAACTATTTCGCACGGCGCAAGTAGATGGTGCCGCCTAGCACATTCACGCGTAATAGCGGTCCACCTCCGTTCAACGCGCCTTCGGCCACCACCGGACCTCCCGCCAGCCCGCCCGCCTTCGGGAGAACCTGCGGAAAATCGGAAATGATGCGTCCTGAACCGCCAGACTCGTTGATCGCCTGCACCGTCAATGCAAGATTGGACGGAATAAGAACGGTTATGTCACCAGCGTCGGTGCTCAACATGGAATTCGCCATAGCGCGGTTGGAACCGCCGCTCCCGGTGGCCAGCTCCGCCAGGATGCTTCCCGAATTCGCGAAGGCATGCACCGCTCCGGCCACATTCCGCAACCGGATGGCGCCGCCGGCCGATTCGCACCGCACGCCGTTCGCTGAATTCACTTGGATGGCGCCCCGGAAGTTTCCGCCGTCACCGGACCGTCCGCCTGCTGCACCTGGATGAGACCACCCGCGGTGCGCGCCACCACCGTGCTCGCGGCGTGTTCAATGCGAATGTTCCCGCCACCGGTGGAGGCTTGCACCGGCCCTCCGGCCTGATGTACAAAGATCTCGCCGCCCGCGGTCTCCAACCACACCGCTCCTCCCGCGTTATCCACATGAATTACGCCGCCGCCGGAGAAGCACCGCACCGGGCCGCTCACCGTACCCACCTGAATATCGCCGCCGGCGGTCCGCAATTCGCTGCGGCCACGAATGCGATCCACCGTAATCCGACCGCCAGCTGATTGAGCTTCAAAATCTCCATCCCAATCGGAGCCCTGCACATTACCGCCCAGCGTTTCAGCCCGCACTTGACGCAACCCTCGCGAGCCCGTGACCGTTAATTCCAATCCCGAGGAAGTCCGCCGGGGCGGAGTTACCTTTACATAGGCCCAACCGCCCTCGGTTCCGGTCTTCACGCTAAATTGTTCCAGCAGCGATTCTGCTTCGCGCGCGTCCGCGGCTCTCACTCGCATCGTCAGCGTAAAAGTGCTCTGTTCGGCGGCCGTGCCGGTGAGCGTTACGTTGCCGGTAGTTTCCACGCGGAGCCGGTCGCTCGACGAATCGATCGGTCCTTGAATGGTACGCACCCAGAACGCACCGTCGCGTGTTACAGACGATTGGGTCTGTGCTCTTGCCAATCCCCAACAAGCCAACCCCAGTATTGTTATCCACGACAGCCGCTTCATGTCCGTAATGCCGAATTCTTCAATACATCTCTCTCAATACATTTCCACCGACTCAATACATTTCCACCGACCTCAATACATCTCCGCCGACGCGTTCATATCCTGCAAAATCTTCTGGCAACGCAGCCGTATGCCGTTGTTGTCTTCCTTCTCCATCAGCTCCTGTAGAACGCCCACCATGGTGTCGGCGTGCCGCTGCTCGACGAGAAGATCGATCACCTGCGTGCGCACTCCCGGGTTGTCGTCCTTCAGCAGCACTTGCGTCAAAGCTTTGCGCGTGTCGGGATCCTCCGCGAATTGTTTCAGCCCATCCAGCGCTTTCAGCCGCACCCCGGCATTGGGATCGTGCTCGAGCGAATACACCAGCGCCTTCCGGATCTCGGCTGATTGCGAATTGTTCTTCAGCAAATCCACCGATTCCACGCGCAGCCCCGCGTCCGATGGATCCTTGGCCGCCGTCAGCAGCAGCCGCTGAATCGCCGCGTCATCCACGCTGCCCGAAAGCACGCGCTGCCGTGTTTCATCCAGAACGATTTGCACCCGTCCAGGCGACACCGGCTCCACGTAACGAACGCGCGACGTTTCCGGTTCCACCATTCCCGCCGAATGCCAATTGCCGAGGAAGGAATTGGGCGCTACGCGCGCGGTCACAAATCCCAGCGCCAGCATGGCCGCGGCGCCGGCCACCTGCGCGATTCCAGGCGCGAAGTGAAAATGGATAGTAAATCCTTCGCGGATCTTGTCCCAGAATCCCGAACCGCGCGCTCCCGAACCAAGCAACGGCCGGTCCGCCATGGCTAGACGCCGGCGCAACTCAGCACGCGATTCCTCGAGCGCCCGAGCGCTAGGAATCATTTCCGCGGCATCCAGCGCCGCAAACAGCGTCTTCTCGCGAGCCAGCGCCTGCCGGCATCCGCTGCATTCGTCGATGTGTACCTCCACCAGTTCCTCGTCCTCGAACGACAGTTCGCCGTACAGGAACAGCGGTAGATTCTTTCTCGCTTCTTCGCATGTCATACAAAACCCTCCAAAGCAGCGCGCATTTTCTGCGTCGCCCGAAACAGGCAGTTCTTCGCGGCTTCCTCCGAAGTTCCCATCACTTCACCAATCGTTCGGAGCCGCATGCCCTGGTAATGCCGCATCTCAAAAACAGCCCGCTCCCGCGGCGTCAAACCACCCAATACTTCCTGAATCTTCTCCCGCACCTCTTTGCTCTCCAGCCGGCGCTCCGGATCGCTATCGGCGCGCGGTTCCTCCACGCTATCCATGCGGTCCAGAAACCCCTCATGCGTTTCCACCATGGAGCTTTCCTCGCGCCGCACTTTCCGCTTGCGCAACGCGTCCAGGCACAAGTTGCTCACAATCCGATAGAGCCAGGTGTGAAAGCTGCAATCGAAACGAAACGTGTGCAGGTTCTTATACACACGCAAGAACGCTTCCTGATAGATATCGTTGGCGTCTTCGGGTGATCGAAGCAGGTTCGTCGCCAGCCGTAGGACGCTCTGGTCGTACAGACGCACCAGTTGCTCAAAGGCGCGCTGATCGCCCTGTTGAGCCGCCCGAATCAGCTCGGGTTCGTCCATTTTAACGGCTGCCTGCACTTCGGTAGCCTGCAACAACACTATGAATGACGGTTGAAAACCGAAAGGGTCACGCGGCCGGGCGAGGTGAAACTAACCGGCCAGCTCTACTTCGATCTTTTTGTTCGGCTGGTCGAGCTTGAGGATGCGAAACGTCCGCACTTGTCCGGCGCGCGGCGCTTCCCGCTGAGCCGCTGCGGCAGTCGGCCCCTGCTTCCATTTCGCTGATAACATTGCTGTTAGCGAGCCTAAATCAGCTTTCCCGGCGGCCGGCTCGGGAACACTGGCTCCGTTGCTCGCTTCTTCACGCATGCGGCACTCGGCGAAAACTCCATCGCCCAGCTCGATCTTGCCGCGGCCCTGCGACGTCTCCACAATCCGGCCCGTAACCGATTCACCCACCTGATGCTCGGCGATGTATTCGTCGGCCGTGGTTGGCTCCAGTTGCTTGATGCCGAGCTTGATCCGGCGCCGCTCGCGATCCACTTCCAGCACCACCGCGCGCACCGTTTGCCCCGTCGTTAGCGCTTCGCGCGGATGGTTCAAGCGCTTCTCCCGCGTGATATCGGAGATGTGAATCATCCCGTCGATACCGCCGCCCAGATCGATAAAGCAGCCGAAATTCGTCAAACTGGTCACTGGCCCCTCGGCGACGGCGCCCACTGCGTACTTTTTCAGCGCGTCTTCCCAAGGATCACCCAGCGCTTGCTTGAGACCCAGCGCGATCCTGCGATCGGCCGCGTTCACGCCCAACACCACCGCCTCCACCATTTCGCCCGTTTTTAGCATATCGCTGGGCTTCTTGACCTTTTTCGCCCACGACATCTCCGAGATGTGGATCAATCCGTCCACGCCCGGCAGCAATTCCACGAACGCCCCGAAATCGGCCAGCCGCGACACCTTGCCCTGCACGCGATCCCCGGTGTGAAACCGTTCGGCCGCGGTAGTCCACGGATCGGGCGCGAGCTGCTTCAGTCCGAGCGAAATGCGTTTGCCTTCCGGAGTGATTTTAAGAATCTTCACTTCGACGGAATCGCCGGCCGTCACCACATCGGACGGCTTGCTGACGCGATGCCATGCCATGTCGCCCACGTGCAGCAGCCCATCTACGCCGCCCAGATCCACAAACGCGCCGAAATCCGTCACGCTGCGAACCGTACCGCGCACCACCGCGCCCTCTTTGAGCTCGCCGAACTTCTGCTCGCGCGCGCGTGCCTCTTCCTCTTCCAGAACCACGCGGCGATCCACCACCACGTCTTCGCTCGCCGTGTCCAGCTTGATGATCCGGCACTGGATCTCCTGGCCCACCAGCTTTTCCATCTCGGCCTGTTCTTTGGCGCCGCTGCGCGAAGCGGGCATAAACGCTGGCGAGCCGACGTCCACGCGCAATCCGCCCTTCACCACTTCGGTTACCACGCCGCCGATGGCCCGCTTCTCGGCAAAAGCCCGCTCCAGCGCGCTCCAGTCCTTAGGGCGCTCCACTTTAATGGTCGAAAGCGTGTAGGAGCCTTCCTCATCCCGGCCTGTAATGTTCACCAGCATCCGGTCGCCCACCTGCACGGTCAGCGCGCCGGCCGCATCCCGGAACTTTTCCACCGGCAGTACGCCATCCACCTTGCGTCCGATATCCACAAATATGGACTCGGGCGAAATGGAAACCACCGTTCCTTCCAGTGCTTCGGTGTTTCGTTTGCCCCGATGTGATTGCTCGAATTCGGAAAGAATATCGCCGAAGGAATTGTCTTCCGCGAGCGCGCCCTGGTCGTCTGGAGACGCAGCTAGCGACTCGGGAATTGCGGGGGATGTTGAATTTTCCATGGAGCTTGGTGCAAAACCATTGTGTCACAGTCCCGGGATCTCGGTATCGTCCCGAGCGGCACAGGCCGAGCGGCCCAGGCGATAAGATGACAGCGTGGAGCAGCACAGCCGCTTCTGGCAAATTGTCCGGCCGCAAGACGTCGTCTGGATCGCATTATTTGCGGTGCTGGCGGTCTGGGGTCCTGACCTCACTCCGGAGGCCACCGCCGTCCTGCTGGGGCTCGGCCTGATGCAAATCATCGAGCCGAAGATCCCGTTTTTCGGCTCTCGATTAGGCAGCATCATTTCGTTTCTCATTAAGCTGGGTCTCTGGTACATCCTGATGGGATGGACCGATGGCATCTCCAGCAGTTATTTCTGGCTGATGCTGCTGCCAGTAATGTCCGCCGCTACTTCTTTGGGGCTGGTAGGACTGGTGGTGGCCGTCGCCCTGGCTTGCGGCGCCTACCTCTCCTTGCTGCATTTTCTTCTGCCGGATCAAGTCGTGGGGCCCGATCAATGGCCCTATGTGATCTTGAACGCGGCCACGTTTCCAATCGCCGGCTTCCTGACCTATGAACTGCTGGAAGCCAATCGAGCGGCGGCGCGCCGGGCGCAGCGTGCGGCGGAAGAATTAGCCGAAGCCAACCGCAATCTACGGGAAGCGCAAGCGGTGGTGCGCCGTACCGAGCGCCTGGCAGCTTTAGGCCAGCTTTCCGCCGGACTCGCGCATGAGATCCGCAACCCTTTGAGCACCATCAAAGGCTCGGCCGAGATGCTGCTGAAGAACGTGGACTCTGACGGCGCCGTGGCCCACGAACTGGCGGGCTACATTTCCACCGAAGTGGATCGCACCAACGCGTTGGTCACGCGTTTCCTCGATTTTGCGCGCCCGCTCGTTCTGCGTCTCGAAAAGAACGAGATCGCGGAAGTAATCGACGAAGCCGTGGCGCAAGTCGAAAAGCATACACCTCCTTTGGATGTGAGCATCTATAAAAACTACTCGCCCGATATTCCGCCATTCTATTTCGACCGCCAGCTGATGGAGCGAGTCCTGTACAATCTGGTTCTGAATGCCGCGCAAGCCAGTCCGCCACGGGCCAGCATCACGGTCAAGACTAGACAAGTCGAAAATCTCGGGGTGGGCGATACCGGCGAGGGCGATAAAGCGGAGGGCAGTACAGTGGAAATCGACGTGATCGATCGCGGCTCAGGCATCGCTCCCAAGGACCGGGAAAGCATCTTCAATCCGTTCTTCACCACCAAGTCCAGCGGCGTGGGACTCGGCTTGGCCATCGTGTCGAAGATTGTCGATGAACACGGCGGCCAGATCACAGTGGAGAGCGAACCGGGTGCCGGCAGCGTGTTCCGCGTGTTCCTTCCCTTTCGGGAGAGTGTGGGATGAAGGCTACGATACTGGTGGTGGAAGATGAAGAGAAGCTGCGCCGCGTAATCGAGCTGCAATTAAGGACCGCCGGCTATGAAGTGGAGCAGGCCGGAACGGCCGAAGATGCTTTGAAGCTGGCCGACCGCGCGGACGTCATCATCACGGATCTGCGTTTACCCGCGCTGAGCGGATTAGAGATGCTGCAGAAACTGCGCAGCGAAGATTTACGGACGCCGGTGATCGTGATGACCGCGTTCGGCAGCATTGAAACCGCTGTCGAAGCCATGAAAGCGGGCGCGGTGGATTTTCTGCCCAAGCCGTTTTCGCTCGATCACCTGATGACGGTCGTGAATAAAGCGCTCGAAGTTCGCACCTTACGCGACGAAAATCGCGAACTCCGCGCCGAACTGAGCCAGCGCTATGAATTCGACAACATCATTGGACGCAGTGCCGCCATGCGCGAAATCTTCGCCACCATCGAGCGCGTAGCGCCCACCCGCGCCACGGTTTTGCTGTGCGGTGAAAGCGGCGTCGGCAAGGACATGATCGCGCGTGCCATCCATCACCATTCGCCGCGTGAAAACAAGCCGTTCGTTAAAATCAACTGCTCGGCGCTCCCGGAAAATTTGATGGAGAGCGAGCTGTTTGGCTACGAAAAGGGCGCGTTCACCGGCGCCAATCTCAGCAAGCCCGGCAAGTTCGAGCAGGCCGACACCGGGACCGTTTTTATGGACGAAATCGGCGACGTGCCATCCGGCATTCAAGTGAAGCTGCTGCGCATTTTGCAGGATCGCGAGTTTGAGCGGCTGGGCAGCAATAAGGTCCGGCACGTGGATGTGCGGGTGATCGCGGCCACCAACGTCGATCTGCGCGCGGCGCTGGAACAAGGCGAGTTTCGCGAGGATCTGTATTATCGGTTGAATGTTCTGCCTATGAATATTCCGCCGCTCCGCGAGCGCAAGGAGGACATCCCTTATCTAGCGCGGCATTTTGTTCGCAAGCTGAGCAAGGATTTGGGCAGCCGCGTGGAATCCATTTCCGATGGCGCCATTGAGCGCTTGATGGACTATCACTGGCCCGGCAACGTGCGCGAGTTGGAGAACGCCATCGAGCGCAGCTTGGTATTGGCGAACGGCAATGTTTTGGAAGCAGCCGATATCCGGCTAGACCTGGCGCCCAAGCCGCGTCTCGGTTCCGCCGACGGTTTTCTTCCCGACGGCATGACGCTCGATCAGTATGAGCAATCCATTATTCGCGAAGCGCTGCATCGCGCGAATAACAATAAAAGCCAAGCCGCCCGCCTGCTCGGATTAACGCGTAACGCTCTGCGCTATCGCTTGACGCAGATGGGCATCGAATCCTAGCAAGCTGTTATCCCCGCTTCGCTCGCAAATACTGCTTCGGCCACGGGCCGCTCTGTCCCAGCTCATCCGCTGCGCGCAGCGGCCAATATGGATCGCGCAGAAGTTCCCTGGCAACAAACACCAGGTCGGCTTGAGCGGTGCGGATAATTTGATCGGCCTGCGCGGGTTCCGTGATCATCCCCACCGCGGCGGTCGCAATCCCGGCTTCCTTCCGGACTCTCTCCGCGAACGGCACTTGATATCCCGGTCCTGCGGGAATAGAAACATTCGGCACCGCGCCGCCCGACGAACAGTCAATCAGGTCCGCGCCCAGCTGCTGCAGGCTGCTTCGCAAGTCCGACGGAATCATCGATGGTCCATCCTCCGTCCGCCCAATCCGTCGCGGAGATGCGGACGAACAGCGGAAGGCTCGCCGGCCATGTCGACCGGATGGCATGCACCACTTCCCGTAAAATCCGCGTTCGATTTTCAAACGACCCTCCGTAGCAATCGGTGCGCGTGTTGCTTAGCGGTGACAGAAACTCGTGCAGCAGGTAGCCATGCGCCGAGTGGATTTCGACGATCTTCGCCCCGGCTTCGAGCGCCCGCTTCGCGGCTTCGGCGAAGGCCTGCACTACGCGCGCAATCCCCGCCGCATCCAGCGGCTCAGGCGTGATGTATTTCGGTGCAAACGCAAGCGCGCTGGGAGCGAAGATTGGGCGCCAACCCTCTTCCGCTTCACTCACCGCAACTCCGCCATTCCAGGGCGCTGCCGTGCTCGCCTTGCGTCCGGCGTGCGCCAATTGCATCGCCGGCACCGCGCCATGCTCTTCGATGAAGCGGAAAATACGCGCGAGCATCGGAATGTGTTCATCCTTCCAGATACCCAGGTCCTGCGGGCTGATGCGCCCTTCGGCCAGCACCGCGCTCGCCTCTGTCATCACCATCGCCGCGCCACCCACCGCGCGGCTCCCCAGGTGAACGAAGTGCCAATCGTTCGCAAAGCCGTCGTTGCTCGAATACTCGCACATCGGCGATACACCAATGCGATTGCGGAAATGTACCTCGCGAATTTGAAGCGGCGAGAAGAGATGAGCCGGCTCGGTAGACACCTTGCTGGTTTGCGTCATGCACCCTTTGTAGAGAATCAGGGGCGCGTGATGCGCCCCTGTGAGCTGAAGAGAAAGCGACTCCTAGGCCAGGTCGTAGCGATCCAGATTCATCACCTTGCTCCACGCGGCCACGAAGTCCTTCGTGAAGGTCTCCTTCGAATCGCTACAAGCATAGACTTCCGCGATGGCCCGGAGCTGCGAGTTCGAACCGAAGAGCAGATCGACGCGAGTGCCGGTCCACTTGATTTTGTCCGTCGCGCGATCCCGCCCTTCATACACGCCTTGGGTCGAAGAGGGCTGCCATTTCGTCTTCATGTCGAGCAGGTTGACGAAGAAGTCGTTCGTCAGCGTCTCCGGCCGATCGGTAAAGACGCCGTGTTTGGACTGCCCGAAGTTCGTGTTCAACGCGCGCAGGCCGCCCACCAGAACCGTCATCTCCGGGGCTGTGAGCGTGAGCAACTGCGCCCGGTCGACGAGCAACTCCTCAGCCGCCATGGGATGCCCGGGGCGAAGGTAGTTGCGGAATCCGTCCGCAACCGGTTCGAGCGGTGCAAAGGAGTGCGCGTCGGTCTGCTCTTGCGAAGCATCCGTGCGTCCCGGTGCGAACGGTATGTTCACGTCCACTCCGGCTTTCTTGGCCGCCGCCTCGATGGCCGCGTCGCCGCCTAGGACAATCAGGTCCGCGAGCGAAACCCTCTTGCCTTTTCCATTGGATTGCGTGCCGGACTGCGAAGCGTTGAACTCCTTTTGGATGGCTTCCAGCTTCTGGAGCACCTTCGCCAGTTGAGCCGGCTGATTCACTTCCCAATTTTTCTGCGGCTCCAGACGGATCCGTCCGCCGTTGGCGCCACCGCGCTTGTCGCCGCCGCGGAACGTGGAAGCCGATGCCCAGGCCGTCGAAACCAGGTCAGATATGGAAATTCCGGACGCGAGAATCTTGGCCTTCAGAGCGGCAACGTCCTGGTCCCCGATCAGCGCGTGATCCACCGCGGGAATAGGATCCTGCCAGATCAGCGTTTCCTTTGGCACCAGCGGGCCGAGGTAGCGCGCCACCGGTCCCATGTCGCGATGCGTTAGCTTATACCAAGCTCTGGCGAACGCGTCTGCCAGCTGCTCCGGATGATCCAGGAAGCGCTTCGAGATGGGCGCATAGATGGGATCCATCTTGAGAGCCAAGTCCGTGGTCAGCATTCCGGGAGCGCGCTTTTTCGATGGATCGTGAGCACCGGGGACGGTGCCCGCTCCAGCGCCGTTCTTAGGAGTCCATTGGTTCGCGCCGGCTGGGCTCTTGGTCAGTTCCCATTCATAGCCGAAAAGGTTTTCGAGGAAGTTGTTGCTCCACTTCACCGGGGTGGTGGTCCAGGTGACCTCAATGCCGCTGGTGATGGCGTCGTCGCTGTGGCCTTTGCCATAGCTGTTCTTCCAACCTAGGCCTTGCTCCTCGATGCTGGCGCCTTCTGGCTCGGAGCCGACGTACTTGCCTGCATCGGCTGCGCCGTGGGTCTTGCCGAACGTATGCCCGCCGGCAATGAGCGCGACCGTCTCCTCGTCATTCATCGCCATGCGCGCGAACGTCTCTCGGATATCCTTTGCGGCGGCTAGCGGATCCGGCTTTCCATTGGGTCCTTCCGGATTCACGTAAATGAGACCCATCTGAACCGCGGCCAAAGGATTATCCAGTTCGCGATCGCCCTTGTAGCGCTCATCGCCCAGCCACTTGCCTTCTGGTCCCCAGAAAATATCCTCCGCGGGCTCCCACACGTCCTCGCGGCCGCCGGCAAAACCGAAGGTCTTGAATCCCATCGATTCCAGGGCGACATTACCAGCGAGAATCATTAGATCGGCCCAGGAGATTTTGCGCCCATATTTTTGCTTGATGGGCCAAAGCAAGCGGCGCGCCTTGTCCAGGCTGGCATTGTCCGGCCAGCTATTGAGGGGCGCGAAACGCTGTGTGCCGTAGCCTGCGCCGCCGCGTCCGTCGCCGATGCGATACGTACCGGCGCTGTGCCACGCCATCCGAATAAAGAACGGCCCATAGTGTCCATAGTCGGCCGGCCACCAGGGCTGCGAATCCGTCATCAAGGCATGCAGATCCTGGACTACCGCGTTCAGGTCGAGGGTTTTGAACTCCTTGGCATAATTGAACTCCTTGTCCATGGGATTGGACAAAGCAGAATGCTGGTGTAGGATCTTCAGGTTCAGTTGATTCGGCCACCAGCCCGCATTGGTCGGGGCTCCTGCCACTGTGTGTCTGCGAGAGCCTCCCACGACCGGGCATTGGGCTTCGGGTAATATGTTTTGCTCTTCTCGCTCGGGGAAGGACGCCCCCGCTGCTGTGGTGTGTTCCATATGTTCCTCTTTCTTCGAATTGGTCAAAAATTGCGATAGTTAACGGGAAGTCCGCCGCGGAGCGCATTGGCTGCAGAGCCCGCGGAAAATGAGTTCGCTTTCGCGAAGAATTCGCTTGCCGAGGGAGCCCGGGGCAGGCCGGGGCACGTCGCACCATTCAATGTCCTCAACATTGCCGCAACGGTCGCAAATGAAGTGGTGATGCCGCAGGCCCTTTGCATCGAAGCGCGCGGCGCGGCCCTCCACCGCCACTTCACGCACCAAACCGGCCTGCACCAAGTCCCGCAGATTGTTATAGGTTGTGGCCCTGGAAGAGCGGGGATCCACCCGATTCACGGCTTCGAAGATTTCCGCGGCCGTGGGATGCCGGTTGTCCTTCATCAGGAATGCCATCACGGCGTAGCGCTGCGGAGTGCATCGCAAGCCGCTGGCTTCCAAGGATTGTTTAATCGCCTGAGCGTCCACGAAGCATTTAGATTATATCTAATATGACACTTTGTCAAGACGTATGCCTCGTTTGTCCCTGGCAGCCAATCGCCGACCGCCCATCCCGGCTCGCGACAGGGCGATCTGATACACTTCCACCTTGAGACCGAAACCCGCCACGGTTGTGGCCCTTTACCCAGGCTCCTTCGATCCCATCACCAACGGCCACCTGGATCTGATCCAGCGTGGATCGGCGCTATTTGACCGCCTGGTGGTGGCCATCCTTCGCAACGACGAAAAACGTCCGCTATTTGGTCTGGAAGAGCGCGTCGAAATGTTGCGCGAAGTAGCGCGCGATCTTCCCAATGTGGAGGTCGGCTCTTTCGGCGGGCTTCTGGTGGACTACGCGGCTGAGTGCGGCGCCAGCGTGATCCTGCGCGGCATACGTGCCGTCTCGGACTACGAATACGAATTGCAGATGGCGCTGATGAATCGCAGGCTGCGCCCTGAAATCGAAACCGTGTTCCTGATGGCCGGCGAGGCGCACTCTTTCATCAGCTCGCGCCTGGTGAAGGAAGTGATCCGGCTGGGAGGAAATATCGGTGGTCTCGTGCCGCCCCCAATCGAGGGTAGACTGAAGAGAAGACTCCTCGAAGAAACCGGACCCGAAGAAACTGGAGAAGCCTAATCTTTCATGACAGCAACACTGAATCTCGCCAACCGTATCTCGCTCATCAGCGAATCCTCCACAATGAAAGTCGCCGCGGAGGCCGACCGGCTTCGCCGCGAAGGCGTTGACGTTGTGGATTTCAGCGCCGGTGAGCCCGATTTCCCGACGCCCGACAACATCAAAAAGGCGGCCATCGCAGCCATCGACGCGAACTTCACCAAGTACACGCCCACGGGCGGAACTCTGGAACTGAAGCAGGCCATCTGCGCGCGCCATCACGACGACTACGGCACGGATTATAAGCCGGCCGAATGCCTGGTGACGGTCGGCGGCAAACATGCCATTTTCAATTTGATGCAGGTGCTTATCCAGGAAGGCGATGAGGTCGTCATCCCGGTTCCGTATTGGGTCACCTATAAAGACGTTGTGAATTATGCGGGTGGCAAGTGCGTTTTTGTCGAGAGCGACGAAGCTAACGGCTTCACCTACACGGCCGATGATATCGCTCGCAAGATCACCAGCAAGACCAAGCTGCTCATTATCAACTCGCCTTGTAATCCGAGCGGCGCCGTTTTGAGCCGCGAAGATTTCGAGAGGATCTATCATCTGGCGGCGAAGCGCGGTGTTCAGTTGATGACCGACGAATGCTATTGCCGCTTTCTCTACGACGATGAGCCGTTCTCTATCGCCGCGCTGCCCGGCGCCAAAGAGAACGTTGTGATCGCGGGCTCGCTTTCGAAAACCTACGCCATGACTGGCTGGCGCGTGGGCTTCGCACTGGCGCCCAAGCCGCTGATCGACGCCATGCTCAAGCTGCAAAGCCACACCACATCGAACCCCACGTCCATCGCGCAGAAGGGGGCCATCGAAGCGTTGCGCGGGCCGCAGGATTCCATCCCGATCATGCTGGCCGAATACCGCAAGCGCCGCGACTTTGTGGTCCAGCGCCTGCGCTCCATTCCAGGCGTGAAGATCGCTGAGCCGCGCGGAGCGTTCTACGCTTATCCCAACGTCGCGGTCGGTTTCCGCGACGGCATTACCTCGGCGCTTCAGTTCTCCGAGAAGCTGCTGTCGGAGGCGCATGTGGCCGTCGTTCCGGGTGAGGCCTTCGGAACCGATGAACATATCCGTATTTCGTATGCGACGTCCATGAAAGAGTTGGAGCGCGGGCTCGATCGGATCGACAGCTTCATTTCCGGCCGGGCTTGATCGGAGTGGCCGATAAGCAACCAGTCCGCCTGCCCACTCGGTTCCTCGAGAAAGTGTGGGGCGCTACGGATCTGCTGCCCTGGTACCCGGTTTCCGAGAAAAAAATCGGAGAAGTGTGGTTCCAGGCGGACTTGCCGTTACTGGTGAAATTCGTTTTCACTTCCGAGCGTCTGTCGGTGCAGGTCCATCCCAACGACGAGTTCGCCGCTGTGCGGGAAAATTCTCGCGGAAAAACCGAAATGTGGTACGTGATGCGCGCCGATCCGGGTGCGCGCATTGCGATCGGATTTCGCGAATCCATCAGCCGTGAGCGTTTACGCGACGCGTCGCTCAGCGGCGAGATTGAAAAATTGTTGAACTGGATCGAAGTCCAGGCGGGCGATGCGTTCTTTATCCCGGCTGGAACGGTCCACGCCATTGGCGGCGGACTAGCGCTGTGCGAAGTCCAGCAGCATTCCGACGTTACCTATCGGCTCTACGATTACGGCCGCCCGCGTGAGCTTCACCTGGATAAAGCGATTCAGGTTTCATCCACGGAAGCCAGCTCGCCCAAGTCCGTGATGCTTCCCATCGATTGCCAGTACTTCCACACCGAACTGGCGCGCACCACGTCGAAGTTGCTGTATAAACCCGAACCGGAACGTTTTCACGTTCTCATTTTCGTCAGCGGCATGGGGACCATCGCCGGCCAGCAGTTTCGCGAAGGCGAAGCCTGGCTTGTTCCTCCCGGCGGACAGCCGTTCGATATCGAGCCAGGGAATCCGGTGAAGTTCCTGCGCAGCCTGGGTTCCCTAACCGCCACCTGGAGTGCGGTCTTAACCGATTCCCAACTCATCGATTTTCTCCAGCGGAGTCCCGCAGGTCCGGCAAATGAGGGCGGAGCAATCTCCGCACATCAGCGGATCGGTTACGGCCGTGTGACAACGCGGGCAATAAAATTCAACTTGGGAATGTGCAACTTCTTCGGGCATTACTGATACACTAACAATAGAACTCAGCGCTCGTGACATTGACTCGCGCTTTACTCTGCTTCTGCCTGATCTCCTTCCTTGTTTCCTGTTCCGATAAACCTCTGCCTGTTGCCTCACTCGGCGAAGCCTACGTTGGCCCGAGCACGCTGAACCTGCGGCGGGAACTGGCTCTCAAGTCGGCCATTGCTGCCACGGTGAAGCATGGGGAAAAGCTCTCCATTGTCGAGTACAGGCACCGGCTGGTGAAGGTTCGCACCGAGCAGGGCGCCGAGGGTTGGACCGATTTGCGCCAGTTGCTCACCCCCGAACAAATGGCCGCGCTTCACGACATGGCGCGGGACGCCGTGCACGCTCAATCGCAGGGCCAGGCCACCGTGTTCGAATCGCTCAACATGCACACGGAGCCCAGCCGGACGTCTCCGAGCTTCGGGCAGGTTCCGGAGAACGGCAAAGTGGATGTCATCGCGCACAAACTGACGCCGCGCGTGCAGCACGATGAAATCTCCATCAAGATGCCCGTACAGCCGGTTGCTCGGAAGAAGCCCAAGAAAACTTCGTCGCAGACCAGGATCGGACCGCCGCCGCGTCCCCCGGCGCCGAAGCTTCCCGATAATTGGCTGGCGCTTTCCATGTCGAAGCCCGACCCTGAGCTAGCGCCCGCTCCCGTTGCTCCGCCCGCGCCCGCGCCGGTGGAGGTTCCCATGGACGATTGGAATCTGGTGCGCACGGCGGATGGCAAAGTGGGATGGGTGCTGACGCGTCCGCTGAGCATGGCGATTCCCGATGAGGTGGCGCAATATGCCGAAGGTCACCGCATCACGTCGTACTTTCCTCTGGGCCAGGTTCACGATGATGACCAGGTAAAAAACAACTGGCTCTGGACCACCATCACCAAAGGCGGACAGCCCTACGAGTACGACAGCTTCCGTGTGTTCGTCTGGAGCCTCAGGCATCATCGCTATGAGACCGCGTACATCCAGAGGAACGTGATTGGCCACTACCCGGTCCAGGTAATCAATTCCGGTGCCATGCCGAGTTTTTCGGTCGTGCTGGAGGGCGAGGATGGTCATCTGTATCGCGAGACATATTCCTTCGACAGCTACCGAATTCATATGGAGTCGAGAACCCTTTACGATCCGGGTGCGAAAAGCGTCGCGCAGCAGTTGGCGTCCAATGGGTCCGCGTCCGGGCAGTCCAGTGCGAAGGTTTCCTGGTACGCGAAATTAAAGGACCGGGTTCACCGGTTCTTGCGATGAAGCGGCACTACCTTGATCTCGAACAGCTTGGACCATTGCTTGCCGGTGACGAACAAGCGATCACCCAAAACATCGTAGGCGATTCCGTTTAAAACGTCTTCGTTACCCGTGCGGTCGGCGGCCGGCAAGATGCCCGCCATGTCGATCCATCCCAGCACCCGGCCATCCACGGGAGAAATGCGCGCGATCACGTCCTTTTGCCAGATGTTGGCGTAGATCTCGCCGCGCACCCATTCCAGCTCGTTCACGTTGGTCACCGGCTTGCCCTGATCGTGAACCGTGATGCGGCGTTTCTCCTGAAGCGTCAGCGGATCCCAAACGCGGATCTGCGCGGTGCCATCGTCCATGTAGATGTTCTGGCCATCATTGGTGAGTGCCCAGCCTTCGCCAGGATAGTTGAAGCTCCGCAGGCGGCGGAAGCTGGGTTGGTTATATACGAAGCCGATATTCGATTGCCAGGTGAGCTCGATCATCTGCTGGTTGATGATCGTGATCCCTTCGCCGAAATACTGGGGATCCAGATCCACCTGCTGCAAAACCTGTCCCGTCTCGAGCTTCTCCTTGCGGACCCACGAGTGACCCTTCAGCCCGGTGCTCTCATACAAAAATCCAGCCCGATACTCCAAACCCTCCGTGAACGCGTTGGGATCGTGCGGGTAAACATGCACCACCCGATAGGCATACTCAGGCGTTTGCGCGGTGGCGGCGGCGACCGTAAGAGCGGCGGCAACCAATCCGCATAGGATTCGAAATCCCTTCTGAGCCGTTCGCGTCAGCAAGCGGTTTTTTGTGTTAATCATGCAGCAGAACCTTCAATACTCCTGGCTTAGCGGCTTCTCGGAACGCGCGCGGCGCGCTCGTCAACGGAAGCACCTCCGATATCATCGCATCCACGCGGACCTTGCGGCTCAGGAGCAGTTTGAGCGCCGGCTCAAAGCGTCCGCAGCGCGAGCCCACCAGCGTGATTTCATTCACGATCACCGGTGCCGAATCAATTCCCACCAATCCGTGAACGGTCGATTTCATAATCACCGTTCCCCTCGGCTGCGTCATTTGAACTGCCTGGCGTAATCCTTCGCTCGATCCCGTTGCTTCCACGACGAATTCGTACTTGGCCACGGGCAGTTTCTTCACGATTTCGGTGCTGACACCAGATTGCTCGGCGATCCGCAGCTTATCTTTGTGACGGCCATACTGATGCACTTGGGTACCGTGCGCCTGCAAAACCTGGCTGGCCAGCAGGCCCAGCTTTCCGTCGCCAAGCACCGCGACGGGCGTCCCGCGCGGGATGTGCACTTGATCCAAAATTTCACAGGCCGCGGCCAGTGGTTCGACGAATACAGCTTCTTCAGACGGAATTTCGCGCGGCACTCGCCGCAGATTTTGCTCCGGCAGTGTCAGGAATTCGCGAAACGCGCCGGGTTGTTTCACAATGCCCAGCACGGTTCGCTTGGGACAGTGCCGGCCCAGCCCGCGCGCGCACCACGCGCATTTTCCGCAAGCCAGATTGATCTCGCCCACCACGCGCTCGCCGATCCAAGTTTTGTCGTCGGCATCCACTACCTCGCCGACAAACTCATGCCCCGGCGTCCCGCGAAAGCCGTAATAGCCGCGCTGCAGCTCGATATCGGTGTTGCAGATTCCCCCATAAAGCAGACGAATCAGCGCGAATCCTGCGGGGCGGCGAGGCCGCGCCTGCTTGCGCACCATGACCTTGCCATTCTCAAGACAAACCGAGACCATATTGGGGATACTTTAATAATGCTAGCTGAGTTGGCATGTTTTGAGCAGCATTGCCGCGCGCGCTTTCCGATTGATGAAGCCATCTACAATTGCCCCGATTGCGGAGGCTTGCTCGAAGTGGTCTTTGCCGAAGGCCGGGTGGAAACCGAACTGTGGAAGAAGGTCTGGCGCACGCGCCGGACGTCGAATGAGCCCCTGGAGCAGAGCGGCGTCTGGCGCTATCGCGAACTGCTGCCGTTCGATGGCCATCACCATCAGGTAGTTTCGCTGCGCGAAGGCAATACGCCCATGCTGGATGCTCCACGCGCGGCGCGCTACGGCGGATTGGATCACCTTACCTTCAAGCATCAAGGCTTCAACCCCACCGGATCGTTCAAGGACAACGGCATGACGTGCGGCGTTACGCAGGCCATTCGTCTGGACCGTCAGCGTGTCGCGTGCGTTTCCACCGGCAACACGTCGGCGTCCATGGCCGCTTATGCCAGTGCCGCCGGCCTGGATCCCATCGTCTTTATCCCACACGGCAATATTTCGTACGGGAAGCTGGCGCAGGCTTTAGAATACGGCGCGCGCACGTTTCAAGTGGAGGCCAACTTCGATCAGATCCTGGCGCTGGTGCGTGTGCTGGCCGAGCGGCTGGGCATTTACCTGCTCAATTCCATCAATCCGTTTCGCATCGAAGGCCAGAAGTCGATCATCTTCGAGATGCTGGACCAGCGCGATTGGAATCCGCCGGATTGGATCGTTCTGCCCGGCGGCAATCTGGGCAACACGTCCGCATTCGGAAAGGCCCTGCGCGAATTGTGTCAATTCGGCTTCATCCGCAAGATGCCGCGCCTGGCTGTGATCCAGGCGGAAGGCGCCGCTCCGTTTTACGAATTCATGAAGACCGCCCTCACGAAAACAAAGCACGAATTCCACGCCGTTCGCGACCCCCATACCCTGGCCACAGCCATCAAGATTGGCGATCCGGTGTCCTGGCCCAAGGCGCTGCACGAAGTGACGGTCACCAACGGCACGGTAGAGAAAGTGAGCGAGCAGGAAATCGCCGATGCCAAGGCCGTGATCGGACAGTGCGGTATCGGCTGTGAGCCGGCCTCGGCCGCTACGCTAGCGGGAATTCGAAAGCTTACCGCGGCCGGAACCATCCGTTCGGACGAAGATGTAGTCGCTGTTTTGACGGGGAATGTTTTAAAGGATCCCGACTATATTTATCGCTATCACACCGGCGAACTCAAAGATCCCGAAGGCAGGAATATCGACGCACGGATGGGTAACCGCCCGCTGGTTGTCCCTAACGATGCGGATGCCATCGCAAAGATGCTGGAAGGATAGTCCGGAAATTACCGGCCCGGCCGGCCACCGCGGCGCTCGCGTCCACCGCCGCCACCGGGACGTCCACCACCGCCGCCTTCACGCGGAACCATGGGACGGGCTTCATTAACCACCAGTGCACGGCCCATCAGGTCGCGGCCGTTGCAGGCTTCCACGGCGCGGTTGGCGGCAGTG
>CAVRZH010000164.1:0-9212 GCA_963725455.1 Bryobacterales bacterium
GCAGACTAACTCGTGCGAGCTTACATGATCGCCGTTTTTCTGCTAGCACTGAGTCTGTCCACGGCCAGCACCCGTGTGGAAAATAACGCAAATGCCGTGCGGGATTTGCAAGCCAAGGCGGACCACGCCTTTAGCGTGGGGAACTACGATGACGCGCGCAAATATTTTGTTCAAGAGTTGAATCTGCTGGTAGCGAAAGGCGAGCAGGCGCGGGCGGGGGACGTTTACATCCAGCTCGGAGAGATGAACCAGATCCATGGGGCTTTCTCCACCGCCGAATCCAATTACAAGAGTGGTCTTGACCTATTGAAACGCTATGCCCGGCCGAGCGACCTGCGTCTGGTAGGGGCCTGGGACGACCTGGGGTGGTTGTACATAACCTGGGGAAGATTTCTAGAAGGTTCGCGTCTCCTGGACTTGGCGCAGGCCAAGGCGGAAGCAGCGCCTCCGAAAGACCCCAACCTGATCCGGCACCTGGACACGCAAGCTGCTTACCAGACCGTGATTGGCCGGTATTCAGAAGCCCGAAGAGACTGGAATCGCGCGCTAGAGATCGGAAAATCGAACTATGGCCCGGACGGCCTGCAATACGCTAATATTTTTGTGCATCTTGGCCAGGCGAGCGCGCTGAATGGCGATTACGACGTCGCCTTGGAGATGCTCCGCCGGTATATCGAGATGGAGCGCCGGGGCTCAAGCGTGGCGACTACCGAGCGAGCCGTGGCAGCGGCGGAGCTGGGCCATGTGTACGCGCAGCTCCACAAATTCTCCCAAGCACGGCCTTGGTTTGATGACGCCATCGGCATTTTCAATAGCAATTCGGGCCAGGCACCGTTGGTCCATTCCATGGTTTTATCGTACTTAGGTGACTATTATATGGCGCAGAATGACTGGCGGAACGCCGAGCTGCAATACCGTGAAGCGTTGAGCATCCAGCAGAAAGTGCTGGGCGACAATCGCGCCGTGGCCGTGTCCATGATGGCACTGGCCCAAGCCCTGAAGAAGCTGCACTTCAAGGATGAGGCCAAGGATTTAACGGCCCGCGCGAAGGCAATTATCGCGGCCGATCAGAACCCACCTGTGAACCAAACGGTGGACGTGACGGCCCTCCGCCGGCAATAGAATCAACGAATCTGTTTCTTGTAAATCAAGGTCACGCTAAAAATTCCGTTGTAATCGCGTAATGCCTGCGCGGACCATTGCGGAGTAAAGGTCCATAACACTTGAATGGTTTCGGCGTTCGCCGTGTTCAGGCCGGTAACGTAAGTGAACGTGAGGTTACTCGAAATCTGCTGCTGCAGGCTGAGCTGCGTCTCCGGCAATTGCGATCCCGAAGTGAATGCCGGATTAATCTTGAGCTGCGTGACCCCGAACACTCTCTGTAGCTGATTGGTGACTGGATCCGCCAGCGCGCGGCCCACGATGGCCGATTCCCCCAGTTGCTGAAAGGTCTGAGGCGGCAGCGCGGGAGAGTTGGCAAGCAGGGTAGGATCCGAAGTCGGTGTGCTGCCGGTGGCCAGCAAATTGACAATCTCCTGAAACTGAAGCGGCGGATCGGACGTGTAACTTAGCTTCATGTTATCGATCGGCCCGGTCACTTTGAGTACAACATCCACGCCCTGGGTCTGGGTTTCCAGGCTCAAATCAAGCACCGGCTCGATGCGGATCGGATTGTAGAACGCTATAGTACCGTTATTCACGGTGTAACTGGATCCGAAGAAAAGCAGTTTGCCTTCGGTGATGAGCACGCGCCCAAGGACGCCCGGATGGGCCGCCGATCCGCGGACGCGCAGATCCGCGGTCAGTTCCAAGTTCTGCGCCAAGGAGCTCTGCACGCCTAAGGCGCTCGAGCTGCGGACACGAACGTCGAGCCGCATGTTTTCAAGTAGAGGCAAAGCTCCCGTAGCTGACGCCTCCACAGGCGGTGCGGCCAGGCTCAGGAGCGAGCCCAGGTCGCTTTTGGCGGCGTAGGTAACCTGATCCACGGTCACAGCGCCGGACAACAAACTGTTCTGGGTGGTGCCAGCGAGAGTAACTTCCGCCGAAGCCACGATCCCCAGGCCTTGCTGGACCATAACGCGCACCCGGGTGGCTTTGGCCTGGATTCCAAATCGCAACGAACTGTTCAGCGTTGCCGAACCGGTGAGAGACACTTGTCCGCCACCGGCCTCGGCCGTCAGATTGCGGATCACCGCGCTGTCGCCACTGAGGGCGACCACTCCATTGGCTTTCCAAATTCCGGTCGGCAATCCGGCGTAGTCGAAGGACGCGTTTTTGAGCTCTACTTGTCCGGTCAGGCGTGGCTTGGCGGGCGATCCCCGCATACCGGCTGCCAGGACGATAGTTCCCGCGGATGTGATGGATTGATCGAATTGCTGCAGGATCGCGAGATTCACGTTGCCGTTGAGCGCAACGTCCATCGCTTGACCATTCAGAGGAACCGTGCCGGTAGCCTGAAAATTGGTATTGGATCCGGTAAGGTGCGCGCTCTGAATCTTCAGGGCTCCGCGCTCGAGCGTGGCCGCGATGGGTCCTTGATTCTGCAACAGCACGGGATGCGCCGTGCGAAAAACCGAAGAAGCGCCGCGAAGTTCAAGGCGCGTCACTTGAATGGAACCGCGCAGTTGCTCGGCGTTCGCCAACGGCCCGTTAACCGTTACTTGTCCATCCCCGGCGGCCTCAAAACCACGCCCTTCACCAGCCTGGTACCCGAGTAGAGGACCGATGCCAGCCCACGTGACATTCTTGAAGGCGAGTTGCGCTTCTGTTGGATAGTTATTGGCGAGCTGCACGCTACCGTGCCCATCGATGGTGGCGCCCGCGACGCCTGAATTGAGCGTGAAATTCGTTCGGCCGCCCGACGTGTTGGCCGCCAGAGTGAGATCGCCAAGGCTTCTGCCATTCATGGTGAGTCCCGTGGTCTTCAGATTGCCGCCCAAATCACTCAGCAGGATTCGCGGTTCGGGCATGCGAACCTGGGCCTTGCCTGTAGCGTTCAATTGCAACGTTCCACCCAGCCCCGGCCGCTGCTCGGCCAACGTTTTGATGCGGGCCAGATCGATGCCGTTCGTGTCGACATGGAATTGCACGTTACCGGATTCGAAGTTGCCGGGAGGGTGATCGTAATGAGCGGTTAGATCCAGACGAGACGGCCCAGCCACCAGCTCCAGCTGCGGCACGTCGATACTTTGGGGCTGGTAGTCCACGCGGAGGTGGACGCGATTCACGGCGTCGTCGAAGATCATCCCGTTTGCCAGAGTCAGGTCCGCGCTGCCTTGTGGATTGCTGATGGTCCCGCTGAAGTTCGCGGTTCCCGAGAGCAGTCCTTTGATTGGGACATCAGTGCGATCCGCGAGAGCCAGCACCCGTTGCACTGGCAGATTCCCAAGGTTGGCGCGGGCCATGGTCTGGTAGCTGGGCGTGAGCTGCGTGTTGCCGGTGACGTTGATGTTCGATCCCGCAAAATTCGACGTCACGTTGTAATTTACAGATTGGCCGCCGGTGCTGGCGGTTGCCGTGAGGTCGCCGTAGTTCTGGCCTTCGGACTGGAATCCACGCACGGATGCTTTTCCGTTGACGCTGGTGAGTTGAAACTGTCCCGACCAGTTCCCCGTAACTTTCGCGTCGATCTCGACGACGCCGGTAGTATTCGGCCTGCGTTTCTGCAGCGCGTTCAGCTGCGCTAGATTGATCAGATTGCTTTGCAGCCCCGCTTGCAGTTGGCCCGTGGTGAAGCTGTCACGCGGATGCTGATATTGGCCGGAGAAATTCAATCGCGCCGGACCCAGTTGTACGAACGCGCTCGGCACTGTGACCAGACGATCGGTGAGACTCACTTGCGCCTGGGCGCGATCGAACGGCTGGCCCAGAATCACACCGTTCGTGACCACCAGCGATCCTCCGCCCTGTGGATTGCCGAGCGTCCCCTTCACGCTGATATTGGCATTGAGTTGACCGGAATATCCGGTGCTGGGCTGGCCGGCCAGCGCGAGCAGATCCGCCAGGTCGCCATTCTGGAAGGACCCGTTAATGGCGAGCGGAGCGCTTGGGACCGGCTTCCAATCGCGCAGCCCCAGCGTTCCAGAGAAGCGAGCCTGCATCGCATTTCGGGCCAGACTGCCATTTTCAATCGCGACGCCGCGCCTGGTTGCGGAAGCATCGGCGTTGAAGCTATCGAATTGGCGGCCGGCCACCGCGAAACGGTTGGCGGCGACGTGTCCGGAAATACTCGGAGCGCCTAAGCTACCAGTGACCTTGCCGGTGAAACTGGCTTGGCCGTTATGAAGAGAGACAGGCGGGCGCGAGTCTTGCGGTAGTACGGCAAGCAGATCGTCCAGATTGGTGGTGGTCATTGCGACGTTCAATTGCTTGCCTACTGAACCATCCACGCTCAGCCGCGAATGCGGCAGAATGAGCAGGGACTTTTGAATGGAGACGTCGTCCCTAGCACCCGAGTAAGTGGCGGTGAGATTGCCCGAGAGTGGAATCCCGTGCGACCCCGGAAGGATTCTTAGCTTGGCCTGTGCCGAAAAGCTGCGCAGGCCGGCGCGGAAGTTTCCCGCAATCTCGACCGGCCCGGAGAGCACACCATCATAGGGCAGACGGGCCTGGCCCGCGGCACGAATCGCTTTTCCGAGATCCAGGTGCCTTAAGTCGCCCCGCGCTTGATAGGTGCTGAAGTCCTTGAGCAAGGCGTCGCCCGCAAATTCCCCTCCGAGAGCCGACGCCCTCAGTCCCGTCAGCGTTAAATTGTTTTGGGAATCGAGCGTAGCTGTCCCGCTCAAAGTTGCGGTGTCGTTGGGCAGGTTCTTCTCATTGACCAGCTGACCCAGCTCGCCCAACGCCAGGCGGCCTCGGAAACTGAGCCCTTGGTTCAAGCTGCCCGACGCCTCCACATTCGAGTGGCCGAGCGACACACGCAGCCCGGAGACTTCGATCGCATTGTTAGCCATGCTCGCATTAGCATCCAGATCGAGGACGGAAGGAAGGTTCGGCCCTTTCAACGATAGTGGCAGATTCACGGCGTTCCTCAGGTCCGCGAGCGCAAGGTGCCCGGTGGCGCGCGCCGATATGTTCGGACTCTTCAGATCCTGAATCGACGCGCTCAGGGTGATGGCGGAAGCCGATGAAAATATGTTGGCGTCGTGTACATCGATTCTCTGGCGTGAGAGAACCACCGGCAAGTCCACCGTAAAGCCGACCGGCGTGTTTCGGCCGGAGACAACGTAGATCGGCTCAAGCGAGACCTGTCCCCGGTATTCCTGGCTCAAGATATTGTACTTGAGCTGCGCCCGCAAGTTGTTTCCACGAACGTTCAGCTCATGCTTCTGCGCCGCGAGTGTGAAGAGACCATTGGTAAGTTCGAATCGACCGATGGCGAGGTCGACCACGGTTTCGAGCGGCGAGCTGGTGGACTTCTGGCGCGGTGACGGGATATTGGTGTGGCCATCAGGGTAAACGATCACGTTGGCCTGTGGACCGTCGATGCCCAGATAAGTGATGTCCCACAGATGATGAAGACTGGTGAAGAGCCGCAGATTCAACTGCACTCGCGCTACGCGAAGCAGGGGAGGAGCGCCGGCCGCCTCGTTCCCGTGAATCACGAAATCAGTCGCTACGGCGGACAAGTGCCGCCATTCGAAGTGGAACGTTCCAATTTCGGCTTTGCCTCCCGTGCTGTCCTCGACGGAGGTAACGATGGTCCGCTTCACGTAGTTCTGGAACCAGGCCGACTGCACAATCAAGACGGCCACCATCCCCAGCGCTACGATCAGCGCGCCCAGCGCAATGGCGACGTTGCGGATGATTCTCGCTGGCCGGCTCATTGGAAACCTTCCTGGGCAAAAGCGGCCTGCTTGAACTCAACGCGCTCGCTCTTACGCGCCTGGTCCAGCCAATCATCGAACGCTTGATTGACGCGCTCGCCTTCGAGCGTGGTCCGGATCTTGGCCGCGAGAGTCTCGAAGCGGCTGTCCTTCGGAGATTCGCGCCGCAGTTCGGCAACGTGTTGATCGTAGTAGCCGTGCACGTCCTGGTCCGTGACCACCACTCCGCCCTGAAAGCGCTCATTGATAAACTGCAGCACGGTGATCTGCCACAGCAATTGCTCGCGCAGTTCGCTTTCCATCAGCCCATAGCGCCGCAATGCTTCACCCAGGCGCTGCACGGAGCCGGCAAAACGGTCGCGACGCAGTTCCGCTTCCAACTCCGCGGCTTCAGATTCCGGAGGACGCCGATAGCCCCCGCTCACAATTTCGTCGCGGATGATTTGCTGGGTGATCAACCGGTCAGCGGATGCTCGCTTGGCGGTGACGCTGAAGTCGAGCCGCGCTCGATTGAGAAAATCGGTGAGCCGGATATCCCGATCGATATCGCTGGCCTTGATTACATGCGAACCGGCGACCACTGCAATACGATCCAGAATCACGGCGCCCGAAAGCATTGCCGAACAGCCCATGATGTAACCAACCACCAGCCCGCGCATGCTAAAAAGTCTGCCCGATCGAAAAGGAGAATTGAAAATGGCTGATGCTCTGCGGCGTGCTCTGGCAGTAACCCGGCAGTTGCGACGTCGGAACGTTGGGATTGCAGTTCAAAATTTGAGCCGGTGTTCCCGAGAATCCCACATAGTGGGGCGGGTTCAGGCCATACGCAAAATCCGCGCGGATGGGCCCCACCGGCGTGCGATAGCGAATTCCAAAACCCACGTCCTGCACCATGTAGTCGAAATCCTGAGGATTGTTTTGGTGGAAGCGAAAAGATATATCGTGCAGGCTGGAATAAACGTTGCCCATGTCGTGGAAAAACACGCCCTGTATATTTCGCGCGAGGAATGGGAAGCGCAGTTCGATATTGTTGATGAAGAGCGCGTTGCCGCCCAGCGGAAACCCAGTTGGCTCAGACGACGGGCCACCCGGCACGAGCGGCTCGCCGATATCGCGGGGCCCAGCCTGGTTGAACGGGAAGGCGCGCAGTGAATCGGCTCCGCCCGCGTAGAAGCGCTCGGGCAGCGGAACCGATTCCTGAGCGTCTATACCGGCCGGCGGATCGAAGGGCAGAATCACTCCGAATTGGGTCTGACGCGCGAGCACGAAATTCTTTCCCAGCGGATAATACGTCGCGTTCCGCAATAGCATGCGGGCAAAGCTGCGTTGCGATCCAAAATACTTGGCGCTGACGGCGAAGCTGGCGGTGTTATACATGCCGTGTTGCGGATTGGCGGGATTATCGCGCCGGTCCTGAACGAAATTGGCCGAGAGTATGCCGAGCCGAACGGATTGCAGGAACTGCGAAACCAGAAGAACCGGAATGACAATGTCACTCACGTTGTCCTGCCGGTAAGCAGCCTGAAAAACACCGGTTAGCGATTTGGAAAACTTCTTGGATAGCTGCACCGACGCCTCTTCGCGCCGGGCCGCAAACGTGCGCACGTCCAGAGTGTCGTCGTAGAGCAGCGTGTAGGTCAGGTTTTGCCCCTCGACGCCGAACAGCCTGGGCTGCAAATAGGTGAGCGCAGCGCGCTTTTCGATGGTGGAATAGACGCCCTGTAAGCTCACGGTATGTCCGAGGCCCAGGAAATTCAGCCGGCTGACGGTCAACGATCCTTCGGGGCTGACGCCGGTGGTTCCTCCCGGCGCCGCGAGGCTGGTGCTGTTCGGCACTCCGAATTGCGCCAGTTGCAACCCAAATCCGACCGAGAAAGTGTAGCGGTTCGCTTCGTCGAAATGATACAGAACATATTTGTGATCCGTGTCGCCGTCCGGGTTCTCAATCGCGGTGTCTACATTCGCGAAGACGCCGAGATTGTAGAGCGCTTGTTGTATGTTCGTCTGCGCGGTGGGTGACAACGGATCGCCGGCCTTCAGTGTGATGGCTTTGTCCACCAAGCTCTGCCGCGTGGTCTTCAAGCCCGACGTCAGTACTTCGCGAACATACTCGCGGTTGCCTTCCACGATGTCGTAGACCACGCTGGCGTGCCCCGGCATAACGGTCCGCCAGGAAGCGTTGAAGGTCACCTTGGGAAAGCCGCGCGTGTAGTAAAAGGTGAGCAGCGTTTCGCGATCGTTCGCGATGTTTACCTCGGAGAAAGGCTGCCCAACCGAGGAGGCCAGGCTGGGAAGCTCGGTCGGTTTGAATTGGGTGGCGCCGTGGATGGCGAGATCATCCACCACCCATTGATTGCCTTCATCGATATGCACCGTCACCGCGATGCTTCCCGGCTGACCGCGCACATCGCGAGTCACTTCGGAGGTGACCTTCACATCGCGAAATCCGTTCGACTTGTACAGGTTCGCGATGCTTTCCTCATCCCTGCGTCGAAAAGCCTCGCTGTAGCGGCCATGCCGCAGTAGAAGGAAGCCCGCGGGTTGCATGAACATCCGCTCGCGGATGGAGTCGGCGTCGAAATAGCGATTGCCGGAAATGGCCACGCGCACCAGTTTGTAGCGCATGCCGCGCGTAATGGCGTACTCCACGGTCTCCTGGTCGTCGCGCACCGGCTGCACCATGAAATCCACGCTCACGTCGTAGTAGCCCTGGCTTTGAAAATACTCCTGCAAATTGCGTTTCCCGGTTTCGAGCAGATCGTCGTCCACGGCCCGTTCCTGAAACACGGGAACATAGCGCTTCAAGACTCGGCGAGAGACCTTGGTTTCGACAGCCGTCACTTTAACCGTCGGCCCTGCGTCGATATCGAGATCCGGATGCACTCGATGCCGCTCCGCGTCGTAATCCAGGCTCTTGAGTTCGACGCGCGCCATCAGACGGTTCTTGCCGCCATATTTCTTCAAAACGCCTTCCACCCCGCCGCGGGTGTGGGAGCTAGTGACATGCCGCCACCAATGGATGATGGGTAGCCGCCAGCCGGTGGCGCGGATGATAGTGGCGTCCGGCAGCTTAGTTACGCCCGTGATGGTGGGTGTGTCGTACTTGGCTCGCTTGCCTTCATGGATTTGAAAATTAAGGAAGATTTGCTGCGCATCGTTGCCGCGCTCCACTCCTTTCTCAACCATCGGCGTAATCCGCGCCTCATAGAATCCGTTGGCCTGGAGCAGGCGATGGATGCGATCCACTGCCGAGGCGACATCCGCGTCTTGAAAAGGAGCGCCCAGCGAAAGCTGCGCGGCGCTATCCACCTGGGCCCGATTGGGCGACTCCAGCACCTTTCCTTCCACCGTAATTCCGCCCAGAAACCGCGCATTCTGCGTGACAAA
>CAVRZH010000165.1:0-33058 GCA_963725455.1 Bryobacterales bacterium
GGCGATAACGCGGTTGAGTGCTCATAATTTGGATCGCCCGTTTGACGGGCGCAAATAAAACGCGCCCGCACCCACGCCCCCGCGCAAAGCGCAACTTTTTTCCGTGGGCGGGCGCATCCTGGGGCGTGAGACAAATTTCTTCCGTAGGCTGCGCGGTGGCTGGGAAAAGCATGGGGCCGGTATATGGGTTCACATACACAACGGCGGGGGCGCGGCGGAAAGCGGCGCTGGCGCGCGCACTCCAAGACCTGTCGGCAGATCGGTCGCGCGCATTGAACGCGAAGCGTCGTGGAGTGCGGAACGCCAGTTCCGCTTTCGCTGCCAAACACCTGGCCACAGGCTCCGCGCTCGGCGGCTGACGCCTGCCGGTCAGCCGGAACGACGCGAAAATCGAGCAGATCGTCCAGCCAATCCTGGCTGAGGCCGTTCCAATATTGCACGGCCACGGTCACTGTGTATTCTTGACGGCTGAGCAGACAGTCCAGCTCAAAGTCGACTTCAATTTCGTCGCCGGGTTCAAAGTCGCCCAGTTCAGCTTGTTCCAGACGGGTGTTTGTTCCAAAAATATCCATGCCGATGCGATTACGGATGAGAATGCCAACCACGGGATTCGAAACCGGCTTCTGAAACACCGCGCGGATACGCAGGATGATGGATTCTCCAGGCCGGAAAACATGACAAGTCTCGCAGATGGAATTGAGTATGCGGACGTCCTTCACGCGGCTGGCCCCGTCGCCGTGGCGGAAGCTGCTCTTGTCTGATATGGAACCGCCTGAGATGGAGCGGCGCGCGGACTCTTCCAATTGGCCGGTGCTTTGTTCCCTGCTGGCGCGCTCACGATCGAGCACAAAGCCGACATATTGATTAACCGCGTCCTTGGGCGAGCCTTGCATCACAATTTTTCCGTCGAGCATAAAGGCAGCGCGATCCGCCAGTCGCTTGATCAAGCCAAGGTCATGCGAGACCAGGAGTACGGTGACCTTCTTTTTGCGAAGATCCTCGAACTTTTGCACACACCGGCTGGCGAATATCGCATCGCCCACCGCCAGTGCTTCATCGACGATGAGAACTTCGGGATCGACGTGAATCGCTGTGGAGAAAGCCAAGCGAACATACATACCGCTGGAATATTCCTTGACCGGCCGGTCGATAAATTGGCCGATCTCCGCAAAGGCCTCGATCCGCGGAAATGCATCATCCAATTCCTGGCGCGATAATCCCAGGATTTCGCCATTGAGGTACACATTTTCGCGGCCACTGAATTCAGGATTGAAGCCGGCGCCTAACTCCAGCAGCGCCGCTACGCGCCCTGCGCAGATCACCCGGCCGCTGGTGGGTTGAAGGATGCCACTAATGACCTGCAACAGAGTGCTTTTACCCGAACCATTGGGCCCTAAGATAGCGAATACTTCGCCCTGCTCCACACGCAGGTTGATATTTCGCAGAGCCCAGAATTCCGCTTTCTGTCTTCGGGAAAAAGCTAGCGCACCAAGAACGCGATCGAAAGGATGGCGATAAAGATGGTAAACCTTGGATACGTTTTGGACGGAAATCACGGCCGACTTCAATGTACCGCGAATGCGCGGCGCGCCGCTCACTTATCCGAGCCGGGCGCTTCGGCGAAATCCGGTGGAGAGCGGAAGTGAATAAGTCGGTGCGCCAATCAAACCCTGCCTTCCCGGATTCAAGTAACTAAGTCGGATCGCCTCTTGGCACAACGCTTGACTTTTTCCCGAACCGATCGGCCCAGAGAATCCCTTGAACCTCGCCGTCGAAGCGTGAAACTTTTTCTGCGAAGGGAGTGGCCCATACTTTATTTCAATCCGCAGCGTTTCTCCGCTGGATCTTTCCACGTAACGATGATCTCCCTCGGCTGCTCCTCTTCCTCCAGCTCTCGTTCCAGCTGCGTCAGCCGGATGAAATCCGCTAGAGTCACCTTGCTGTTCTTGAGATCGAGCCGCTTTTCAATGTCCATAAGCAGCTGAGTAACTCGTTGCCTGCGCGTCCCCGGCCGTGTCCCTGCGTCCTCCCGCGACGGTTGTTTTTCCTTTTGCGCCCGCGTTGTCATCCGACTTCCAAAAAAATGGGCGCCTCCGTTTCCAGAAGCGCCCGCAAGCAACTCTCTCCTGCACCGACTCTATCAATCCGCTTTTCGTCTAGACCAATTGCCTCTCCTAAACATCTGAAAACGCGCGGCAGATTCTTGCACGTTTTCTGTCACCTACGCCGTTTCAGTCCCTGCCGCGTCCTCCAGCCCCCGCTCCCGGATCTCAATCTCGCGAATTCGAAACTTCTGCACCTTCCCCGTCACCGTCAACGGAAACGCATCCACGAACCGGATGTGCTGTGGCACCTTGAAGTGCGCGATCCGTCCTCGGCAGAACTCCCGGATCTCTTCTTCCTGTGCTGGCTCCTTCAACCGGATCCACGCCGCAACTGTCTCGCCAAGCCTTGCATCCGGTAGGCCCACCACCTGCACGTCCGCCACTTTCGGATGTGTGTGCAGGAACTCTTCTATCTCTCGCGGATACACATTTTCTCCCGCTCGGATGATCATGTCCTTCGCTCGCCCCGTGATGCGAAAGAACTCGTCCCGATCCATCGTCGCCAGGTCTCCGGTGTGCAGCCAGCCGTCCTCATCGATGGCCCGGCAAGTTCCCTCGAAATCCTGATCGTATCCCTTCATCACCAGATATCCGCGTGCGCACAGCTCCCCTTGTTCGCCCACCGGTACGGTGTCACCCTTCACCGACACTATCTTCACCTCCGTATTTGCACCCGCCTGTCCCACAGTCGACACGCGTCGCTCCAGCCCGTCGTCTACCGCCGACATCGTGATAATTGGCGAGGCTTCCGTCTGTCCGTACCCGACGATCATCCCGGTGCAGTGCATCTCTTTCACTACCCGCTTCATGATCTCTACCGGGCACGGGGCGCCTGCCATCATGCCCGTCCGCAGCGAGCCAAAGTCGAACGTGTGGAAAGCCGGATGCTCCAGTTCCGCGATAAACATCGTCGGCACCCCATAGACCGCCGTCGCGCGTTCTGTGTGGATAGCCTGCAGTGTCGCGAGTGCGTCGAAAGTCGCCGCCGGAAGTATCATCGCCGCGCCGCTCACTACTGAAACCATCGTGCCGATGACACATCCGAAACAGTGATACAAGGGCACCGGCACCGCGATCCGGTCCCTTTCGCTAATCTTCATCCCTTGCGCGATGATCGCCGCATTGTTCAAAACATTCCGATGCGAGAGGAGCACGCCCCTTGGCGACCCAGTCGTTCCCGATGTGTACTGGATGTTCGTTACGTCATCGGGCCCTATCCGCCGCGCCGGGATCTCCGCCCCCTCCGCCAGCGTCCTTTCCCAACCCTCGGTTCCGAAGTAAACAGCATGTTCCAGGTCTGGCTTTTGTCCCGCCATTGCTTCATCGAGAATCGCCCGATAGTTGGACCGCTTATCTTTCTCCCAAAGAAAGAGCGCTTTAATCCTCGACTTGCGCAGGACGAAAGCCAGGTCGTAGGAGCGGTAAGCCGGATTTATATTCACCAGCACCGCGCCGATCCGCGCGCACGCCAGATGGATCTCCACCCATTCGACACAGTTCGTCGACCACACGCCTACCCGATCATTCGGGCCAATCCCCAAGCCGGTCAATCCTCGCGCCGTCCGTTCCACTCGGCCGGCCAGCTCCGAGAAGGTCAGCCGCACCCCCTGATGCTGCACCACCAGAGCTTCCCGGTCTGGAAAACGAGAGACTGTTCTCGCAAACTCATCCCAAATACTTACGTCGATAAGCGGAGCATCAGGGCCCCGCGAGTAACTCAACATGGACGATGCCAGCCTCCAAATCTAGCGTCTCAGTGTATAACAATTAGCTATGCGCGTCCGCAGTTTACTCGGCCTTCTTTTCGCCTGTTCTCTCGCGTTTTCCTCCTCCCCCGCACACTTCTCGCTCGAACAGGTCATGAGTGCTCCGTTCCCTTCCGCCCTGACCGCCGCACCCAAAGGCGGAGCAGTCGCCTGGGTGCTCGATGAACACGGCGCTCGTAACCTGTGGATCGCCGACGCACCCACTTACTCGGGCCGCCGCCTCACGAACTTCCACGACGACGACGGCCAGGAAATCGCGCAGCTCACTTGGACCCCCAACGGCCGCTCGGTGATTTTCGTGCGCGGTGGCGATTTCGAAACCCACCGCGGTGATCCCAACCCTGCCAGTCTTCCCCAAGGTGTCGAGCAATCCATTTGGATCGCTCCCGTCGCGGGCGTCCCGCGCAAGATCACGGACGGCAGCGATCCCGCAGTCTCACCCGCCGGTGACCGCTTGGTTTTCCTCCGCAAAGACGAAATCTGGTCTGTTGACATCAATGACGGTGCCAAGCCCTCGCAACTCATCCACTCCAAAGGCCAAGCCAGCCAACTCCGTTGGTCGCCCGATGGTTCCAAGCTCGCCTATGTATCCACCCGCGGCGACCATTCCTTTATCGCCGTTTACAACGTCGGCACGCCCGCCATCACCTATCTCGATCCCAGCGTCGATCGCGACTCCGAACCCGTCTGGTCGCCCGACAGTAAGCAGATTGCGTTTATTCGCATTCCCGCCGCAACCGTGACATTCGGTGCTCGCCGCAGCGCGTCAACTCCGTGGTCCATCCACATCGCCGATGCGGAATCTGGAACCGGCCACGAACTCTGGCACGCTTCGGAAGGCCCTGGCAGTGTCTTCCGCGGCATGACCGCCGATTCCCAACTGTTCTGGGGCGCTGGCGATCGCATCGTCTTTCCCTGGGAGCGCACTGGCTGGTTGCACCTATATTCCATCTCCACACACGGCGACGTTCCTAAACCCCTCAACACCCCCGGCGATTTCGAAATCGAAGATGCATCGCTTTCCCCCGACCGAAGCACTGTCCTTTTCTCCTCCAACGAAAACGATATCGATCGCCGTCATCTTTGGCGCGTTTCCGTATCGGGTGAAAACCTCACGCCGCTTACACCCGGCAACGGTATCGAATGGTCCCCGGTCGAAACCGCCGACGGCGCGGCAATCGCGATGCTTCGCTCCGACGCTAAGAATCCCGCGCGCGCATCCATTAAGGTCGCCAACTCCGATCCTCGGGACCTCGCCCCCAACTCTATTCCGTCCGATTTCCCCGCCTCCACGCTGGTCGTTCCTCAGCCTGTCATCCTCTCCGCAGCCGACGGCTTGCGCATCCACGGACAGCTTTTCCTTCCTCTCGATACCGCGCCCAATCAGCAGCACCCAGCCCTCATTTTCTTCCACGGCGGCTCGCGCCGGCAGATGCTGCTCGGCTGGCATTACATGGATTACTACAACAACTCCTACGCGATGAACCAGTATCTCGCCAGCCTTGGCTACATCGTGCTCTCGGTGAACTATCGCAGCGGCATCGGATACGGCCTCAATTTCCGTGAGGCTCTCAACTACGGCGCCACCGGCGCGAGCGAATTCAACGACGTTTTGGGCGCGGGCCTCTATCTTCGAAGCCGTCCCGATGTCGACCCCAAACGAATCGGCCTGTGGGGTGGTTCTTATGGCGGCTACCTCACTGCCCTCGGCCTCGCTCGCGCTTCCAATCTATTCGCCGCTGGTGTCGATTTTCATGGCGTGCATGATTGGTCCGCCGATTTAACTTCGGACGGTCTCACGCTCGACGCCGCCACCGCCCGCCTCGCGTTTGAGTCCTCCCCTCTCGCCTCCATCGGCACCTGGCGATCTCCAGTTTTACTCATCCATGGCGATGACGATCGCAACGTGCCGTTCCATCAGACTGTCGCCCTGGTCGAAGCTCTGCGCAAACAAGGCGTCGAATTCCAGGAGCTCATCTTCCCCGATGAAATCCACGGCTTCCTCACGGAAAAGCGCTGGATCCAGGCCTATCACGCCGCCGCCGACTTCCTCGGAAAGCACCTCCAAATGCCTATTCCCTATGCCGGCAGCGCGCGATAGCTTTCTTCCATCCCGCGTAAAGTTCTTCCCGCCGCTCCCGGCTCATGCTCGGCTCGAAAACTTTATCCACCTTCCAAAATCCTTCTACTTCGTCCAAGTTTCGGAAATACCCAGTCGCCAAGCCTGCCAAGTAAGCCGCGCCTAACGCCGTCGTCTCCACATCCGCCGGACGCACAATCCGCTTGCCCAAAATATCCGCCTGAAACTGCATCAAAAAGTCGTTCGCGGCCCCACCCCCGTCCACGCGCAACTCCCGCAGCTCTTCTCCGCTATCCCGCTCCATCGCCTCCACCAGTTCCTTGGTCTGATATGCGATCGCTTCCAGCGCCGCCCGTGCCAACTCCGCGCGCCCAGTCGCGGCCGTGATTCCGTCGATCATCCCTCGCGCTTCCGGGTCCCAATGCGGCGCGCCCAAACCGGTGAACGCCGGCACAAAGTACACTCCGCCGGTGTCGGCAACCGACTGCGCCAGTTCCCCGCTCTCCACCGCGTCACCGATGATCCCCAGCTTGTCGCGCAGCCATTGGATCACCGCCCCAGCGACAAACACCGCGCCCTCCATCGCGAAGGCTGCGGCCCCCAGTGATACCGCTCGCGTCGCCAGCAGCCGGTTCTTCGACACCGGCCGCCGCTCTCCCGTGTGCATCAGGGCGAAACATCCCGTCCCGTAAGTGTTCTTGGCCATCCCCGCGCGGAAACAGCCCTGCCCAAACAAAGCCGCCTGCTGATCCCCGGCGATCCCGGCAATTGGAATCTCAGCCCCGAAGTGCTCGCCGGCCGTTACTCCCACCACCTCACTCGATCCAACGATCCGCGGCAGCATCTCGCGCGGAACGCGAAACAGGTCCAGCATTCCCGCATCCCACTCACCCGTGGCCAGGTCCATCAGCATGGTCCGCGACGCGTTGGAATAATCCGTCGCGTGCACCGCCCCATTCGTCAGCTTCCAGATCAGCCAAGTATCTACGGTTCCGAACAGAACCTCGCCATCCCGCGCCTTTCGCCGCGCATCTGGGACGTGTTCCAGAATCCATTGAATCTTGCTCGCCGAAAAATACGCGTCGACTACCAAGCCCGTGGTTCGCGTGATTAGGGACCCAAGCTGGCCCTCAGCCAGTTCAACACAGGCTCCCGCTGTTCGCCGGCATTGCCATACGATGGCCGGAGCCACCGGCCGCCCCGTCTTGCGATCCCAAACGATCGTTGTCTCGCGCTGGTTGGTAATTCCCAGCGCCGCAATCTGCCGCGCGTCAATCCCAGCCCGGTCCAGAACCCGGTGCGCCGCCTGCAACTGCAAATGCCAGATATCCTCGGCATCCTGTTCCACCCACCCCGAATGCGGATAGCTGGATCGAACCGCGCAGCCCTCTAACGCAAGGCGCTGCCCGCTCTGGTCGTACAATGCCGCTCGGGCGCTCGTGGTGCCCTCATCCAGCGACGCAAGAAACCGCACTCTGGCATTATAGTGAGTACATGTTCTTTCGCCGGGAAAAAGTTCACGAGCCCACCTTCACTGAACGTATCGATGGTTTGCGAAAGCTGGGCTTCAGCACCAGCCCCGCTGGGTCAGGCAAGGCACAGATCATTCGCGATGGCATCGGCGCCATCATTGAAGATCGCCCGGGCCAGCACCCGCACGTGAACAAAGCGGGTTTCGTGCTCGGCGATGAAATTGGTTTATTGGTGAATCGTGGCTTTCAGATGTTTTGGAAAAGTCCCAGTGGCAGGACCGCGCCCGCCCTCGCCACCCATCTCAAAGCGCTCCATGCCTTCGAAGAAGACTTAAAAGAAGGCCTTGGCCTGCCCAGCCTCTATAACGAAAGCCTGGGCACTACCTCGGACCTCCACCTCTATGACCGCGTTCAGCACCGCGACCAAGGCGACGCTGACAAACCTTGGGAGCACAAACCCGTCAGTTCGTAGTCCCCTCGTATTTCAAATACAGTGCCTGGATCTTCGCGGCTTCATCCTTCTTGCCCTGGTGCTCAAGAACCGCGCTTCGCACAAATAAATACCTGGGCAAAATCGGCGATGAAAATTGCGGTTCGCCGAATGACAACACAAATGGCGCACTTCCGACCAAGGCAGCCGCCTTGTCAACTGCTCCCGTCTCCACATACGCCCATGCGAGCAATGTTCGTATTTCACCATCCGCCGACGGGTTCGTCTCCGCGTATGCTGCCTGCAATAACGGCAAAGCCTCGCCATATTTTTTCGCGAAGAGCAGCGTGTACGCATCCACCGCCTTGGAACTCGAACTGGCCACGCTTCCCGAAGCGATGGCGGCGGCAGTCGCACTCACCTTTCGTACTAACGGACTCTGCGCACCCGCCGTCGCTTCTTGGGCCAAGTCCGTCGCAAGCTTGCCATCTCCCTGGTCTAAATGCCAGATCGCAAGTTGGCTCAGCGCCAGCGATTGCAAATCCCCGCTCGATGCCTGCACCAGCTTTTCCATCCGAGCTATGCCCGCCTTGCGCCGTCCCGTCTGAAACTCCCATTGCGCCATTTGATAATCTGCCCCGGCGCTACGGCCGCCCTTATTCGGACTCAAATGTCTCGCGAACAGTGCATCCGCTCCCTGCCGATCCCCTAGCATCAACTGCGCCTCGGCGGCCTTCAGCAATTCCGAGGGATTCTTCGCCGCTGCCTTTTCGAAATACTGGTCGGCAGATTTAAAATCACCGCACATGTAACTCACTTCGCCTTGCGAATCCAGCACGTTGTTATCTTCTGGCGCCAGCGCTTGATATTGCGCCAAAGCTTCCCGCGCGCCTCGCAGATCATTGACCCATGCCAACGCGTAGCCGAGTTGGTTCCAGGTTCGCGGTTCTTCTGGATCCAGATGCGCGGCTGCGCGATACTCCATTGCCGCCTGCTGGAACTGCCGCCGCGCCAATCGCATCTCACCCAGTTCTGTAAAAATGTTTGGGTTGGAGGGTGTCGCCGCCGTCAGCTGCTCCAACGCTTTGATCCGATCGGTTGCGTCTCCTTTCGCTGTAGCCGCGACATACTCCAAATCGGCTCGGTCTATCGGATCCAGGCGCGTTCGCTCTCCAGCTTGCACCACCTGGCCTGCGCGCTCCCGGTTCCCGGTCTCCGCCAGCATCCGCGCTTCATTCAGGTAGCCGGCCGTGAATCCAGGATCCGCTTCCGTGGCTTTTTCGAGCGCTTGTTCCAAGGCTGCCGGATCGCTGGCTGCCAGTGCTTCGCCGTAAAATCGGAACGCACTCTTGTTGCTCGTGCCGAACGTCCGGGCATCCGGACTCAGCCGGCGCCCCAGCTCATTCACCAAAGGCAGGAACCCAGCCGATTCTTCCCCGTCAATCTCGAAACTCTCCACCGTCTGAGTCTTACCTACATCCTCCAGAGTGGCGCGAATACCGATGCGGCCGTTTCGTTCGAAGAAGTACCCTTCCAGCATGCGCGATGCCTGCATCGATTGCGCTGACGATAGCGAATCCACCTGTCTGGCGAAAATATTCTTCGCGCCAGCCAAATCATACGCCAACACCGCCGCCGCGGCGCGGCTCCGCCAATCCAATTGCGCGTCGGAACTCAGATTCTCAATCGGCATTACCGCCAGCCGCTCGATGCCGGTGGCTTGCCGCCGGGCACACCCTTCCAGGGCGCCCGCCAGGATCAGGAATGTTGTGGCGAAAACCAGGGATTTCGTGCGCTTACAAAACACGCGGTTCGCTCACCATCAGTTCTTTGAACTCGGGAAGATTCTTCATAGAGGCGAACGCGGGATCCTCCGCGATCTTCTTCCGCTCTTTGAAGCCTTCCTCCAGCGCCTTCCGGATGTACTGCAGAGCGCGATCGTTCATCCCCGCCTTGGCGTAGGTTTGCGCCAGGTAGTAGTGGAACTTGCCCCGTTCCTCCACGCTTCGCTCTTCGAGCAAAACTCCCTGCGTGCTGCGGCTCTCGAACACTTCCGGATCCAGCTTCAATGCTGTCTGGAAGGCGTCCGCCGCGCGTTTGTAGTCTTTGCGTCCGAAATACGCCGTGCCTAGATTGCTCCACACCGAGGCTGACTCCGCATTCATCCGCAGCGCCTTCCTGTATTGATTCACCGCGCGCCGGTAGCTTTTCTTGGTGTAATAAATAGTCCCAAGGTTATTCACGGCTTCCGAGTACGTCGGATCCGCGCGGAGCGCCAGCCGGTAATACTTTTCCGCCACGTCAAACTGGAGCATCTGATGATAAGCGATTCCCGTCTTGTTCAGCATCACGGCAGATCCCTTGGAGTTCTCCCGATACACCTCCGCCGCCTCGCGGAACCGCTTCTCCGCCATGAAAATATCGCCCCTCATCTCCGGCGTCAGCACTTGAGTGGGCTTCTTAGGAACCGGCGATGTCAACCCGGTGTCCGATGTGTTGAGGAACCCGCTGGGCGGCGTGGACTGAGCGACTTGTCCAGCCGGCGTGGCGGCAAGAATCACCTGCGCCGCCAGCAAACCAGTGGCTAATAACCAAGACTTGGAAACCATGCTCACCTCCCCTTATCTCGCATTTACGGAAGGCTCTGACGATCCCGTCCAGGAGCTGTAGCTCCTACACTATCACTTTCGGCAAGATCCGGTTATTTGAATATACCTTTAAGGCGCTCGAAAAAACCCTTATGTTTGGGCGGTGGCTGGGGCTGCGAGTTGACATCGGGCAGCGGTACGGCGTTCGGTGCAGCGGCGCGCTGCTGTGGCGGTGCCCCGGAGGCGGCCGCCGGTCCAGGTTGATCCGCTGTATGAGCTGGCTGCCCAGTCTCCCAGCCTGCCACGCGGGTGCCTCCTCCGCCGTGCAGCTGGCATTGCTCCACGGGCTGCGTCCCATCGATAAAATACTCAGTTCGAACCTTCGGACAGGCTGCCGTTGCAAGCTGGCCGGACTCGGGATCGATCTGCACTCCCACCACTCCGGGCGGCGCGTCAAACTCGCTGACGTTGCGGTATTCCCGATGCTCGTGCGCCCGTTTCATAAACTCCGCCCAAACCGGCAGCGCCGAATGCGCGCCCTCCAGATTCAACTCGCGGTTATCATCGAACCCCACCCAAACCACGCAGATCAGCTTCGATGTGAATCCCGCAAACCAGCCGTCGTGCGACGTCCCGGTCTTGCCCGCGATCGGAAAGTTAATGCCCCTGGCCCACACGCCCGCGCCCGTCCCGGTGCGCACCACTTCTTCTAGAAGTTGATCCATCAGGAATGCCACGCGCGGGTCCAGGACATCTCGATGCTCCGGCTTGTTGTCGAACAAAACGGAGCCATGGTCGCTTGCGATATCGGAGACAAAATACGGCTTGGAATAAACTCCGTGATTGTCGAAAATCGTGTAAGCGCCCGCAATTTCGAGCGGCGTTACTTCATACGACCCCAGCGCCATCGCCGGCGTGGGATGAATCTCCACGTTCATGCCCGCGCGCCGCGCCAAATCCACAATCGCATCGAACCCGGTCTCTTCCGCCAGCTTCACCGTAGCCACGTTCAGCGAGTGCGCCAGCGCATCCCGCAGCGATACGTTGCCGTAGAACTTATGTTCGAAATTGCTCGGTTCGTAAGGCTTCCCGTCGAAATAAAACGTGGTCGGCTCATCCATGATCATAGTGGCCGGCGTGATTACTTGCCCGCTGCTGTCGAGTCCGGTGTTCAGCGCCGCCGCGTAGACGAACGGCTTGAAGGACGAGCCCGGCTGCCGCTTGGCCAGAATGCGGTTCAGCTGGCTGGTGCCGTAGTTCCTCCCGCCGATCAGCGCCTTCACCTCGCCGGTCTGCGGATCGAGCGCGATCAAAGCGCACTGTGGATCGGGATAGTTTGGATCCTTCTTCTTCCGGCCCTTGATTCGCTTGTCCGCTTCTTCCATTCCAATCCGTACCGCTTCGGCGGCGTCACGCTGCAAATTCGGATCGAGCGTAGTGTACACGCGATACGTGTTGGACTGGAAATTGTAGTCCGGGAATTTCTCGAGCAGCGTGTCGTTCACCAGATCGACAAAGTACGGTGCCTCGGTGGACTCCATGCCCTGCTTCACCAGCGTCATCGGCGACGCACTCGCGCTTTCATAGTCTTCATCGCTGATGTAGTTGTTCTCCCGCATCAGCTTCAACACCACGTTGCGCCGTTGGCGCGCCCGTTCCGGCCAGCGAAACGGATTGGTAAAACTCGGCTGTTGAATCAACCCTGCCAGTGTCGCCGCTTCGGGCAGCGTCAGTTTGCTGACGTCCTTGCCGAAATAAACTTGGGATGCTTCGCCGAAACCCCGGATGCCAAAACTCCCGCGGTGCCCCAGCGGCACCTGGTTCGCGTAGTACTCGAATATCTGCTCTTTCTTGAGCTTTTGCTCCAAGTGCATGGTGATCAGCACCTCGGGAATCTTGCGCTTCCAGGTCTTGTCGTTGTCCAGCCAAAAACTGCGAGCCAGTTGCTGGCTCAGCGTGGAAGCTCCCTGCGCATAGCGATGTTCCCGCACATCGACATAAGCGGCCTTGATAATGCGGATCGGATCGAACCCGGAATGCTGAAAAAAACGCTTGTCCTCGGCCGATACCACCGCGTGGACCAACAGTGGTGGAATGTCGTCATATTTCACCAGCCGCCGTTTCTCGCGATTTTTATCAAACAGATTCGAGATCAGCTCGGGCTCCAGCGTATACTCGGTCCGGTCCGTGTTATCGGCCAGTGAAATGATCTGCGTCACCTTGGTCCCGGCAAACTTGATGACACCCTCATCCCGTTTGAAGTACGAATCGGGACCGGGGTACACGTCGATCTCATCCGGCTTCAGGGTGAAGTAGCCCATCCGGTTGCTCTGCGATTCGGTGTAGCCGCTGCGCCGCAAATCCGTCGCGATCTCCTGCGGATCGGCGATATCGCCCACGTCCACCGTGCGCGGCGCGGCGAACAGCATCGACGTGTTCGCGAACGGGCCGGCCGCCAGCTTCGTATCGATCAATTTCGAATACTTCACGTAATAGTACGTGAAGACCGCCAGACCGGTAGTGAAACCCAGCACCAGCAGAACGAGGAAAATCTTGCCAACCGGGTGCAGCGCAAATCGCACCGCGGAGGCCTTCTTGGGCACCTGGACTTTTACTGCCACGTCACTACCATCTTCTCATGGCTGGCCCGATTGGGCTATCGCGTAGGCGTCAATGGAAAGTGACGGGGATCACAGCGGAAGGCCCGGAAGCGGCTGAATTCCCCAAATAGACGTGCGTCACGCCGGTTGTATCATCGAATGTTTCCAGCGAAAACACCAGCGAGCACTGCGCGTTCGTCGTCAACAAACCGGTCAATTGGACGCTTGCCACGAACTCGCCCCGAGTGCCCGTCGGTGCAAGCTGGCTGAAAGTAAGCTGCGTCGAAAAAACCTCCGATCCCGTCGTCGTGAAGGTTGTTGGTGTGCCAATGGTCTTTCCGCTGGCGTTGGCGAAGGTCACCGTCCCGGCACAGGAAGGCGCGGCGGCATTCGCAGCGCTGGAACCGGTTGCGATATTGAGGACGTTCAATTGGGCTGTCTCCGTATTGGCTAGCCCCACAGGCGGAAAACTATAACTTCGTGTAAACGTAGATAACGTAATTGTCCCTTGAGCAAACGCGCAACTGGCGAACGCAGACGCCAAGAACAGGTCTCTGATCCTCATAGTTACACCTCGTTACAAGTTGGTTTAAAAGCCCGAAAGCTGGGACGCGCCGCTAGTTTCGAGCGTTACTTCGAGATCTTGTCTAAACAAATGTCCTCTTCCAGCTTCCCGCCCAGGCGAAATGATAGACTGCTGCTCGCAGTCCAGGAGTGACTATACGCGCCGGGATCGTCGATCACCACGTCGTACTTCATCGTCGTTGGACTGGTCCGCGAGTATCTTTCGATCACGTGCAGCCGTTCGGTATGGGGATGCCCGGCGTCGTCCAGCCAAGTCCTGTCGTTGAAACCCACCGAATCCACCACCAGCGTGTCCCCCTCCCAATGGCCGATGGAGTCGCCCAGCCAGTCGGGATTCGGATCTTTTGGATGAGACCGCCCATCCATCCATAACTGCCTCCACACGTGCGCACCGCCTTCGAACATCAACAGGATTCGGTTCGTGGTCTGCACCATCTCGAAAGGGCGCTCCATCAGCATGATTCGCGGAACGCCGGGAGGCAGGCAGCGCAGATCCAGATCGTTCTGCTTCGCGGCCTGGTTTTCTTGAAATTTCTGCCTGGCCCAGGGCAGGAACGGTGTGTCCGCACCGGCGGCTAAATCCGCCACGTGAGCCGGCAGCCAGACGCCCTTGCCGCTTAAGTCGGGATGCCCGTCCGCCAGGCGAGGGATCTGCCCCTGCGCACTCATGACCGCGAGCACAGCCCAAAAGAAACAATGTTTCATTACTCTTTCGCGTTCCCGATCATGTGTATCGAGCTTTTCTCGTCTTCCTGGCAGATGGATTCCATCAGTTCCATCCCAGGGCGCCAGCGCACCGTGTTGAAGGCCGTCCACGGCTTCGAGTACGCTCCCGGATCGTCGATCGTCACCTCATACTTCAGCGTCAGCGAATCGGTACGGGTGTAGCGTTCGGTCAGGTGCAGTTTATCCGAAGTGGCGTGTCCGGCTTGGTCCAGCCAGGCCAGCCCGTTGAAGCCCGTTACATCCACCACCAGCGTGTCGCCGTCGTAATGGCCCACCGCGTCGCCCAGCCAAGTGGGCTTCACATCCTTGGGATGAGCGTTCTTTGGGATGAGCGTTCTTTCCACTTGGATCGATATTGACGATCCGCCACAAATAATTGTCTCCCTCAAACACGAACACAACCTGATCGCGCGTCTGGATCATTTGAAACGGATACGGGTCGAACATGAAACGCGGTACGCCCACTGGCAGGCACTTGGCTTCCGGATCGTCCTTGGATAGATTTTCCACCCTCTGGTTGAAGGTATTCAGGCTCCAGGGAAGAAATGGGACGTCCACGTGTTGGTCCGCGCTCTTCACGCCCTTCCATTTCGTCTCCGCGACGTTGCCGTTGAAGCCCGGAAACCACGCGCCGTTTCCCCCAAAATCGGGGCGCCCATCGGGCAAATGTGGCGCCGGTCCAGCCACTTCTTTCGGTTTTTTATCCTGCTCGGCGCCGAATCCCGGCAAGAACGGACCCGGATCTTTCGCCAGCCGGGGTTGATTGGGCTGTTGAGAATATGCGGAGGCGGCGAGCGCAAGATACGCCGCAGCCCCAATAAGACAAAGCGCTTTCACCGGCTACGGAACCACTTTCGTCGACTCGCCGTGCTTCTCCTTGTCACGGGCCCCGCTGAGCGCGTCCAGCATCATGTAATTGCCTTCGTGGCAGGCGTATTCGTAAATCTTGTAGCTCGGATCCAGCTTGTACGGCATGTGCAGCGTCCAAGGCTGCGTCCATGTTTTGGGGTCGTTGACCGTGAGGTCGTAGCTCAGCTCAGTCGGCGAGATGCGCTTGAAGCGCTCGGTCAAAACCGCCGCATCGGAAAAGAGCCCGCCACCCACGCCCGGCTGGTCCTTCAGATTAGTAGTCTCCACCACCAGCGTGCTGCCCTCCCAATGCCCGCGCGAATCTCCCATGTACGTGCGGATGCCCTTGCCCACATGTGGCCGGCCGTCCAACGGGATGACGCGAGTCTCGTGGATCATTTCATTGCGGATCACCACGTAACCCGGGGCCTGGAGAATTTCATTGCCGAAATTGTAGAGCGTCGGGAGCATGCTCTGCACCATGCCGCGCGTGATGCAGCGGCTGTAAATGTCGAAGTCTTCCCACGAATCCACCTTGTCGGGAAAATGGCTGCCTGGCCCCAGTCCACCTCGCAGCGCGTGAACCGCCGCCTGGCCCTCAGGAGTCAACGGAGGAATTCGGCCATTGGGAGGATCCACCACCAGCGAAGCTTGACGGTCCGGCTTTCCGCGCTCTACCCAATATGATGGAGGATTGATGGTGACGTCGCCGCCCTTCGCGACTTCTTCGCCATCTTCCGCGGCCTGCTTTTTCGCCTGGCTTTCCCGTTGTGCCAATTCAGCGTCGGTCAGTTCGGCTCTGTCGCCCAGGTTAGTCGGCCGTTGCATAGGAATTCGAGCCGTGGCCGGCCACTCTCCTTGCAGATCCGGATCACCCCACGCTGTTTTGGGAGGCGTCCAATGGGACTTCACGGATCTGGACTTCGCCGCGGGGGGCACTGTGGCCGCTGGGGCCTGTGCCATAACTGGCAGCGACGCTGCAACCAAAAGCGGGACGAAAACGCAAGGCTTCATATCAATTCTCCTTTTCGCTGGCCGCTACTTCTGATCTTCCGGAAGGTCGGGATTCGATCCGCCTACAAACAACTTCTTGCCGTCCTTGAATGTCACGCTGCTGCCGTTGGCCCGGAACGTTCCGTTCTTCGCCTGATATCCCTGCACGGTCAGCTCCGTCCCCACTTCGAGCGACCGCTTGGTGAATCCTCTCCGCAGCATAATGTTGGGACTGCCGCATTCCACCATCCAATTGGTGACGGTGCCATCCGGATTCGTCACATCGATATGAATCCAAGAGTGCGGGTTGATCCATTCCATCTCGGTGACTTTGCCGGTCAAGTGGACCGGCTTGTTCTTGTCGAACTCAGCTTGAAACGCGTGATGCGCCCACAGCGGCGCCACGGTGAGAAGCAGACCCGCCGCAGCAGCTAAAATCGCTAACCTTGTTCGCATTCCCTTTCCCTTCCTGTTATTTGAAATTCTATCTGAAATTCCCGGCCTATTTCGTTTCTTTCTTCTCGCCCGCCTTCTCGTCAGCCCGGGCGCCGCTCAAAATGTCGCCCATCGCGATATTGCCCTCGTGGCAAGCGTACTCCAGCAACTGGTAGCGATCGTTGCGCTTCAAAACGATCAGGATGGTCCAGGGCCTGGTCCACGTTTTCGGATCGTCGATAGTCGCCTGATAGTTAAGCGTGTTCGCGTCGACGCGGGTCAGCCGCTCGGTCAGCTTCATCTCCGCGCTGTGATGGCCCGGATCGCCCGGATACCCCGCACCGTTGGAACCGATGGCGTCTTTGTCGGTGAAGTTGGTGGTCTCGATCACCAGCGTCTTGCCTTCCCAATGGCCGCGCGAATCGCCCATGTACTCGCGAATATTCTGATTCAAATGCGGGCGCCCATCCAGCGGAATGATGCGAGCCTCATGGATCATTTCATTGCGAATGATCACCACTCCCGGAGCCTGCAAAATCTCATTCCCATTGTTATAGACCACCGGAATAATGGATCCCAGAACCCCGCGCGTGATACAGCGGTAATAGATGTTCAGGTCGTCATAAGAATTGGCTTCACCGCGCCATTCGCCCGGAAACCCCTTGCCCCCGCGCGCTGTTTTCCGAAGCTCCTGCTCCTCCGCCGTTAAAGGCGGTAATCTCCCATTCGGCGGATCAATGATCAAGGAAGCCTGGCGCGTGGGCGTGCCGCGTTCCACCCAATACGACGGCGGGCCGATTCCAACGCTATCGCTCGCCGATGTCGACTGGCTGTCCGCCTGTGCCTGTTTCTTCGCCTGCGCTTCCTTCTTGGCGAACTCCTCGTCGGTGAGCGTGGTGCGGGTTCCCAGTTTCTCGGGTCTCTGCAAAGGCACACCCATGTTGCCCGGCCACATTCCTTCCAGATCGGGATCGCCCCACGCTGTTCTGGGCGGGGTCCAGGCAGTCTGACCGAATAGCATGGACGCCACAGAGATCGTCAGAAAGAACGAGATCGTTAGGAGGAAAAGCCGGGGGCTCAAGTCTATTTGGCCGCTTCCTTCTTGAATTTTCCGTACAACAGCTCCTCGGCGAACTCCACGCACTTAAACTCCAGAAGCTGGGCGTTTTTCTCCACCTTGCGATAGAGCGGCATGCTGATCTTCCAAGGCCGCGTAAAAACCGATGGGTCCTCGATCGTGGCTTCGTAGTTCAAATGATAGGGATCGACACGGGTATAACGTTCCACTACGTGCAATTCTTTGCCAGCGAAGTCGCCGGCACGGTCGAACCACGCCAGGCCATTCAAGCCAGTCACATCAACCACTAAGGTGTCGCCTTCCCAATGCCCGTTGTTGGTTCCCATCCAGGTATCGGACCCGGCCTCTTCCGGCTTGCCCATGTTGATTAACCGGTTCGCACTCGCATATTCGTAAACAAACATGATGCCGCGCGGGGTCTGCACGATCTGAAATGGATACGGCATATAATTCGCTCGCGGAATACCGGGCATGTAGCACTTCGCTTCTGGATCGTTGGTGCGGCGATTGGCGAAATTCGCCTTCTTCTTTTCGAGGGCCGCCGGCTTGTACGGGATGGTTCCGCCCTCCACCACGCTTTGTCCGGCCGGCTCTGAATTAATGGCGCCAGTCTCCCACATCGTTCCCGCCTGCGGAGAGTGGTCCTCCAGGTCCCAATTGGCCGTGTTGACGGCCTCATAAATGCCGCTCAAATCGGCGTGGCCGTCGGGCGTTCGCGGTGGTCGATAGGTCTGTGCTTTAGCTGGCGTCGCGGCCAGCCAGAGCAGAGCCACCGTAAAGCTGGCGGCGATCATGGTGTCGGCAGAATTCCGCATAGTACGGTTATCGATGCTATTTGAGTGGCGCATGGTAGTCAAGCACCGCCGTCAAAAAATCCCGCAAAAAAGCAGAAGGCCCGGATGCCGAAGCACCCAGGCCGAGCCGCCTTCACGATTTGCGACGCTCTAATTATTCGCCGCCCTCCACCGTCCAGATCTCGATGCTGGACGTGTTGTCGTCCACCGCCGCGAACGTAATCACTCCGTGCCGCCAAGCCATCGCCCCCAGTCCGAAGGCGCCGCCCTGCGCCGGGTCCACTGGGCGCTCGGCAACGAACTGGCCGTCTACCGTGAATTCCACCAGTTCACTCGGCTGGTTCGTGTCGCCGTTGATCACGTCGCTGTTGCTGACGATGAGGTGCCCGTTGGGCGCCAGGATCATGGCCAGCGCTCCGTGCAGGTGCGTGTTGTCCTGGTAGATCCGGTAGCCCACGCCGCCATCGGCTCCGATGTGACCGGCATTGGCGATGGCGTAGATGGCATTTTCAAAGCTGGCTGAGACATAGAGGATGTCGCGGCGCTGGTCGTAAGCGAGTCCCGTGGGCCCGACTTCAAGCGCGGCCGGATCGCCGCGATGGCCATATCCGGACGAAATGATGAGACCGTCCTCAACCGTCACGTGCTCGGGAGTGATATCCAGATCCAATCGCGAAATTGCTCCCGTCAGAACGTTAGAGATGAACACCTGAGCGAAATTGCCTTGATCGTTCACGGTGAAATCCCAGGGACCGTTCACTAAGGTCGAGCTAGTGTACGTCCAGACGATATTGGCGTTGTAATCAAGAGCCATCAGAGATCCCGGCTGTGCCGTGGCTGAAGTGCCGTCGGAGGTCGGGAAGTTGGCCACCAGAACCAGCCCGGCCCGTAGCACCGCTAACCCGGTCGACAAGCCGAGCGGGGCCTTGCCTTGGAAGAACAGCGAGGGCGTATTCCCCTGGATCTTCACGATCGTGGTGCCGGTGCCTTGCAGATTCTGAGAGTTGTTGAAATTGGATACCAGAATATCGCCAGCCTGCAATTTGCCCCCGCTCGGAAATCCCGGCGGAACAAAGGCTACGCCGTAAGGGTTCACATCGCCATTGGACGGGACGGTGGAGACCACCATCGGATTGCCCAGGCTCCCAATGATCGAACTGACTTGCTGTGCCTTCGCACCAGGCGCCACCGAAGCCACAAATATCGCCGCGCCAAGCAGGGCAGCGTTCGTCTTGATTGCGTTTTTCATTTTCTTTTTCTCCTCTGAAGTTTGAATTTCCGTTGCTGACGAATTCGAGATTAACCGGAGTGCCCGTGCTAAGTCGTCAAAACGCAGTTAGGGTTTCGTTAAACATGTTCGTTGAACTTATTCGCTAAACATGAGGAGAGTTGGAGAAGAAGAAGAAGAAGAAGAAGAACGACTTGACTAAGGCTCAGCGCTTATCCGAAGGGTTGGCATCGGCCTGCGTCTGGGCGTGCAGGACGACAAAGGCCACCAGCTCTTCCAGGCTGCGGAAGCGCGCGGACCGGCCGGAATCCACGTGCTCGATGCGTCCGTGGAAGATTCCGCGGTCGGGATCGACGTCTGGCCGGACTTGAATAACGAAGTCGCCTTGCATCCTGGCTTCAGAATAGGCTGGATCGGGGGCCGAGTCGTTAAAGTCTTGTTAGGAAGAAGTTAAGATTGCAACATTCGCCGTCTAGGAATCACCGGCAAATGCCGCTCGATCAAAGGCTTGGAGCAGCGATCGCTGCAGGGGCTCATGCCCGCTCAGGGTATTGGCCAGGGCGCGAACGCAGGCCACGCAGCGCGCGCGATAGGCAGCCGCGTCTTCCTCCCGTCCAGTCCGCTCCGCCAACTCCGCCGCCGTGTGCAGGACCCGCCACTCCGCCAAGGGCGTCTCAACGCCATCCATAGCCTCGAGCGCAAGCTGAAGTTCGGATCGGGCTTGCGCGGGATCGTTTTCAGCTAAAGCGATCCGGGCGAGCTGCCGCCAAGCTAGCGCAAAATATGTTCTCTGGCCGGATTTTGAGGCCAGTTCACACAGAAACAGCGCATCCTGGCGCGCACGATCGTACTCACCGCGCTGCAGCCAGACCTCGGCTCGCCCATGGTACAGCGGCATCCGAAAGATCCAGTCCAGACGAAGAGGTCCTGCGTCGGAGCGTTCCACCACTTCTTCGAAGCACTCTGTGGCCAGATCGAACTCGCCCAAACCGAGATGCGCCTCGCCCAGCATGATGAGGGTGACAAAGCGTGGGGTCCCTTCGCGGGCCCGCAACAGCGTCTGCTGGCAAATCTGACGCGCCCCGGCGAAATCCATGGCTTGCGCGTGCAGCCGGGCTTCCATCACGCGAAGCAAAGTGATTGCCGTCCCGTGGCCATTTCTTTCGGAAAGCAGAATGCTGTCCTTCACCAGGCTCAAGGCCTCCCCAAACTGGCCCAAATGGAGCAGCGCCCAGGATTTGAAATATTGACAGGAAATATACAGGAACGAATCGCCGGATTCCAAAGCGATCTGCATCCCCTCGTCAGCCGCACGGCAAGCATCGCGTTCGTGGGATCGAAAGGATTCGAAAAACGACAAGTGCATTACTCCGAGCCCCAGGAAGCCGGCGTGATTGGCCCGGCGTGCCGCTTCGGCTCCTTCCACGCAGGCCTGAAAATCGTCCGGCTGCCAGCCCTGTAAACGGATTCTTCGGCTGGCGCAATAACCGCGCGCCTGAGTTTCGAGTAGCGCCAGTCCTTGACTAAGCTCAACGGCGCGCTCCGCCGCTTCCAAGCTGCGCTCCGAATGAATCCAGAAAAGCACCGCGCTTAGCTTCAGCAAAGCTTCCACTTCCCAATCGGCTCGTGCGGCCTGGCGTGCGCAGGCGGCCGCTCGTTCGAAATCGGCCGCGGCGCCTTCGTTGTCATCCATCGCCCGGCGCGCCGCTCCTCGCTCCTGCAAGAGCCCAGCTTCGATCTCGGCACGTTCTTGTTCCGAGAGATGACCAACCAGCGACAGAGCCTTCCCCAGATGCTCTTGAGCTTCCCGGTTCGCGTACTGCTTCAGTGCTTTGACGGACGACAGGCGGCGATAGCGGATGGCTCGCGCATAGTCGCGGCCTTCCTCGAAATGGACCGCCAATTCGGCCGCAATCTCTTCCAGGTGGGCGCGATAAGCGATTTCCTGAAATTCCCCGATCCGCCGATGCAGAGCGATACGACGAGGTTGTGGAACCGCGTGATATAAGACGTGCTGATACATCGCGTGGATGAACCCATAGCGCTCCAATAAAGACCCGTCGCTCAGCGGGATCATTTTGGCGGGGCGCAGGAACTGCCGCCGCTTCACCATGGCTTCGCAGCAAGACTCAATCTCCCGGACGCTTGCCTCCATGCCGCCGGAGAGCGTGCGGGTCGAAAATTCCAGGCCCGCGATACTGGCCACAGACAACAGGTATCGCTCTTCTTCCGTCAACCGCTCGATCTGGCGTTCGATCAACTGCTGAAGGCTCTCCGGCATGGCCATGCCCGCCTCCTCCAGCGGAACGCTCAATTGCCAGCCGTGCTCTCCGCGAACCAGCTGCTTTTGAGCGATCAGGTAATCCACCACGTTCACCAGAAACAGCGGATTTCCGTCCGTGCGCTCATGTATCAGCCCGGGCAGGGCGGCGGGAAACTCGCTGCCCTGAAAACGCAGCGCCAGGTACTTCGCCACCGCCGCTTCGGTAAGAAACTCCAGCGCCACTTGTGAACAGCGCCGGTGCACCTGCAGCTCGCGCTCAATCTCGCGCAGCGGGTGCCGTTTCACGATCAATTCGGCGGGGCGAAAGGTTCCGATCACCAGCAAACGGGCTGGGCCGCGGCGGCGCGCCAGATGGCTGATTAGATCCACGGTGGAATAGTCGCTCCAGTGCAGATCCTCGAGAACCAGCAGCAGCGGCGTCTCAGCCGTCAGGGCCTCGATGGCCGCGGCAATCTCGCGCAGCATGCGTTCTTTGGCCGCGCCCAGGGTTTCGCGCTTCAGGCGCTCACGGTCCGCTTCGTCCACCAAAGACGGCATCTGGGCCAGCCAGGTGGGCGCTTGCTGCCGAAGAATCTGGGTCAGCCGTTCCCGTCCAGGCTGGTGGCACAGCCGCGTCAAGGCTTCCAGCACCGGGAAATAGGCTTCCCCTTCTGCGAAATGCTCCAGGCACTGTCCTGCCGCGATCCAAACCTCGGCATCGGCGGACGCCAGCTCAACAAAAGCCTCCACTAATGTAGTTTTCCCGATGCCCGTCTCGCCCGTGACGAAAACTACCTGGCGTTCGCCTTCCAGCGCCTTATTCATCGAGCTTTGCAGATGATCGAGAGCGCGCTCCCGCTCCACGGCGTGAATTCCATGGGGCGCCGCTCCCGGCGCTTCGCCATCGATGCCCGCGATAAAGCGATAGCCACGGCGGTGCGCGGTCTCGATAAACCGGGGCGAACGGCTAACGTCGTTCAGCGCTTTGCGGATCTCGGCGACGGCCACCTTCAGCACGCCTTCGGTGACGTGGGTCTCTGGCCATACCGCATCCAGTAACTCATCCTTGGTCACCAACCGGCCCGGATTCGCTGCCAGGAAATACAGCACCGCGTAGGCCTTCGGCCCCAGCGGGATCGGCTCCAAACCCGACCACAATTGCTGGTTGGCGGCATCCAGCCGGAAAGGTGGGAAGACGATCTGCTTCTCTTTCAGCAAGTGTACTTTGTATTTTATCGTCTGAAGCCACTCACGGAGCTTCTACTTGGCGACGTAAAACAGATAGGTTGCGGAGTACCTGACGCGTTCTTGATCGCCGGCGTGTTGTTCGTCGCACGAACTGAGGGGAGGCGCAACCCCTCCGGACGTGTCGATCCTGTGGATCAACGTCACGTTCCGAAATTCTTTCGCCCCGTCTTTAGCCGTTAGTTCCAACCAGTGGACCGCGTCCTTGTTGTTCGGCAGAAAATGCCTGGCCAGCGCGCCATCGCTGCGCACGATGCTGCCATCGGTCGCCTCCCACGTCGGGCCTTTGTAATGATGCACCGTTACCGTTTTTCGCTCATTGGTCAGGATTGCATCGGGATCGGGCCCAGTCCAGGTGAAGCCTCGTACCGTTTGCCTGCACGTATAGATCTGAACACTCGTCGGCAAGGTGTGGAACTTGAACAGCACCTTTTGTCCGCTTGGATCTTTCATCGCAGAAGCCGGCAGCGGACTCTGCGCAGTCTGGGCAGCCAGCGTCCAACACGAAAGCAATAACAAGACCACTCCGGACCGGCGCACGCGACAATTTTAACAGTAATGATCCGACTGCCTATCGCACAAAGACCTGCGTTGGACCTTGGATCTTTACGCCCGGCACTTCGGTACTCAGCTTCACGGGCTGAACGCCCTTGCGGTTCAACGCTTCGACAGTCACCTTGTATTGGTTGTCCAGGCGATTTTCGAAATCCTTCAAGAACGGCGAAATCGTCACCGGGTCGCTGAAAGCCTGGAAGTAAGCATGGCCGCCGGTTTCATCGCTCACCTGGTTGAGCCGGGACTGCGCGAAGTTCGTCACCCAGCCCCCGCGATCATACAATCCGGCGTCGCGGATATAGATGGAGTAAACCATCACCCCGTCCTTCAAAGTGTCGTGCACCGCCTGATCGACATAAGGATCGTCTTCAATCTGCGAACCGTAATAGCGATCCACTCCATCCGTCAACATCAAAACCGCCCGGCGATCTGTTGGTTCCTTCGACGGCCAGTGCTGCACCAGATCGGAAAGTGCGAAGTATGGGCTCCCGTTACCGCCGGGAATCGCTTCAGGCAGCCGCACCGCGCTGGCCGCTTTCTCGTGATCCGTAGTGAATCCCTGCGCCAACGCGAACGTGCCATTCCGCATATATCCAATAGCTACCTGCGTGGTTGCCGGCAATGCTTCGACAAACTTCTTCAGCTCGGGAATATGGGTTCCCAACCCGGCTGATTGCGTAGAATCGTCCAGGAAGATGAAAAGCTGCATGTCAGCCAGTTGGCCAGCCAGGCGCTGCAAGCGAACCACCGGCGCCGGATGCTTGTCCAGCAGGACCTTCACATCGCCGGGCGCTAGATTATCCGGCAGCTTACCGCCCCGGGCAGGACGCGCGGTAATTACCAGCTGAGCCGGGGCATCCGCGGCACTCGGCGCCGCAGCCCATAGTCCCGCCGCCAGCCCCACCGCCACCATTCCGGACAACACGCTTCTTTTGATCTTCATTGGGACACACCTCGGACACCTCAACGCCTTGCCCCCTTGGACGGCGCGCGCCGCACGCATCGCGCTCCTACTGCTTTTGATGCGGGCGCGGGAGTTTCGGTTGCCCTTTCCCGGCGTGACATCCTGCATGTGACATCGTGTATGATGACTGACCGATAGCTCTCGTATAAAATCTTGACCACGGGGAGGGCATGTTTCATGCTCCGCGCCAGAAGTTTTCTTACGCCCGGTTTTCTTACGTCCTGCACGCTCGGCTGCTTGCTCCTGGTTGCGGCAAACATTGGCTTGGGCCAATCGCAGCCGCAGCCCCCACCCCCGCCTGAGCCAACGCCGTCCGTGCTTCGCAATTACCAGCCCGTAACCGCCGAGCGCCTTCTGAACCCGGAAGACGGCAACTGGCTCTCCATCCGCCGCACTTACGATGGCTGGGGCTATAGCCCGCTGGACCAGATCACAACCGACAACGTCAAGAACTTGCGCCCCGTCTGGATTTTCTCCACCGGCGAAACCAAAGTTCACGAAGCTGCGCCCCTGGTCAACAATGGCGTCCTATTCGTGTCCACACCGGACAGCCAGGTGATCGCCCTGGATGTCCGCACCGGCAATCTTCTATGGCGATATAAGAAGGCGCGTGCCGCAGGAGCGGTAGTCGCGCACGATACCAGCCGCGGCGTCGCGCTTTATGGCGACAAGGTTTACTTCGCCGCGGGCGATGCCGTATTGATAGCTCTGGATGCGCGCACCGGCAAGCCAGTCTGGTCCACGGACGTAGCGGACAGCAAAGCTGCCTACTACATCACGCTTGCTCCGTTGATCGCCGGTGGGAAAGTGATGGTGGGTGCATCCGGCGGCGAATTCGGTATTCGCGGTTTCATAGCCGCATACGACCCTGAAACCGGCAAGGAACAATGGCGCACGTATACCATTCCCGCGCCCGGAGAGCCTGGCAGCGAGACCTGGCCGAAAGGCGGCGACCAATGGAAAACCGGCGGCGGATCGGTGTGGGTGACAGGCAATTACGACCCAACCACGAACCTGGCTTACTGGGGCGTGGGCAACGGCGGACCGTGGATGGGCGATCGGCGCCCCGGCGATAATCTTTACGTTTCGTCCACCATCGCGTTGGACGTTGCCACCGGCGCAATCAAGGGACATTTTCAATATAATCCGAACGACTCGTGGGACTGGGACGAAGTCTCACCACCCATTCTGGTCGACTTTGCGCGCAACGGGCGCACCTTCAAGGGACTGATCGACGTCGCACGCGACGGCTATCTGTGGTTTCTCGATCGCGGCGATTCCGCCACCGGCGGCCGGATCAAATTCATTGAGGGAAAGCCGTATGTCCACCAAAACGTGTTTCGAAGCATCGATCCTGAAACCGGCCGTCCCGACGTTGATCCTGCGCACAAGCCCGGCACTGGAAAGCAGGCGGATTATTGCCCCGAACTACACGGCGGCAAGAACTGGCCTCCCATCGCATTCAGTCCCAAAACGCGCATGATTTATATTCCCGCGAACAACAACATGTGTGGCTTATCGATGGGAACGGATATCGAGTACTCGCCAGGCAGTAGTTTCACGGGAGTAAAGATCGCGCCGATGAGCGTCGTCCCGGGCGCCGATCACTTCGGCGAAGTCCAGGCCTGGAACGTAGACACCGGCAAGCTGGTATGGAAGCACGATTATGCCAAGAGCCCAAACTGGGGCTCCATGCTGGTAACCGCCGGCGGCGTGGTGTTCTCGGGCGGCACCAACGATCGCAAGATGCATGCGTTCGACGCGAGCACCGGCAAGCTTCTGTGGGAGTTTCCCACCAATTCAGGCATCCTGGCGCCCCAACTTCTTTCACCATCGATGGCAAGCAGTACATCGCAGTCCACGCGGGTTGGGGTGGCGATTCGCGCGGCGTACAGGCCAACCTGAATCGCGTGTTCCCCGGCGAGTACCCGGAAGTCCCCGAAGGCGGGGCGGTCTGGATTTTCGCGCTGCCGTAAGCGGATCGAAAGTGGCACACTTGGAGGATGTCGCTGGGCAGCACAAGCAAATCTTTCGCGGTTCTGACCGCGCTCGCAATCTCCGCTTTTATCCCACTTGGCGCTCAGCTACAAGTTGACCCGCGCATCGCAGCCGAGATCTCCAAAATCAAAACCATCGATAATCATGCGCACCCCGTGCGGCCGGTCTGGAGCGGCCCGCAGGACACGCAATACGACGCGCTGCCGGTGGACAACATGGAGCCGTACACCGAACCCCTTCGAACTCGCGCCGGATCCCCGCTGGAGGCCGACGCCTGGCATCAGCTGTTCGGCCCCGGCTCAATGGATCAACTCAAAAAACGGCGTCAGCAGTTGATTGAGCAGAAGCGCGATGGCTATGCCAATTGGGTGCTCGATCAGCTGGGAATTGAAACCATGCTGGCCAATCGCGTCGCGCTGGGGCCCGGTCTCGCGCCGCCTCGATTCTTGTGGGTGCCCTTTGAAGACGCCTTGATGTTTCCGCTGGACAATCGAGGCTTGGCGTCGAAGAACTCCGATGTCAAGGCCTTCTTTGCAGACGAAGATCGCCTGCGGCAACAATACCTGAAAGAATCCGGATACTCCACACTTCCGGCTTCTTTCTCCGAGTACCTGCAAAAAGTAGTGGACGCCACGCTCGGCCGTCACAAACGCGGAGGAGCGGTGGCTGTGAAATTTGAGGCAGCGTATCTGCGCCCCCTCGATTTCGACGACGTGCCGCTTCAGACCGCGGAGGCTGTTTACACTCGTGGGCGCAGCGGTGTAATTTCTGACGCCGATTACAAAAAGCTTCAGGACTACATCTTCCGCCACATCGCCGCCGAATCCGGGCGTCTAGGCATGGCGGTGCATCTGCATGTCGCTTGGGGCGCCGGCGGTTACTTCCAGATCGCTGGAACCAACCCTCTGCAGTTGGAATCGTCGTTCAACGACCCGCGGCTACACCGTACCAATTTCGTCATGCTGCACGGCGGCTGGCCGTTCACACGCGAGATCACCGCGTTGCTGACCAAGCCGAACGTATACGCCGATTTCTCCGCGCAAGACTTGATGCTTTATCCCCGAGAACTGTCGCAGGTGCTCCGCCAGTGGCTGGAATTCGCTCCCGACAAGGTTCTGTTCGGCACCGACGCCTATCCCTATTCGGATGAGTCCGGCTGGGAACAATCCGGTTGGATCGCGACGCAAACTACGCGTCAGGCGCTGGGAGTGGCGTTGACTGGAATGGTCGAAGACGGCGAAATTACCCGGGAGCGCGCGTTTGAAATCGCGCACATGGTTTTGCACGATAACGCGGCCAAATTGTACGGGCTGAAGAAGTGAAGCTCCCAGGCTTGCTATTCTAGAGCTGACGGACTTCCTCCGCACCCTCACCTGTGAAAATTGGTTTTGTAAGTCTCGGCTGCCCCAAGAACCTCGTGGATACGGAGGTGATGATGGGTCATTTGGCCGAACGCGGGCACCAGTTGACGCCGGAACCGGGCGACGCTGAAGTGCTGGTGGTGAACACCTGCAGCTTCATTGACCCGGCCAAGCAGGAATCCATCGACACCATCCTGGAGATGGCCGAATACAAGAAATCCGGGCGCGCGCGCCGGCTGGTTGTGGCGGGATGCATGGTGGAGCGCTATCGCGACCAGATTCGCGATCAGCTACCGGAAGTGGACGCACTGGTCGGCACCAACGAACTGGCCAGGATTGTCGCGGTCTGCGAAGGCCTGGAGCCAGGCTTTGAACCGGCTCCCTCAGCGCTCGAACCTTATCTTTATCACGACCTCACGCCGCGCGTGCTTTCCACCGCCAGCCACTTCACTTACATCAAAATCGCCGAGGGCTGCGATCATCCGTGCTCCTTCTGCGTGATCCCGCAGTATCGCGGCAAGTTTCGGAGTCGGCGATTTGAATCGGTGATCTCGGAGGCTACCCGGCTGTTCGCTAGCGGCGTGCGCGAGATTAATCTGATCGGCCAGGACACCACCTCGTACGGCGAAGACCTGGGAATCAAGGACGGCCTGGCGAATTTGATGGCCCGACTGGCGCAAATCGAAACCGCGCGCGAAAAGTGGATCCGGTTTCTCTATTGCTATCCGAACCGGATCACGCAAAAGCTGCTGGACACCATCGCCGAGCATTCCGCCTTGGTGAAGTACATCGACATGCCGCTGCAACATGCCAGCTTCAATGTTCTGAAGCGCATGAAGCGTGGATCGCATGGCGATTTCTTCCTGAAGCTGCTGGAGCGTATTCGCGCGACCATCCCCGGCGTCGCCATTCGGACCAGCATGATCGTGGGCTTTCCCGGCGAAACCGAGGCGGACTTCGAAATCCTGTGCGATTTCGTCAAAGCCGCGCAACTGGACCGGCTGGGCGTATTCTCCTACTCCGATGAAGACTCCAGCGCCAGCTTTCATTTGGACGCGAAGGTGGACGGACGCGCGATCCACAATCGCAAACAGAAGTTGATGGCTGTACAGCGCCGCATTTCAAAGGCGCGAAATCGCAAGATGATCGGCCGCGAGGTGGACGTTCTCATCGAAGGTCCGTCCGCGGATACCGATTTGTTGTGGCAGGCCCGTATGTCTACGCAAGCGCCCGAGATCGACGGCTTCTGCTACGTGAACGATTATGCGGGTGCTCCGCCCCGGCGCGGCGAGATCCGCCGCATGCGGATTACAGAGGCGCACGATTACGACCTGATCGGGGCTTTGGACGTTCCTTCCGAAGCGGCCCCGCCGATTCCCGCCGCCAATGCATTTCCGATCCTCACCGCAGCACGATGAAATGCCCAATCTGCAAGAAAGAAGTTTCTCCCGACGATCCGTTCTTCCCCTTCTGTAGCGAGCGCTGCAAGATCATCGACCTCGGCAATTGGGCCAGCGAGAAATACGTGATCTCCACTCCAGTGCAGCCCGAGGACATGGAGAACGAAACCGAAGGCCAGGAATAAAGCATGCTTCGGCGCAATACCGCCGCATTTCTCATCGCAACTTGGTTCGGCTGCGGGTACGCACCCAAGGCGCCCGGGACTGCCGGATCGCTCGCGGCGTTGGTCATCGCCATCGCCCTGCATTACTTGGTCGGTTACACCGGAACCTATGAGCGCCTGACGCTGTTGCTATTGACTGCCATCCTTCTCGCTCCAGGAATTTGGTCGGCCAGCGTGGTAGCCAGAGAAACGAACATCGTAGATCCTCACATCGTTGTGGTGGACGAAGTGATCGGCCAGTGGATCACCCTCGCGGGCGCGGCTACGTTCAATTGGAGATCTTATTTGGCCGCACTCCTGCTGTTCCGCCTGCTGGACGTATGGAAGCCGCCGCCGGCGCGCCAGTTCGAAAGCTTTCCAGGCGGCTGGGGAATTGTCGCCGACGACGTAATGGCGGGGATTTACGGCGCGCTTGCTATATTCGTATTAGATCGTTTGCATCTCTTTACCTATGGCATCTAAGAAGGACTCGAATGGCCGTCCGCAGATTTCCACGGTGACCCCCGAAGCGGCCATCCCGGGTGGCGAGTTTCAAATCCGCGGCGCGGGCTTGGCGAAATCCGAGCGGCCGCGCGTCACGATCGGAGACATGGAGGCGCCCATCGTCATCGGGTCCGATTCGTGCGTGATTGTGCGCGTCCCGGAAGGCGCATCCGCGGGCGATCTCGTCGTTGCGAATGGAGCTCTGAGCAGCCAGGCCTGGACCTGCGATATTGGAATCCAGGTCGCCGAGAATCTTTATCCGGTCGGCAACCCAGCGGCGGATTCGTTCGGCAATATCTACGTCACGTTCAGCGGCTCGCGCGGCCAGAAGACGCCCGTGTCAGTGTACAAGATCGATCTGAACTACAACTCGAAGCCTTTCGCCAGCGAGATCATGAACGCCACTGGACTCGCTTTCGACAAAGCCGGCACGTTGTACATCTCCAGCCGCTACGACGGCATCATCTATCAGGCCACTCCCACCGGCAACGTATCGGTGTACGTGGAAGGCATGGGCGTTGCTACGGGTATCGCCTTCGATCCGGACGAAAATCTCTACGTCGGCGATCGCAGCGGCACCGTGTTCAAGATCAGCCGCACCCGCCAGATCTACGTCTTCGCCACCCTGGAACCTTCCATCGCCGCGTATCATTTTGCGTTCGGAGACGACGGCTACTTGTATGTCGCGGGTCCCACTACATCCAGTTTCGATTCGGTGAATCGAATTTCCCCAGCGGGTGAAGTGGAAACCTACTATCGCGGACTGGGCCGCCCCCAGGGCCTGGCTTTCGATGCCGAGGGCCGTTTGTATGTGGCGGCATCCCTCGGCGGACGGCGCGGAGTGGTCCGTTTCGATCACGATCGGAACCCGGAGTTGTTTCTTTCCGGACCCGGAATTGTAGGCCTGGCGTTTACGCCCTCGCGTGCGATGGCCGTCTGCACGAACAACGCCCTTTATCGCGTGGACGTGGGAATCGCGGGTCGTCCTCTTCCTTCCTGATGCCGGGGTCTCTCTAATGCCGGAGTCTCTTTGATGGCGGATGCCGAGATTATTGCCGTCGGATCGGAACTGCTGACGCCGCAACGGCTCGATACCAATTCGCTGTATCTCACCGACCAGCTGAACGCCTTGGGCGTCGAAGTGGTGCGCAAGACCGTGGTCGGTGACGAGCGCGAGCGGCTGACCGACAGCATCCTGGGCGCGGCCGCGCGATCGAAAATAGTGGTCCTGACCGGTGGCTTGGGGCCGACCGAAGACGACCTGACGCGTGAGGCGGTGGCCGGCGCGCTCGGTCGCACGCTCGTCTTTCAACAGGATATTTGCGATCGCATCGAAGCCCGTATCCGTGCATTCGGACGCAAAATGGCGGAGATCAATCGCCGCCAGGCCTACGTCATCGAGGGCGCGGAGGTGTTGCCGAACGATCGCGGCACGGCGCCGGGCCAATGGATCGCCAACAATGGCGTCGTTTTCATGCTGCTGCCCGGGCCGCCCATGGAAATGAAGCCGATGTTCGAAGGCGAATGCTTGCCTCGCCTCGAAAAGGTTCTGCCTTCGCAGGTGATTCGGACGCGCTGGCTGCGCGTGGTGGGGATCGGCGAATCGGATTTGGATCAGTTGATATCGCCGGTCTACAAGCGCTACGCAAATCTGTCGACAACAATTCTCGCTGTCTCCGGTGAGATTCACGTGCATTTGCGCGCGCGCTGCGCAACGGCGCAGGAGGCCGAGTCTCTAGTGGCGCAGGCGAGCGCTGAGATTGAGCCGCTACTGGGCGATCGAATGTATTCTTGCAACGGTGATTCGCTTGAAAAAGTGATCGGCGATTTGCTCCGTGCGCGGAAGGCGTCGCTCAGCGTGGCCGAAAGCGCCACCAGCGGTTTGCTGGGCGGCAGGATCACCGCCGTTCCTTCGGCCTCGGATTACTTTCGCGGCGGCTTCATCACTTACTCCGATCAGATGAAGATTAAACTTCTGAATGTGCCGGCGGAGTTGATCGCGGAGCACAGCGCGGTCAGCGAACCGGTGGCGAAGGCGATGGCCGTAGGCGCCCGCGCCGGGACGGGATCGGACTATGCGCTTTCCATCACCGGCTATGCCGGGCCGGATGGAGCACAGGTTGGTCTGGTGTTTCTCGGCTTGGCGTCGCCCGATGGCACGGAAGTCCGTCGCGTGCAGTGGCCGGCCGATCGCGAGCGTATCCGCGCTTTTTCCACCAACATCGCGCTCGACATGTTGCGGCGAAAACTGCTGGGCCTCCAGCAGCCGTGAAGCGGTCATGCCGTTCGAAGTTTTAGAAGCACCCGCCACTAGCATTCTCAGCAACACCACAGGTTTCATCGCTGAGGCTGGATTCACTCACTCGCTGACTCCCGCGCGCAACTGCACTTTCGGCTGCACCTATTGTTATGTGCCAACCATGCGGATTTACGGGGGCCTGAAACCGGAGGACTGGCGGCATTGGGGACAGTTCACCACCTTCAAGAGCAATGCGCCGGAATTGCTGCGGCGCCAGCTTCGGCCGGACCAAGTCATCTACTGTTCACCCCTCGTTGACCCTTATCAGCCAGCCGAAGAGACCCAGTCGATGATGCCGCTCATCTTGGACGAACTGCTGGCGCGGCCGCCGAAAGTGTTCGTGATTCAGACCCGCGGTCCGCTCATCCTGCGGGATCTATCGCGACTGGTGGAGTTGTCGGGGCGGACGACACTGCGCGTGAGTTTTTCCATCACAACAAATCGGGAAACTGCGCGCAAGCTCTACGAGCCGCATTGTGCGACTATCGATTGCCGGTTGAAAGCGATTCGCGAATTGCGGAAGGCCGGCATCACCAC
>CAVRZH010000166.1:0-32554 GCA_963725455.1 Bryobacterales bacterium
CGACAGCCGGTCGTTCTTGCCGAAGTTCTGATTCAAACGAATGCTGACGTTGTCGGTATCGGCTGGGACAGCGGTGACAAAGTCGAAATTCTGCACCGTTCCGGGAAGATTTGGTAAGGGAATGTATTGCAGGAGGCCCGCGGCGGCCGGATTGATCAGGCTGCTCGGGATCACATTGCCTGGAAACGGCGCGCCGGTAGCTGGATTGTAGATGGTGGGAACAACGCCATTGATCAAAGTCTGCGAAAAATCGCCGCTGCGTTCGGCGGCGGTGGGAACGGTGCCCACGTTATAGAAAGCGCTCTGGCCGCGTGTGCCGTAATAGCTGACAGTGAAAAACGTGGAGTCGCCCTTCAGCAGGCCCGGGATGCGCAGAGGCCCGCCCAGCACACCGCTCCAGCGGTAGTTATTGAAGTTCGGTTGTGGAACGGGCTGACCGCTCAAGGAGAACGCCTTGGCATCGGTGTCAGCGCCTTGCCATTGGAACGAAACGTTGCCGTGGATGCCCTGGCGCCCGCGGTTCCTGCGATTGCCGATGAATCCGCCGTTGCCGCCCCGCCCGCGGCCCCGTCCTCCAGGACCGCCGAACCCGCCACGTCCGCCTCCGAATCCGCCACCACGTCCACCGCCGAATCCTCCGCCGCCCGGTCCACCGGCGCCGGGGCCTCCCGGAGTTCCAGGGATACCGCCGGGCTGGCCTTCGATTCCCGCTCCGGGCAGGCCACCCGGGCCCTGCAGACCCAACAGCGGCCCGCGCAGCCCGAAATCGTCCTGGCCAGTTTGCAGTCCATTGCTGAGCGATCCGTTAACTAAGAACGCTTCGTTGGCGTTGGCCGAAGGCGGCGGCGCATTATCCTGCGGTGCGGCAGCAGCGAGTTGATCCACCTCGTTCTCCGTGTTTTGCGCCGTGGACCGGAAGCCACCCTGTTGCTGCCCAGGACGCCCGGCGAACTCTCTTGGCTCTCTCGGCCGGGCGGTCTGCAACTCAAGCGACCACTCCGTGGGTTGCGATCCGGGACCGACCTGGACTTGCTTGTGAGCGGTCTGGAACCCAAACATCTGGACTTCCACCGTATAGGTTCCCGGAGCCAGACCGGCGAAATCGTAAGCTCCGGATTCGTCCGTGGTGGTCACTGCCCGGTGATCGCCCTCGGTAGCAGTTATCGTGGCCCCAGGCAGCGGCTGGCCGCCGAACTTGACGGTTCCCTTGTAGGCAACGCCATTCTGCGCAGTAGTCTGGGAGCTGGCCAGCGTGCTTAACGACACACCTAGAGCCAAGAGTAAAAGAAACCGGAGCACTAGCTAAAGGATCGCACTTCCACACCGAATCGTTACCGAAATCGGTGTAAAAGAGGGTAAACGCGCTGGGCTTATTTCGCCTGCAATAGGACTACGGTGATGTTGTCGGGGCCGCCGGCCTGTTTGGCAGATTCGATCAAGCGTTCACACTTCGCCTGCAGGGAACCATTGCCGGACAATGCGTCGGCAATAATGCCCTGTTCCACCACGCCATGCAAACCGTCGCTCGACATCAGGATCAACTCACCCGGATGCGGTCGGACAGTGTAGGAATGCACGCGCAACTCCGGACTTACTCCGATCGCCATGGTTAGGACGTGCCGCATGGGATGAATTTTCAGGGCAGCCTCGTCGATTCCAAGGCGCCGTCCCACCTCGTTCACCCAGGTCTGGTCTTCGGTCACGCTGGTCAACTCGCCGTTGTATACATAGGCGCGGCTATCGCCTACGCTGGCAATCAGCAGTTCAGGACCGGATTCAAGGGCCGCCACCAACGTGGTTCCCATGCCTTCCAGTTCCGGATCGCTGGCGGCCGCTTTCATGACTCGCAGGTTGGCCTCGCGAAACGCCTCAAAGAGCGTCTCACCGTCCGGGAGCGCGGAATTGTGAATCACCGAGGCCACCGTTTCCACGGCCAGCTTGGACGCGTGTTCGCCCGCCTGCGCGCCTCCCATGCCGTCGGCCACAATATAGACGCGGTCGTTGGGAGAGATCAGGTAACAGTCTTCGTTGTTTTGGCGGACGCAGCCAGGATCGGATAAACCGAACGCTTCCAGCATGAGCTTTTTGGATTATACCCGTTTCCCGAAATTCAACCGCAGTGCCCGGCCGCAACCGGCCGTTAGCGGGGGGATTTGGCGGCTGGCGGTCAAGGCTTGTCAGGCTGTAACACGGCCTTCAACTGCCAGTAGGCGCTTTCCTCATAGTTGGTCTTCAAGCGCTCCAGGCCTTCGGTTTGCGAGTCTCCGGGCCGGGGGCCGCTGCGACTCTCGCAGCGTTGCAATAAGAGAGCTGCCACGGCGTCATCGGGATTGTGATCCAGCACGCTGTGGAATCGCTCGGCCGCCGCCGTGAAACTTCCCGCCCGCCAGAGAGCATAGCCCAGGTTGAATTGATAGACCGGATCGCTGCTGTCGCCCTCCAGGGCTTTACGGAAGTCATCCACCGCGGAGGAAATGATATTGGCGCGGGACTCGGCGGCGGCAAGGTCGTTATATACCTCGCTCAAGGGAACTACGTGCGCCACGGTCTGGAACGCGATCTGAGCGCCGGCGAAGTCGCCGGTGTGATAGCGGCAAAGACCTAGGAAAAAACTAGCCTCATGATAGTGCACGTCACCCGGCGCTACCTTTTGAAACCAGTCAGCCGCCGAGCTATATTCCTTCTTGCTCCAGAGCAGGCGTCCGAGCTGAAAATCGGGCAGCGAATAGTGAGCATCCAAATGCGCGGCCTGGGTGAAGAAGCGATGCTTGTCGTCGGCATTGGTGGCCAGCAGTCCGCGGGTGTAATTCTCGACGGCGTCCACACGCACCGCAGGGTGGCGTTGCTGGAATTCGGCTTCCGACGGCGCGCTGGCGGGTTTGAGATAACGCAGCGTTTGCCACGCCAGGTGCTCCTGGAGCGCCGCCAGATCTTCGAGCGCGCCCACTTCGCGGAACTCTGGACCTTGCTTGAAGTGCTTCAAGTCCAGCACGCGCGCGGTGATCTGCAACGATCCCAGGCTTTTGCTGGGTGAGTCCGGGATAGGCTTCACGTCGTACTGGCCGAAGACCACTAATTCGGCATCCAGTTCTTCGCCGATCTTGACTACCGACGCCTTGGTGAGCAGAGCATAGGGCCGAAGCGATAGGCGGTTATAAGCCTCGATGCGATCGTCCCGGTCGAGCGCCATCAGTCCCTCGGACGCGAGCGCTTCCCGGACCGATTCGGCAAGGCTCTCGCCGATCCAGTCCAGATTGGAATTCTTCGAGACGTTGAAGAAGGGCAGAACCAGATCTGTGGCGGCTTGTGCGGGTGGAAGCAAAAAGCACACGCCCAACCAAGCGCAGATAATTCGGAACACAATCTTATTTTAGCGCGCCCAAAATAATGAACGGCGGCAGCCAGGATGGCCACCGCCGCAAGGAGGCCGGGGAGAGAGGCCTCGAAACGCAAGCGACGTTAGTTGGTGGCGTTCGGCGATTTCTCGAATACGATACGTGTTTTCGTGCCGCCGATGCGGATCTCTTGCACCTGCATGCCATCCAGGCGGACCGCGGTGCGTTGAAATTTCTGAGCGTCGTTCTCGATGGTCACCGGCGCTTCGGCGACGGTTTTGCCTTGCTTGAGGATGGCCGTCTTGTCCTTCAACTCCAGCTTGTAGTCGCCGGCTTTCAGTTCCGATCCGTTAATCATGACGGGCTGATAGAAGGTCACGTTGTAACTCGCGGCGGCGCTCGCGACAGCCAGCGCGACCGACGCAAATCCGAGTAGGATATTCTTAACCATTGTTGTAACTCCTCAACATGTTTTTGACTTTATCGCTGCACATTTACTAACTTCATGTTGTTATACGTCGTGGAAGGGTTTGTGTTCCGAATAAATATTGTGAATGTTTTGTTGCGTGAATGTATTTTTGGTTAGATAGCGCCGGCGTCGCGCAGCAGCGCTAGCGCTTCAGCTTGCACCGCGGGGTCTTCGCCGAAACCTTCCAGCCAGCGGACGTCCGGTTCTTTTCGAAACCAGGTCCGCTGGCGCTTGGCATAACGGCGAGTCTCCTGTTGCGTGGACTGGATGGCCTGTTCGATGCTGCTTCGTCTTGCGAGCACTTGCAGCGCCTGCTTATAGCCGAGCGATTCAAAGGGCTTGGCTTCGCGCGGCACGCCCGCCGCAAGCAGGCGGCGAACTTCTTCAATCAGGCCTTCCGAGAACATTTTGCTGGCGCGGTCATTGAGTCTCGCGTAGAGCAAATCGCGAGGCGGATCCAGTCCAATTTTGATTGGGTGAAAGCCCTCCAAAGCGGTTCGTCCGCGTGCAAACATCGAAGACAGCGGCGCTCCTTGCAACAGGCGTACCTCCAGAGCCCGCAAGGTTTTGTTTTTGTCATTGGGATGAATGCGCGCGCCTGAAGCGGGATCGAGGCGCGCCAGAATGCGATGGAGGCTGCCTGGCCGCTTCATCTCCCGGTCCTGCAACTGGGCTCGCAGGGTGTCGTCGCGCGCGGGTCCTGGCGAAAGACCTTCTAAAAGGCCCCGCAGATAGAAGCCCGTGCCGCCGACCAGCACAGCCCTGCGGCCGCGCCCGGTGATTTCGCGAACCGCCGCCTCGGCTGCGCGCGCATAGTCACCCGCCGTGAACAGTTCGTCCGGTTCCACGATATCGATCAAGTGATGAGCAATGCCCTGGCGTTCGGAGGGAGGGACCTTGGCAGTTCCAACATCAAAGCCGCGGTAAACCTGCAGCGAGTCGCAATTGACGATCTCCGCGCCCGCGGCACGTGCGATCAAAAGGGACAGATCACTCTTGCCTGAGCCCGTGGGACCAAGGACAACGGGAAGAGGAATCAAATGGTTCTCAGCCACACTCCCGCCGATGATAACGCGCGAGGAGGTTAGCCGGTGCTAATCGATGAATCCGCGCCAGGTTTTGCCGCGCCCATCGCGCAGCACAACGCCAAAGCTGTCGGAGACTCCGGTGATGGTGCGGCCATTTGCGTCGCGAAACGTGTAGCGCACCGAATCCTCACTCACCTTCTCGGCGGTGCCGCGCCAGATGTTGCCGAATTCGTCGCGTAACCGCAGGTGATCGCCGTGGCCGAAACCATAAAGACGAGTGTTGGTACCCTCTTCCTCGAAATTGAAGAAGCCGCCCGGCATCTTGCTGTGTATGCGGCGGCGTTTGAAGATACCTTGATGGATCATTGGTTCTATTATCAGGACCTTTGATCCACTTGCAGATCAGTGAATCGCCTTAGAGCGCGGTTCTGCGTACCTTAACTTTTGCCCGATCGCGTTACGTGTCGCGCGGCCCAAAGCGGCGGTAAAGTGCAATGGCATACTAGTCCTTGCCGGCCGTTCCATGCTAACGCCGGGTCACCCCATGAGAATTGTCTTGCAGAGGGTTAAGAGCGCTCGCGTCGATATCGCGGGCGAAACGGCAGGCTCCATCGGAGCCGGATTGGTAATTCTTTTGGGCGTGACGCAAACAGACCGTCCGGCGGATGCCGAGTACCTTGCGCACAAGGTGATCCAATTGCGCATATTTCCCGACGAATCGGGCCGCATGAATCGCAGCTTAGTCGAAGTGCGCGGCGCTCTGTTGGTTGTTTCTCAATTTACGTTATATGGGGATTGCAAGAAAGGACGGCGGCCGAGCTTCGACCGGGCCGCTGGGCCAGAGCAAGCGCGCGACTTGTACGAATATTTTGTTCAATGCTTAAGATCCAGTAACGTTCCGGTGGAGACGGGCGTCTTTCAGGCCGACATGGAAGTCCACCTTATCAATGAGGGCCCGGTTACTTTCATACTGGACTCCGCAAAGCCAACGGAACATTCTCCCACGGAAGCGCCGTAACAAGGTAACAAATGGAGTAATCCCAGCCTGATGTGCGGTTGGGTATCATCGGATTAGGAGCACCAATGCCTCGCATAGTAAACTCAATTCGGAATCATTCTTTGTTGACGGCGGCTCTGGAGGGACTGGAGCTGCAGAAACAGCGAATCGACGAACAAATTCAAGAGGTGCGTTCGCTCTTGGGAAAAACGACGGGGCGTCGCGGACGCCCGCCTGCGTCGTCAACCGGTTCGACCAACGGTGGTTCCGCAACTAAGCGCACCGCGGGCCGGCTGAGCGACGCCGCTCGGAAGAGAATCGCTGCTGCTCAGAAGCGCCGTTGGGCTGAGTACCGCAAAACAGCGGGCGGAAAATCCGAGTAGGTCTGTTCAGAACGCCGGGTTATCTCATTTTCCGATCCGTTAACTACCATGCCCGCCCAGCGGACATGGTATGCGGGAGTAATTTGGCTTTGGTAAGCTTCCCGAGTAAGTGAAGTAAGTTAGTTTTTCCCGGTGGGCGTAACTATGGCTTCGATTTGTCGCTGTGAAGAAACTCTTGACTAGCCCCGAGGGGCTCGACCCTGGACGCCTGACCGTAACGTCCCCCGGTGCGGAGCTGTGATTGTTGGAACCGGTGTGGATCTCGCGGAGGTGGACCGCATTCGCGCGGCTATTGAGCGCCACGGACAACGGTTCATCGAGCGCATCTACACGCCCGCCGAAATTGCATACGTAGAGCGCAAGGCCAACCGCTTTGAGCGCTATGCAGCCCGATTCGCCGCCAAGGAAGCCGGGATGAAGGCCATCGGCACCGGGTGGAAACACGGCGTACGGTGGCGGGATTTCGAAGTGACGAATCTGCCCTCCGGCCAGCCCACGCTACGATTCCACGGGGCCGCCGCCCAAGTCGCGGAGAGTCTGGGTGTCCGAAATATCGCGCTTTCGCTTACTCATACGGCGGGGCAAGCGATGGCGATCGTGATTTTGGAATCCTAGCGGCGTCCAGCCACGCTGGATTCCGGCTGAGACAAGCCCTGCCTTCTGGCTACTTCACTTACATGAAGGCTAAGAAGAAATCTGCCAGGAGCGCCCGGGGTACCGTTGTGCGGCGCGGTTCCATTGAGAGGCGCATCTATTTCGTTCGTGGTCAAAAGGTCATGGTCGACAACGATCTCGCCGATCTCTATCGCGTATCTACCGGAACATTTAATCAAGCGGTTCGCCGTAACATGCTGCGCTTCCCGGCCGATTTTATGTTTCAGATCACTGCCGATGAAGCCGAAAACTTGAGATCACAAATTGTTATCTCAAGTTGGGGCGGACGCCGTTACCTGCCGTTTGTGTTCACCGAACAGGGCGTGGCTATGCTGTCGAGCGTTCTCAAAAGTGACAGAGCCATCCAAGTGAATATCGCGATCATGCGCGCGTTTGTCAATCTGCGTGAAGTACTCGCCACCCACAAGGAACTAGCCCTCCGGCTTGAAGAACTCGAAAAGAAGTTTCAGAAGCACGACCGGAATATCCAGGAAGTCTTCGACGCAATCCGTGCGCTCCTGGCTTCCCAGCCGACCAAGCGGCCCATCGGGTTTCCTGTCCGGGGGGACGATAGAAAATGAGAGAACTTCAGGTTCTTCACCACTACTCCTTTGTCCACGAAGCTGCATGCTGTTCCGACTCACGGTCGCGTTTGCGCTGATCTTAGGATCATTGTCAGCTCAACCGACGGACGTTGCTTATCAGCCGCTGGAACGCGCGTATCAGGCACTGCGCGAGAAGAACTACGATCAAGCCATCGCGGGATTCAAGGAAGGTATCGCGCTCGCTCCGGATCGCGCATCGATTCGCAAGGACCTGGCCTATGCGCTGCTTAAGGTAGGGGAAAACGAACCCGCGCGCGACCAATTCGCCGCGGCTATGCGCCTGGACCCGTCGGATCAGCACGTGGCGCTTGAATACGCATTCCTGTGTTTTGAGACAAAAGAGCAGGCAGTAGCGCGCCGCATTTTCGATCGAATCCGCAAAACTGGCGAAGGAGCCACGCAGGAAACGGCTGAACAGGCCTTCCAAAATATTGACCAGCCCCTGGCCACTGGGATCGCACGCTGGCAAAAAGCCGTGGGATTGGAACCGAGTAACTTTAGCGCACACCAGGAACTCGCGGTACTGGCTGAGCAACGCGATGAACTCCAACTGGCCGCCGAACATTATGAAATGGCCTGGAAACTTCGTCCGGGCGAGCGTTCGTTGATGCTGGACCTAGGGCGCGTGTGGAAATTACTGGGCCGCAACGAAGACGCATATTTCCTGCTGCTGGCCGCGTCGCGCGGCAAACCTCCGCGAGTTGCCGAACAAGCCCGCGAACTTCTGCCAGATGGTTATCCTTACGTCTACGAGTTTGAGAAAGCCCTCCAACTGGATCCCGATAATTTCGAGCTCCGCCGCGAATACGCTTATTTGCTACTTGCCATGAGCAAAGAGGATGAGGCCGAGCATCAGTTCCAGACCCTGCACCAGGCTAACCCGGGGGACTTGCTTACCTCCGCGCAGCTAGGATTCCTGCGCTTGAACCGGAAGGATTTCGCCGGCGCCCAGCCCTTGCTTGATCAAGTGCTGAAGGGCGGTGATGAGGAACTGGCGGACCGGGTCCGCGTGGCGCTCAAGCTTCCTCAGAAGCTAACTCGTCGCGAAACTCCGGCGCAGAGAACTTCCGAGGAGGCCAAGGCGCTGGCCGAAAAGAGCATGAAGGCCGGGTACTTGAAGGACGCACTGAAGTATCTCACTATTGCGCACGAGAACGATCCGGTCGACTTCTCCACCATGCTCAAGCTGGGCTGGGTCTATAACGTCTTGCATGATGATCGCGATGCCGTGAAATGGTTCAATCTAGCGAGCAAGAGCGAGGACCCAGCTATCTCCGGCGAAGCCAAGAAGGCGTATCACAACCTGGCGCCTCAATTTCAGCGCCTGCGCACAACCGTTTGGGTCTTTCCGTTCTTCTCCACCCGATGGCACGACGTCTTCGGCTATGGCCAGATCAAAACTGAGTTGAAGCTTGGCCGACTTCCCATTCGTCCTTACCTCTCCGTTCGTTTTGTCGGCGATACCCGCGAGACCATCGGACCCACGCTTGGCAACGCCTTCCCACAATATCTTTCGGAAGACTCCTTCATTTTCGGCGCCGGTTTGGCGACGCTTCCCTGGCGTGGTGTTACGGGGTGGTTCGAAGCCGGCGAAGCGATGAAGTATTTAGCCAGCCGCACTGATGTCGGCGCGATGATACCGGACTATCGCGGAGGCGTTTCCTACGCCAAGGGTTTCGGCCATCTGATGGGCAGCTCGCATGGGTTCTTCTCGGAAACCAACGACGATGCGGTCTTCGTCAGCCGCTTTCAAGACGACATGCTGTACTATTCGCAAAATCGCGCGGGCTACACATTCGCCTCCGCGGAAGGCTTCGGCGGCCTGCAAGAGCAGTTGTATTGGAACGCCAACGCCACCGCGGACCGGCTGCATCAATACTGGGCCAATTACATTGAAACCGGCCCTGGGTTGCGTTTCCGTTTTCGCAATCTGCCCAAGTCCTTGCTCTTTTCGGTGAACTTTCTGCGCGGAGTCTACACGGTGAACCTGGACAACCCGCGCCGGCCGAATTTCTTCGATCTTCGAATTGGATTTTGGTATGCATTTTCGCGTTAGACTCATCCTCGCTTTTCTCGAGCTGGGCCGCCTGCCTTCCGGCGACCACGTTCAACTATCACATCGCGGGTGACGATGCGGGCCCGTGGCCTCAGATCTTTTCCTCCATTGGAATCACGCGCGCGTCGGGAGGTCCGGCGAATCTATTCGTTGTTCGCAACGTGGCGCCCGGATCGGTCCCGCAATGGATCCAGCGCATCGAGCAAGGCGGCATCGTGGTGCTGGAAGGGGAAGGGGAACTCGCCGCCGCGCTGGGGATCGCTCCTGCCGTCGGCGTTCCACGCGTGGTGGTCCGCAGCATCGTCGATCAGCACGCGCCCAAACTCCCCATTATCTGGGAATCTGCGCTCGAAATCCCTGTCTTCAGCGTACCCAAGGGCGCGACGATTCTGGCCGTAGAGCGCTGGGATCACGCCCCTGTTACCGTGGCTTTCCATCGCGGCACGGGAGCCGTGCTATGGATCGCCACCGCGCCCGGCAAAGAAGGCTACGAACGATTTCCGTATTTACTCCAAGCCCTGCGCGATCTGGGGATGAAGCCTCCGTTTCAGAGCGAACGCTTGTGGGCTTTCTTCGATGGCGCCTATCGCTCGCGTGTCGATCTCGACTATTTCGCCGAGCGCTGGCGTCAAGCAGGAATCGGCGCCCTGCATGTCGCGGGCTGGCACTACTACGAACAGAACGCCGAGTCCGACGATTATTTGCGCCGGCTCATCGAAGCCTGTCATCGCAAGGCGATCCTGGTGTACGTGTGGCTGGAACTGCCGCACGTGAGCGAGAAATTCTGGGATGCGCATCCGGAGTGGCGCGAGAAAACCGCAATTCTGCAGGACGCCCAGCTGGATTGGCGCAAGCTGATGAACCTGAACAATCCGGATTGCTTCGCGGCCGTTTCGCAAGGCATCGAGCGACTGGTAAGCCGATTCGATTGGGATGGGGTGAATCTAGCCGAGTTGTACTTCGAATCTCTGGAGGGCGCGGCGAACCCCGCCCGCTTCACGCCGATGAACCAGGACATTCGCAACGAATTCCGTGGACTGCATGGGTTTGATCCGATCGAGCTGTTTCAATCCGGGAAGGCTCCCGGGAACGCCGACGATACGCGTCTCAGGACATTTCTCGATTACCGCGCCGATCTGGCGCGCCGGCAACAGGAGAAATGGATTGGCAAGATTGAATCCATCCGAACATCGAAGCCCGACCTGGACTTCGTCCTCACCCATGTGGATGACCGCTTCGATACCCGGATGCACGATCTTATCGGGGCCGACGCCGCGCGCGTTCTTCCCTTGCTCGATCAGCACGACTTCACGTTCCTGATCGAGGATCCAGCCACTATCTGGAACCTTGGCCCACGGCGCTATCCGCAAATTGCAGCGCGCTACCAGCCGCTCACCAAACACACCGATCACCTGGCTATCGATATCAACATCGTGGAGCGCTACCAGGATGTGTATCCGACGAAACAACAAACTGGGACTGAACTGTTCCAGCTGGTGCATTTAGCCGCGCAGTCCTTTTCGCGAGTGGCGCTCTATTTTGAGAACTCCATCCTCGCGCCCGATCTTCCCTTGCTAGCCTCGGCCGCCGCCAGCGTCGAGAAGGCGGAACAGAATGGATCTCGGATCGTCATCGAGTCGCACTATGGCGTCGGCGTGCCGTGGCAAGGCCCCGCGCTGGTGAATGGGCGCCTATGGCCCGTTCGCAGCGACACGGTGGTTTGGCTTCCCCCCGGACCCAACGTCGTTGAACCTGCGCCCCCGTCTTCCAAAGATTGCCCCCTTCGGATGACCGATTTCAACGGCGACTTGCGATCGGCGAGCGTCGTCCCGGATGGTCTGCGTTTTGCCTATGAAAGCAGCGCGCGCGCGTTAGCAGTATTAAAAGCGCGCCCGCGCACAGTTGAAATTGACGGCGCGCCGTGCGATCCAAAGCTGATGCAAGCGGACCACGGTTTTGTTCTGACTTTACCGCGCGGCCAGCATGTCGTGAAGTTGACGCTCTAAATCTCCAGTTAGCTCTCTTTGGCCCCACACCAGGTCCAGAGTGCAAGGCACGGACACGGGTATTCCATTCTTCATCCCAGGAGCGAATCGCCATTGGCCGACCAGCGCTGTCGCTTCAGATCCCCAGACGGGATCGGAAACTTGCAGCACTTGAAACTTACCCGGCACTCCCTGCGCATCCACTTCGAAACCGAGCCGGGCTGCAGCCATCCGGCCCATCGCCGCCACGAGCCGACCCTCTTCCATTGCCTCCGGCCCCAAACCCGCGCCGATGGGATAGAGCGCGTTCACGAATAACGGACGCGATGCTCCCGGCGGGGGCTGGAATTCCACGTGAATCAAATGCCAGCGCGATTGATGCGCCGGCAGCCGAAAATCAACGTTGATCTGGCCCATCGCGTGGGGCTGTTGCGGATTGGTAAAATCCGGTTGGAAGGTCCACTGCTTTGCCGCTTCCAGGGCCTTTTCATCCAAGCCCAGTCCCAGTGGCTCGGCTACCTGCAGGTTCTGCGCGAGACCCTCTTCATCGATTACACCACGCAGAACTACCGTACCTTCCAGTTCTGCGACGCGCGCTTCGTCGGTATATTCCGGGTCCGTCTTTTGAATGGGAACGTCGATCGCCAACGGGGTGGAGGCTGCGGGCAAGTAAATGGCGTGCTGGGCGTGATTCAGGTAATTATTCGCTTCGTCCAGCGCGCCGTTGGTGTTATCGCCGGTGCTTTGCGCTTCTCGATATTCGTTCATCGCGCGATCGTGCTGGCCGGTGGCGTCGAAAATCCTCCCCAACCGGATGTGCGACCAGACCTGCGTCCACGCCGGATACAAATCGCGATTCAGCGCCTCGCGAAATTCGCTAGCAGCCGACTGTAAATTGTCTTCCCGAAGGTAGGCTTCGCCCAGGCGATAATGCGCCAACGAGCTGGTGGGGTCCGCCGCCGCTAGCCGCGCATAATCCCCAACTTGCCCATCGGGATCGTCCTGACAGACGGCTTCAGCTATTGGCAGATACAGTATGCTTGCGATACTCAGCGCTCTCATCCAGTCCGGCATGCTCCCTCCGCCGATTGGACACCGGAGCGTCAGCCCAAGTTCCCGTGCCTAAACCAATCCAGGCCGTCGATCCAGTAGTTAGACTTTCTTGATCTTCACGACGGTGATGGTGTCGCCGTCCAATTTTCCGGTGACTTTCACTTTGTCACCGGCGTATTTCATCAGGCCAGGTTCGTCTTGATTTGCGACGTTGTACACTTTGCCGCCCGCAACCACTACATATTTTGCGCCCTTCTTCACACATCCGTTGGTGCATTGTTTCGCCGGAGTGGCGGCTGGGTGGCTGATGCCGCACATGCTGTCGCTAATCGTGCCGGTCCAGCTCTGGTTCGCGCCGAAGAGCCCAACGGTGCCCATGGCCAACGTCGCTGCTAAAGACAAAGCCAGTTTCATATTCGTTCTCCTCCCCGTATTATGTCTTAAATGGAGCGACAGCGCTAACTTTCGTAGGTTTCAAATTCCAATTGATCGCCGGTGGATGTTTGGGTAGCCGCTGCGGTGCCTGTGGGCAGCTCCAGCACTGAGTGCGCCCACAAGCACGCCGCCATGCGCCAGCGTGGCATGCCCGCGCGGATCTTCACCACTTTGTGTTTCTTGTCGAGGAACACAACGTCAATGGGGAACTTCATGCCGATGGTGTGCACGCCTTCGCACGGGGTGATCCACAAGCCTTCGCCACGTTCCAGGCCGTGATGCTTCAGCAGACCAATTTTCCGCGTCTTACTGGTGTCTGCGATTTGGGCGCGATCCGCCAGCGTGGTCTGTCGGGAGGGATTGTGTACGCGGAGCCGTCGCATCGAGGATTAGCCTGATAAGCTATCGGACGTTCCCGTGAACGGCCTTAGTGTGTTAACAAGGAAAACAGCCATGCCGAGCCGCCGGGATTTCCTCAGAAAATCGGGGATTCTGGCTGCGTCTTCACGGCTTGCCCGCGCTCAAGCTAGTGCTAAAGCCAGGCAGCCCAATATCGTGATCCTGCTGGCCGCCGATCTTCCGGATCTGGCGCTCGACCCGGCGGCCCGTGTTCCAAATCTTATGCGCTTGGCCGGGGAAAGCGTGCAGTTCGAGCGCAGCTATGTTTCGTGTCCCGAGGCTGGTCCTTCGCAAGCTTCTTTGATTACGGGCCGCTTTCCCTTCGCATGTGGCGTGGCGCACGACGGCGTTCTGCTCAAGCCCGATCAACCGACAGTGGCCGGCCGATTGAAAGACGCCGGTTACCAAACGGCGATTCTCGGGGATTGGCGTTTGAGCGGTGAGCCGCAACAGGGCGCCGAGACTGGCCTTGCGATCGACTTCATCAAACAAAACCAGAAGAATCCGTTCTTCTTACTTCTGGCCTGGCCCCGAGCTGACGCCAGCGTGGTCGACGATGATGCCGGGCAAATACTCGGCTTGATAGAAAGTCTGCAGCTTAAGGACGACACTATCGCCGTCTTCACTTCCGATCGCGGTTACGGATCGGGGCCGCTAGAGCCGGTAGTGCGAATTCCTCTCATGCTTCGAATCCCGCGGCTTAGTCCTGGCTTCCGCACTGGTGTTCTGGCTTCCAATGTCGACGTAGCGCCGACGCTTCTGGGGCTGTGTGGAGTAAACCCCGGCGATTCCATGCAGGGGCGCGATCTAATGCGCGAACAGCCACAGTCCATCTATTGCGTCGGCCAGATCGGAACGCCGACGGCATGGCGAATGATAGTTCGCGGACTGGACAAGCTGGTGGTGGATAGCTCACAAAACGTCACGCATCTCTATAACCTGGGTGAAGATCCGGCTGAGATGGATAACCTGGCGCGGGATCCCGGGCAAGAGTTGAAGCGCGATGAACTGAAAGCTTTACTGCTGGACTGGATGCGGCGCACCGGCGACGGCATGGATGCTTCAGGACTCAAGCTTCGAGGCCGGAATTAAGCCACGCGCGCGGGCGGAATTCCGAACATTTGCTCGGTCTCGCGGTTGAGCAGCACCCACAGACCGTAGATTCCCAAGGCTGTCCCGAAAGGGACGCTCAATAGATCGAGAGCCGATAGAACAATTCCCGCCATGCGCGCCCATGGCCTGAATTGAACCAGGCCAATCCCGATAATTAAGCCCGGCAGCGACAGGGCCATCACCAGGACGAATACGACGCCACCAATAATTCCCATGATGGGAGCGGGCACGTCTCCCGCACGATCCGACATGCCCACCAGGGCGGAAATCCCCCCAAAAATCATGAGCACGATCACCGCGCCAAAAACACCGATCGCCCCAAACACGATGTGCAGAACCCCCAAAATCTTCACGTGCTGCGCCATATGGCCTCCTGCCGGTCCTACTGCTGGTCCACTGCGATATGTCGATTCTACCCTCTATACGATGCTTTTAACGGGAGGGTTCCGCACTTATTTGCCGTAAGTGATTTTGGAGTCGGCGCCGAATCGATGGTACTGGCTGTACCGGATGCTCAGGCGGACTCGTTGCGCGCCACCCCGGAAATACAGCGTATCGTCGCCGTAGGTCATCATCGGAAACCAGTAATCCCCTTCCACTTTTTGGCGCAGCGTGGTGAAATGCGGAAACAGATTCTCGCTCTTCAGCGTGTGGATCTGCGGGACGGCCTGGCCTTCGCTGCGGATCACCGAATAATCTTTCTTCGATACCCACAGCATGCCGTCGAATAATCGCTGGCCCTCCAGAATCTGCCGGGGACTGATCTGGACGACGAAGCAATCCACGCCGTCCATCATCTCTTCGCCGCGGAACTGCGTCGCATAGAGGAACGCTTGATCCTTGGTGAGCAGGAAGGGCTGGATCTCACGCATGTCGCGAAAATCTTCGTCGGTTAACGTGAGATGCGTCAGCGTGGAGTGCGGCTTGCCGACCATTTGCTCGCTGCGCTCCTGGGCCGGCGAAAAGATCACATCGCGTATTTCCTGGTACGTGCCGCCGGCCAGGCCGTTGGGAGTCATCTCATCCAGCGTGACAGTCTGGCGATAGGTGTAATTGCTTTGTGCCTGCGCGGTTTCAGTTTCCCGGGCGGCGATCAAGCGGACCAGATTCGCCGGAGGATCGTCGGCGTCGGCCGGGGCGTTGAACGCAAAAAAGGAAAACAGCAACCCCGATGCTAGGATGAAGCCAATGCGCCCGTTTCTAACGACGCTGTCCCTGGTATGGATAGCAGCCTGCATCGCAGCCTACCTTTACTCTCATCAACAGCATATCTCGCCGGCCGTGACGCTGGCGGTGGTCCCCGCGTTCCTGGTGGAACTGGGCTTCTATCTGGTGCCGGGGTTCGCTTCGGTTCGAAAGGCCTTCAACGCGCTTGGATCGAAAACGCAGCGGGCGGCGCTTTTAACCGCAAGCGGCCTGTTCCCCTTTCTGCTGAAAGCCCTGCTGACGGGGAAGTTTCGCTTGACCTCGTTCGCAGAGTTGCTCGTGCTGGTGGCGGTGGCTGCGTTCTGGTACGCCTATCTGGAGCGCGGCACGCTTGCCGACCTTTTGTTCCTCTGCTTCATGGCCGCGGTGTATTTGAGCAAGCAGTTCGATTACATCTATGGGCGGGTGACGCCGCACGTCACGCTCGGGATTCTCGGCCAGCTCATGTGGATCCGGGTAGGGTTGATGGCCGTGCTCTCACTGCGATCGCTGGATGAGGCGCGCTTTGGCTTCGTGCCAACGCGGGAAGAATGGCGCATCGGCTCGCGGAATTTCCTCTATTTCCTGCCGATCGGCGCAGCCCTGGTCTACATGGAGCAATTGGGGCAGTTCCATCCGCATCCGTTGCCTTGGTGGAAGTTTGCCGGGATCCTGATAGTCACGTTCCTGGGGATTTTCTGGGTAGTGTCGCTGGCCGAGGAATTTTTCTTTCGCGCGTTTCTGCAGCGCGTGATCGCGGGCGGCACGCATAGCGAAACCGTGGGGCTTCTGGCTGCGGCGGTGCTATTTGGAGCAGCGCATCTTCCGTTCCGTCAATTTCCGAACTGGCGTCTTGCGATCGTCGCCGGAGTGTTGGGGTTTTTCTGCGGGCTGTCGCTGCTGAAAGCGCGCAGCGTCCGCGCCAGCATGGTTACGCATGCACTGGTGGCGACTACCTGGAGGATGTTTTTTTCGGGGTAGTTTTCTTGGCGTTGAGAGACTGCCTGCTCTTGAAGAAGTCTTTCCACGGATCAGGCGCGGCGAGAACTTTTTCGTAGTTGCCCAGATTGAAAGCCGAAGGATGGAGCGAAGTTTTCACATCCGCCCAGTCCAGCGGCATAGAGAACGGCGCTTTCTCGCGGCGGCGAACCGAGTAAGGCGCAACCACGGTGGCGCCGAATGCATTGCGGAAAGGGTCCAGATACACGCGCTGGCCGCGAGCTTCAATGCGCTGTTCCATGGTCAGCTCCTTGGGATGATCGGCGGCCACGCGCTCGCAGATTTCCTTGGCGAAGGGCAGCACTTCGTTATAGGTGGGCCCCAGACGCAGGGGAACGAAGACGTGCAGGCCGCGGCTGCCGGAAGTTTTCGGGAATGAGGTCAGACCGAGTTCGTCCAGTTCCTTCTTGATCGCAAGGCCCGCTTTGGCGGCGTCGGCGAATTTTCCCGAGGTTGGATCCAGATCGAAAACCATCCAGTCCGGCTGTTGCGGATGGCTGGCGCTGCTGGCCCAGACATGCACCGGAATGCAGCCCAGGTTGACCAGCGCGAGCTGCGTCTCCTTCGACCCGCCGACCACATATTCCACATCCCGGTTCTGATGGTGGATGCGATGGGTCGGAGTTCCTTCGGGCAGCCCCTTGGGCGCGGCCTTCTGATAGAAACAATCGCCGAGCATTCCATCGGGACAGCGTTCGAGGGAAAGCAGGCGATCGTCGACATAGGGCTTGAGCCTGGAGAAGACCGCATCGTAGTAGCGGGCCAGATCCAGCTTGGTGTAGCCTTCGTCCGGCCAGAAAACTTTGTCGGGATGAGTGATCAGCTTGTCCAAATTCATTGGGCCTCGGGGATGGTCACTTCTTGGGCGCTCTTGTCGTCGCGCAGCCCGAGAAATACCGGCTGGCGCAGTTTGCGATCGTCGGTCCATTCCTCGTAGGCGATTTGCGCCACCAGGCGGGGCGTTAGCCACGTGACGTCGCGCTCGCGTGGAGGATCGGACACCGCCGGTTTTTGGCGAACCAGAGCTTGAAACTTGCGATAGAGCTGCGCGAGTGTATCCTGCGAGAAGCCGGTGCCCACTTTGCCGACGTACTTTAAATCCTCGCCTTCGTATCCCGCCAGCAGTAGCGCTCCGAAATGCTCGCGGGCGCCCGCCGGCGCGGTATAGCCCGCGATAATGAACTCGTCTTCCTGCTTCACCTTGAACTTGAGCCATTTTCCGGATCGCCCTTCGATGTAGGCCGAAGATTCGTCCTTGGCGAGCACGCCTTCGAAGCCCTTTTGCTTGGCGATTTCGTAGGCTTTGAGCCCATTGGGCGCCAAGCGAGAGGACGAGAACAGTGTGGGCTGTTTTCCGGCAGGTTTTCCCAGGACCTTTTCCAATGCCTCACGGCGCGATCGCAGAATTTCGGCGCGGAGATCGCGTCCATCCAAATAGAGGCAGTCAAACACCGCGTAGTGCAGTTTGTCGGCGAGGTTCTGAAGCAACTGGAAGCGCGAAACGCCACTGCGGTCGAAGGCCACCACTTCGCCATCCAGCAACAATGTTTCGTATTGAAGAGCGCTCACCGCATCTGCCACGGCGTGAAAGTGCTCGGTACGATCCTTGGCGTTGCGCGAAAGCAATGTCACGCGGCGTCCTTCTTTATATGCCAGGATGCGATAGCCGTCGTATTTCTCTTCGTAGACCCAGCCGGGCCGGTGGAACGGCTCTTTGACGAGCGTTGCCAGCATGGGTTGAACGCGAAAAGGAATGCGCGCGGTCATCGGCGAGCAGCTACTTTCGCTGGATCGCCTTTCGCGGCTCTGGCCTCATCACCACCTGCATCGCGTGCGATATCGGCGAGCAAACGGTTGCTGAGAACTGAGCGCGGCTCGTCCATTAGGACGTCTTCGGTGGAGGCATAGCGGTCGCGATGCTTGATGAGGAGCCACTGCGGCTTCTTTGAGCCTCCATAACCCAGCTTGGTTCGAACCAGCACCCAGGATCCGCGCAGCTTTTTTCCGCGAAGGGTAAACTTCAGGTCGCCTTTTTCCAGCGCCTCATCGACGTCGGGAACTTCCGGCACCCACGTGCCGCGATCCCACAGCATCACGGTTCCGCCGCCATATTCGCCTTCCGGAATCGCGCCTTCGAAGCCGCCGTACTCAAGCGGATGATCTTCCACCGAAGTGGCCAGGCGCTTGACGGAAGGATCCAGCGACGGGCCTTTGGGGACGGCCCAGGAAAGCAACACGCCGCGCCACTCCAGGCGGAAGTCATAGTGCAAATGCGAGGCCTGGTGTTTCTGGATCACGTACAGCAGGTCTCCCTGCGACTTGCTCGGGGAGCTTGCGCCTTTCGGCTCGGCCGTGAGGTCGAAGTTGCGCTTCTCCCGATATAGCTTCAGTGGCATTGCCTTAGGTTTTGTGGTTTTGGTCTTCATGAGGCTGGCTCTCGATATATTCCAGGATGTCGTAGCGCTTAACCTTACGATCTGGAAAGAAGCTGTTGATAGCATCCAGTTCGTCGCGATAGATTTCAATCGCGGTTTCCAGGCGCGCCAATTCGTATACTCTGCCGTGGGAGTGCGAAATATTGTAGAGCACCATCTTTCCTCCCCCGTTGCGATATTCGGTGGCAAGGATCAGTAGGGCTTCCATGCCGGAGGTGTCGATATCGTGAACCGCAGCCAGATTGAGAATCAGCTGGCAAGAATGATCAGCGAACAGCGACCGGGCAAAGTCGCCCAGCGTGATGTCGCCGCCGCCCATCACCAGCTTGCCGTGGAGATCGAGTATCACGATCCCCTCTTTCTCTCTTTGATGAATTTCTAACTTGTCGTGATGAAGCATATGTCCTTTATCGACTGCCCTACAATCCGTATGACTCCAGCAGCCTCAACCAGATTTCGCTCACTGTCGGAAACGATGGGACGGCGTGCCACAAACGATCGAGCGGGACTTCGCCCACCACAGCGATGGTAAACGCGTGGATCAGCTCGCCCACGTCCTGGCCCACCAGCGTGGCGCCAAGGATGACGCGACGGTCCTCATCCACGATCATTTTCGCGTGGCCCTGATAGCCGTCGGCCAGGATCTGCGCTCCCGAGATGTGGGTGAGATCGTACTCTACCGCCCGAACGCGCAAGCCAGCGTCTCGCGCCAGAGCTTCGGTGAGCCCGACCGCGGCGCATTCCGGATCGGTGAAGATTACTTGGGGCACGGCTGCGTGATCGGCAGTAGCGGCGAGACGCGACCAGGGCTTAGACTCTTCGATCTGGCCTTTGGCGCGAGCAACAATAGCATCGCCGCACACTCGCGCCTGGTACTTGCCCATATGCGTCAACAGCACGCGATGATTTACATCGCCCGCGGCGTACAGCCAACCACCCGCGACGTTTTTGACCCGGCAGGTATCGTCGACGGCGAGCCAATCGCCCGGCTTCAGGGAGACGGATTCCAGACCGATGTTTTTCGTCTGGGGAACGCGGCCGGTGGCGACCAGAATTTCGTCCGCTTCGATACTCCCCGCGTCCCACCAGATTTGCACGGGAGAACCCGGAGACCGGCGCTGGACTCGCGTTACGTTCGCGGAACAATGTACGGAAATGCCAAGCTCGCGAAACCTGGCGGCGATCTTCTCACTCACGAACGGTTCGAAACGTTCGAGCAGGCGCTGGCCGCAATCGAGGATGGTCACTTCCTTGGCTCCCAGCGTGCGGAACGCCTGAGCGAGTTCGCAAGCCACGGGTCCGCCTCCAAGGACCGCAAGCCGGGGCGGGATACGATCCGCGCGCGTGGCTTCCCGATTAGTCCAAGGTGAGGCTTCGGCCAAGCCGGGGATGGGGGGAAGGAATGGATCGGTTCCGGTGCAAATGGCAACGGCGTGACGCGCGGTCAGACGCGTGGCGCCTACCTCCACTATGCGCTCGCCGGCCAACCTTCCGGCCCCTCGAACCAGCGTGACCTTCGCGTTCTTCAGCCATTCCACCTGGCCGTCGTCGTGCCAATCGCTCGTAAATCGAGTGCGCCGCGCCAGAACCGCGGAAGCATCGAGTGACCCGGTAACGGCTTGTTTCGCGCCATCCACGCGACGCGCAGCTTCGAGCGCCGCCGAACCGCGGAGCAACACCTTGCTCGGGACACAGGCCCAGTAGGAGCACTCGCCGCCCACCAGATTGGACTCCACGATGGCGGCAGTGAGGCCGCCCTTCACCGCTCGATCGGCAACGTTTTCGCCCGTAGGTCCCGCGCCGATGACAATGACGTCGAACAAGGTATCTGGCAAACTGCCTCCGTCCCTCCATTGTGACGCTGGACTTCGATAACATGGAACACGTTCATTTTCGGGGAGGGGTTCATGCGTGCGGGCGCTTGGGGATTGGCGGTGGTGGCCGTGTTGTTCGCCGCTTCCCTTTCGGCACAGTGGTTTCATTATCCGACGCCCGATGTTCCACGCCTTCCCGATGGCAAGCTGAATCTCAACGCTCCCGCGCCGAAGGCAGCGGACGGCAAGCCCGATCTTTCGGGCATCTGGCTGGCCGGGAATGCGCTGCCTTGTCCCAAAGAGCTGCGCGACGGGGACAATTGCATCGAGAAGATTGGACTATCGCGCGAAGCGGTCGATTTTGGCGCGAGTCTGCCTGGCGGCCTGCCCTACCAGCCGTGGGCTGCGGCGCTAGTGAAGCAGCGAGTGGCCGATTTGTCAAAAGACGATCCGCATGCGCGTTGCATGCCGCCGAATTTTCCGCGAGCTTTCGCTTTCCCCCATCATCAGAAGATCATTCAGATTCCCGGTCTGTTGGTGATCCTGGACGAATTCAATGCCAGCTATCGCCAGATTTTCACCGATGGGCGTCCGTTTCCAGAAGACCCACAGCCATCCTGGAACGGCTACTCATCGGGCAAGTGGGAGGGCGATACGCTGGTGGTGCACACCATCGGATTTCGCGATGACCTATGGCTCGATATGAAGGGCAATCCGATGACGGACGCCGCGAAAGTGACCGAGCGGTTCCGACGGCCTAACTATGCAAGCCTGGAAATCGAAATAACCGTGGACGATCCGAAAGCTTACACCAAACCCTGGACTGTTACGTTGAAGCAGGCCATTCCGGTGGATACGGAGTTGGCGGACGAAATCTGTTTAGAAAACGAAAAGTCCGTCCGGCACATGACCGGGAAATAAGTCTATCTTCCGGAGCCTTCGGTCCAGCCGTCGCCCAGGCCGTAGGGAATGGTGACAAAAGGCATCGCTTCCACTTCATGGATCCTGCCGCCGCGGATGCCGAAGCTCTCTACGATCATGGCGTTCATCAGCATTCCGGGAGGCGCATCCGGCGCGGCGCCGCGACGCGTTCCATCCATAACGAAAAGTACGAACATGCTGACCACGCCCTTTCGTTGATCCACAATAATCGCGTGGCACGGAAGGATGTGCTTTATATAAGCGAAGATCTTGCTGTCGATCTGTTGCGCGCAGGTGAGCATGCTGAACCGGAGCTGCTCCTTGCCTTGCTGGGTATCGGGATTTGGCAGCGGCGGCGCGGGCATCATGCGGCCGCCTGGCGGCGGATTGTTCACGGTCTGGTAACCGTTCTCGTGCCGCACACAATCGTCGGCGAACGCGGCGATCTTGCCGTCGTCGCCTTCGAGCGCATCGAAATAGGAATTGGCGGCGTAGGCGAGTACATCGCGGGACTCGCGCTCAGAGGCGGGAATATCGGTGACCAGGCCGGGCCGAGGAGTGGTTAACAACGGGATGGCCGCATCGTTGATATTGCGATCGTATAGCTGCTCGATCTCGGTAATGTGCCCACGATCCACTTTCAAACGCACGGCCACCAGTGCGTTACGCCCCTGGATCATCAGGCGCGCTTGTAGTGCTACCTACCCCGTCACCGGATCCGCCACGTAGATCTTGAACGGCGTCGGCTCCACTTTGGAGCGCCACAGCATGCCTTCGCCGACATTCATTCGTCCGGTGTTCTCAGTCATGCGGACGTCGATGGAGAGCGGTGGCACGGCCTTGGGATTGTGCTGGTAGATGGCGTTCATGTAGCCGTCCATAAAGCCGACCAGGCATTCCCGATCGCAACCCTTGACGCGGTGGGGGCTCCATTCCGGCTCTGACGCGGATATCTGGAGAGCAAGCAGCGCTCCCATGGCGACGAGGAGAATGGTTTTCATGCGCCCTCCTACCGCTTATTGGCGCTCTGCTGGGGCGGATTGATACGCGCTTCGTCCCAATGTTCCTTGATGTGTCCATTCTCCATGCGAACCACGTCGTAATGGTTCCAGGTGTACATCTTGCTGGGATTGTCCGGGTCCTTCGCCATGCGGTCCCACATCATCACCGAGTAAGCGCCATCGATCAATGTCAAGGCGGGCGGATTCGGCCATTCCGGCTTGATCTCCTGCGGCTGCCTCCCCGGCCGTTTGCTCATGAATTCTTTGAAACCATCGCGGCCTTGGGGGACCATCGGATTGTGCTGGATGTAGCCCGGGTCCATGGTCTTGTCGGCCAGCTCCAGATGGCCATACTGCAACATGTCCTTCAGCTCTTCAGTAGCCAGGGCGAGCGTCATCTTCTCCTGCTTGTCGAGCTTGCCGGTGTTCCATTCCATCGGCGGCTTGGGAGACACGCCGGTGTTAACGTTGCCTGAGCCGGGCATCTTCATGGCGCTATCCCAGTGCTCCTGCACTTTGCCGTTTTGAATGCGGAGCACGTCGAAGCTGTTGGAGTGATACGTCTTCGATGGATCGCGCGGGTCCTTTTGTTCGGTTTCCCAAATCAGCCAGACATAATCGCCCTTGGCTCCCTGCACCACGGGCGGGTTGGCCAGTTTGTCGGGGATGGGATTCTTGGGCTTGCTGAACTTGCTGAAGAATTCCACAAATCCGGCGCGTCCCGTGTTCACGTTAGGGTTGTGCTGGATGTAATCTTCGGCCTGGTACTTGGAGGTCTGATCCAGGTGGCCGCCTTGGATCACGACGCGCCACCATTCCAGCACCATGTCCAGGTTTTTCTTTTCCTGCTTGTTCATAGGCGCGGTTTGGGGCATGGTGGGCGGATTGATGGATTCGGCCGACAGCACTCCAACCGCCGATAGCGCCAGTATGGCCGCGAACAGCGTTGTTCTTGAGGATTTCATGGGATTCTCTCCTTGTCGCTTGGTCATCATACTACGTTCCCCCGGCTTGCATGCAAGATGGAAGCGATTGGTATGCAGGGCACGGCGCGAGGTATATACTAACTACGAATTGGAACAATCCATATGAAATCTTTTATCGGAAACGTAATTATTTTCACTTTTGCGGCCACTGCGATGACCGGTGCGGCTAGCGCCGCGAAATGCGACCGGGCCTGTCTGGACAAGACTGTCGACAACTATATAGTGGCCCTGGTGGCGCACGATCCGTCGAAAGTTGCGTTCGCCGCGGACGTGAAATTCGTCGAGAACGTCATGCCGATGAAACCTGGGGAAGGGCTGTGGAAGACGGCGGCGGAAGGGCCAACGACGTTCAAGATTTATGTTCCCGATCCGGTGGCGCAGCAGGTGGGCTTCATGTGCATGATGCAGGAGCATGGCAAGGACGGCGATAAACCGATCCAATTGGGTCTGCGCCTGAAGCTGAAAGATGGCAATATCGTCGAAGCGGAGCACCTGATCGCGCGCGATCTCCGGGAAACCAGCCTCAAGAATTTGCAAACGCCGCGGCCGGGGCTACTCGCGATGGTGCCACCCGCCGATCGGACGCCGCGTGCCACCATGCTGAAAATCGGCTACTCCTATTACACGGCGCTGGTGACCGCCAACGGCGATGCGGCGCCATTCGCGAACGATTGTTTGCGGCATGAGAACGGAATGCAGACCACCGGGAATCCGCCGCCGAAGACGCCCGGCATGGGAACCATGGGCGCCATGGGCTGCCGCGATCAGATCAACACGCACACCTTCGATTACATCACCAGGATTGAGCCGCGCCGTGTGGAAATCGCCGATCCGGAAACTGGGCTGGTGTTCGGACTATCGCAATTCCGCCAGCCGATGAAGGAGAAATTCGTAAAGATCGTGGGCGTGCCGGATGTCCAGAAAGTGGATCTGAACATCAAACCGTTCGACCTGCCCGCCGCGCACATCTTCAAGATCAGCGACGGCAAAATTCATGAGGTTGAAGCGATGGGGATTGTCATACCGTACGACTCGAAGACCGGATGGGAGAGCGCGGCGAAGTGATTCTGAATTCTGGCTTCTGATTCTTTACTGATGATTGTTTTCGTAGCACCAGCGAATGAGCGGATCGGGATAGGCTTTTCCGCTGATGGCGCGAAGATCTTCCTGGCTCAATCGCTTGAAATCGAATGACACAGCGCCATCCGGTGTGACGCTGGCGATCATGTAACCGTAAACATTGGTCTGTGCGTGTTGCATGGGCGTGGTGTCCGGCGGTAGTTTATAGCGCTGAGCGCCGGCGGTTCCGATAATCCAGCCGGGAAGAACTTTGTCTTTCCAGTCGGGCGTTTCGAAAATATGGTCCATGTAAAAGTGCGAGTGGCTGGCCAGAACATACACCCGTTTATGCGCGACGTCTTGCGCGTGCCACAGCGCCTCATACACCTGCCTCCCGCTTTCTTTGCCGCGCGGAGCCTCACTCATGCTGTGCATGTCGCTCCGGCTGCCGGGCAGCGCCTCGTGCATTCCAACCACGATGGTGCGGATCCGCGGCGACGCTTCATCGCGCGCCAGCAAGGACTGGAGCCACTTCATCTGGTCGGGATCGAATTGTTCCGGGGTAGCGTTATCGAGCGAAATAAAATCGATATTGCGCTCTACCCAGTGATAGTAGGCGTGCAGCTTGTGATCCGACGGATCGTCTTTCAGGCGCTGCGCGCGCAGAGCGGGCGTTTCCAGCCAATCGGCGAACTCTACCAGCCAGGCTTCGCGCGACATGGGCGGAATGGTTTCGTGATTGCCGATGGACAGATAAACTGGCAATGTGCCAAAAGGGACAAGCTGATGAGCTATGAAATCGGGCCACGCGTCTTTTATGTAATCCAGCGTTTCCAGCGGCTTATTGTGCAGCCCCAGGTCCACGGGCGGCGACATGTCTTCATCCAGTCTGTAGATAGCGCGAAAGTCGCCCAGGTGCCAGTAGAAAACCGCGCCGCTCTTGCGCACACCGGCGGCAATGGCCGGCATTACGATGTCGCCGCAATTACGGGAGTCGCCGGAGACGGCAAATTTCCAGGAGCGGACCGCGGGATTCTGCGCGGCTTGGGAGTAGGAGCAAAGGAGGGTCAGCCAAAGGAAACGTCGCATTGGAAACCCGACTGTAACGCGGCCACCGCAAGCGGGGCAATACTGGAGTTATGAAACGCCGTGATTTCAGCCGGACGCTGGCAGCCCTGACCACGAGTGTCGCACTCCCGCTGTTGGAAGGCGCTCCCGCGAGCAGCGACGGGAGCATTACGGATGTCGAGGGCGTGCAGGTGGGGCACTTCACCGAGTCCCGCCGGCCGACCGGTTGCACCGTGCTGTTGTTCGGCAAGGGCGCCACCGCTGGCGTAGATGTGCGCGGGTCGGCGCCCGGGACGCGCGAAACGGATCTGCTGAATCCGATTAATACCGTCCAGCAGGTGCAAGCGATTCTGCTGGCCGGCGGCAGCGCCTTTGGATTGGACGCAGCCTCGGGCGTGGTGCGGTACCTGGATGAGCATCGCTTGGGCTACGCCGTGGGAAACGTCGTCGTGCCGATTGTGCCCGCGGCCATCCTTTATGACCTGGGGGTGGGCGACCCCAAGATCCGGCCGACCGCGGAGTCAGGATATAAGGCATGCCAGGCGGCCACCTCGGGGCGAGTGGCGGAAGGTAATGTCGGCGCGGGAGCGGGCGCCACCATCGGCAAGCTGTTCGGAATGAAGCAGGCCATGAAGTCGGGCCTGGGGAGCGCCAGTGTCCGCATCGGCGACACCGGGATTGTGGTGGGCGCGGTTGTGGCTGTGAACGCCTCGGGCGACGTCGTGAATCCCCAGACCGGGAAAATCATAGCGGGAGCGCGCAAACCGGATGGATCGGGATTCATGGATTCCATGGCGCGCATTCGAGAAGGGTACAGCGTGCGGGCCGATACCGGGGCGAACACCACCATCGGCGTTGTGGCGACCAACGTGGCGCTGGACAAAGTGCAGGCGGCCAAGGTGGCGCAGATGGCGCACGACGGGCTGGCGCGCACCATTTATCCCGTACATACGCCCAGCGACGGCGATACGATTTTTGCGGTGGCCACGGGCTCCATCGCAACACGCGCGAATCATGGGGCTATTGGCGCGCTGGCCGCGGAAGTGATGGCGCAAGCGGTGCTGCGGGCGGTGATGAATGCGCGCGGAATCGCAGGGTTACCGAGTTACTCTGACTTGCGGTCGCGCGGATAGGGGCGTCTGTGTAGCGGGCTTTGTCTCCGGAACGAACATCGTAAATACGATTGCACCCAAGGCTGCCAGTACCGCGAACGCGTCGAAGGTCCGCTGAAATCCAAGATGTTGGATCGCGAAGCCACTCATGAGCGGCCCCGCCACCCCGCCGGTGGCGACGGCCGTCGCAAATAATCCCATGAGTGAGTTGAAGTGGCCTTTGCCGCGTGTCAAGTCCGCTGCCAGCGCTACAACCACCACGCCGTAAATTCCCGCGCCGATTCCATCCAGCGATTGAAGCCACACTACGGCTTGGGGCGTGCGCACGAGAGAGTAAGAGAAGATGCGCAGCGGCAGAACCCAGAACGCAATCGCCATGGTCGTTTTGCGTCCCCACTTATCGCAGCCTCGGCCCGCCAGCAATGCCACCGGGACCATCACCAGTTGAGCGCTGAGCACGGTTGCGGTCATCAGGTTATCGGAGCCGTGCAACTGTTTCACGTAGAGTGCGACTGCGGGCAGGATAGGTGCATTCGCAAGATGAAAAGCAAATATGGAGAGGAACAGGAACAAAATCGTTCGGTCCCTGAGCAGCGAGGACCAGGGAACCGGGCGTGCGCTTCCGTCATGCTCAAGCCCGGTGGCTCGCCCCTCGTCCAAATCGCCCTCACGAATCAAGAACACGGAACACGTGGCGATCGCGGACGAAAAGCCGACAGCGTAGAAGACGGCGCTGACGCCCTGCGTGGCCACCAGTGCCATGGCCGACAGCGCCGCCGCGATGTTTCCAGCGTGGTTCCATCCCTGATTTGTTCCCATGGTGCGATTGAGCCGCCCATAACCAACCAGCGCCAGAGCCAGCGCTGCCAGCAGCGGAGCAAACAAGCTTTGTGCCGCGCCCGCTACAAACAGAACCGAATCAAGGGACCCGGCGCTGTTTCGTAACAATGGAATCGACGTAAAACAGATTCCTGTGATAAGAGCGGCCGCCGCAAAAAGCGCGCGCCGTTGAGATAGACGATCGGTAAGAATGCCGGCGGGAGTCTGAAAGAGCAGCGTGCCAAGGCCGGCCAGGGCAGTGGCTATGCCGATGGAATCATACCGCCAGCCGGCGCTTTTCAGGTAGCTGTTCATTACCGGCAGGATCACGCCCGCCATCTCCGCCTGAAAGAAGTTGGCGGCGTTCAAGCCGAAGATGCTGCGTCTGGAGAACGCGGTCGCCGGTTCCCGCCCCATCAATCGTTCGACGCCGCAGGGAAGGACCGGTGTCAGGAGATTGAGGATCTACTGCAGCAGCGTGAAGCCATATAAAGTGTCGCCGGCACCGACGACGACGTACTGGCGGCCATCCAGCTCATAACTCATCGGACCATTGCTCACAGTGGCGATCAGGTGCGCGTGCCACAGGATTTTGCCGTTGGCCGGATCATAGACCACGAAATTACCCGAAGGATCGCCCGTGAACAGGAGCTTGCCCGCGGTGGTCAAGATGCCGATAGGCGGGCCGGCGCGATTGTACTCGTGGGTCCAGCGGATCTGGCCGCTGGCGTAATCGATGGCCTTCAGTGCGAGCGTGGAGTAAACGCCGGAATCGCGTCCACCGTAGCCCTCCGGTTTGTCGCCGGTGTCGGTGAGGTAGTAGAGGCTGTATGACGACGAGGCGTTAACGTAGAACAACCCGGTTTCGGGATCGAAGCTCGGAGACGGCCAATTCGCCGCGCCGCCAAGAGCGGGGACCACCAGCGTGCCGTCGGGCTTCGGCTCTTTTTCGGGATTGCCGATGGGTTGCCCCTTCGCGTCCAGGCCCTTGGACCAGTTGATATCGATGAAGGGCTTTGAAACGATGTTCTTGCCGTTGGTGCGATCCAATAGGAAGAAGTAGCCGTTCCGGCTGGATTGCGCCAGGAGCTTGCGCGGGTGTCCGTCAATCTGGCCATCAATCAGCACCGGAGTTTCGGCGGCGTCCCAATCGTGCGTGTCATGCGGCGAGGCCTGAAAATACCACGCCATTTTTCCTGTATCCGGATTCAACGCCACGATGGAGCAAGTCCAGAGATTATCGCCTTTCCGGCCTTGCCCAGCCATCACAGGATTGGGGTTGCCGGTGCCCAGGTAATACAGATTGAGCTCGGGATCGTAAGTGCCCGGCACCCAGGTCATACCGCCGCCATGTTCCATGGCTTCCGGATTGGGCCAAGTCTCGGCGCCCGGTTCGCCTTTGCGCGGCGTGGTGTTCCAGCGCCATTGCAACTGGCCGGTTTCAGGATCGCGCGATTCCAGGTAGCCGGGCACGTCCAGCGAATCGCCGCCCACGCCGACAATAATGTGATTGCGAATGATGATGGGCGCGGGCGTGGAGAAATATTCCTGCTTCACGTCGGCAATTTCAACGTGCCAGCGTTCGGTGCCGTCCTTGGCGTTGAGCGAAACCAGGAAATTGTCGGGCGTTTCGAAATAGAGCCAGCCTCCATACATGCCGAAGCCGCGGCTGCCGATATGAATGCCGCCGTGCGATTCCCATTGGTAATGCCAGAGCTGCCGTCCGGTGCGCGCATCCACTGCCCAGGCATGGTCGGGCAGCGTGAAATAGAGGACTCCGTCGACTTCCAGCGGCGTCGCTTTGATGCTGGACGTGAGCGTGCCGGTGCCGGGATCGAGCCGATATTCCCAGGCCAGAGTCATCGCGGTCACGTTTGACGAATTGATGCGCGACAGCGGGCTGAAACGGCGGCCGGAGTAATCGCCGTTGTAGGTGGGCCAGGCATCGGTGGGCGGTTTGAGCAACAACGCCGGATCCAGGCTCTGAGCCGGCAATCCACAGCAGACCAGCGCGAGCGCAGCAAGCTTCAGTGTCATTTCAGGGTCACCAGGTAAGCGAGCAAATTGTGCATGTCGGCATCGGTGTATTTCTTCAGTAACTCGGCATGGGCGGCCAGCGGGTCATGAACTTCCACTTTGATATGTGCGTCGCGTGAAAAGGAATGATAGTCGCCGGATGCGTCGCGCAATGCGACATCAAAATCATCCAGGTATTCAAGCGTGCCGGAAACGGTTTGTCCGGAAGCCAACTTCACCGTAACCTCGGGAAGGGCGGGTTGAGAATCGCCCGGGCGCGTGCGGGGATAAAGAAAGCGGGATTGCAAGGTGACGGCGTCGTATCTCTTGGCGATACCCGCCAGATCGCCCGTGGGCGAGTGACAGGTGTGGCAGCGACCCGCGCCGTTAAAATATTCGCGGCCCTTCTCGCGATCGCCTGTGACGATGTTGAGGATGCTATAAGCGTTGCGGTCGATGGCGGCTTGCTGGCGGGAGCGCAGGAAGGCGGCGATGTCCTGGATCTCATCGGCGGGTAGATGGAAGGCGGGCATGCCTTTGCCGGGGCGCCCCTGCTCGATTACCGGACCGATCTTGTCGCCGTGCTCGTCATCCAATGCAAGTTCCGAGCGCACCAGGTCCGGACCACTGTCGCCGCCCTGCGCGGTGGTGCCGTGGCAAAAGCCGCAGTTGCCGACGAAGATCTTCTGTCCGCGCTCTACAGCCGCCGGATCGGGGACGGCCCGGCTGATCAGCATGTTGCCGCCGCGACGCGGAGCGGCGGGAGGTGCTTGGGCGATCAGGGAAGCGGCGCTAAACAGGCAGAGAGCTGCGAGTATTTTCATGCCACGGGATATTGTTTCACTTTCAGCGGCTTGGCGTCCATGGATGGTCCATGATGAGAGCGGTCGTTTTATGCTTGATACACTTTGATGACGCATTTGATGCTAAACTGTGTGCATGGGACCAGCGCGTTCTCTCATTAAGGCCAAGAAGCAGCGAACGACGTTGACGCTGCCGTCCGATTCGCTAGCGAAGGCGAAGACGATCGCCCGCGCGAGAAGGGTGAACCTCAGCACGGTCATCTCGGAAGCACTGTCCGAGGGATTGCGACTGCACGAGGCGACAGAGCGCTCCGAGGAAGTGCTCAATGCATACAGGAAGGCATTTTCCGGCTTCAGCGAAAAGGAGCGGGCGCTTCTTGACGGGATTGTTCTTGAACGCGTTCCGAGGCGCTGATTCGTGATCGATCCTGCGGCTGGGCCCTTTCTGTTCGATACCAGCGCCGAGAGTTGGTTGGAGCAAGCAGGCGATTCCGAATTCTCACGCTGGATGCGCGTGTACTTGTCGCATCATCCGATCCACATATCCGCAATCACTGTTCTCGAGCGAATTCGTGGATACAGCAGTGCGTGGCGCGGGGCCCGAGAGGAACGAAGACAGAGTATCGAATCGGCGCGGATCGCCTATCTGAGCACGTTAGGCCAAGTGTGGCCGGTCGACGGCGCTGTAGCCGTGGTGGCCGGCGAAATCATGGCCACGCTGCCGGATCCTCCAACCCCGCCCAAACGCTCGCACCAGCTGGCTGAATCGCGCCAGGAGCGATTGGCTCGTTGGCGATTTGATGGAATGATCGCCGCCACTGCGCTGGTTGCCAGAATGCCTCTGATCCACAACAATGCCGCCGACTTCGAGGCGGTGCGGAGTGCTATCGAACGGTCTCCGGCCCGATTCCCCGGCCTTGGTCCGTTAGAGTTAATCCGGTGCGCCTCCCTGGTGTAAGGGCGGCCAGCCCGCCTTGCGCGAAGCCAGGAGTTGCGCATATACTGAAGCTTCATGCTTGGTCGCGCCTACAGCTCGTTTCGATTTTGGTACTGGTTTAGTGCCTGAATCGGGGCGAGTGGCGTTGGCTTAAGCGAAAGCGGTTACAGTAAAAGCAACCCACTCGAAAGAGTGGGTTTTTCATTTTTGAGGAGATAGAACGATGATCATCTCGATGAAACTCCACTCGACGAAAGAGGAGATCGAGCAAGTGTGTGAGCGAATCCGGGATTTCGGTTACAAGATTCATGCGATCGAGGGCGAAGAGCGCGTGGTGATTGGCGCGGTTGGTACCGGCGACACCACGGTTTGCCTGGAGTCCGTGGAGGCCATGCCGCAGGTGGAAAAGGCCGTGCGCATCTCCGCGCCCTATAAGTTCGTCAGTAAGGAGTACCGAAGCGAGCGCACCCGCATTCGCGTGGCCGATTGCCAGATTGGCGGCGACGAGTTCATCGTGATGGCTGGCCCTTGCTCGGTGGAATCCGAGAAGCAGATCATGCAAGCCGCCGAGGGCGTGGCGCGAGCAGGCGCGAAGCTGCTGCGCGGCGGAGCGTTTAAGCCGCGGACTTCGCCCTACGATTTTCAGGGCCTGGAAGAAGAGGGGCTGAAGCTACTGGCCAAGGCCAAGCGCGCCACTGGCCTAGGGATCATCACGGAAGTGATGAGCGATCGGGACGTGGATCTGGTGGCCGATTACGCCGATGTTCTGCAGATCGGCGCGCGCAACATGCAGAACTTCGCCTTGCTGAAGACGCTCGGCAAATGCAATCGGCCGGTTCTGTTGAAGCGCGGCATGAGCTCCACCATCAAGGAACTTTTGATGTCCG
>CAVRZH010000167.1:0-9260 GCA_963725455.1 Bryobacterales bacterium
GTCCAGGGCCGGGTGGGGCGCCTGCTCTGAACGTTACTTCCGAAAAACTTGGCGACGGCCTCTATCGGCTTACCACCGGACCCGGCAGTTACGATTCGGTGATCGTGGAGTTCAAGGATTACATAATGATGCTGGAGGCTGGGCAGTCCGAGGCTCGCGCTCTGGCTTACATCGCTGAAACGAAGCGGCTGATTCCGAACAAGCCGATCCGTTACGTCATGAACACCCATCCTCATTCCGATCACACTGGGGGGCTGCCGGCCCTGGTGGCCGAAGGCGCAATCGTCATCACGCAGAAAAACAATGAGGAGTTTCTCGCAAAAGCGCTCAACACTCCAAGAACCCTGATGAACGATACCCTCGCCAAGAATCCGAAGAAAGCGAGAGTCGAAACGGTTTTGGAGAAGAGGGTCTATTCGGACGGGACGCGATCGGTGGAGATGTACCACGTCTTTCCTGCGCCCCATTCCAACGGATTAATCATCGCGTTCGTCCCGAAGGAAAAGGTGCTGTTTCAGGGCGATTTTTCCGTGATCCCGGGCGAGCCGGCGAACGACCACGTCAAAGCCCTGGTCCCCGTTCTGGAGAGGCTGAATCTGGATTTTGATCGTTACATTAACGTGCACACATCGGCTGCTCCGCAGACAAAAGCCGACGTGTGGAAAGCGGTCGGGAAATAAGGATGACCTCATAGAAGCTAGTGGCGTGCGAGAGGCGCCGCAAGGCCGGGACGGCAAGCAACGCGCTGTCTTACCATCGAATCACACGATGGCTCGCGCAGTCGACATTCTTAGCACCGCAATTGGCGAGGACAGGATTCTGACCGGCTCTGCAATCGGGCAGCAATACTTCTCGGACTGGACTGGAATTGGCAAGGTTCGCCCGCGGGCCGTGGTTCTCCCGCAATCCACCGGTGAAATTTCCACTGTGCTCCGGATTTGCAATGAGTACGAACAGACGGTTGTGCCTCAAGGCGGACTTACCGGCCTGGCGGGAGGAGCAGTCCCTGGAGGGAACGACCTTTGCCTGTCGCTGGAGCGGATGCGCGTTATTGAGGAGATTGACGCATCGGCCGCCACCATGACGGTTCTCGCGGGCACGAGCCTTCAGACGGTTCAGGAGGCCGCGTTGCAAACGGGGTTCGAATTCGCGATCGATATGGCGTCGCGCGGATCGTGCCAGATTGGCGGAGTTTTGGCGACCAATGCCGGCGGCATCCGCGTAATTCAAGCCGGGACGGCGCGGGAAAATGTGGTTGGCCTGGAAGTGGTGCTTGCGGACGGATCTATCCTCACTTCCCTGGGCAAAATGATCAAGAACAATACCGGATACGATCTGAAGCAGTGGTTTATTGGATCGGAGGGAACCCTTGGCGTGATTACTCGCGCGGTTCTCAAGCTGCGCTCAAAACCAGTCGCCCGACACACCGCTCTGTGCGCCTTGCCCAGTTATGAAGCGATGGTGGATCTGCTGAGCAGAATGCGCGGCGCGTTTGCGGGAGAGCTAGCGGCATTTGAAAGCATGTGGCCGGACTTTTTCGACTTTGGCGTCGAAGCGTCGCGGGCGAAGCGCTCTCCCTTCGCGGGCAGTCACGCGATTTACGCTCTGATTGAGCAAACAACGTTCAATCCCGCGGACGATGGAGATCGATTTACCGAGGTTCTGAGCGCAGCGTCTGAGTCCGGATCGATTGTGGACGCAGTCTTGGCGCATTCCGGTTCTGAACGGGAAGCATTATGGGAAATACGCGAATCCACCGCTGAGTTTCCTTCCCGGTTGGCACCGATGAACTTTGACGTCAGCGTGCCGATCGCCGACATGGGTTCCTTTGTGACCGAATGCAGACAGATGCTCCGTTCGCGCTGGCCGGATCATCGATCGTTCTTCTTCGGACACCTGGGTGATTCCAACCTGCACGTGACCGTCGATAAGAACTCGATCCCCGGCGTTCCTGACGCCGATGTCGAAAACGCGCTTTACTCGCTGGTCGCCCGCTATCGAGGCTCCATCTCAGGCTGAACACGGGATCGGAGTGTTGAAGCGCGAATATCTGCATTACTCGCGCTCAGAGCAGGAGTTGCGTGCCATGTGGGCGATCAAAAGAGCTCTGGATCCGAAGGGCATCCTGAATCCGGGCAAAGTCCTGCCGGAATGTGCCGGCTGAGGATGATTACTTGTTTGCGCCGTCCAGAAACTTCTTGTTGATCTTGGCCACGATCACGTAGTTTGGATCCACCATTTCCGCCACGTGGATCTCGGCAACCTTGGAGAGCATTTCATAGGCATCGGTCTCCGACAGCCCGTTGCGCTCATGAATCCAGTTGATCAGCTCGGTAAACGCGATCCGTAGCGCGTCGTCCAAAGGACGATAGATGCCAACCGCCATGAGGTAATCGTCGTTCTCAAAGCGCGGCCAGTGAATGGTCTTGCCTTTGATTACGTCGGCCTGGACGCGCACTCGCGCGGAGATCTCAACCGCCGAGCCCGCAATTTCGCCATCTCCCATGGCGGCGTGGGCGTCGCCCAGGAACAAGAGCGCTCCTGGAACGTTCACCGGCAAGTACAGAGTATTGCCGGCGCTGGCCTCCGACGCATCCATGTTGCCGCCGAACTCAGCGGGAACCTCGGAGCTGCGCGCTTCCTCATTCGCCGGCGCCACGCCGACGCATCCCAGGAAGGGATGCATGGGAATCTTCAGCGTAAAGTTCGAGTCCTTGGCTCGAAAGATGGCGACATTGGCGGCCTTATCAATGGGGTAGACCCAGGACTTCGCGTCCACGCCTTTGCCGACCATGGGTGTGTAGTGATTGCTGTTCAGCGCGCCGCCGAACGTGGGGTCGATATCGCCGTAGCCTTCGTTGCCGTCCACTTCCACGCTCAAGAAATGCAGCACCAGCGTATCGCCCGGCTCCGCTCCTTCGATGTAAAACGGACCAGTGAGCGGGTTGAAACCGCGGACTTTGACACCGGCCCTCTCCACTGCCTTGCCGTCGGCGTCCACGGTATTGGTTTCAATAATGCCTCTGCGCGGGACTCGGGCCACCGGCGTCGAGGGTCCGTAGACATACTTGAGATCTTGCATTTTCAGGTCGTAGTGCGTGACCGGCGAAGTTTGCGCCGCGCAGGAGAACGCGGCGATGAAGAGAAGCGGAAGGGCTTTTCGGTAGCTTGGCATAATCTAGCTTAGATTAGGATGCCGCGTGTGCCAACTGGTGGCCGTCTGGTAGGCGCGCGCCAAGGCCAGCATTTTCGCCTCGCCATAGACCTGGCCGGTAAACGTGATGCTGGTTGGCAGGCCTTTGGCCGTGAATCCGTCGCGAACAACCACGGTGGGCTGGCCGGTGAGATTGGTCAGCGTGGTGTTGAGATCCAGCACGCTGTCGGGCTTGGGCGGGCGATGGGAAGTGATGGGCGCCAGATAAACATCGATGTCCGACATGGTTCGCGCCATGGCCTGCATCAGCAGTTCGCGCACGCGGGTGGCCTGAATATACTCCACGGCCGGTACGAAGCGGTTGATCCGGTATAGGTTCGCGTCAGAGTCTTTATCCTGGCGAATCATCAGATCGTCCTGCTTGTTGCGCGTGAAGGCATCGAAGGCCGCGGAAAATTCCACTTCCATGATGCGCATCAGGTCCTCGATGGGAAAATCGGGAAACTCAATGGGCTTCAGGTTCACGCCCATGGCGCGCAGCTTGTCCATCGCTGCGACGTCGTTGTCCGCTTCTTCTGGCGTAGGCCTTGGCTCGTCGAAGGCAGCTTTCAGATACCCGACGCGAAGCTTGGTGACATCAATATCGGCGTTCCAATTGAAGGGCACGTCGGTGGCCGCCAGATCCTTGCCGTCGGGACCCTGCAGCGCGTCCAGCACCAGCGCGCAATCTTCCACGCCGCGGCAAATGGGGCCGGCTTTATCCAGGCTCCAGGCCAGAGTCATAACGCCGTAGCGGCTGATGCGGCCGTAGCTGGGCCGCATGCCATAAACTCCGCAGCGCGTGGAAGGCGAGACGATGGATCCGCCCGTTTCGGTGCCGACTGCGAATCCAACGCAACCCGCGGCGGTAGCGGAAGCAGGCCCGGCCGATGAGCCGCTGGATCCTTCTTCGGGATTCCAAGGATTCTTCGTCTTGCCGCCAAACCACACATCGCCGCCCGCCAGTTCTCCCGTGGTAAGTTTCGCGATCAGCACGGCGCCCGCGTTTTCAAGCCGCTCCACGATGGTGGCGTCGTAATCGAAGCTCTGGTCCTTGAATGCCACGGCGCCCCAAGTGGTCTTGTAGCCCTTCTTTGAGATGAGGTCCTTCGCTCCCCACGGAATGCCATGCAGCGGCCCGCGATGCCGGCCAGCGGCAATTTCGCTATCCGCCTGGCGCGCCTGCTGCATTGCCAGGTCATCCGTCGGTGTGATCAAAAACTCGAGTTTGCTGCTGTAGCGCTTCAGCCGCGCCAGATACATTTCGGTAAGTTCGACGGAACGCACCTGGCGAGTGGCCAGCAGCGCGGCCAGATCCCGTGCCGGCCAAAACGCTACGTCCTCTAAGTTCGATGGGCGATGTACCGCCGGCTGACGGCTGATTTTTATAGGCCGGCGAACCATATCGAACTTCATTTCCGGAAGAACCGGGCTGAAGCGGAGGCAGGGAACTACGCTGTTCGCGAGCGGAATCTTGCGCAGATTCTCGTACTGCGTGAGATGGTTATTTACATCGTCGATCAGGAGCGCACGTTGTGCGTCCGTAAACTCAAGACCGGCGATCTGCTCGGCAGCCTTCAGCATATCGAGCGTGATCCGGGGAGTTTGCTCGGCTTCGAGCTGTGTCCAGAGCACGCCGGGCAGCAACGTGGAGGTAAGGCCGGCGCCTGAGAAATACGCCAGGAACCGCCGACGATGTTCGCCGCTCACGGTGCTGGCTCGGCAAGCAATTTCTGAATCGCTTTTACCGCGACATCGGTGCGGTACGCGATGATTTTCTTGCCATCCTCGATGGCCTTGGGCGACGCGAGCTCGACGCCGTTAATGCTGGTTTTGTGCGCTTTCTCGCGCTCCGGCAGCCGCACGCCGTTGGGATCGATGGCTACCGATATCGCGGCCACGTAGTAATCATCATGATAGCCTTCGGACTTTTCGTGCACGCCGAGCACATCGTGCTCGAACTTCTCCACTTCGTCGTAATCGTAGTACGCCGCAATATACGCGGCCCGGACCCCTGAGCCTTTCCACTTCTCAGCGAGGGTCCTCGCCGCGTCGACGGCTCCTTTTTGGTCTCCGCCGTGATCGACCAGGAATAAAACGTTATGGAAGCCTTGCGCCTTCAGGCTTTCGCCCATATCTTCGAGCATGTGTAAGTAGGTTTCGTTCGAAAGAACGAGGCTGCCGGGGCTCTTGGACGCTTCCGGATTCCCGGGCGCCATGGCCACCACCGGGGCGATCAGGGCATTGCCAAGCTTGCGCGCGATTTTTTCGCCGATGTATCGTACGACGTCGTTGTGCTGGCTGACGGTGACGTAAGGCCCGTTGTCCTCCATCCCGCCCACCAGCACCAGCGCGGTGGTCTTGCCGGCTTTGAGAGAGTCGCGGATTTCAAGCAACGTCATGTCCGCGATCCACACGGTGTCGTGCATCTCGATGGGCCGCACCATCGTGGTCATGTCGACGCGCTCCCTTTTGGGCTGCTGCGCGCCTGCAACACCAGCCAGCAGCGCCAGGATGGCCGGGCCGAACTTTTTCATAGAAGCTCCCTTAGTTGAGTGTACCGGTAACCGCTTCCACGGCTTCCAATATTTTGCCATCCTTGGCGACACGGGCCAGAATGTTGATGTCGTCGTGCAGGGGACGGTCTTCTTCCAACTTCGCCACGTGCTCGCGGATTACTTCGTACGCGGCCTGGGTGGCTGGAGCCGGCCGGACGGGAGCGCGAAAATCGAAAGCCTGCGCGGCGGCCATCAGCTCGATCGCGATCACCTGCCAGCAATTCTCAATTATCTGCCGGGTCTTGATCGCGGTGGTCATGCCCATGGAGACAAAATCTTCCTGGTCGGCGGCAGCGGGGATGGAACCGGCGGCGGCAGGATTGGCGAGCACGCGATTCTCGCAGACCAATGCGCCTGCGGTGTACTGGGACAACATCAAGCCGGAAAACATTCCAGCGCCCTTCGTGAGGAACGCCGGCAGACCCATGGAGAGGTGCGGGTTCATCAGACGATTGAGCCGGCGCTCACTCAACACTGCGATGGTAGTGAGGGACAGGCCCAGCAGTTCCAGGCCGAAAGCCATGGGAGTGCCCTGGAAGTTGGCGCCGGTGAGCACGACATCTTCATCCGGGAAAAAGACCGGGTTATCGGCGGCATGGTTCAACTCGATCTCGAGCATGTAGCGCGACCACTTGGCGGCATCCCGCGCCGCGCCCACCACTTGAGGACACGAACGCAGCGAGTAGGCGTCTTGCACCTTCTTGCCGGGCCGTCGCAGCAATTCGGATCCGTTCGTTAACCTGCGGATGTTTTCAGCGCACTGTTGCGCGCCGGGATAGCCACGGACCACGTGCAGCCGGTGGTCGTACGCGGTCATGTTGGCATTGAGCGCTTCGAGCGTCATGGCGAGCGCGATTTCCTGGGTTCTGAGCCATCGCTCCGCGTCGAAGATCTGGAGGCAGCCCATCCCCGTGATCAGGTCGGACCCGTTAATCGCCGCTAGCCCATCTCTCTCGTGGAAAACGATAGTCGGTATTCCCGCGGCGGCCATGCCCTCTTTGGCGGGCATTCTTTTTCCGCGATAGAAAACCTCGCCTTCGCCCATCATGGTGATGGCGCCTTGCGCCATGGGCGCCAGATCTCCGCAGGCTCCCACGGAACCCTTTTGGCACATCACCGGCGTCACGCCTCTGTTCAACATTTCCACCTGGGTTTGGACGATCTCCAGGCGGATTCCCGAATGCCCCCAGCAGTGCGTGTTCAGGCGCGACAGAATCCCCGCGCGCGCGTCCTCTTCAGCACACGCTTCGCCGCAACCGGCGGCATGGGAATAAAGCAGATATTTTTGAAATCGCTCCGCTTCTTCCGGAGTAAGCACCACGTCCGCTAATTCGCCAATGCCGGTGTTAACGCCGTACATGATCTCGCGCGATTGAATCTTGCGGTCCAGCAGGCCGCGGCACTTGGTGATGCGCTCCTGGGCCTGCTGATTCAGTTCGATCTTCCTGCGATTTCTTGCGATGTGGGCTACGTCATCGACGGTTAAAGAATGGCCGTCCAAAGGGATACTCATTTCATTTGTTCCGGGAATGGCCGGTTCAATCGCATTCATTATGCGAAGAGTATGACAAAAGACCTTGGGACAGTGAAGTGGAATTCAATCGTAATAGTTAGGGAAAGCCGGGGAAAGCGGCGTGAACGGGTGGCGGACGCCGATGAAAGCGCGGACTTTCAGGCTCAGCCAACATGAAAAAGGGCGTTAACTTTGGAAGGCCAACGCCCGATAGATCAGGGTGCCGTTCTTGCGGATCTGAACTAAAACTCGTACCGCGCCGAGAATTGGAATACGCGCGGGGTGCCGAGTGTGGTGGTGTATTGCCCGAACTTGGTCGGATCGGCCAAGGTCATAATTCCGCCGTCGTTGCTGTTGACGTCGGACTGGCTGTTCGGATCGAAACGCACCGAATTTGAGACGTTGAATACCTCGGCACGCAACTGCAACGAGTGGGGCTGGTCCTTGTAAGTGAACAGCTGAAATCGCTTGGAGAGCCCCAGGTCGATTTCAAACGGCCCTTGACCGCGAATGATGTTGCGCGATCCGATCTGGCCAGCCAGCGTCGGAGTGAAGGCCGCCAGAGCCGCGGCAGGGTCGGCGAAGATGTTCGGTCCGCCGGAGGTGCCGGGCACTGCGGAGGGAGCGTTTAAGGTGGTTTGCATGGTCGGCAAAGGACTAGTCTGCGTTGCAAAACCGGTGAAGTCCCAAACCGTCGGGTAACCAATCCCATTCTGAACGCTCACTGGTAAGCCGCTGTCGACTGTCAGTACACCGCTGAGTTGCCATCCACCGATGACGCCATTGACGAACTTGTTGGCGTTCCCCAGTATCGCGGTGCCTTTCCCAAACGGTAGCTGAAAGACGCCCAGAGAGCTGAACATATGGGTCATGTCGTAATCGCAGACGCTCTTGTTCAAGCCTTGACTGAAGCCGTTGTAAATGGACCCCAGCGGATCCACCGCACCGATAGATTCGGGCGACGAGCCCAAGTCTTCGCACTTCGACCAAGTGTAGTTGAAATCGAATTGAACGCCGTGGCTGAAAGATTTGCGCAGCGTTACGTGCATGCCGTTATAGTTGCCGCGGCCGATGGAACGGAAAGCGTAGAGCGCGGCATACTGGCTGTTCCACATCGAATACGGCCCCAGTTTGCTGCACGAAGGAGAGCAATTGACGTCGACGTTGAGCAGAGCCGTGGTCCAGCGGCCCAGGATCTCCACCTCCCTCTAGATGAAAAGCCGCTTGAGCCGAGCACACGTTACGCATCAACTCTCGCTCAGCCACCATATCGGAGTGAAATGGCCTCACGACAGGAGCAAGAAGTGACCTTGGTAGATAACTTCACCAGCACGAAAGCTCCTCAGTTCCATAGTGCTTCTGCAGCCCCGTCGAAACTCAACCAATCGAGGATGCAGTACGAGCGTCCGGAAGTGCGCGACTTAAGGGAGACGCTCGAATGTCTCCAGCAGAAGGCTAGCAAATACGTGGACTTCGACTTGACCAGCTGCACCTGGAAGCAAGTACATGAGCAGTTGCGCAGGGCCCAGGAGAAGGCAGAGGAGAGTGAAAAGCTAGTAAAGAATCCTGCCAGAAGGGCGTGGCGCAAAATTGGGGTTATGTCTAGTGTTCTTACTCCAGGCCTAGCGGCTCTTCCGGATGACTTATACGTACTAAATGGAGGACTGGCTGCAGTATTCAGCGTGAGTTTGCGCCTAAAATGGAGCTGCTCACATTATATACTAATAGGACGATTAGCTGGCTCGACATAGCGAGATGAACAGGCAGAAGATCTTGAAGGCACTTAAAACCGTGCCTAATACTATTGAGATAGCGAAGAATAAGGCTGAGAGCTTCCCGTTGGATAGCGACAAGCCAAAAAGCATCCAGCTTTATACGAGTATCCAAGAACTACAGGAGACACTCCTTCAGACCTTACCCGCGTTAATAAACAGACTAATCCCGGGCACTTTTCGTAAGGGCATAACGTAAAACCTACACGAGGAAAATCATGGCT
>CAVRZH010000168.1:0-69749 GCA_963725455.1 Bryobacterales bacterium
GAGCAGGGGGTGCGTTCTCCGGTAGAACGCGCCGATCGCGAAGAGGCTATCGCTGATTGGCTTGACGATCACGGTCTGAGCGCGAACTCCGCGGAAGCGCTGGCCGACACAGCGGTGAGCTTTGAGGCGCTTGACCAGCTTGCAGCCGCAGTGCAGGGCCCGGCATTGGACGCTGTGCTGCGCTGGGCTGCGGCCGGGTGTTCGGTGCGTGGTCTGGCGTCGGAGATACAGGATGCGGCAATGCGCATCTCCGGGCTGGTGGCGGCGGTGAAGGGATTCACATGGACCAGGCGATGGTGGCCGAGCCGGTTGACCTGGGTCCAAGCCTGAGCAACACGGTGGCCGTGTTGAAGTCGACCACCAGGTAGAAGTCGATCGCAGTCTCGGTCGAGTTGGAAGACGGGTTGCCGCGCGTGCGCGGATTTGCCGGCGAACTAAACCAGATTTGGGGAAACCTGATCGACAATGCGCTGGATGCGGTTCCGGAAGGAAGCCACGTCGAGGTGACGGCAAGGCGGGAGAATCAACGGGTGGTTGTTCGCGTGGTGGACAACGGACCGGGGAATACCCCGCGGGCGCGGTCCACTTCCCGGCCGCTCCTGCAATAGACCCATGCGGTACCACCGTGGCCGCGATGCTGCTTCAAATATTTGTCGCGTTCCACCGAAATCGCGATACGTAGTGGCGTCCCGCGATGCTCAGCGGCTTTCGCGAGATCCCAGCATAGGCTCTTGTGGTTCATGCCGTGATCGGCTGTCAGAAGGAATGCGGCATGGGGTGCGGCGGCGGCCATCTCACCCAGCAGTTCATCCAGCCGAGCGAGGTGCGCTTTCGATTCCGGCGCCTCCGCCGGCCAAGTGTGCATCGGGTAGTCCGTTGTGTGCACGTACAAGCAACCCAAATCGGGCCGAGTGCGGAGCAGATCGACGGCCGCCCTCATGGTCCAGTAATTGATCTCGCGGCTGTAGATATCCGGCGCCGGTCCAAGGCGCTTCACCCACTCCGCTGGCGGAGCCTCCGGTGTCAGAATGATTTCCGCGCCCGCGGAGAGTAAGGTGGTGGTCTTCTTCTTGGAGGACACTAACGCCGATTTGACACCTTGCTTCTGAGCCCGCTGAAACAGGGTGGGCGCCATCACCAAATCCGCGGTCTCCATGTATTCCTCGCGGCCGGTGCGTTCGTCAAACTACGAATTGCCAGTAATGCCGTGCCGCTCGGGCCAGACACCGCAACAAATCGAAGCATTATTTGTATTGGTAACGGCCGGCATAACATCCTGGACGCGCCGATATAATCCGGACTGACGCCATTTCGCAAGCACCGGCATGGGGTTCTGGTCCAGATACTCCACGCCGAAACCGTCCATCATCAGTACGACCATGCGTTGTGGCTTTCTTTGGGCGAAGGCCGGTGCCCCGAGGAGTATTGCGCTCTGCGCCAAAAACTGGCGGCGGCTGAGTGGGGTAAGCGGAGTCATTCTAAGAGTATCGTCGAACCGATTTGTCGATCACTTGAAGGATCGCGAGTATCGCGGACCGTCGGCGCTTTGATATCGATAACATGGGAAGCGCTCCCGAGAGCCACACCATCTAGTGTTCGCGCCCAATCCGGGTGTCACGGCCAAGCAGACTAACATATCAGGACAAGTGGATTATGGTTGGATCCGATTCCTGCGTGCTTCCTCGACGGTGCCCTTACCCCGGGGGCGCTTTAGAGCGTGGCGGCAGGGAGCGATTCACTTAAATCGGGCGGCTTACTTCTTGTCTGCGTCAGTCTGTTCGTTTGCCGACCCGCCCAGGAACAGACGCTTCCCATCCGGAAACGTGATGTTTTTGCCCACCCCATGATTTCCATGGTCCTTGGCCTGGTAGCCCTCCACGACGATCTCCGTTCCCGGCGGCAGGGATCTTTTGGTGAAGCCTTGTCTGAGCAGGGCGTTCGGGCTGCCACCCTCGATCATCCAGTTGGAGACCGTGCCGTCCTCGTTCTTCACGTCCATGTGGATCCAGGAGTGGGGATTTACCAATTCCCATTGCGTGACCGTTCCTTTGAGCTTGATCGGACGGTTCGCGTCGAATTCGGCGGAGAAGGCGTGATGCGCGCACAGCGGTGCCGCGAGCAACATGCCAATACTGCTAACAATAACCAATAATCTTGTTCTCATCGATGGCGTCCGTTCCGTTTGCTTCCCCGTCATCTTACTTACCCGCCTTTTTCTCAGCCGCTTCTTCTTCGGCCACACGAGCGCCGAGCAGCGTGTTGCGAAGTGAATAGTTTGCTTCGTGGCAGGCGTACTCGAAGATTGGTCCGTCCACTTTGGACCAAGCCGTCTCCGCGGTCCATGGCTGGTCCCAAGTCTCGGGATCTTCCACCGTAAATCGGTATAGGATCGTGTCCGCGTCAACCCGCGTGAAGCGTTCCACGACATGCAGCTTGTCGCTGGATCCGTGGAAGGGGTTGCGGTCGGTAAAGTTGGTGGTATCCACCACCAGTGTGTTGCCTTCCCAATGGCCAATGGAATCGCCTTTGAATTGGCGTATGGACGCAGCCAGATGCGGGCGGCCATCCATGGGGATGACACGGACAGAGTGGTTCATCTCAGCCCGGATGGCCACAACTCCCGCCGCTTGGACAATCTGCAGATTGTTGTTGTACCCGCCCGAGAGCATGGGTACGGACTCCTGGGCCACAACGATGCAACGCGAGCTCAGCGAAAGGTTCTCCGGCCCATCCAACTCATGTCCCCGGTTCTTCGCGGCGATAGCGGCGTTTCTCTTGCGCGCTTCAGGCAGCATGGGAGGCAAGGTTCCCTGCTCCCCCACGATCAGTGAGGTCCGCCGGTTCCAGGAGAGCTTGGCTTGGCCGCGGTCCAACCCGAATTGGGTGTAGTCATAATGGACATCTGCGGCGGTTCCCGGCTCCGTCGGGCGACCCTCCTCCTTGTTTAGCGCAACCCGGTCCTGGTCTTTTTTCTTCAGCTCCGCCAGTTCGGCATCGGTATAGAATTCTTTCGCACCTAGTCCTTTGGGTCGTTCGAGGGGCGTTTCGGTACTGTTGGTCCAGTATCCCTGAAGGTCCGGCTGACCATCGGGCGTGTGCGGCAGCGTCCAGGCCTTGTTTGTATCGGTTGTTGCTTTGACCGCCTTCGTGGCGGCCGGCGTGGTCTGTCCCGAGGCAGGCGTCTGCGCGTAAAACATGACAAACGCCGTCAGAGCGGCTGTAGTTGAGGCGAACAAGCGTTGGCTCACCGGTCCCCCCTTCTGAAATGGCAGAGCGTGCAAGCTTTTCCGTAATTGTTATCGCGCACCATAAGGTCAGCCGAGATTAGCGCGCCGATGTGAATGCTACGTGAACGTATCATGAATTGTCGCTTAAACAGTCCCTAAACGTAGTTCTCCAACCATCCTTCACTGCCACACAGCGTTCCGGGTCATGATTTTCCGCAGTTTGGCGGGTTCCGTCATCGGAGCAGGCGCCGCACCACAGCTTTGCGCCCAAGTGACGAAACGGTAAAAAGTACGTGCCAGAACGATGTAAGCCACTATTCAAGGTACGTTCACGTAGTATTCACACCAAGCCTCTATTCTTGGCGAGTAGTAGGAGGACGACTTGAACAAGAGATTTCTTTTGGCGTGTGTCATCTGTCTATCCGCAGTCAGCTTCGACAGAGGGGTGACGTCGGCGAGTGCTCAGGCGCCGGTGTCATTCAGCAAAGACATCCAGCCGATCTTGGAGCAAAACTGTTTGAACTGTCACGGCCCGTCGATGCAGAGTTCCAGGCTCAACCTGAGCACTCTCGAAGGCGCGCTACGGGGTGGCGCTCGCGGCTCCGCCATTGTTCCGGGGCAGGCTGAGGATAGCAGGCTATACCGCATGATCGCGGGTTTGGATAACCCGAGGATGCCTCTGAGCGGAAACAAGCTCACGGATGGGCAGATTGCTTCCATCAAGAACTGGATCGATCAGGGCGCTCACTGGGATACGGGCGCCGCTGGCGCGAAGGCTCAGCCTACCGCGGCTTCCACATTCGCGGAAATGGAAAAGGTACAACTCCCTCCCGGTGCCCGGAATTACTGGGCCTTTAAGCCGCCGGTACAGGCGCCAGTTCCCGTGGTTGCCCGAGAGTTCTCGAATCCGATCGACCGCTTTTTGGAAAAGGCGCGCCAAGAGAAGGGTCTGAATGCGGCGCCGAAGGCTGATCGGCTCACATTGGTCCGCCGAGCATATATGGACCTGATCGGTCTGCCTCCTTCTCCTGCAGAAACCGACGCCTTCATCAGCGACACCGCTCCGGGCGCCTGGGAACGACTGATCGACAAGTTGCTCGCGTCGTTGCACTACGGCGAGCGATGGGGCCGCCACTGGCTGGACGCGGCACGCTATGCAGACTCGAGCGGCTATGAGAACGACACAGATCAGCCGAACCTGTGGCGATATCGAGACTACGTCATCAAGTCCTTCAATGAGGACAAGCCCTACAACACCTTTTTGAAGGAACAGATCGCCGGCGACGAGATTCCCAATAGGACGGATGACAGCCTGATCGCCACCGGCTTCCTGCGCGCGGGTCCCCGCGTTCGGAATCACGAACACGCCAATCCGGCACGCCGCTACGACTACCTGGACGATGTGCTGGGCACGGTTGGCAAAAGCATGCTGGGACTGACCGTTCAATGTGCGCGCTGCCACGACCACAAGTTCGATCCGATCCTGCAGAAGGATTATTACGCGATGGAAGCCTCGTTCTACGGTTACGTGGAAGTCGAATATCCGCTGGGGCCACGCGAGCAGGCGGACGCCTACATGAGAAAGATGACCGAGATTGAGGAGAAGGTTGCGACGTTAAAGGACAAGATCGAAGAAATCGACAAACCCTACCGCGAGAAGGCCGCGTTGGAAGCGATCCGGAAAAAGTATCCGCCGGAAGTAGTTCGCGCGGTGGAGAAGCCGGAAAGCGAACGGACGCCGGGCGAAAAGTTGCTCGCGATCCAAGTGATCGATTCGGGCGTGCAGATTCGCTCGGCCGCTGTCGACAAGATCCTGAGTCCCGAAGACGCGGCGAAGAAAAAGGCGCTGACCGATGAACTCGCCGCTGTTAACGCGGAAAAGCCGGCGCCGCGTCCGATGGCGTCGATTGTTACCGATGGCGATTGGCGCAGCGTAAGCCTGGGCTACGGAGATCGTAACGAGGGCGCTTGTCCGAAATGCGAGCTTGAGTATGTGGGGGCCGGGAAATTCCTCGAGTTGGGACCCGGAAAAGGGAACTACAAGGTCCCGCCATCGTATTTCCTGATGCGCGGCGATCCGGACAGCAAGGCATATCCAACCAAGCCCGGTTTTCTAAGCGTGATCACATATGGAAATCCACCCACAGCGCTGCCGCCCGCTGACGGACGAACCTCGGGCCGTCGGCTGGCGCTGGCGGAATGGCTGATCTCGCGCGACAATCCGCTGCCCGCTAGAGTGATCGTCAATCGCATCTGGGAGCACCATTTTGGAAAAGGAATCGTGCCCACTCTGGACAATTTCGGCAAGATGGGTGAGCAGCCTACAAATCAGGCTCTGCTCGATTGGCTCGCTGTGGAATTCATGAACAAGGGTTGGAGCATTAAACAGATACAACGGCTCATCATGACGTCGGAAGCCTATCAGATGGCATCGGAGTATAACGACGCCGCCAGCGCGAAGAATGATCCAGAGGACACGTACCTGTGGCGTTACCACATTCAGAGACTCGAAGGAGAGATCATCCGCGACAACATCTTGTCTGTTGCAGGCTCCATCGATTTGACGATGGGCGGCCCGGCAATCTTCCCGCACGTCGATGAATCGTTTATCAAGACGCTGTTTCGCGGCATCTATAGAAATCAGGAAGACGGCCCCGCCGTGTGGCGGCGAAGCGTCTATATATATCAAAAGCGCGCGCTTCCCTCTCCTATGCTGCAGGTCTTCGACTTGCCTGATTCAAGCCAGTCTTTCGGTGCCAGATACGTATCGACAGTGCCGACGCAGGCGCTGCAGCTGATGAACGACGAATTCGTCCTTCGCCAGGCGCAACTGTTCGCGGACCGGGTCAAAAAGGAGGCGGGCGACGACGTCCGCAAGCAGGTGGATCTGGCCTACCGGATCGCGCTGACGCGGCCACCGACACCAAGGGAACTTTCTTTAGCGACCGACATGATCTTGTCGGGTTCGCTTGTTGACTTCACCAACGTCATGCTTAATCTCAGCGAATTCTTATACACGAGGTAATCAAAATGAAAAACTTCTGGTCTCGACGCGATTTTCTGTTTCAGTCCAGCGGAGGCATCGGCGGGCTCGCCCTCGCTCAAATGCTCTTCGATCAAAAGCTGCTAGCGCAGGCGCCATCCGGCGACGTTTGCTCCGCGGCCCCGATTGGCGGTAACCCCCTCGCGCCAAAGGCTCCGCATTTCAAGCCTCGCGCGAAAGCCGTCATCTCGATCTTTAATACCGGCGGGGTCAGCCAGATGGAGACCTTTGAATTCAAGCCTGCGATGCAAAAATACGCGGGCCAGGTTTTGGGTGGCGATGTCCGTGTCCACGACGGCCGGCCGGGGCCGATCATGCCGGGTATCTTCAAATTCCAGAAGTATGGACAATGCGGAAAGGATGTCTCGGAGATCTTTCCGAACATCGGCGCTAAAGTAGACGAAATTGCATTTCTGCACTCGGTGTGGGGAAGGTCCGACGACCACGTACAATCCACCTACGAGATGCAGACCGGGCAGCTGCGTATGGGTTATCCCAGTATGGGAAGTTGGATCACATACGGACTGGGGTCGGAAAATGCGAACCTGCCTGGATTCGTCGTGCTGCAGGACGCACGCGGAGGCCCGCTCGGCGCTTCGAATAACTGGCAATCGGGCTTCCTGCCTTCCACGTTTCAGGGGACTCCATTTGGAGCCGCCGACAATCCGATTGTCGATTTGAAGCGGCCCTCCGGGGTGACCGCGGATCAGCAGCGCCTCCGCCTGGATATGCTGGCGAAGCTAAACGAGATCCACGCAGAGCGTTATCCCGGCAGTACCGAGTTGGCGGGACGGATCTCCTCCTATGAACTCGCCTACAGGATGCAGGGTTGCGCGCCGGAAGCCGTGGATTTCAACAGGGAGTCGGACGCCACCAAAAAGCTGTACGGATTGGACGAAGAAATCACCGCGCCATTCGGTAAGCAATGCCTGATGGCGAGGCGTTTGGTGGAGCGTGGCGTTCGTTTCGTGCAGCTCTTTTCAGGCGGCCTGGGCAACCAGAATAGGGATACCTGGGACGCTCACGCCGGCATGAAGGAGAACCATTCGCTCCATGCCAAGGAAACGGACCTGCCCATCGCGGGGTTGCTGACAGATCTGAAGGCGCATGGGCTGCTGGATGACACTTTAGTGATCTGGCACTCCGAATTCGGCCGAATGCCTCTCTCGGAAAATGGCGTAGGCCGCGACCATAACCCGGGTGCGATGACGGTATGGATGGCGGGCGCCGGCATCAAGGGCGGCCAGTCGATCGGAACGACCGACGAAATCGGTTACAAGGCGGAAAAACAGCCGATCTCCTACCACGACTTGCATGCGACAATACTGGCTTTACTGGGCATCGACCATAAAAGGCTGACCTATCGATACAATGGCCGCGACATGCGGCTCACGGACGTCGCCGGTGAATTGATTCCGCAGATTGTGGGATAAGAATTGTATTCGCCGGGAATGACGCCAATGTTGGGCGTCATTCCCGGCTGATATTATTTCTTGGGTCCGTACTTACTCGCCAGATAATCCACCAGAATGTCGACGTCTCTCTGAGACACGCCAGCATCCAGGCCATTCATTCTCGTGACGATGTCGAGCCATTCTTGCTTCGTCGCCTCTGTAGAACGGATCAAACCGGCATCGTGACAGGAGGAGCAAATGCCTTCGATGTACCGCTTGGCTATTTTCTCCTCCGGACTATCCGGCTTTGCGGCCGCACTCTCGGGATCGAAGTACTTCGTCAGATACTCGGTTGCAACATCCACTTCCTTGTCGTCTAACCGGGCACCGTATCCCACCATCTTGACGACCAGCTCTTTCCATGCACTTTGGCTCCGCTTCAGGCTGACCACCGATTTCAGGCTGTGGCAGCTGGCGCACCGCTCTTCCAGGAGCTTCTTGCCTTTGCCTTCGGGCAACTCCTGCGGCGCCGCCATCGACAAGGTAGCGAGAGCAACAGTCAGGACAAGCCAGATCGCGGTTCTTCCAAACATGCGGCACACGCGTCTGGTACCAGCCAATCGGCTCGCATGAACCTCTTGGAGCCAAACACGGTGGATACGATCAGTCTTCCGGTCCGCGTAGAGATCGGTCGGGCAAGGCGAGCGCAAACTTGTCACGATCCCACTTCCATCACGCGAGTTCGAGCGGCCGCTGGCGGATTTCCTCTGGCACGCGGTATCTGGTGACCTTTTCGGGAACGCCGCGCAGCATCACAGCCCTTGGACCGATCCATACATCGTCGCCGATCACGACATTGTGCGCGCGCCACCAGTTGAAGACTTCTTTGCCGTCCTTCGGCACCACCTGGTAGGTCTTGCCGCGGTGGGTGAAGTGGTGCCGTGCCACGCGCCGCAGCGGGTGATTGCGCGGATTGATGCGCGTCTGGTCAGCGGAAAGAGCGGGACGCCTGAGAACGGTTGTTTCGGCGGGAGCTGGTTGTGACGCTAATGCGGACGCTGGTTGTGACATCGATACGTAAACATATCACTCCACCGTTACGGGAAAATGAATACCGTTTTTCACCCCCGCTTCAACCATCTTGGCGTGCCGCAAGCCCGGCTCAACATTCCTACGTATACATATACTTCGTACACGTACTTCTTTACAATCCCGTGAAATCGTGCGTGGTCTTGATTTTGAAACGGCTATCTCATCAAACTGCAATCCGCACCGGGTACCCTCGACAACATCCATCACGTGGTATCCAAAATTCCTGGCGGCACTATGCTGAAAAGAATCTTTTTCCCCATTCTCGCGTTCAACACCGGACTCTTTGCGCAATCCGACCGGGGTCGAATTTCCGACCGCGTACCTGGCACCTCGGGCCGAAGCTATCACGCGCTCGGCGGGAAATATCCGGAGCGAATCCATCCGAGCAGCGCCAAGAGGTATTTCGGAAGACAACTACAAAAGCCTGGGCTTACGCTGACCGTGGAACCAGCGGCCTGAGCTTATTTTCAAAGGAGCTAATGAAGTGCTAAATCCATTCTGTCGAGTGCTGATACGCCTCAACGCTGGTGTGTTTCTGCTGGCCAGTTGCCTCTGTACGGACGTTCTTGCGCAAAGCGCGTCGGTAAGCGGCCAGGTGGTCAATTCCGGCGAAGCTGCGGTCCCGGGTGCCGCAGTCACGCTGCTCAACACAGACACCCAGGTAACGCTCAAAACTGTCAGCGATGCCAGCGGCGTGTTCATCCTGTCGCCGCTGACTCCCGGACGGTATCAAGCGACTCTAACCGCTAGCGGGTACTCGACTTGGATCCAATCGGGCATCGTGCTGGAGGTGGGTGAGAAGTATGAGCTGAATCCAGTGCTGAAGGTTGGTTCCGTTCAGGATACTGTGACGGTGACCGGTACCGCGCCGGAGATCAAAACGGAAGACTCCGATCTGAGCATAGTAACTGAAACCGCTCTGGTGGAGAACATCCCGCTGGATGTTCGGAATCCCCTGCAAGAGGTCAACTTTACCGTCGGTGTCACGCAAAGCAACTCTCTGACCGCCGGGACGAACGCCTCCACCCAAAGCACTACCAACACCTTCTACATCAGCGGTACGAAGGGCGGCGAGTCGGACATACTGATCGACGGGGCAACCGATACCATCAACTACGATACCCATGCTGCGGGCGATATTCCTGGCCTGGATGCCGTACGCGAGTTCCGGACTTACACCGAGGCCTACTCTCCGGAGTTCGGCCACATCGGCGGTGGCATCGAGAGCTTTACTATCAAGTCGGGCACCAACGATCTGCATGGAGGGGCTTGGGAGTATTACCGGAACGACGTGTTCGATGCGAATGGCTTTAATGCCAATGCCGCGCACCAGGCGAAGCCTTCTTTTTTAAGAAACCAGTTTGGCGCCCAAATAGGCGGCCCGGTAGTCCTCCCCAAGCTCTACGACGGGCGCAGCAAGACGTTCTTCTTCTTCTCCTACGAGGAGCTTCGCGACAGCACTCCCGGCGCCGGCTTCACGACCACCGTGCCCACGGCGCTGGAAAGAACCGGCAATTTTTCGCAGACATTCAACCCCAATGGGTCGCAGATTGTTATCTATGATCCATCCACAATCAATGCCGGGGTTCGGACGCCGTTTCCCGGCAACATCATTCCCGCTTCGCTATTCAATCCTGTGGGTAAGGCGCTGCTAGCGCTGTATCCGCTGCCCAACCGGACCGGCGTGGGCGGAAGCGATGAGAACAACTTTTTTTCGGATGCTCCCAACAAGGACAACGACTACAGCTACGATATCCGGATCGACCACAAATTCTCCGACAAGCAAAGCATCTTCGGCCACGTGGACGAATTCAACAACTACATTCTCTACGGGCAAGTCTTCGGAAGTCCGAGTCTCACTCCGAATAATTCAAACGATTACATTCCGGGACGCAACATCATGATTGATCATACGTGGGTACTCTCACCATCCGTGGTCTTCGAGCACCATATTTCATGGGCACACATGGAATCGCATCGCGGCTCCGTCGATCCCCTGGGGACTGCTCCGTTCGGCATTCCAGATTCGGCGGCGCCGGGCCTTACCGCGACCTTTACTCCTCAGGTGGAGGCGACCACCAACCAACTCGGGGAGCTCGGTAATTCAGAACCTTACGAGCGAAACCCCAACTCGGTGTACCAATATGCCGCCTCTATTTCGTGGCTCAAGGGCATTCACATGATGAAATTCGGCGTAGACCTGAGACTCTATCGCGACCAACTCTATGACCCGCAACTGCTGACCGTAAACACCTCCAGGACGTTTACCGGCGGGCCCAACCCCCAATCGCCCTCGGGAACGACCGGAGATGCGATCGCGGGACTGTTGCTCGGCCAGGCCACGGTAACCAGTGGCTACGCTCCACAGGTAAACTTCGGGCACGAGTACTACGCGGCTTACGCTATGGATACAGCAAGGGTCGCGCACAACCTGACCGTTACATATGGTCTGCGGTACAGCTATGAGGGAGCCGACGTTGCAAGAGACAATGAATTGAGCTATCTCGACACGGCCAGTCCGTCTCCGATTGCCGCTCAGGTTCCCTCCATCCCGAATCTCATCGGCGGTGTCGGGATTGTAGGTCTGAACGGCGGGAGCAGAGTGTTGCAGAATCCCGGAAAGCTCCATTTCGAACCGCGGTTGGGTTTGGCCTATAGCATCAATTCGAAAACTGTGGTGCATGCCGGCGCTGGAATCTTCTGGCATCCGACGGCGACCTACCAGACGAATCCGGCAGCATTTGGGTTTACGCGAAAATCCACCTCGATCGACGCCGCACCCGACGGAGTCACGCCGCTCTATAATCTCTCCAACCCGTTTCCGTCCGGCCTGCCGGCCCCCTATGGCAACAACCCATCCGCTTTACCCGGGAACAACACTGGAAGCGGACCTCTTAGCATCGAACTGGGACAAAGCATCTCCGGCAATGGGCGTAATCAGAGCGATCCCCACCAGGAAAGCTGGTCGATCGACATTCAACGCTCCCTGCCCGCGGGCTTTGTCGTCACCGCAACATACGTTGGTAGCGTCGGCGTAGATCTACTGGGTGCGGTTCAGCTGAACCAGCTCACGGATGCAGACTTGGCTCTGGGAAGCGCCCTGAACAAGGTTGTGCCCAATCCCTTCTATGGTGTCATCACCGACCCAAGCTCCCTGCTAAGCAAGAGTACGATACAGGCAGGCTATCTGCTTCGAGCCTATCCCCAGTTCCAGAACTTTGAATTGCTGAACAGCGGTTGGGGACGATCGGACTACCAGGCCGGCCAACTGACAGTAGAGCACCGGCTCGGCCGGGGCCTCTCTCTACTCCTGGGCTATACCTTCAGCAAAAACATGGATAATATTGGTGAACTGGGCACCACCGCCAGTATTCAGGACAATGGCTGTCTTAAGTGCGAGTGGTCTATCGCCGACCTGGATCAGACCAACGTTCTACGGGTGAGCGGGTTGTACCAACTTCCCCTCGGCACGGGGACGCAACTTATCAACCATGGATTCTTCGGCCATGTCCTGGGAGGCTGGGAGCTTGGCTTTACCTACCAATACAACACGGGTCAGCCCCTGGCTCTCACATCGCCGATACTGCCTGGTTCTCTCAACGGCGGTACGGTGATGCGCCCGACGCTGGTCCCCGGTGAAAGCATCACCCAGACGGTAGTCAATCCAAAGACGGGCGAGATGTCCAGCTTCAACCCAGCGGCATTTACGGAGACAGGGGCGTATGCCTTCGGGAATGCCCCACGATACCTGTCGAATGTGCGAAATCCACCCTTCACAGACCTGGACGTGCTTCTCCAGAGAAAAATCAGAATCAACGAACGCATGGGCATAACGCTCCGTTTCGAAGCATTGAATGCGTTCAATACCGTGGTGTTTGGCCCTCCGGACGTCGGTGTGACGGATACCAACTTCGGCTATAACCCTCATGTCCAGTCGAACAATCCGCGTATCGGTCAGGTAAGCGCGCGGTTCGCGTTCTAAAGGGTCCCCCTCTCGACCGCTGGCGGTTCTCGTGGCCGCCAGCTTGCCTTTTTATTTGCTGTCTCGTTGCGCATGTGCGAACGGAGAACGCTGTGACACTGTGGGGGCGTGATCCATGCATATTCCACGAAGTGCCGCGGGTTCCCGGAAGACGTTTTTGTACGGAAAAATATCGTAAGCAGTAACCGACCAAGTGATCTGTTAAGGAGATTGCAGATGAGTACTCGATTTCTTCTTTCTACCCTTGCGGCCGCGGCATTACTCGCGGCATCAGCATTCGCGCAGCGGACCTATAAGGCTCCGCGGACCTCGGATGGCAAGCCAAATATCAATGGGATCTGGCAGGTGATGAACACCGCGGATTGGGATCTGCAGGCGCATGCGGCTTCGCAGGGGCCAGTGCTTGCGCTCGGGGCGGAATTTTCGGTGCGGCCTGGACCGGGCGTCATCGAGGGCAATGGAACCATCCCGTATCTGCCCGCCGCAGGAGAGCAGAAGCAGAAGAATTTCGCGAACCGCCTGACACTGGATCCGGAAGTGAAGTGCTACTTGGGCGGCGTGCCGCGGTCGACGTACATGCCGTATCCGTTCCAGATTATCCAGTCGCAGCATACGATGATCATCGCGTATGAATTCGCAGGCGCGGCGCGGTCTATCAATATGGATAAGCCGACCGAGGCTCCGGTTGATAGCTGGATGGGCTGGTCCAACGGGCATTGGGAAGGCGACACGCTGGTGGTGACGGTGACGGATCTGAACGACCAAACCTGGTTCGACCGCGCGGGCGATTTCCACAGCGACGCCCTGAAGGTGACCGAGCGATATACACCGCGTAGCGCCGACACCCTGATGTATGAGGCCACCATCGAAGACTCCAAGACCTTTTCGCGACCGTGGAAGATCAGCATGCCGCTCTACCGGCATGTAGAAAAGAACGCACAGATAATGGAGTACAAGTGCCCCGAGTTCGCGGAAGATGTTCTGTACGGAAAATATCGTAAGCAACAAGCTACCAAGTGATCTGTCGAGGAGGTTCCAGATGAGTACTTCGAGTTCTCCTCCCAACCGGACGCTTGGAGAGCTTTAAATTTCCCACGTTCAACGCGTCCTGCTCATGCCGTTCGCCGCGTCCGGCCCCTCCAGCACCCGTGAATCCTCCATTAGAAACGTGAAATCGATGGCGGATGGCGTGTTCACCTGACCGGCGAGGTTCCCGCCGCGTATTTGGCAAGCAGTCGTTCCGATCTGGTTGAGCGGTTCGACGTTGTGATTGTGCGCTTCTCCGACAGGGGCCATTCTCGTGCCCGGTTCCGCTTTTCCTCTCGCCTGATGCGATTGTCGCGCCCGCAATCCGAGAATGCAAAGGCTCCGGATCAACGTGACCTCATCCACATTTTTCGCCGCGTCCTGTGTCCACGTACGAACCGATGTTCTCCAGTTTGCCGCCGGCCATGACGCAGGCAAATAAGAAGCTCGTTCTCGTCGAATTATCACAAATAGTTTGCAGTACATATCAGCCATCCCAGCACAGCGAAATCGTGACGGTTTCATTGCTGTTTGGTTTCAGTTACAATACAGTAAGTGTAATGCACGTGCACGGGCTCTTACTGCTGCTGGTGCCTTTGGCATTGCCGGGGCAGGTGGTCCCCATGGCGGTGCATGGCCCTCTCACGGTGGTCAGTGTCCAACTGAACGGGCAGGGACCGTTTCGGATGATCATCGATACGGGAGCCAGTTCCTGCTCCATGGCGCCGCGGATTGCAAATTTGCTGAGGCTAAGCGCGGAATATCGCGTCCTCGATGTGACACCGACCGGGAAGCGTCTGACTCCAGGCATCAGGTCGGTCGAGGTGAAACTGGGAACGCGGGTTGCCAAAAACGTGGAGTTTCTCTGGCAGGAGTCGCGAGGCCTTACGGAGGCGGGTGTCGAGGTAGATGGCGTGCTCGGGCAGAGCCTCTTATCGAGGTTTGATTATGTGCTGGATTACAAATCGAGGCAGCTTGTGCTCGATTCCCCCGAACGGCAATTGGCAGGTACACCAGGCAAGCAGATCAAATTCGCGCGCGTCACAGGACGGATGTTGTTAACCGCTATGAATCCGGCCGAAGGATCCATGAGGTTGATCCTCGATTCCGCTGCCTCGAACGTTTTCCTCTGGCGGGGCGGCGACTACCAGGTCCGGGGCATGACTGCAAGTCTCATCGCGATGAACGGCCGCGGGGCGGTGAACCTGATCCATATGCCGCTGCTTCTGGTAGGCGATCAGGCGCTTCAGAGGTTGGACGTGGTTGTTGCTCCCTCCCCGAACGAGGGGCGCGAGGAGGACGGGCTACTTCCCGCCGGATTATTCCGTTCGATTTATGTAAGCAATTCGCAGACTTATGTAAAATTGCGGCAGTGAGCTACTTCTTGCCGGTTCCTGTTGGGCAGGATATGGGATGAGGCGCAACGTGGCGTCCGCCGCCCCCAGGTGGGAGTAAGTTCTGCAAGGTCAGCGGCAGCGAACGAAACCGTGCCGCAAACATGCACACTCTTCCGCCACGAAACGCGGAAAGCCATTGATCTGCACTGCTCGACGGCGAGGCGTTTCGGAACATTGCAAGGGAACCGGAATATCCGCGACGGCGCTGTATCGTCTCAAGACTCAGCACACACCCAAGAGCCTGGCGCTGGCAAAAGTGACGGCCGACGAGGTACAAGCAGGAACGCTCTTGGACAAGCTCCGGTCCGTCGGCGTGTAACAGAGGAGATGCTCCGCGAGGCGCGAAAAACCACCTCAGCGCGCTGCAGGCCATCGACCGTGCGGAGAAACAATTCGAACTCGAAGCACGAATGGTGAGAGAACTGGATGATTCGGCCAAGATCGCGATCGACGTTCGGGTTGTGCCGCCAATTCCGGACGAGAGCCACCTGGGGCCAGAGCAGCTTTTCGCGCAGCAGCGCGATCTGCGGGAAGCGAGAGCTAAAGTCGACGCAATTGAGGCATAGAAAATTGAGCCAGGTTTTCTTCCGGGGGTCGGCACTGGGACAGTCGAGGACGTGAAGGGCGATGAGTCGGCCCGCCCTGAAGAACATCCAAGGTTTTCGGAGAAGCCGATACCTGGGCCTTGAGGTGCCAGCCAGGAGCGTGGAGGAAGTTCGCAACCATGCGCTTGCCCGGAGAAAAGTTGTGCTCACGGTCCCAGCCAGCCTCTTGATTTCGTGCGGCGCCGGGAGCCAGCCGGGCTTCCCATCACTGCAGGCGGCGCAGCGAACGATTCAGGGGAATCGAAACGATAAACATGATCCGCCAAGGGTGGGTTCGATGGGTACTCAAAGGCGACATTGCCGCGCAGATTACGTTCGCGGCCAACGTCTTCGGTGTCGTCGGCCAAGCGGAAGAGTCGATCCCTCCCCGCGCCTTAAGTTTCAATTTTGAAACACAACACTTCGTTGAACTACGTTAAGATTTAGCGAGGAGTATAGCCGATGCGTAGCGGCGAAACTAGGCCGAAATCAATCCGTGCTTTGACGATACTGGCGATGATCGTTTACGCGGTGATGTTCGCTGTGCCCGCCAGTGCAATGCCTCATGTCGTGTTTCTCATCAGACACGCCGAGAGAATTTCAACAACGGACCCCGATAGTCCCTTGTCAGCAGCAGGATTGAAACGCGCTGAGTTGATCGCGAAAATGTTTGGGGAGTCTGGAGTTTCGGCTATCTATGTGACCGAGTACGTTCGCACCCAACAAACTGCGAAGCCGCTTGCGGACAAACTCGGCCTTCCGATGACCAAAGTGAAGGCAGCTGAAATCGAGCAGCTTGTTGACCGGTTGCGTCAAAGCTCCGACAGAATCGCACTCGTCGTTTCGCATAGCAGGAGCCTTCCGCTGTTGGTAGACGCGCTTGGAGCCGGGAAGATTCCGGACGTGGCGGAGACAGACTATAGCCACATTTATATGCTGGTCTTTGCAGGACTCCCAAAACCTGCGTTGGTTACTTTAGTGTTTGGAGAGACCACTGTATCGACGGTGGGGCATGTTAGTTTACAGCGGCCTGACCAAGGGTTATTAGGACGCCGAGTATCCGTCGCGCCACGCCTTTCGCGCCAGGGCGCAAGCGATGTAGCTCTTCCCTACGCCGGTCGGCCCAAGAACGACAAGATTCTCGTGGTTCTGGACTCACTGCGAATCCTTCGCCAGACCGCGAACGACACCCCCCTCTGTGCCAATATCGATGAGACACTTACCGCGGCCATAATTCCAGAGCAGTGCGGCAAGGAGAAACATCGTGAGCGAAGCCAAGAATACTGTTCCTTTTGTAGCCAGTTCTTCGGATGTACAAGTACCGGCAAAGGCGCAACGGCGCATCTTTACCGCTGGAGAGAAGAAGCGGATTTTAGAGCAGACCGACCGTGCGCTTGCTAATGGCGGCGGGGTTGGCGCCATTCTGAGGCGGGAAGGAATCTACTCGTCGACTCTGCACGGCTGGCGTAAGAAGCGCGATCGCGGGGTGCGCCAAGCCTTTTCGCAAAAGAGAGTTCCGCAGCCGCAGAGGAATCCGCTGGCCGCCGAGAACGAGACGCCGGCACAATCAAACGTCTCCAGGAAGAACTGGAGAAAGCCCGCATCATTATTGATGCTCAAAGTGGCCAAGCTGTTGGGTCACCCCATCACGGAAACGGAGAAATCGTGATGGCTGCGGTCGATCAACTCAGCCCGCAGGTGGGTGTGAAACCAGCCTGCCAGGCGTTGGCAGTCCCGCGTGCCACTTGGTACTGGCGGCACGGTGGCCGGGGTATTTCCAAGCCGATGTTGTTCCCGTGAATAACTCCCGGTATTCTTCGACCGGCCTGCGGGCGCAGCCGCCGTCTTTTTCCCCGCCCTGCGGCCGGGCCGCGGTTTTCGCCTCGGGCTTTGAGGGAAGCCGAACAGCAAACCGTGCTGGCGTATCTTCGTGCTACCGTTGGTGGGCTGGGCGATGCTCTCAGCAGGCCACTACCCGATTGTGATGTTCGGAACGGTGCCCTTGCCGCCTCTGCTGGCAAGCCCGGAGCTCTGTGCCACGTTGCGGAAGCGCACACGATCCTCACGTATCTTTTGTTCCTGGCTTTTCTCGCCCACATGGATGCGGTATTGTTCCACACGCTGATTCTCCGCGACGGCCTTTCGGACAGGATGGCACCGTGGTCGCTCGCACGGGAGACGGCAAAAGCAGAATGTGACTTCATACATCGCGATCCACAGTGCAGCGGCGAAGGGTCTGTACTGTGAGCGCCCCTCTGGACCTTTGACAGGCCGCGTCGAGAACCTGTTTCATCCTAGACGCGACCGATGGCATGAGCACTTCGCATTCCAGGAAGCGTACATCAAGGGGCTAACGCCGCCGGGACGCGCTACCGTGGAGGTTCTCGCGTTGATCTTGGGATTCGGTGAGCTGAGTTGAACCGACATCTCACGCTTAGTTCGGCCAACGTCGCTAAATGGGATTGATAAGTTGTTTCTGACGCGAAGGGCTGTCACCGCCAGCTAACTGCCGCCGGGGTTGCTATAACGTGCTGCTGTGGTAATCATTTCGTCTTCTCCTTAATTTGTAGTCGAACGCTGTCGGTTCCGCGGACCACCGCACTGCTGGTGATGGACTATCAGGTCGATGCCCTCACCAAGTTCATGATGGCCGCGCATTCCGCCGATGCGATCGCGCGTGTGCCCGATCTGATCGCCACGGCACGAGACGCTGGCATGATGGTCATCCATGTCGTTGTCGCATTCCGGCCCGGTCATCCCGAGGTCAGCCCGTGTTCGGCTGGGTGAAGGCAAATGGAATCGCAGTGGCCGGGAGCGAAGGCGCCGCGATCCATCCGGCCGCAGCGGCACGGGAGGGGGAACCGATCGTGGTCAAGCACCGCATCAGCCCGTTCGTTGGCACCGATCTGGAGACGCTGCTGCGCGCCAACGGCATCGACACGCTGGTGCTCGCCGGTGTCCACACCAGCGGTGTCGTGCTGTCGACCGTTCGCCACGCCGGCGATTTGGATTATCGATTGGTCGTCGTACGCGATTGCTGCGCCGACCCAGATGCAGATGTGCATGCGATGCTGCTCGACATCGTCATCGCGAAGCAGGCGGCCGTCGTTACTACAGCGGAACTCGCCGGCGCGCCGTCTGGCAGGTCTTCATGTGAAGTGAAGAGTAAGCAGTCTTAGTATGGAAATGCGAGAATTTTGGGGCATCGGAATATGGGCGTCGGTCATCGGGTTGGGCTGCAACAATTTTGGCATCTATCAAGACGCCGGACAGACGATTGCAGTTGTGCGCAAGGCGCTGGATGTCGGAATCAATTTCCTGGACGTGGCCGGCGAACATGGGAGCGGGCAGGAGGAAAGCATGACGCGCCTGAAGACACACTGTATGGATTTCTATCAGGTGCATGTCGCCGATCCCGAAACGCCGCGCGAAGAAACCTTGCGTGCGCTCGATGATTTGGCCCGCCCAAGGCAAGGTACGCGCGCCCGGCGAGGCAGCGACCTTCGCCACCGCAGACGACCTTTACATCCCTCAAACCATTGCCGCCGCTAATGGCCTGACGTCCTTTGCCACCATGGAGGCCAACTGCAGCATCTTGGTGTGCGACGCCGAGAAGGCGATCCTACAATGAACATTGCTCTGTGGGTCTTGCAAATTCTGTTTGCTGCGCTCTTCATAATGCATGCGGTGCTGCATCTGTTCCCGTCTCCCCGATTGAAGCGGATACTCGCCGAGCAGAACATTCCGGTCAAACGGACGATCGCCACCTGGGCGGAGATCATGGCATCGCTCGGCCTGATCCTTCCGGGCGCGGTCAGCATCGCCACCTGGCTCACGCCGGTGGCTGCGTTCGGGCTCGCTGTGGTGATGGTCGGGGCGACAGCGTTCCATCATGTGTCCCGGAGAGAGAGTCTCGCCACGGTCGCCGCCGCGTCCCTCGCGTTGATCATGATCTTCCTCGCCTGCGGCCGCACCTTCGTGGTCCCGCTCCACTAGCATTCACTCACCGAACGCTTCGGGTGCGCCGAATAACCTAAACTTCTGGATTCCGGACAGATTACGTCCATTCGGAGAAAGGTGGGTTTGAGTGTCTCGGGCCAAGGTCTCCCCTGGAACAGTTGATTGCGGATTACCCATGCGTAACGGCGAAGGATAGTTCTATCCTTGTCGGCAAGGATAGAACTATCCTTCGCCGTTACTTGCGAGTTTAGACCCGGACTGCAGCAGAAGCCTGGTTGACCGGTGAAGTGGTTGGTCGGCGAGGCGATAAACATCACGCCGTTGTGCACCAACGGCGCCGATTGCTCAGCGCAAGATACCAAACGATTGCCAAGCAAGACCGACCGGCACACCCTGCTGGCGGACTAATAGCGGGCACTCGGGAATGATCTCCTCAAACTGGAATCTGAACCATCGAATTCCGCTTGGCGGCCCCGAGGACGTCCTGCAGTATCTGGGACGCTATAGCTATCGCGTCGCCATCTCCAATAGACGCCTGATTGAGATGCGTGAAGACCAAGTCACTTTCAGTTGGAGGGACTCGGCGGACCGAAACGCTCAGTAACAGATTACGGTGGAGGCGGTCGAGTTCAGTCCGCGTTTCCTCCTTCATGTTCCACCCCGCAGGGTTTGTCAAGATCCCGAGACTTCGGCTTCTTGCTAACTGCCGGCCGGGGCGAAGCGCTGAGCCAGCGCTTTGTTCCGGCCGCCGCTCCTAAAGTGGCCGCAATCCTCTCGGTGGTGGAATTCCTTCCGCTGGCTGGGCGTACCAGTGAAGAACCACTTTACCGCCGTGCTTCCGGGATTGAAACCGCGCTGGCGTGCGAGTTTCTTCGCAACACCAACACCACCAGCGTTGCTACGGGGAGGCCGGAGACCGCAGCCGGGCATGCGTTCTAGCCACTGGTACACTTGGCCGTTAGGTTTCAGGCGCGCGCGCTCTGGAGCGCAGTGCTTCTATGTGTTACTTGTACAGAGCAGCTCCAGCCAGCGCCGCAGCAACCGGTTCAACGACAGCTCCGGCAATGTCATCAAGCCGACTGGAAAGATGCCGCCCTGCAAACCCTATGTTGGGGATCAAATTTATTAACCAAACGGCCAGTCCGCGTGAAGCGCTGCTCCCGCCCCGTACCGTTCCCGCATGATGGCGTACAGCCAAATCATGAAGATTCCAACCATCATCCCCAAAACGTCGCTCAGCGGTGGGAAGCTGACCGTGAACTTGGATCTGCCGAGCGCGCGCATAGCTCGCGCCCTCGACAACTAAGGGTGTATTTCGCTATGGTCATTTATCATTCGCGGCTCTACTGGCGTGAGTCGCGATGTTTCCCCATCCATCTGCTTCGCCACGCCGCGATTCCGAGTGTCAGGCCGCACAGGACCAAGGCTTCGGACGCTGGCTCCGGCGTGGCCGTCAGGGGCTCCGTCAAGAACACGCCCGACGCCGAGGTAAACGTCACACCCGCGGGAAGATCGAAGCTCACCGCGCCGGTGTCGGCAAAATCGCAGGTTCCGCCATTCTGTGCGGCGCAGGACAACTCGAGCAGGATCGGGAGCGTGTCGCTCGCTCCGGTCAATTGGTAAACGCCGCTGAAAACAAAACTGTCGGGAGACTGCGACACGATCTGGCTGGATACCCAACCGGAATCGAGCTCCACCGTACCGTCCGCCGGGTCGCCGGCCGCGGCGTTGTAAGCGTAATCGATCGAGCCCGTGCCCAGCGAGAGGTCCCCGCTCATCTGAACCCCCGGTCCGGATACGCCGGGTTCGAGCGGAGCCTCCGGAAGCGCCGATCCGCTGATCGTAAACGTCACTCCAATGTCGGTAACGGTGGATGCGGTCGCGTTCGCCATCGCGAACATCAGGTCATCGGCGATCTGGGCCGTCGCACTCGCCTGACTCTCCACCGAGCCCCCGAGAAACGACGAATCGGCGGAGACACCCACTGAGCCCGTTGCCAGATTGCCTGTCGCCAGCGCCGACGCTGTTATCGTCCCGCTAACACAGCCGTTCGGGTCACACCATGGCTGGCCGCCGTTATTGTTCGAGCTCGAGACGGAACTGGTTGCTGAGGTCAGGTCCAGCGTCGTGGGATCGACGTAAGTAGTGGTTGGGGTAGGCTGGATATTCGTTGTCGCGCCCTCCCCCGTGCCTAATCCCGGATTCGTGCTGTTATAACTGACGGTGCCGCCGACCGTCGCGTAATTAGACGTGACCCCCGAGTCGGCATCCGTCGCCGACAAGCTCACGTTCCACAGAATCGGATCGGCGGGGAGTGTTTTCGGGGCGAGCAGCAGAAGTAACGGGAGCGCAGCCGCCGGAAATGCTGAAAAAACACGCGAGGCGCCGCGGTGGCTAAGAGTGGTAATCATAGCGTTCTGCTCTAATCCTTTCGTCGACATCGCGAAATCCGGCGCCAAGAACCCTCACGTTCGAGATCAAAAAAGTTGGCCAGAAAGTACTAGGGGTTCTAATCCAGGGATCGCCGGCCGACTTTAGTAGAATGAGGCTTTGATTTCCTGCTATGGCGGCGGGGCCACCAGACGTAACGGAGCTGCTATTGCGCTGGAACCAGGGCGAGGCCAACGCCCTGGACCGGCTGATGCCCTACGTGTACCAGGAACTGCGATCCCTGGCTGCTGCCTACATGTACCGCGAGGATCCGGGCCATACTCTGCGCGCCACCGATCTCGTGCACGAGGTTTATCTGAAGCTCGTCGATCAGCAACGCGTGAATTGGCAGAATCGCGCGCATTTCTTCGGAGTCGCGGCAAAGATGATGCGCCGAATTCTTGTGGATCACGCCAAAGCCTCGAAGGCCGCCCGCCGCGGCGGCCATGTGGTGCGGACTTTGCTGGATGACACCTCAGCCTGCATTCTGCCGGATGAAGAAATTCTGCTGCTGAATTCGCTGCTATCGAAACTCGCGGCGTTCGATCCCCGCAAAGCGGAAGTCACCCAACTTCGCTTCTTCGGCGGTCTCACTAATCAGGAGGCGGCCGAATTTCTCGGCGTCTCCATCGCCACCGTCGAGCGCGACTGGAAAATGGCCAAGGCCTGGCTCTATCGCGAAATGAATTCGGCGTCCGCGAGCGAGGAACCGTGAAGGCTGGAATGTCCGGGTTTCTGCTGGGCCGCTACCGCCTCGAGCGGGAGATCGGCGTCGGCGCCATGGGCACGGTCTACCTGGCTTCGCGCGCCGACCGCCAATTTGAACAGCGCGTCGCCATCAAGATCATCCGCCCCGAGATCGCGACCGAATTCATGCTGAGCCGCATTCGCAGCGAGCGGCAAATCCTGGCCAGCCTGGACCATCCGAACATTGCGCGCCTGCTCGACGGCGGAACGGCCGAAGACGGAAGGCCCTATTTGGTGATGGAGTTCGTGGACGGCCTGCCGCTGAACGAATACCTGGCTCGTCGTTGTCCCCTCCGGCCGGATCGATTGGAATTGTTCGCGAAAATTTGTTCGGCCGTGCAGTACGCGCACCAGCATCTGGTGATTCACCTGGATCTAAAACCGGGCAATATTGTGGTCACCGGCGAGGGCGAGCCCAAGCTTCTCGATTTCGGAATCGCGAAGTTGCTCGACCAGGATTCTGCGCCACTCGATCATACGGAAACCGCGGCACAATTGTTCACGCCCGCCTATGCCAGTCCAGAGCAGCAAGCCGGAGCGTCCGTCACGACCGCAAGCGACATCTACTCGCTCGGAATTCTGCTATTCGAGTTGCTGACGGGACGCCTTCCCGCAGACCCCGGCGTTGATGCTGCGATTCAGGCCGCACTTTCGGGCGATCTTGCCAACATCGTTGCTATGGCACTGCGCGAGGAGCCCGAGCGCCGCTATCGTTCCGCCGCGGAACTGGCCGACGACATCCGGCGTTTTCGCGAAAACCTGCCCTTAATCGCCCGCGCCGCTAGGATCACGTATGTCACGAAGAAATTCATCGCTCGGCACCGCATCGCATCCGCGGCCGCGGCCCTTTCCGTCCTCGCCATGCTCGCCGTGATCCTGGCATTGTCGGCGCAGATTCGCAATACCAACCGCCAGCGCCTTCGCGCCGAACACATCAACAGCTTCATGCAAGGGATGCTGAGCGGCGGAGCCGGATCCACGGCGGGAAAGGGTGGCCGCGAACTGAGAGTGGTGGATGTCCTCGGCACTGCTGCCAGCGATCTCGACTCGCGCTTGAACGATCAGCCGGTGGAGCGCGCCGCGTTGCGGGCGACTATCGGAACCACTTTTTCGCGCCTCGGGTTGCTGGATCCTGCCGACCGCCAACTCCGGGCCGCCCTGCGCGATCAATCCGCGTTGCTCGGAGCAAGCCCGTCTGTGGCCGAGACCCTGCACGACCTGGGATCGAACGAGCGCTACCAGGGGCACCTCGCCGATGCCGAGGCCCACCTGCGCCGCTCCGCCGCCATGTTCCACGCACTTGGCGATCCTGCCGAAAATGACGCCACCAGCGATCTCGCCGTGACATTGTTTGACGAAGGCCGCTACCAGGAGTCCACCGTCCTGTTCGATCGGGTATACCAGATACGGCGCGCCACCAATCCTGCTACCGACGTCACCTTGATCGTGATGATGAACAACATTGCCGGCGTCCGGTTTAATACCGGCGATTTTGATGGTGCGGTCCAAATGCAGCGCCAGGCAGTGGAAGCCCTTCGCAAGCGTGGTTCGCCGGGCTCGCCCAGCGAGGAGTTGGGCTATTCAGAACTAAATCTGGGACTCTACCTTCGCATTTCAGGCAACGCCGCCGCCGCCGAGCCAGTGGCGCTCGCCTCCGTGGACGCATTGAAAAAGAGGCTGGGCGAGACGCATTGGATGACCGGCTACGCCGAAGTCGAGCTGGCCAAGACCTATTCTGAAGAAGGTAAGCACGTGCTTGCTGAGCGAGAAGCCCGCCATGCGCTTGACCTTCTCACCAAGGCTTTGCCCGCGAGGCATCCCGAGTTCGCACACGCCTGGATCGCGTTAGGCAGTGTTCTTACCGCGGCCGGAAAGCCCCGCGATGGCCTGCCGTATCTTCGCCAGGCGTTCGCGCTGCGGCAGGGGCAATCTCCTAAGAGCGGCCTCCGGCTCGCCCAAGCCGCCGACGCGCTTGCGGTTTGCCTCATCGCGGAAAGAAATGAGGGCGCGGCGATGCCTTACGCGCAAATCGCCTATACCGGCTACAAGGACAGCTATGGAGCCAATAATCGCATTACGCTGGCCGCTCTGAATCGCTCCAAAATCGCGGAGAGGGCGCGTCCCTGATATGACTCCCAAAGCTTGGCGTCGCATCGAGGACTTGTTTCAGGCCGTCGTAGAGAAACCGCTCGCGGATCGCGAGGGGCTACTGGCCGCGATTCGATCAAGCCACCCCGATCTTCACCAGGAGGTCGCGTCGCTCGTGGCCGCGCATGAGCAGGCCGAAGCCTTCCTTTCGATGCCGCCCTTGTTCGCGTCCGGGCACTCACAAACCGCTGCGAATCCTCCGCAATCGATGATCGGCCCCTACCGCATTGATCGCGAGATCGGCTCCGGCGGGATGGGCACCGTTTACGCCGCCTCGCGCGCCGACAGCCAATTCGCTCGCCGCGTGGCCCTCAAGGTCGTCCGTGCGGGCCTCGAGAGCGAATCGATTCTGGCTCGCTTCCGCGCCGAACGCCAGATCCTCGCAACGCTCGATCATCCCAACATCGCCCGGCTGCTCGACGGCGGCGTCACGCCCGAGGGCCGGCCCTTTCTCGTAACTGAGCTCATCGATGGCGTGCCGCTGAATGAATACTGCGCTTCACGCAATCTATCCGTCAATGCACGGCTTGATCTGTGCGTCAAGATTTGCGCGGCAGTGCAATACGCCCATCAGCGTTTGGTAATCCACCGCGATATCAAGCCCGGCAACATCCTGGTTGACGGTGCGGGCGAACCCAAGCTGCTCGATTTCGGTATCGCCAAGATCGTCGATCCGGAACACCCGGAACCAGCGCGCGAAGTGCGAACCGTGCGGCTCCTGACGCCGCGCTACGCGAGCCCGGAACAGCTTCGAAGCGAGCCGGTGACCACCGCCACCGACATCTATTCCCTCGGCGTGGTCTTCTATGAGTTGCTGGCCGGCCGCCATCCTTTCGATGGCAGTCTCGCCAATCTTGGCGAATTGCGCCGGGCAACCCTAGAGGACGACCCTGAGCGGCTCAGCGAAATCAACGAACAACTGGCTGGCGACTTGGAGAACATTCTGTTGATGGCTCTGCGGAAGCAGCCGGACGGGCGCTATCGCTCAGCGGCCCAACTCGCCGGCGATATTCGCCGCTACCGGCACAATCTGCCTGTGGCCGCGCGCAAGGATACGCTATTCTACGTGGCGTCGAAGTTCGTCGCCAGGCATACGCTTCCTACGTTCGCAATCTTCGCGGTGTTTGTGCTACTCGCCACGGCAGTGGCGGTCGCGGCCCACGAGAACCAAGTCGCGCGCGAGGAACGCGCCAAGGCCGAATTCATTGAAAATTTCGTAAAAACCACTCTGAGCGGCGCCGACCCTACTTATAACTCGCCCTTTGCCGACAAGGGGCGCGACCTTCGTGTGGCCGACGTTCTCGACGTCGCCGCCGCTCGGGCGCGAGCCGAGATGAAAAGCCAACCCGCGCTTGCTGCGGAGCTCCTGCGCGAGTTCGGAATCGACTATTTTCATTTGGGCCTCTGGAACGAGGCCGAGGTCGCCGTGCGCGACGCGTTACGACAACAACAGATCGTGCTTGGTCCCGGCGCATCGGCGACGCGGCTCACAGCCCGCACTCTCAACGAGTTTCTCTCGGCCAAATCGCATCAATAGCTATTGCTACCTCGGCCTGTCCTCCCGCCCGACCTCTTGTGGGTGCTGCTGCGACCACCGTAGCTCTACGTATGAACGTAACCAGAGCTTCTATGGATCGCTTTCGGTGGATTCCCCGTAAGTAGTCGGCAAGGATAGAACTGTGTGCTGAGCAGCGCGTTGCTCAGGAGGGTTGAAGTCCCTCTGGTGCTCGAATGAGGTGCACCATATCCAAACGCGGGGGCAGATCCTCGCGGGCCAGAGAAAGGAGAAGGTATGAAGAAGCCTAAACGGGCACGAAAACGAAAGTTGGATACAGCCAAGGTGGATCTGGAGCCGCTTCTTGTTGTTCTCTGGAGGGCAGGGTGTCCACTGTGAAGTGGAATCCGAAGGGCTTGAGGAGAAGTGCCGGGCCGTAATCGATGAGGGGAAAGTCAGATGAACCGGTCGGCCAAAGGTGGGGCAAGGTCGAGCCCGCAGTTCTAGGGCGAAGGCGTACTCATTCACCCACCGCACCAAGGTGTTTGCGGATGGCACGGCACGGAAGAGCAATATGTGACCTCAGGAAGACTGATCGGGTCTTCGGGTGGAGCCCGGAGTCAGCAAGCCGATAAGCACAAGCGAAACGGCAAGCGATGCCCTGTTAGTTTGCGGATGGCTGCGTAGTACCTGAAGCGGGGCGACAAACCTCGTGACCGAGCAATCGGCGGCGGAATGGGCCGGGGAAGGCGGCTGGCGAAGACGGAAGGGAAGAGAGAGGACGCGAGTGAGTAAAGACGCGCTGGAGGAACAGTTCCATGAGTGAAAGACCCGTACAGGCGCGGCCGAGGAGACTGGCAGACTGGATCAACCCGACAGGAGCAAAGAAGAACCATTCATTGATCGACAAGGTTTACAAGAAAGAGAACCTGTCGATGGCCTGGGAACGGGTCAAGGAGAACTCGCGATCGGTGTAGACATCCACCATCCGGCCATTCTTCTCCAGATACTCCCACAGCACCGCCATGGTGTGAGGTGTGGTGTCGCGCTCCACGAAGCGGCCCCAACTCCAACTGGTGGCGTCATCCATCATCCGCACCAGATAGCGCACTGGCCCACGTCCTTCTAGCCAATCGTGCTCTGAAGTGTCCCATTGCACCAGTTCTCCGAACCCGCATCGCCGCGGACGCCAAGCATGGACCTCTTCCAGCCGGCGCGCCTTTGCTCTTCCACAGGCCGGCTTGCACCATCCACCGGCGCATGGTCTCGTCGCTCACTGCAATCCCATGCCGCTTGGCCAACTGCTCGCTCGCAAACGTCGGCCCAGAGTCGTGCCAGTCCGGCTGCTTCAGAATCTCCATCGCCTGGGCTTGCACCTTCGCCGCAATCTTACGGTTCGATACTCTTCCCCGCAGCCCATGCAGCACTACCCGATCGCCTTGCTCCTTCATCCGCCGCAACAGCTTCCTCACCCAACGCTCGCTGATCCCGATCCGCTCAGCCGCCTCGCGTTGCCTGATCACTTTGTCCTTGGCCTGCTTCAACCACTCCAGCTTGTCCCGTTCCTCTTGGCTCATCGCAATCCGCTCCATCCTTCAGCCTTTCGGCTGTCAAGAGGAACTTTCTACTTTGGCAAATTAGGAACTTTTCAGGATCTTCCGCACTTTCGGTGCAGATCTGCCAGCCTAAAAGGATCCAAAACAATCTGTCCCTAGATTGTTTTAAGCTCAACTTGCAATGGCACCTCCCCCGAGCCATTCGCAAGCGGTATTGCCTGCCAAAAATTTGGTGCTGGATAAGATCGAACATTTGGACGACCGATTCCTGGTCGATGTTCACGTTCAGCAAGCAGCCCGTTGTCCAGAGTGCGGCAAAGTGTCTCGGCGCCGTCACAGCACGTACCTTCGCCGGCTGAAAGATCTGCCTTGGCAGGGGTGTGCAGTAGAACTGCGCTTGAAAGCGCGGCGCCTTCGATGCCGCAACCAAGCTTGTGCACGCAAGATCTTTGCTGAACCGATCCCGGAAGTCGCGCGATCCCATGCTCGCTGGACCACGCGAGTGGGCGAGACCATACGCCTGATTGGCTACACCGCTGGGGGACTGCCCGGCAGCCGCATTCTGGACAGGTTGGCCATCCGAATCAGCGACGATACGGTGATTCGGACGGTGAAGGCTGCTGGCGACGTCTCGGCCAGCGATCCAGTCCGACATCTGGGAGTAGATGACTGGGCCTGGCGCAAAGGCCAGAGCTACGGGACCATTCTGGTGGACTTGGATAAGCGGAAGGTTGTCGACCTCCTGCCCGATCGGTCGGTGGAAGGATTACAAGCTTGGCTGGAGAAGCATTCGGACGTGGAAGTGATTACTCGGGACCGTTGCGGCATTTATGCCGAGGCCGCCGAACAAGGTGCCGCGAATGCGGTTCAGGTTGCTGATCGGTGTCATCTGTTCCTGAACCTCTCAACAGCTGTCGAGAGAACGCTGGAAGAAAGGAGCCGTGAACTTTGCATTTCCGACGAGGCGCCGGAGCCGGAGCCTGTCCAAGCCACACCACCAGACAAACGAAGAACAACACTCGTAGAACAGCGCAAACAACAGCGACGCCAGCGTCGGCAGGAGCGCTACGAGCGGGTCATGGAACTGCATCGACGGGGATACACGCAGCGGGCCATTAGCGCGGAAGTTGGCATGTTACGCAAAACCATACGCAGTTGGCTTCGCACTGGTCAGTTTCCGGAGCGCAAACTGGTTACGGGACGTAGAAGTCACGTTCGCGAGTTCGATGATTACCTACGGCAGCGTTGGAATGACGGATGCCATAACGCAACGCTTCTGTTTCGTGAGATACGGGAACGCGGGTACCAAGGCTCGCTCCAAATGGCCTCCAATCACACTTCGACTTGGCGAGCAAGTCCGCGACCGGAGTTGTCGCAAAGGAAGAAACTCGACCGTATCGCACCCAAGCATGCGGCCATCTTGGCATGCCGGCCAGCAGAGCGTCTTTCAGAGCAACAACAGATCTTGTTTGAGCAGGTCGCGGTAAATTGCCCAAGCATCCGATCGATGCGTTTCCTGGCTCTGGATTTTCGCGAAGCCATTACCAGCAAGGATCGCGATGGCATGCTGCATTGGATTCGCACCGCGGCCCAGTCTGGTTTCGGCCCGCTGGTTCGATTCGCCTACGGCCTCAGGAAGGACTTCAACGCGGTCATCGCAGCCGTCGAAACTTCCTGGAGTAACGGTCAGACGGAAGGGCAGATCGCCTCAAGGCTAACAAGCGCCAAATGTACGGGCGCGCTGGGCGATTATACCTTCGGCGGGGCGGGTCCATACAGCACAGGCGACCCCGCCGCCGATTTCCTGCTTGGAATCCCGGACTCGTTTGCTCAGAGACAGGCGGCGTTCAGACCTTCCGCAGCTATGAGTATTACTTGTACGCGCAGGACAGCTGGAAAGTCACCAATAATCTGACCCTCAATTATGGGGCGGGCTGGCAGATCGATACTCCGCTCGTCGATCATCGCTTCGACGGAGAGGATATCAACTGCTTCATACCTGGCGAGCAATCCACCATCTTCCCCACCGCCCCTGCCGGCCTGGCTTTTCCGGGCGATCCCGGCTGTACATCGTCCGGGTATCATCAGCACTGGGACAACGTCGGGCCTCGCTTCGGATTTGCCTATTCGCCATTCAAGGATAATAAGACGTCCATCCGCGGCGGTTTCGGAATCTACTTTAACCGTACAGAGGAAGAGCTGGCTTTGCAGCAGCTCGGCGCTTCGCCCTTCTCAACCACGTCTCTCGGCGCTGGCGCCATCGGCGGACAACCGGGATTTACAGATCCTTATGAGAACCTTCTTACTGGCCAAGTGGTGGCGAGCCCGTTCCCGGCAACTCCCCCGAAACCGGGATCGGCCGTGAACTTTGCGGCGCTCGAGCCACTTGAGTTCAACGCAATCAGTCCGAACTTCACCGATCCATACGCGATGAACTTTAACCTGAATATCCAGCGCGAGCTGCCCGGGGCCATGGTGCTGCAGGTGGGTTACGTGGGGTCGCTAGGCCGCCATCTGGAATTGACCACCGAAGGCAATCCGATTTCGCCGGCCGGCACGGCCGCGTGTGCGGCAAACCCGACCTGCGTTTCTGAGAACGTTGAGCAGGCTGTCGCTTTTGCGAGCCACTCCCTGTATGTTCCGGGAAATGTCATTGACTCGGTAGGCCTCCAGGAAAGCGTGGGCGTTTCCAACTACAATTCCCTTCAAGTACAGCTCAAGAAGCGGTTGACTCATGGATTGACGTTCCAGGCGGCTTACACGTGGAGTCATGCCATTGGCGACACCGCGGGCTTTGAAGGCAGCGGCGACGGGCCCGGTGCATATATTCGTATCGACGATCCATATAACTTTGCATTGGACCGCGGCGACCTCAATTTCGATGCCCGGCAGCGCTTCGTCGTCAATTTCAACTATGCGCTTCCGATCCCCAGGTGGAACAACGCCTTTGGAAAATACGTCCTCGACGGTTGGCAGGTTACCGGTATCACCACCTTGCAGAGTGGCTTTCCCGTTATCATTGGCGACTCGAACACCCTCTCGCTCGAATGCCCCGGTCTTGCCGTTGAATTCTACGGCTGTTGGGACACCCCAAACACGGTCGGCTACCCGAATATCTACAATCCGCGCAACGCGACCCTTAGTTTTGGATCTAATCCGGCTCAACCCAACTACTATTTCAATCCGAATGCGTTCGCGGCAGAGACGCCGGGAGTGCTCGGTGATGAAGGCTGGGGAAACTTCCATGGACCGGGCATCAACAACACCGATTTGACGCTTTTCAAAAATATCAGGTTCACGGAGTCACGATCCGTGCAACTCCGCCTAGAGGCATACAATGTTTTCAATCATACGCAGTTCCTGTTCAGCAATGGCATAACCGCCTGGGAAGATTACAATGCTCCCAGCACCTTCGGCCGCGTCACCACAGCTTACCCGGGGCGCGTTATCCAGTTGGGCGCGAAAATCTACTTCTGATCGCTGTCTTTTCGTTCTGCGGGCTCTTGTAGTACCGACGGTGAAGACCGCCAAGACGGACTGCGACATCAACAATATCGAACTACCCAATGCGCCGGGGTTCGAGCTTTAGCCTTAGCCCCTGACAGGCGGTCCACCAACACCAGTCGCTTCGTCCTAGTACAGCCGTACTTTTGACGCCCGCACGTTCTCACTGTAAAAGTGAGTTGAGAACGCGACATGGCTATTCGCAATGAAGGGCGCAATCGCAACCAACTTGCGCAGAAGATCCTTCCGATGCTCGAAGATCTATGGGGAATTCGTCACTCTTGCGCCGCGGCAGCAAAGGATACAGCCGAACAGTGGCGGATAGACGAGGTCAATCTCATCGACCAGATCATCTACACCGGGAGTGCCTGCCAAATATTCGACGCGATCGACGTCCTTTCGTGCGGCGACTACGCAGGTCGAGTTCTGTCGTGGAATTGAAACTTATTCTCGAAAATAACTCGCATTGAGGCAGGGACAGGGGCGAGCTTTGGCCCGTTTTCGGTTAGGCTTAATTGGTCAGCCCATTCCTGTTGCGTGAAACCTTATTTCCCATTAGCTGTGTGGTTCTGTGTTCACTGCCCTTCGCCTGCGACGGCGAACAGGCCTCGCTCCAGTATCTTCCCTTCCCCCTGGCTCGTCCACGCAAGCCATAAAGGCAGACGGTTACGGAGTGTATTTGCTGCCGCCAACGCAACGGCCCACGTCGGTGCAGGCGCTGGCCCTGCGGGCCAAAATCATTCTGGCTTGCGCCGGCGGCAAGTCCCACTTGAAGTGGCTGGCAACTGTCCGATCACCAAGCTGCTGCCTCGGAAAGTAGTGGTGACGTTTTGTGGAACACCGTATGTTTGTGGAACACCGTCTGATGGATACTGGCTGACCCACGTCCGGTCGCGCCATGCAAGGTCAGCGAATGCGGAGGTGCGCCCGCTAGCGGGTCACGTCAATCAATGCAGCAGACATTGGCGGTACCGAAACAGTCCAGAGGCTTCCGGCGGGCGTCAACGCCTGAGTGGTGAGCGATCCAACCGGCGCGCCATTCACGCTGCCATCGAAGGTCTGCCCACCAAAGGTCACTCCACTGGTGGCCAGGTAACCGCCAGGCGCGGACAATTGCGTGACGGTCCCGCCAGTGAATCCGTCTAGGGTGAATTGAACGTCGCCGGTCTGGGAAAGTTCCTTGTTGATAATCACCACGTGAGCTTTGCCTGTGGCATCGAGGGTCGCCCAAATTTTCACATTGTAACTGGTCGTCGTAGATACAGGCAGCAGCTTGGCATTGTTTCCGGCCGCTCGGGAGAAGAATAAGAGCCCGTAATATAAAGGCCGGACGGCCTCCAGGTAATACTGGTTGATCAGACCATTGTTCCAGATGCTGAATTGGAAAAGATCGTAAGCGCCGCCGTCGTAGGAAGTATTCCAGTTCACCCCATCGACACCCGCATTGGCGTATTCGAACATCGTGTCGATCGCCCAGAGCGCCGATGAGAAGCTGTTGCTGAGCCCGGGCTGGCCACCCAAACAAATCGAGTTCATCTCCGCCACTCGGAACCGCATATTCCCGGCATGAGCCGCGGCCGCATACGGAGTGAGATAGTACAGATGCATGGTGGATGAGGCCGGTTGGAGTAGAAAATCGCTTGGCTCCGGATTGTTGGCGTCATAGCAAGCCAGATACTCGTGCTGCGTCACGATGTTGGCCGCAAGAGTCCCGCTTCCAATGGCAGCCTGCGCGTCCGCCGTCCAATCGTCGGAGGCAAAAGCCGGACCGGCAATAGAAACAGCGTGCTGAGCCAGTATCCCTGCCCGCCACTGCTGATACTGGGGTAGAAAAGTGGGGAAGGAATATGATGCGGTGCGAAATCCTTCGGAGCCGTATTCATCCGGCTCATTTCCTATTTCCACCGCGGCCAGCTTCGTCGTAGGAATATTGGCTGCGAACGTTGCGGCTTCCGCTTCGGCGAGTGACAGATTCGCGGCGGCCAGGTTGACCCCCAGGATGAATTCCGCCGGCATCTCGCCGGACAATTCGACAAACGGCTGGACGGCAGCTTGCGTGACCGATCCGTCCGTATCTCCAGAAGTGCGAATAGAAAACGGTCCAGTCATATTAGACGCGAGTGGGCTCAGCAAAGCTGGAAACAGCGGATTGCGCCCTGAAGTGTTGGAGCCAATCATTATCAGCGCATCGCTCCACGTACTGGACAACCCAAGAAAATCCGAGGCTATGCCCGCTCCAGGCTCAGAACCTACCACTGCCGTGGCGATGGTAGCCGCTGTCGGGCTTGCCGGCGCAGCGGCGATCTGGAGCGTCGCTTGGGCTACAGCGCTCGGCTGGTAACCGACGCTAGCCGCGATGGCACGGATAGTCTGAGATCCCGATGCGCCGGAGGGGAGCGAGAAAGGGCCAGTGTAGACGGTGGAAGCAGTGGTCGGGATCGCCGAGCCGATGCTGTAATAGATCGTTGCGGCAGTTAAAGAGTCGGTAATGCTGATCGTGGGAGCCGCGGAATTAGTGGCGGCGGATGTCGATATCACCGGCGTGGGCGCGGGCGACAACAGAGAGTAACTCGCTCGGATAGGTATGCTGGTCGAATAGCCAGAGCCGGTCACCACGGCGATGAGGCTCTCGGTCTGAGCAACCGCAATGGGACCCGTATAAACCGGAGAACTGGCGCTCGGTGTAGTCACTCCATCCGTTGTGTAATGGATTACTCCACCCGGAGTGGGCGAGGTAATCGTGACCTGCACTGTCCCCGTAAATGATTCCGAAGGCGGCGAGAAGGATGGCGACGGGAGCTGGGGCGCAATGGTATAGGTCGCACTCGTGGCCCAACTGGATACGCCGTTGGCCACCGCGATGGCGTTGATGGTCACGGTGGTGGGCGACGACGGAAGTACGACTGGCCCGGTGTACAAATGAGAATTTGTGCTCGGCGCGGTGCCGTCGGTGGTGTAGTAGATGAGGGTCCCGTGAGTGGAGTCCACTATCTGCACGGGTTCGCCAACCGTGTAGGTTCCAGCGGCAGGCGAGCACGAGGGCGTTGCCGGACGCAAAACGTAATTTCCCCGAACGGGAAGGCTGGCGGTATAGCCCGGAGCTCCAGTCACTATCGCGATGATGCTGGCGGACTCTGAAAGTGTTATGGGGCCGGTATAGGCAGGTGAGCTGGCGGTTGGCATTGTGACGCCGTCAGTGGTGTAGTGGATGACTCCCTCTGCGTTAGGTGAGGTGAGCGCAATCTGCTCGGTCCCAGTGAAGGATCCCGAAGCTGGAGAGAAGGACGGCGGTTGGAGTCTGGGCGTGATCACGAACACCGCACTGGCCGCCAGACTGGACACGCCGTTGACAACCGCGATCGCATTGATCGTCTCCGTGGTAGACGAAGACGGGATGATGATCGGGCCGGTGTACGGGGTAGAGAGGGTATTAGGCGCTGTCCCGTCGGTCGTATAGTAGATGAGCGCTCCCGCTGTAGCGTCAACTAATCTAACGGGCCCTCCTGCTGTAAACGTGCCTCCCGGAGGGGAAATCAGCGGTGTAGCTGGAGGCGTGACCTCGGCCAAAAGCATACAGGCGCATTGCAGAACGATGATACTAATCGTGATCGCCGGCGCGGTTCGCCGCTTAAGAGATTTTAGTAGAACGCATGACGCGGATTTAGGAAAAATGGAATCGGCACTGCCCATGGCCTTCTTATCGGCCGCCTGGAACCACCACCCACTGCGGCTGATCACGCATTTCTAAGGTGGAAGTACCGCAGCAGTTTTCTCAATTGTACCTACGGGGCGCTTCGATGACATCCTCCACCAGCTAGTCTTCACTTCCAGTATGAGCTGTCGCGATGAAACGCATCAGGATGCAACGGCAGGATTGATTTGCAGCGCCACGTCTGCTACACTACTATAAATCGAATGTGCGGTAGCATGGAATAGTCATTCCGTAATCCTTCAGGCTTAGGAACCCGTCTCGATGCGATGATGTCATCGACATCCGTCGCGCACTGCCGCACGGCTGATCCCTCTGTATCAGGAAGCCTCCCGAGCGCGATTCGATAAAGTTGTCTTCCACTCTGGCCGATCCAACATCAGGACCGCGTAGCGTCCGAGCATAGAAAGGACGGTAATGAAATACCTCACCATCGCGAGTCGGCAATGGCGCGAGCGCTCCATCAGATTCCTGGGCTCAGGCTCTATCGCCACAGCCTTCACCTGCTTCGCTCTTATATCTTTGCTAGGGCCGGCTGTAAACGCACAGACCTATAGTGATCCATCCACGTCAGAGACCTTCTTGCAAGCCGTCGGAACCATGCCGGTCCTCGCGAGCTATGCATTCGGAACGGGGCCGGGCAGAACGGTAGGAAACATACAGCAGTTGTCAGCTATCTTCAATCCTTACGGTATTGCCGGTCAGACGGTGATCAATGAGGAATGGGAGCGGTATCAGCCGTTCAACACTACTAATTTCGTATTCACGAGCACCGATCTAAACCTCACAGCGACGATCCCGTCCGGCGGAGGATTATTCCCGGGTGGCATCAACTCCGGTCAGATCTGGACGAACCAGACCTTTCAACCGGGGGTGACCGGGTACACGGTGTATGCGTTTGAGGTGCGCATGGAGGTGCCGAGCGGCGCGGGAATGTGGCCGGCAGCTTGGTTCTACACCAAGCAACCGGGTGAAGCCGATACATCGGAGATCGATAATCCCGAGTTTTTCGACATGGAGTGGCAGAACCAATTCGACTGGACGGGCAACCAACACGGCCCTGGACAAGGAGCCCAGATCTACTCCATCAAAACCAACCCTTGGGTATGGCAGCCCGGATTGAATTTTGCGGCGGACTATCATGACTACCAGACGTTCTGGACGCCCGATGCAGTCTACAAATACGTGGATGGAACGTTAGTTTACGCGCAGTCGTTCGTCTGGACCGCGAAAGGGGCGGCGCAACTGGGGATCAATCTCGCGGTAGGATCCAGCGAGACAGCGGCGCTACCGGGCCTGGAACCCACGGCATTGAGTGAGTTTCCGGTCGCGCTGTCGGTTGACCACATCACGATTTGGGCGCGTTAGAATGGGACGGGAGAAAAGTCGCGCCAGCAGGATGATCCAGATCTTCCCCTCTGGCAATAGCGGCTCGCGTCGGAAAACGCGGCCGGAAGCGACTCTAGCATGCTCAAGCACCCGATACTGATTGCCGTGCTCCTGCTAGCTTATGGCGGGATCTCTCTAGCGGTGGGGATTTTTATCTCGGCGTTTATCCGAGCCGGGTCTTCGCGAAAGCCGGAGGGAGCGGAAGACGAGTCGACACCATCCGAAGTTGAGCACAGGAGATCCCAAATCCGAGTGGTATCGGAAGCGGACCGGCATGTAAGGGGCTGGCGCGACGTGCTCGTGTCTGGTTCTCGCAAGAGGCGAGAAACTACTCCCACGCAGCGGCGTAGCGGACTGTAAGTTTCTCTCTAGGGAACCAATGTCGGTTGGTGTAATTCTGGCTCCTCGTCGAGGGGAACCGGGAGGAGGTCGGGGGGCTCTTGCGCGATTCCACTGCGAGCGCCGTACTGACGGACAACAGCGCGCGCTAATTCCGGATTCGTTACCCAGGCAAACGCCGCTAGAACGACTGCGGTCATGCTGAAGTACAGCAAGCTCCAACCCACCGCGGCGGGCGACACATCCAAAAAGACTCTTGCGGAGGTTCCTGTAATGGCGGCCCACAGAGCCAATACCAAGATCGATCCGAAGGATGCGAAAACAACGGCTGGTTGGCCGGCCCGCGAGTTGCCTTCACCCTCGTCGAGCTTCATGCGCATGAAGCTGACCGAGAGTAGCATTTCGGCGCACGCCAAGAGAATCAAATAGACGCGGAACGAGCCCAAGGCTAGCGCGCCCGCGGCGAACAGTCCCGAATAGATGACGAACGCATACAGCCGCCGGGAAACGTGCCCCAACTCGCCGCCGCGAAACAACAGGCAAAGAACAATCTGGTAGGCATAAAACGGCGCGCTGACGCCAAAGGAAGCAGCGATCATTTGAAACGTCCAGCGGTCGACATGGCGGAGCCACAAACTCAATAGGCGAAGATTGTCGACCTCAACGGCAGATGCAAATATTGCTCCGAGAGCTACTGCCACAAGCAGAAACATTCCCAGGATGGATTCAGCCGTGATGGTTCTACCGGCGTTTCGGATTCTTAGGTACTCGACGGAAGCAACGCGAGCGAGTTGCTGGATGGAGGTTCGAGCGACTCCAAAAACCGCTCGTAGCCCGACGTATGCCTCCACCGCCAGTGGAGGAGCAAGGGACGCAAGAACCAGCACCGGCAGACTCAGCCGCACCCAGTTGGCCGACGGTTCTGCCCAAGTATGCCGCGCGAGAGCTAGAACGCGGGAAGAAAGCTTGCGCGGGGGGCGTTCCAACAAGCCGAGCCCCCCGGTTTTACGACAGATCCACTCTTGCCAAGCCACGGCAGGCACGGAGGACGCGAGAAATAACCAGCCCAGTCCGTCCGCGTGCAGGCGAAAGACGACCATCCCGGCGAGAGAAAGCATCAGCCGCAGGGCAGCAAAAAATAAGTAGCCCCCCTCGGCGGCGCGATAAAATCCAAGCGAATCCAAATAAATGATCCGAACAATGAGAACGGTCTCGAGCGCGGACGCGCCCGCAAGAGCGGCTTTCCAAAAGGGGTAGGGCGCCGATCTGAGAACCGTGGCGTACAAAGCGTCACCCAGGATCACCATCGCCGTCACAGCCACAATCAGCACTCGAATCCATGCCCAGACCTGGCGAAATTGCTCGGCTGAGGCGACATCCGTCGGATTCCGCCGGCTCCGCAGCAGTTCTGCGTGTCCCGCGAGCCTCAAGCCGCAATCGGCGATGGTGGTAATGTTCGCAATGGCGATAGCCGCGTACCAGGATGCCGTGGCACTGTCGCCCCACAAGTGAACCTGGATGGGCAGCACGAGCAACTGGCTGAGCATCAGGATTAACTGCGTCAGGACGGCCATTGAAAAAAATTGCAGCAGTCGATGGAATGAAGCGATCCGGCCCGACTGCAATCGAAACAGTTTGCTCATAGTGGAGGCATTTTCAAAACGAATCCGGACCGATGTGGGTCAGCTGCGCTTCTGAAAAAGATATGGACTCCTCCGTGCTGCGCCATTGCACGCTGTTGGGGCAGCTGGTGTACTGGCCGGGAAGCAGCCAGTCGTCGGTTCGATCATCACCGCCATCACCTCTAACCATGGCGTGTTTTGACCAAAATAGATCCGATTCAAAACCCTCAATATCGACCTTGATCAAGCAGAGCGTGTGCCGGGGGTTGAAGCAGTTTCCAGCCCGATCCTTCGCGTGACTTTTTCACCGCCCAGGAGCCTTCTTCCCCGCTGCCGTGAACGACAACCTCCCCCGACATCCCTCCGATGCAGCTTGGAACAAGGAGATGCTCTCCCTCCCGCGGATGTTCATCCGGCGGATTGAACAGTTTTCAGGCTCAGGTTCGATCGCGGTAACGTGAGCTCTCGCAAAGCTGGAAGCAAACCAGCGGGTGGAGGCGCCGTTATTCGCCCCGGCATCGATGATGAGCGGCGTCAATCCACTATCGAGCAGGGCCTGATAGCGGCTTCGGATGAGGCCGGAAAAACAGGTGCCGCAGCGCCAGCCGGTCACTCGACCCTCTCTCAAAATGCACCGGGCCGACACCTCGTACATGCGTGGAATAGACTTTGTCAACCAGAGCTTCGCGTATGTGCCGAGCCGATGTCTGTCAGGTCAGGCCGGGGGCAGATCACTGGTGTCTTACAAGTAGGCAGAGTTAAAATCGACGAGATAAGAATGCCGGCCTAGCTTTAACTAAATAAGTGGGATTCCACCAGTACTGGGCTGGTCGCGGAAGTTAAAATAAGGTGTATCGTAACTGGATTGTTACGACGTCTATATTTTTCGCTGTTTGATAGCGACTAGTGAGGCGCACACACCGCGATGTTGACTACACGGCAGCATGTTCATAGTTTAGTCTGGGCGTATCGGCTCTTCAAAGGGAAAACTCAACCCCGGGAACTGCCGCACCTGCGTCGTTGGCTTACAGCAGACGATGTGGCCTTCGACGTCGGGGCGCACGCGGGCGCTTGGGCTTATCCATTGTCCAGGCACATGTCTCACGTTTACGCCTTTGAGGCACTACCTTACTATGCTCAGGTTCTAGATCGCGCACTGAAGGTCGTCGGCGCCGAGAACGTCACCGTGGTAAACCGCGCGGTAACGAACGAGCGCGGGACGGTTTCCATAGTTTGGCAGGGTCTCGCTGGAGAGCGCCTGAAAGGATTCACTCACATTGCCGGTCACAACGAAGGCGGCAAGAATACTGTCCAAGTGGCGGCCTTGTCTTTGGATGAGTTCGTTCGGGAACATGTGCTGACAAAGCGAATCGGATTGGTCAAATGCGACGTGGAAGGTTATGAATCCAAAGTGATCGAAGGCGCCTCACAATTGATTCAAAGATGTCGCCCGATTATCTTCGCCGAGGCTCAAAACAGCACCTCTGCGAGGTACGGCAAAACCTCGGTTGATCTTATCCGGATCATGGCGGCCCACAATTATGCGGCGAACGTCATACGCCCGGACGGCGTAATCCATTCAGTGGATGCCGCCTCCTACTCAGGCGAGGGCGATATTCTTTTCTGTCCGGCCTAGACCGCTCCAAAACCGGACGAGCGATCCTCAGTGGTGGACCGCCACGCCGGCAAGCTCCCCGAGTCCGGGCGGCTCCGTAACGCTGCCTCGATCGTGCGGCCGAAATAAACAATCCACTTCTACGAGCGACACTTTGTCGACAGCACCATAATTCACGGCTTGCATTTGGGCCGGAATGAAGCCAGCCGCGGCCATGAACTCCAGTGCTTCGTGAAACTGCCAATTACCTTGGTACAACTGAACGATCGCTAGTTCCATAAGAATCCCCTTCAGACGAGGAAGCGTTTGCCGTCCTCCAGCCAGCACCTGCTTTTCGTAGCCTTGCGTATCAATCTTGAGTAGAATGTTTCCGGACAGGTTGCGTGCTACTTCTTCGAGAGTTCTCACCGGAGTAGCCTCTGTGCGCACTGTGGCCGCACCACGGTCGAATTCCGTCGCGGCGGCAGTGGAAGCCAGTATCGAGCTGAAGACAGAAGTCTCCGCAACATGGATTGTGGCTTCCCCAGTTTCCGCTCCCAGAGCGCAGTGATAAGCCTCCCAGTTTCCGTCGGCCTTCGCCCTCGCGGCAAGCGTGTGAAAGACGGATGCGACCGGCTCAAACGAAACAATTCTTCCCCGATACCCCTTGGCGCGCAGGGACGCGCCAAACTGTCCGACGTTGGCGCCCACGTCCAGGACCGTGTCGATCTGTCGGCTTTTCACGAAGTCCATCAGATCCCGAACGTGCCGGGCCGGACGAACATCGGCACCGAGCGCTCTGAAGAAGCGTCGTACAAGTTCTCTCATTTTGTGTCTCCGCTTTGGCTCACGCGCTTATGGCATTCGCTTTCAGCCAGCTGAGTGGGTTGTGCCTGGCTAACCCGCCAGCGTTCATCACCAGTGAGCCGGCGATGCCGAGCGAAAACCAGAACGGCAGGAAATAGGCGAGCGAGGAGGTCGCGAACGCGTAAAGGTTCAGAGCCGAGAGCAGGATTGCCAGAGTCCTGCCGGCATCGGTTTTCGGCAGCATCCACGCTCGAAGCGTTACAAGTATCCACGGCACAAAAAACAGCAGCCCGCCAATTGCTCCGCGTTCCATCAGGAGAAGGGCGTAAGTGACGGACGTGACGTCGGAGCCGGATCCATCCGCATCGGCCGCAGCCAAGCTGGATATTCCATGACCCCATACTGGGGCGCGCTTATAAATTTCCCAGCACGCCGGCAGATGATCCACGCGGCCCGAGTCTGCTCGTTCATCCAGGGTGAGCGCTTGTTGTATACGCTCCGAGAAGAGAGACAAAGCATCGGGGACCAACAGTGGTATCAACGCGAAGCCTAACGCCACAACCACGGCCACTGTGATGAGCTGCCGGATGAGCCGCACATTGATCGGATGGCTACACACGTAAACCAGCAGCAAAATGCCTAGTCCCAGGACGGCGGATAAAGATTGCGAGAATAAGATGCCGCCCAAGGCGAGCAGCAGCGCCACATTGCGCAAGCGGCTCTTTTCGAGTGACAGACCTATCACGACCAACCAAAGGCAGAAGTAACCAAAGGCGGCCGGCTCCACAAATAGCGAGGACGCTCGTGTAAAGTCCGACTTCTCCCAACCCCTCTGCAGGCCGTCTACCGCGTATTCCTGTTTATTTGTCACGGGTAGAAATGCGAACGGGAGATGAAAAGTTCGTGCAAACATCTGATAGCCGCCATAAGCCACTACCGGGATGCCGAAGAGGACCAGACCTTTCGCCAGTTTGACGGTCTGATCGCGCCAGTCCATTGTGCATACGCCCGCCGCAAACAAGATGGCAAGCACCTGTAGCGCCGCCTGCGAGACTATGTGCGGGAGGTCAACTCCCTCCGCCCATCCGACCGTAACTGCAAACAGTGCGGAAACGACGGGCAGGCCCACGAAAAGAAGCGAGCGGGAGGAAACGCGCAAACAAAACGGCAATACGGCAAGGTAGAGCAACGGGACCGAATAATGTCCGAAGTCCACTAAAGTGAACTGCTCTGTGATCCAACCCAGCAGAAAAAAGCACAGCAGGTTAGTGCTCACGGAGCGATTAGCGAACTTAGTCAACACTGGGACTGGACCAAGCGCGGCAGGAGTCAGGGCAACACGGCATCCAGCTCGTTCACGGCTCGACTCCAACTCGCCCAAGCCGAGCGGGCAACAGCCCCGGCGCGGAGAGTCGCGTAACGAGCCTGATCGTAATACACGGCCGAAATTGTTTCCGCTAGCTCTTCTGGAGTAATGTCCGGCGATACCGCGAGGCTTCCGCCGCCTTCGAGGATATCGGTTGCTCCGCCAACGCATGTCCCCAGAATTGGCACGCCCAGGCGCAGAAACTCGACCATCGCAATTCCGGCGAGTTCCGATCTTGACAGTAAGCACCCCAAATGGACGGTACCGATCGCTTGGATAAACCCCCGGGGATTCTGCTTTTTGCGAATCACGCCCAGATAATCGAGCCCATCCATGTTCTTGAGGTCGTCCGGACAACTGCCGATCACTCGCAAACGTATCGGCAGACCCCTGTCACGTAGGATTTGGGTGGCACGCGCCAGACGATCCAGCCCCTTACGGAGGGGAAACAAGCCCACGAAACCGAGCACAAAATTTCCATCAGGCGGGGCATCAGACTGGATTTCCTTGTCCTCGATCGCAGCGTCGGGTATGTTCGCGCCAGGAACCACGATCGAGATCTTGTCTCGCGGAACGCCGTAGCGCTGCTGGAGCGTTAGAGCACTGAGCTTGCTCATAACTATGATTCCGTCGGCAGCTTGATAACCTTCTTGTTCCAACTCGATGGCCCGCCGCATGGTAGAGGCATCGACGTTCGCGACATCATACTTGCCGTAAGACTCGAAATATTCAGCGAGCGTTCCATCGATATAGAAGTAAGCGCCGATATCCAGACGCTTACGTTGACTGAAAAAGTTCCTTCCGTAGAGCTGGAAGTTGCTAATCAGGGTGGTTTCGGCCAAAGACTCGATGTATCGTGGCCACACTTCGTCCAAGTAAGTGGAAGTAAATTTGAAACCGGACGGCCGCTCCATCGCGAGCATTCTTTGGAGCTTCCACAATGCTCCGCGAAGGTGAACTCTCCTGGATGGTCGGTCCACCGAGGACAGGCTAAAACAGCCTTCCAGCTTTCGCATAGACAATCCGGCGCACGCGAGATGGTAGGTGGTTCCGCTGAAGGACACCTCCAGGCTTTCCGAAAGCGCCATGGCGGAAAGCAGCCTCGGAGGCCTATCCACCGGAACGTCTGAGCCCCGGCAGAGAAGCGACGCCGGCAATCTGTGACGGGCCTTTTCGACGTCAAATCGCAGTTGAGGCGCGATGCCGGCGGTCATCCCTTAGCCTTGTCAAGTTGCTGTTCGAGCGGAGCCAAAGCCGGCCTTTCCGAGATACGAGCGTCGGCAAGAACCTTTTCGAATGCTATGGCAATCCGGCCGATGTCGAAAGAGCTCTCAGCGTACGCCCGCGCGTTAGCGCCCAGAACGCTACGTAGACCGGCATCGGAAGCGAGAACCCGTGCCGACTCGGTCCAGGTGCTTTCCGCACTTGGGACGGCGATGAATCCCGCACCACTCCGGGCGACTACCTCCGCCGCAAGATTGGCTGGCGGAGCTGATAACAGAATCGGTCGGCCTGCACAGAGGTAACTGAGAATCTTGGATGGAACGGCGAACTGGCCAGCTTCCGACTCGAGCGTCGCCACGAGCACGTCAGCGGAGGCCAACACTTCAGGCAGCCTCTCGTACGGCTGGAAATCGAGCAAAAGCAGGTTATCGCGAGCCGGCAGGCTCTCCAGGTAAGCGCGGCCGATGCCCTCGGTGACCACCACCACCTTGCAATTCTCATCCAGACGCTCGGCCAACTTGTACAGCAAGTCTGGACGATGCTTCATCCCCATCGTGCCGGAGTAAAGAAACGTCGTCTTGCCGTTCAGCCCATGAGCATCGCTCCAATTGTTCCTTCTTGGGAGATACGCCACTTCGTCCAACGGGGCCCAGTTTTCGAGAACGGCTAACTTGGTAGCCTTCACACCCCAGCCGGTCAATATTTCGGAGAACGCATGAGAAATGACGATGTTGGCTTCACTTCTTTTTGCGATGATCTTCTCCAGTTGCTGAAACGGAAAGCTCACCGGCGCCGCCAGGATCCCGATTTTCCTCCGCAGGAAGAACCGCAGAGCGTGACCGTACATATCCTGCGCCCAGTGCACAAACGCGATACCGCGGCGATGGCATTTCCATAACAACTCAGCCTGGATGTCGACGGGGGTGTTCCCCGAAAGAACGACGTCTGGGTTTTCGGCAGTGATCAGGGCCTTCAAATCCCGTGCGTACTGACGCTGCGAAAGGAACCGCTTAATCGGCGAGTACTTACTAAACGAGGCTGACAACGGCACGGGCACTATGTTGAGCCGGTCCGGATCCTCGGACGATCGGGCGAGCCGTCCTTTGGGCCCGGGAAGTCCCGCTGGATAGGCATGCACAACCATGTGCCCGCGCCGCGCCAGTTCCCTGCTGAGCTGCACTTGAAACGGGTGACCGGCAAAGTCGTGAATCAGAATGCGCATGATTTATCTCCCTTCGGCTGCGATCGTTTCAATATGCGCCCTCCGCGGTCACCACCACCTTGACGGTGCGCGCCAGAATATAGGCGTCCAGCCATATGGACCAATTACGGACGTAATACTCATCAAAGGCAACGCGCTCTTGGTAAGTGGTGTTATTGCGCCCAGACACCTGCCACAGTCCGGTGATGCCGGGTGGCACGCGCGTGTACAGGTCGTACCCATCGCCGTATTTAGAAATCTCCGCATTGACGATCGGCCGAGGACCGACTAGGCTCATGTCACCGATCAGCACGTTCCACAGTTGCGGCAATTCGTCCAGACTGTATCGCCGCAGCCATCTGCCAATGTTTGTGATTCTCGGGTCTTCTCTGAGTTTGTAATCACTCTGCCAGGCGACGTAGTCCTCCGGATGAGCCGCGAGATGTTCTCTGAGAACCTGCTCGGCGTTGGTAACCATGGTCCTAAATTTCCAGGCCCGGAAGATGTCTCCGTCCTTACCATACCGTAAATGACCAAAAAACACAGGCCCTTGGGAGTCCAGCTTGATCAATAGCGAAGTGAGGATGAAGACGGGCAAGAGGCTGAGCAGGATCAAAGCGCTCAGCCCTATATCCATAAGGCGCTTCGCAAATATAGCGCCCGAATGAAACAGGCGCTGCGGAACTTCAAATCCTACCTCGCCACCAATGTCGCGGGCTCCGATACCTAAGCTGCACAGGCCCATGAGTTCCGGAACTAGTAGGATGTGACGGAATCCTTTGCACGAATGGTGGATCGCCTGCCTGAGTTGGAGAGGCGTTTTGTTGGAAACCGCTACTATTATGTAATTCGCGACGCTGCCTAACTCAGCACCCGAGGCATGCCCGCAGTAGCCCAGAATGGGCGGCAGATCGCTCGGCCACGCAGAGACGTACTCGTCGGCCAGGACGCCGACCACTCGCACGCCGGACCGATTTACTTTGAGGCTGCGAATGAGCCGTTGAGCGCTGTCTGTTGATCCAAGGACGATGGCCGACTGCCCCCACCATGGACGCCGTGAGCCTATACTGCGCACCATATAACGCGCCAACAGGACTACTGGTGCGCCCACTGCCCAGGTGATAATAAAAACCGAGCGAGAATAGGTCTCTGCCGTGCGCGAGATAAACAGCACCGAGGCCGAGGCCACGAATACCGTAGTGACTCCGAGGGACACCCGCTTCAACTCTTCGGCTGGATGCAAGAGGACGCCCGGATACAGACCATACGCCAGGAACGTGAGTAAGTACAAGATCAAGACCGAGAACGAATCCAAATAAAAACTCAGTGAGTAACCGTGCATTAGCGTGTACCATCCGAAAACGGCCAACCAATACACGGTGGAAAGCGCGGCCACATCGCCGAACAAGAGGCAGGCGCTGGTCAGCCAGGGTGACGTAGTGCTCACCGCGGGAAAAGGAAGTGGCGCGGAAAATGCCAAAGCGGGTTTGGAAGCCATGTGAGTGCCTTATATGGTCTGGTAGCAGAGAGGCGGCTAGCTCGATTTTGATTTCACGACCCGAAAACTCTCTTTCGGACAAACGTGGCTGGATTGCCGGCCCACACCTCATAGGGTGGGATGCTGCGGGAGGCGACGGAGCCTACGGCCAAAACAGAAGCGGCCCCGACGGTGACGCCCGGGCAAACGGTAGCTCGCGCCCCGATCCAGCAGCCATCGTTTAGCGTAATCGGGCGCCTGGTGAATTTGAGATTTCTGGTTTTCCAGTCGTGATTACCGGTGCATAGATACGCCATTTGCGAAACGCAAACGTGCGAACCAATGGTCACCGGAGCAAGGTTATCGATCCACGCATCCTCGCCGATCCAGCAGTAATCACCAACCGTCAGGTACCAGGGGAACTTAACTTTCAGGCCCGGCTTGATGTGAGCCGAGCGCCCTATTCGCGCGCCGAACAGCCGAAGCACGGCGGCCTTCAGTGGAGGAACCGGCAGCAAGTTCGAACGCACGATGGGTGACCCGATAAAATGCCAAAGGGCCCACACCAGATGAGAGCGCCCAACCTGATAGTCGGAATTGTCCGGCTGGGACAAGTCCACCCCTGGTAAGGCGGTCTCAAAGGACGATAATGCTGGGGCTTCTTGAGTAGCCATTACTGTTTTAGCTCTTCTATCAAGCTGAGAACGCCGTCGGCGCACTATGCCTAGCGCCGCTGAGCAGAGTCTGAAACTGTTGCGATATTGCACGGCGCGAATGACTGTCGGCGACATACTGGCGGCCCGCTTCAGCGATGAGTTTTCCCGCAACTTCGTCCCCGAGAATTACCCGGAGGTTGTCCTTCGAAAGCGCGATCGACATGTCCCAATAGTGCTGTCCGGAAACGACCGGCAACCCTTCAACGCCATGTTTTGTGCTGAATAGTACGCGTCCCGCGGCCATGGATGTTAATGTCTTCAACTTGAGACCGCCCGTGCTATTTTGGAAGTTTAAGGCAAATCGACCGTTCCTGAAAACATCCGTATCGTCACTTACTGGACCCAGATAAGTGACATTCTTCGCGGGAATTGTTGCACCGTAGACTTTCCCTGCCATGGTCAACCCGGCGCCGGGATCCGATTTTAGAATTTGAGGCCAGTTCAGTTGAAGGAATGTCGACAGATCCGAGCGACGGCGAAAATCGATTGTTCCAACATGGACAAATCTGTTGCTCTTTCCCGACGCCACATCCAGCTTGGTGTAGCGCTCTAGTGGCAGCGAGACCGAAAGATGACCGCAAGGTCGCCCATAGAGCTCAACCATGCGGGCGGCATCGGCCTCAGTGATGCTCCAATGTTCGTCGCAGCACACCACAGCTTCCCGTTCGAACGCAAGGTATTTCCGGCAATCGAAATGCACGGGCGCCCGCAGGATTCCCGAGGTACTCGCCAGTTGCTCCCGACGCACATCGTGCATCACATTGTGCGATCGGAGTATGACCCTGGCCCGCGGAAGCAACTCTCTGACCAGGGGGACGTAGCCCGCAACGGACGCGTCATCAATAATAACGACACCCGGCCTCCACCTCTTCAGCGCGTCGCGGACCTGAATTCTAGCTTCGGCCGTATAGAGGCGCTCAAGCGAGGGAGCCATACCTCTCAGCAGGCCGCGAACAAGGCGGCTAGCCGCTCCACCGGGACGCGCAGAAATCAGCCCCGCCGCGCACGGCGTGCTTTGTGGCGAATGGTCATCCCCATACGTGAAGGCAATGAGTCCAAGCGTTAAACCGCTGTCCAGCACGGCATGTACGTCGCTGAGGACCGCAAGCTGATGTCCGTCGCGGGGATCGAACGGAGAGACAGGCGAGATGATTGCTACGTCCATTGCTGGAACCTGGGCGAAAGTATGCTGAAACAGCGATCACGCACCGACGGTAAGCATCCGCAGGGCGCCGGCCGCCACCTGTTGGGCAATCCATGGATAGGTTTGGGCCAAGCCCAAGCGCAAAGCCCGATCCGGCTTCCACTGCAGGGTCTCCCCGATGAGGCGGTTGTCGGAACGCCGGCCGCGCACACCTGTGGGTCCAGCAATGTTTCGAATTGCCAGACGCTTTGCGGCGATCTCCATAATGGCTTTCGCGAGATCGTTAATGCTAATCATTTCTTCCGACCCGATATTGAGCGGGCCTGTCGCATCGGAGTCCATGAGCCGCCGGACGCCTTCGAGGCACTCGTCAATATACAGAAAGGATCGGGTTTGTTTACCGTCGCCCCAGATTTCGATTGTGCCACCGGGATCTGCTTCGGCAATTTTCCGGCATAACGCCGCAGGCGCCTTCTCCTTGCCGCCAGTCCAGGTGCCTTCGGGTCCAAAAATGTTGTGAAAACGAGCAATGCGCACGTCGACGCCCCGGTTGCGGTGGTAGGCGAGGTAGAGACGTTCGCTAAAGAGTTTTTCCCAGCCATATTCGCTATCGGGTGCAGCCGGATAAGCGGAGGCCTCCGAACAATCAGGGTTGTTCGGGTCGAGTTGGTTCCGCTCCGGATAGATGCAGGCGGAGGAAGAGTAGAAGAACCGGTTCACTCCGGCCGCTGTTCCGAATTCCAGCACGTTCAGATTGATCGTCGCGGAATTATGCATGACGGAGGCATCGTTCTCGCCCGTAAATATGTAGCCGGCACCGCCCATGTCCGCGGCAAGCTGATAGATTTGCTCCACGCCCGCGACGGCCCGGCGCACAAACGACGGATCACGCAGATCGCCGATCAAAAACTCGTCTGCTTCGGTAGCTGAAAACTCGGGATATTTCAGGTCGGCGCCCTTCACCCAAAAGCCTTCCGACTTCAGCCTCCTGACCAGATGGCTTCCTATAAAGCCACCCGCTCCGCATACAAGTACACGCATATTAGTCTCCTTTTGTGAGTTGTAATTTCAGATAGAGTCTTTAGCGACTGTAGGTGCGGTACCGATCCAAAAGACGGGTTTAGAAAGGAATGTATCCGCCGATGTTTACTAGCTTGACGACGCGTTCAATCTTGCTAATGCGATTTTGGGGCACGATCAGCATATCCCCCGGCTGCAAATCGATGTTCGGCTCCGATGTGGAAGCCGTCATGGCTGCCTTCAGGTTGAGAATTTGAGTTCGGGCGAGTTCCGGGCTGATCTTGCGAAACAGAATCACCTGCGAATGCTTGGAGCTGGTCTTGAACCCGCCCGCCATGGCAATGGCTTGCAAGGCGGTAACAGTACCGCGCATTTCGAAACGGCCGGGAGTGGCGACTTCGCCGCCGACCACGAAATAGGGCTTTTCGAATTCCTTCAGAACCAGGGTGATTTCAGGATCCTTGAGCCGTTGGCTGGCCTTACTCAGGATGGCGGCCTGCGCCTCAGCAACGGTCAGACCCTGCAGCTTCATGTCGCCGACGATTTGCAGTGTGACGAAACCGTCGGGCTGCACTGTGATGGTCTGATTAAATTCCGGTGTATAGCGGTAGTGAGTCTCTATTACGTCGGAGGGCTGGATCCGATAGCGCGGGCTGTGATCAGCGAACTGTGTAGTTTGCGCCACCCCTCCCTCGCAGCACAGCAGGACAGCCATCAACAAGAGGCGATCGATTTGCATAGGAATTACCGGCGTTGGATAAGGATACAACCAACCATGCGGACCCCGCTGGCGCGGAAAGCGCGCTGGTCTTGCTCTAGCTGTGTTTTCGTCGCGCGCCCCGCTTCCACCGCGAGCACGGCTGCGTCCGCCATGGCGGCGATTTCCTGGACGCCCGGCGCGCTTGCCAAACCGGGACAATCCAGGAGCACCGCATCGAACTTGTGCCGCAAAATGCCTAGCCAGTTGCGCTGGCCCGACGATTCTCGCGGCTTAGAAGCGTCGATCTTTTGAGTGATTAAAGAAGGCCATCGCCACACTTGACGGAGGTGGCCTGTCGTGAATTGAGATTCCTCAGGTACGGCCATTTCATTCAGGTCGAGCACATTCCTTACGGAAACGACCACCACGCGCTTTCCAAGGGCTGCTACATGTGCCGATAGATTTTCGACAATGCGAGAGACACCTTCCTCTGAACCACTCCACGACCCGCCCGGCACGATCGCGACCGCGGCGGGCCCATGAAACAGGAGGTGAACCAGATTCAAGTACTCGCCGGAACCGGTCAGCTGATCGCTCGGCGCCTTGGCCGGAACAGAATTGACCGTGGGAGAGCCGAACGGCGAGTGCGACAGGGCTTTGCTGATTACAGCAAAATTTCTACTCATGACCTCTCAGATTTCGGTCGCATGTTAGCGTTGTTACGAAAGAGTCCCGGTGGCCATGACCACCAAGAGAGCTCCGATGACGGCCTGACGAAACGAGGTTGTCAGCTCCCGTAGCCGCATGGCGCCTCTCGCCGCTTTCATAAGTTCGTTGGGGCCTTGCACACTAGCTCCCGGATGGGGAAGTTCTTCGAGCGCATACGCAGGCACATCACCGCCCAGGTCGAGGTCCTGTAAAACTTCGGCCACCTCTGCTTTGCCGACGCGATGCCGACCCATAGCAAACGCCAGAGTCAGAGCGTTGAAGCAAATTGTGTTCACGTTCCGGGGAATACCGCATGAAGCGGAAGCAATCGCCCGAAGTGCGTCGGAAGTGAAGATGCCCGCCGAGGAGCCAGCAGACGCCAAGCGATGAGCCATATACCGTGGAACCTCAAAATCGCTAAGCGGTTCCAGGCGAGCGACCACGTTTACGCGTTGTCGTAGCTGCTCGCATCTGGACTGCGCCAACGTGTCAGCCAGACCAAGCTGGCCCGAAAGCACGATCTGCAACAACTTGTCGGACCCGGTCTCAAAATTGGACAGCAGGCGGATGGCCTCAAGCGTATCGGAGTTGAAAACCTGCGCCTCATCGAATATCACTACACACGTTTTGCCGCCCGCATGCACTTGCTGCAGATATTGATGAAACAACCAATAGTTCTGCGCGGGCGACGGCGCGGGCGACAACCCGAAAGACAACATAACTGCTTCGAGCAAAATCTCGCGATCGAAGTACGGATAGGGAAGGTACGCGGTCTCGGCCTGGTTGCTCACCATGTCGCGCAGCCGGAACAGAACGCTGGTCTTGCCCACTCCGGTGTGACCGATGAGAAGTCCGAAACCCCTGCGCTGCTGGATTCCGTAATACAAAGTCGCCAATGCTTCCCGATGCTGTTCGGTTTCGTAAAAGAAGCGGCTGTCGGGCGAGATACCGAACGGTTCCTCCTTGAGTGCGAAATGCGTATGATACATGAGTCGATATTCAGAACGGACAGTCGGGGTTCGTGCTACTCAGGACGAAGAAGTCACTCATGAGTTTGCTGGCTCAGATACAACGTGGCGAGCACGGGAAGCCCAGTCACACCTTCAAGCTCTGATTTGCTGTCCACGCAATCGATCCGATGCGGCGCGCCTAACGCCGGTCGAAGGTGAACTGTCGGTCCGGACTTTTCTAAATACTCCGCGCCAAACGCCCAACCAAGGCCGAGGAAGGCGCCCAAAAGAACGCCGAGAGCGAGGTTCAACTTCACCTTCGGCTTGGAAGCGAAGTGCGGTTCAGTTGGCGCTTCGGCTACGGTAACGTTGGCAATCTTCTGCCGGTCAAGCGATTCCGCGATGCGTGCCTCCTCGGTCTTCTTGGCGTATAACAAATAGTTCTGTTCCGCCTCGGTTTGGGTGCGCGAAAGATTCTCGTAGTCAGTGGTCGCATTCCCCAAAGACATGAGTTGGCTCCGATAGCTTTGCGCCTGCTGTACCAACTGCTGGCGGCGTGCTTCTACACCGACAAGTTCAGCCTCCTGCTTCGCAACGTCGATCTCCAGGCTTTGGCGAAGCGGATTCACGTCCGTGGTTTCTTCCGCTGATGTCAGCTTTCTGGCGTTGGAAAGCGCCGTGTTCGTGTCGGCGATCTCCTGGTCGGCTTCCTTGACCAGACGGTCGTCGGGACGAAATGTCGCTAAAAGCTGCGTGCGATGATTTTGCAGGTCGACCAGTATCGTGGCCAGGTGTTCCACCGAATACTGGTTGGTAACCGTTCTATCCTGCGTCACGATGCGGCGCGGCGTGGCTGCGAGTTGCCGCCGCAAGTCCGCCAGCTTTTGAGAGTCATCCCGAAGTGCGGCGTCGGCTTCAAGAAGCGCCGCCTCAGATTCCGACGCGCGTTGGAGCATAGCCTCCTTCTGTTGAGGAAAGCTGACGATACTGTGCTCCTGGCGAAATTGACTGAGCTTCGCTTCGGCGTCTCTGAGTTCGCTGTGGTAATGCTCCGCCTGATTGGAAAAAAACTGATATGTTCCAGGCGTGCCATGGACTCTGAGATGCTCCTCCAGGTAGGATTCAGCTAACTGGCGCAACACTACGGCAGCCTGGTGAGGATCGCGAGCGAGGTAATCGATTTCGATGATATTAGCTTTTCGAACCGCCACAACTTTGAGGTCATGCTGCAGGCGCAGCGTAGCGCGTTCCATGGCCACGGCAACACGCTCTTGTGGACTCGATCCACTGACTCTCTCTGCCTTCTCCAACTCGCATTCTTTGACTACATGTTCCAGCAGGTTCATGCTGTTGAGCAGCTCGATCTCCGAATTAATCTCCGTCTCACTCACTTCGCCCTGGTAACTGGTTCCATCCGAACCGTCAGCGGACACGATCATGTTGGCTCGCTCGTTCTTCACCAGGATCTTCATATGGCTGGCATACTGCTTCGGCGTGATGATTGTGACGCCGATCGCGGCGCCCACCACCAGAATGAAGACCAACAGGACGCTCCATTTTCGGCGGAGGACAACTGCTGCGATATCCACGATGGTAACCGTATCGCCTGCACCAATCATGATTAATAGGACCTTACGGAATTAATGCGACCGTACGGACCGGCCGCGCATACGCTCCAGCTTGATCGGTTCCGCCAAGCTTCTTGCCGGCCGAAGAAATAGCCAATGGAACAGAACCAGGGATGCAAGAATGGCGATCCCGTCGTCAGCGACGTCCAGCCACTCGATGGGCATCGCGTTGTGCCAATGCTGGAAGAACTCAATCGCAAAACCAAACAGAAAACCGAACGCTGGCGGCGTCAGTGAAGTGCGGCTGTATGACGCGAAGCCGAGTATCGCGAGGAGACCGAGCAAGCCAAAACTCAACAAATGCGCCACATGATGACGGACACCGAAGTGGATATTCCCGGGCCGGCCCGGCTGGAGCGATCCGATCAGCAGTGCGGCGCCCCAGCAGAACGTCGCCGTTCGATAAGCGAGTCTTTTCGCTCCCAAACCGGCAGCCTCCTCGAAACCAAATGCAGATACCATAAAGATCCTAATGGCCCTAACAGACAACACCCGCTGTTCGCCCCAATGCCATTGTGGACCTGGGAATTACTTCGGAATAAATCTCCTCAAGTTCCCGGGTTTGTGTGTCCAAGTCGAATCGTCGCGCCATCCAATCCGTGCCGCAATCACTAAACTGTTGCCAGAGATCGTTATCAGCCAGAAGCCGCGTGAGATGCGCAGCTAGCGTAGGAACATCCCGTTCGGGCGCCAGCAGACCGGTCTCGCCGTGGAGCACCACCTCAGGAATTCCACCGTGGTCGGAGCTCACCACAGGCACTCCCGAAGCCTGGGCTTCCGCAAATACGATGCCAAGAGCTTCGCTATCGCCTGTGCTAGCGGTGACACTAGGAACGCAGAACACCCGCGCCAACCCAAGCCAGCGGATTACCGTTTCGACGGGTTGAATTCCTTCGAACGTGCAGGCAATACCAAGTTGATGAGACAGTTCTTGCAACTGCCGGCGCAGAGGTCCATCCCCAATCACCACCAGCCTAGCATCCGGATGCTTCACTTTTACCTGCGCCATGGCCCGAATCAGGTACTCGCAGCCCTTCTTCTCCACCAGCCGGCCAACGAATAACACCACCTTGTCACGCCCAGCAGCCGAAAACTTTCGAAATACTCGCCGGTCCACCCCGATATAATGCACCCGCAGTTTGTGGTCTGGAAACCCCGCCTGAATTGCCTTGCGGCGAATATAATTCGAAACGCAGAGAAACAGGTTGGTCCGCCGCCACAATTGTTTTCGTCCGATCAAGTACAGATTCCCACCGACTGACCTGCGAAAGACACTGTCGCGCATGGTGACGTCGTACCCATGCAACGTCACAATCAACGGCACCGCCAGTCTGTCCGCCAAAGTCGTCGCGGTCGTGGAATCGATACCGAAGTGAGCATGAACTAATACGGGGCTGGCGGCCTTGAAGTGGCGATCCAGTTTTCTAGAGAACATCCTGCGGAACCCGAGCAAATGATCCAGCCCGGGGAGTCTCTGCAAGAGGCCGTGATCCGAACACAAAATCGCGTCCGCAGGCACGGGAAGCGACCGAGGGCTGCGGCGCATCCCCACGAACTGTGGCCTGAAGCGCCTTAGAGCTCCGGCCTGAGACTGAATAAACGTCTGGGACAAGGGCAACAGTTGATTCGTGTAAATCAGGACGCGAGGAGCACCCTCGGAAAAGGCTACGCTACTCATGAGCTATCGCCGTTGACAAACCGTTCAGCAACTCGCGAACGCAACTTCGAACGTCCTCGTCTTGCTTCTTTAGAGGTGAACCGCTAACATCCACCATCCACGGAGCGCATTTAATGCCACACATACCCAGCTAAATAGCCACTTCCCATGGAGGTCTGCGAACCATTATACAGTCCATTTCGATCGCAGATAATTTATCGATGTCTCGCATGCCCGGCACAAAATCGACCACTTCGAAACCGTGCGCCCGAAACTCCTGAATGGATTCCGTGAAGTCGTGCATAGCCTTGTATATACTTCGAAACGATACCTCTGTTTGAAGAGCTCGCACGGAGGAAAGGATGCCCTCCGCGCCATGCAGGACCTCCAGGTCAAAACCTTGAGTATCGAGCTTCAAATACAAGTTGGGGTTGGGGATATCAGCAATGCATTCGTTCAATAGTTGATCGAGCCGCCTAATTTCAATCGCCTCTCGTCTTTCTATACGATTGGAGGGGAATCTTTTCCGAGAGGTGTCGTCAGGCGCCAGTAAAGAGCTAAAGACGGTGTCTTCCGTAACATTAATTTCGGCCGTGCCGTTGCTGACGCCGAGCGCAAAAGGAAACACCTTCCAAGGCTTGTGCTGGGCCGCGGTTATTCTCAACACGTCAATATTGGATCGAACGGGTTCAAAGGAGATTATATGACCGGTGTAGCCGATCCCTCTGAGCGAAAGACCATATTGGCCGCGGTTAGCCCCAACGTCAATCACACAATTGATCGAGAACGTATCCAGAACATCTCGGAGCAGCGTCTTTCCGCGCAACCAATCCAGGCAATTGGTCGGCAGGTGCGACGCTATTTTGTATGCCGAAGCCCGGACTAGCCGCGACATCAGGGGCTTTGACTGCTGTTTGCGAGCGGCGCCCCCTCCACTTCCATATGCAAACATGGCCTCAACAGTCCCTGCAAGCTTGTAACTCATGCGATCTTCCTTTCGTTGTATCGAACTCGAAGCCCGCCAGAGACCCGTGATGCAGCGAAAACTTAAGCAAGGTGCAGGCGTTCCTGTTCCGCCAGCGCCCGCAGCCGGAGACGGAAGGCTTGGGAAGCGGCATCTCGCTTTAGCGGATGGACAGCCACAAAACCATGCTTCCAAATTTCCTCCGCCGAATGGGGAAGCGGCCCCTTGTATTGGAGCCACGCTTGTACATCGCCTCGCTCCGGATCATTGATATCAATTAGTGCGTGACCAACTGCCTTGACGCCTAGCGAGATGATCGGATCGTCGCCCTTCAGGTATCTGCTTCCCTCGCCAATGGACGCCCAAAAACCGACTTTGTCAAGTTCGCGAAGCGTGTCACCGTGAATGACATGAAGGGCCGAGAGCACATGCTCGCCCAGGCGATAGCCATGCCTTCTCGCTGGCAGGAGAAACCGCAGGTAAAATGGCAGTCCAAAGCCTACCTTGCGAGTCTGCTTGTCGATACCGAATGGCAGGAGATCGAGAAGAATGTCGCGTTGAAAATTCCCCCACTTGCGGCGCTTTCCGTCAGGACTTATTTTGTAAGAGCCGAGCATTCCCGGGCCGTGTTCTGCGAATTTCTCCCGGGCGAGAGTCACCAAACCTTGGCGAATGATACAGGCATCGGGATCAAGAGTGATAACCATCTCGATTTGGCTCTCTGAGCGGCAGAGACCTGAATAGATCCGGAACGTGGATACTGCTATGCCGCGGTAGCCCTGCACGCTCGAATTGCGTTCCAATGCCACGCGCCGAGGATACGCCTGGGCGAAGTGCTTTAGCCTTTCAAAGGTGCCATCCGTTGTGGCGTCATCCCGCACCCAGGCTGTGGATTTGGGATAAAGTTGCAGGGCCCACTCGAGAGAGTCGATGGCTATGGACGACTCACCTGGCCCAACCACCATTGCGAAAACGATATTCTCACACATGCCCAAGTACACGCTCAAAGCGAGCTATCAGCAGCGCTTTAGCATCCTCGATTCCAGTTGCGCTTGCGAACGGAAAATCCTCGATAGCGCGAGCGATCCGCCAGCTCACGCTCACGCACCCGGCAGTCGCCGTCCGGCCGAAAGATCCGGCGGTTCGCAGGCCCTCTACCGTATTGATCGCCATTGGGACTTCACCCGGCCCCAACCAGCCCAAACACGGTAACCTTCGCCATGTCGCTCAAAAGGACTAAGTCAGTGCTTGCAAACGGCCGCTATGGCCGACGAAGTGGCTTCGAATGCCAGCTTCGGTTCCATATTCCTGTCGAAGAGCCCGGGCCGATGCAACTGGCCGTCCGTTCGCTGGAAAGCCGGCCCGGTCAAGCGGTTCAGCCAATTCCAACGGTCACATGGCGTCCAGAAGATCAGGTTGCGCACGTCAGCCCCCGGCACCACCTGAGTGATGTAATCGTGGTAATACTTCCCGACGGCCTCGTCGCGTAGCTGCTCGTCTCCAGGGAGTTTCGTGTCGTTCACGTCGAGTTCGGTGATCAGCACTTGCAAACCCATTGCTCGAATCTCGGTCACGAAATGGACGAGTTCTGTTCCGGCCATGGGCTCGCCTCCGGTTAGGTGGGATTCGATCCCCACGGCTTGGATCGGAACACGCCTTTGAACAAGCTGCCTCACCAGCGATAAGGCCAGCATCCGATTCTTCGCTTCATCGGGAGTGTCCAGCTCCACGTGATGGATGTTGAGCACGCGAAGAGCGCTTGGATCGGCCTCGGCCGTCGCGTTGAAGGCAATGTCAATGTAGGCGGTCCCTAACATGTTTAACCAAATGCCGGGATATAGCCCGTCGCTTCTGCGACTCCATGGCACTACCGGCTCGTTTACTACATCCCACGAATCGATTTTGCCGCGATAACGTCCCACCACTGTGCTAATATGCTCCGTCAAATAACGGCGGGCGTTGCCTTGGGTAAGGACCTCATCCAGCCAGGACTTGCCGGTATCGTTGGTGCAGAGATTGTGGCCATGAATCAGCAGGTCATTGTCTTGCGCAAATTTCACGATCCAATCCGCATCGTCGAAAAAGAAGATATCGGCACGAGGCCTCAATTGACCAAACTTCAGGTGGTTGCCGGGAGTCAGCAGGTTGAAGTTGTCTTTGATTAACCGCGCGAATCCGGGATCCTGTAATGGACCCCTGTCGGCCTGTGCCCCGATTCTCAGTCCGCAAGGAGAACCGACCTGCTTCAGCGGCCGCGTTTTCCTGGCAGCAGCTTGCACTTCCCTACCCCGCGCTAGTGTTCCGGCAATCGCCACGCCCGCGCCACACTCCGCACCGCGCCGAAGAAACGCGCGTCGATTCATAGAGTCGGGACCGCCCGTTTCCGTGGTCATTTTGCCGCCCACCGAAGCCTATCGATGCGACCGTGCGCGCACGAGTTGCCGCGCTTTGCCATACATCCGGCCGACGACGTCCTTATACGATTCGTCGTACCGAATCGTGTACGTCTTGGAATCGCTAACGCACTTTTGAGCCAACGCCCAATCCGTTCCTGCTACCACCTCGAGGTTCGAATAGTTGGGATGCTGGCGCACGAGCAACTCGAATACCTCACGAATCTGCGGAGTCTCTCGTTCGCCCTGGGAGAGCTCGCGATGGGTGATGCCGTCCGTCATGCCTCGCCGGCGATCCGCTGCGGCATAGGTCCAGTAATAATCGTCAAAAATGATCCAGCCGTCTTTCTTGAGAAGTTTATCCACCAGAAAGAATGCCGCACCGTCGATGGTCCAGTTCTTAGGGCCGTCGATGACGCATAGATCATAGACTTCCTTGCACCGGTGATTGGTTGTATTGCGGACAATGTCGTCATGCAAAAACCAGGCATAGCCGGTTTCCATCCGCGCGATCTCAGCCAAATGGGACAGGCCGGCACGCTGAAGTTGCTCCTCGGCAGTGGGATTGAATGGAGGAACCGGATTCAGTAAATCTACGCAAGTGATCAGGCCTCCGCCCAGTTCGTCCAGCGCCGCCGCCATGTAGCAGGTCGCCGTTCCGTGCGCGATCCCTAACTCAAGAATCCTGGTGAGCTTCCGATCCAATATCATTTGGTACAGAAGCTTCGCATTGGTCTTGGAAATAAAGGGTGTCTCGCCGACGTGTGATTCAACAGTTGAAAACTTCATGCGCCCTTTCCTGAAGTCAGTTGCGGCAGACCCTGTGAGGTGTCCAAGGCATGCGAGTAAATCCAAAAGTCTGCAAAAGAGGTATCGCTCTGACGTTGCTCGCTATATGGATATCGGTTAGGTATGTGCTGAATTAGCTTCCACTCGGAACAGTGCTCGGCAATCCAGCCAGAAAACCGGCGATGCCTCACATGCGCCGCAGGCGAGGGCCGGTCTGAATCATCCGAATAAATCATGACATAGCGCTCTGCGGCACAGAACAAGCTCCGCATGTGGGCGTCGAAAACCGTATCTTCCACGAGATGATAGATCACGTCCAGGGAAAGAGCGAGGTCGGCGCGATGTCCGCCGGGAATGAATTCCCCGCCAAGAAGGCGGAAGGTCTTGCTCGAGTCGTGAGCGAAGCGCTCTCGGCAGCGTTCGATCGCTTCTGGAGCGGGATCAAACCCGACGTAAGAAGGATACTTTGCGAGCGAGAGCTGGTTTCCGTCGCCTGAACCAAACTCAATCACGCTCCGCACGTTGTGTTCCTGAACGAACCGGTTCACTACTTCGGCCTTAAACTGCGCCAGTCGTCCGTACGACCCGGCACCCGAGTTTCCGCCTTCCTGATAGCGTTCCTTCCAGAAGCGGCTGGAGTCAAAATTCTGAACATTCCGGTGATGAAACCTCCGGTATAAACGAGTGAAGACCGGCCCGGCGAGTGGAATGCCTTTCAGTAAAGCCCTGGTGCTGCTCACAGTGTCCCTCCTCCTAATAGCCCCAGCGGAGCGCGCCGACGGCACATCATCACCGGAGTGGGAATCGCGGCTTGCATTCCGGGGCATCGCAGAAATTGAGGCGTCCGAGCTGTGCGCTGGCCCAGCGGGTGCGCGGGGCACGCAGTTGCATGCCGAGGAACGGCGCCGTCGCCAGCCGCCTCGTGTTTCCTGTTACCAAAACTGCGCGTGTTACGAAAACTACGCAGCATTTGTCAGCACCCGAGCCCGCCGGTCCTCCTTTAGGGAACACCACCGCACGGTCAGCCAAAGCGCGAGGGCGAGGGAGCCATCGCAGACCACGCTGGTCCAAGCTGCGCCCCTCCACGACCATTGCGGAAGTATCACCAGATTTAGCCCGATATTTAGCAAAGCGACCGCGACCTGAATAACCATCCTGATGGCTTGGTATCCGCTTCCGGAAAGTGCGTCTGCCAGGAATGCATGAATACTCCTAAGGAAGGGGATCACGGAAAGCACTCTCAGGGCAGGAGCGGCGGGCCGGTAACTTTCGCCGAGCACCATAGGTAAGACTGGTGCAGCCCACCAGAGCACAATTGCAATAGCAATTCCGCAAATCATGGAGCGAGTAATTAAGCGCTTGGCGTACCGGTAATTCGGCCGAACTCCCAAAACGCCTTTTTCATAAAATATCGGATTGGCGGCGAAGACCAGCGAACGGATGGGGGCCATGCTGACATCCACGATCCTATATGCCGCGCCGTAGATCCCGGTGGAAGCCAGGTCGGCAAGGCGAGCCAGCATCACCTTATCGATATCGTTGTAGATTGTTGCGGCCGCCACGCCCACGCTGAAATAGAGGCCCATCACTAAATTGCCCTTCAGGTGCGGCAGGCGCGGTCGCGGTAATCCCCACAAGAGCGCTCCGCGCGTAAACGCATATACCAATCCCAGCAAACTCGCGAGGAAGTAGGCGATCGCCCAGGAAAGTAAGGTGACGTGTTGCGTGAAAATCATGAGCAGCCCTATACCAAGAAGCCGCAGCAGGACCAAAACAACATTCTGGATTGCGCTCTCCTTCATCTGGTTTGAAGCCGCGAATCCGAAGGTGGAGAGCTCGACGAGGCGCATTAATACCAAGTCCGACACACAGATTGCGACCAGCACTGTTATTTCGGACCCGACTCCGATCAGCACGCTTGTCAGGACCGCACCCAAAGTTAGCAACGTACCCAGAATTAGTGTAATTACAATCCCGTTCCCCCAGCAAAGCGCTGGATCTTGACCGCCGGATCGCACGTCCCGTATAAAGAGGGGGCCATGGCCTAAACACGAGAATGGCGCGAGTAGGGCGGCGATGGCCGTTATAGCGATAAAGGACCCGTAAGCGTTAACCCCGAGCGAGCGAGCGAGAAGGACAAAATAAGCCGCCTGAATTGCGAGTCTTAATCCCTGACTAACAGTCAAATGAGCCGTGTCCCGCAGCAATGTGCTCTTCCGTGACCAGGAGAGCAGCCATTGAATCCGATCGGGGTGCGAGCGCGAGACCGGGGGGGCACTCGCGGTGCGGTCTTCGACGGAGCCTTGGGTTTTCATCATCCGACGACTATGGAAGAGGACACTGAAGATTACGTAAGCAGTGCGATTGTTTTCTGAACAAGCCGGTTTGCGCGGCCGCCGTAAGCCGAGGTGGAAAAGCCAATGCGCTTCAACAAAGAATCTCCCGCGGCTTCTTCGGGCCACAAAACGTCGAAGTTGCTATGGGAGCGGCTCTTCACTCGCGGTCTGCCCCGAAGACCGTTCAAAATATTCGAGCTGTGGATCACCTGCAGCCACTGTGGCGAGCGTATGAGATGTTTGACCTTACCCGAATTTCGAACCTTGTCGTGCGAGACGCAGAAGACTGTCGTGAATCGATTCCCTTCGCGAACCCGCTCCACGAGGGACAGAAAAGGATTGGCCGGCCAGCAGGTGTCGTATAGATGACCTCGGAACCATTGCAAGCCGAACGGAAAAGCCACGAACTCTCGATCCTGACCTCGGAATGCTTGCTGAACCGAAGCGAGGTGATGACGACCGATCGCATCGTCATTATCCAGCCTCGTGGTCACCAGGTATGGCGCCGTGATCAGACCCGCATTTCCCACGCTGCTCGCCAAAGCCTCGTTCGTCGCGGGGCCATCTATATAGAGCGGTGTCATCACAGAACCGTACGAATGAATCTTCTCTCTCAACCAATCCGGACTGGCGGCGTCAAGGAACACGATCCACCGGAATTGCGCGCCGTGCTGTCCAAGCATGGAAGGCAGGCAAAATTGCTCGAACAGGCGGAGGCGAGCTTTCAGCCATGCGGTGTCCAGCCCCATCCAGGACGACGTATAGCCGTACGCCACCGCGGTATTAAATCTTGTGAGCACCAGATGTGTGAACTCGGCAGACATGATTTAAGCCGTAACCGGTGTCGCCGCACCCAGTTCCATATAGATCTGTTCCTGAGGGGCACTCGGATAGCAGTTGCCGCCATGAGCAATCTGGCTTAATCCCGCGCACGCGAGCAAGAACAGCAACCATGAAAGGCGCGGCACCGCGATGGAACTCTCACCGACGTTATATACGAAGGTGCAAACCAGTACGACGATGCACCAACGCACGTAGCCGCCGTGCGGGGTCCGGTAGAAGTAGCGGGCAATATCCTTAGCGGCTTGCAAAGCCATCATGGCTACAAGTGCGATTCCCAACACGCCAACCTGCAGCCATAAATCTAAATATCCGTCCTGCGCTTGGTTGATGGCCCAACCCGCGGCTAGGACCATGGATTGCGAGGGTCCCTGAATGTTGCTCCAGAAGGCGTTATAGCCGTATCCCAACAGGAAGTGTTTCGTAATGGCATCCCAGGCGGCTGCCCAAATGACGGTCCGTTCATTCAGCGTCGGGTCCTTCCCTACGGCTTCGAGAATCATTGGGCCGAAGTTATGGATCGCATATCCAGCGAACGCGAACACGGGAACCGCGGCAACGATGACGGCAATCGAGTCCCGTACCGCCGCGCGTTGCAACAGCCGTAGGGCGCCGGTAAGGAACAGCGCGATCGCAGCCAACAGCCATCCACCTCTGGACTGGGCCATGACAATGAGCAGTGCGCACATCGCGATGTAGATCACGCGAAATACCCGCTGGCACAATCCCCGCGGCGGCCAATGCAGAGCCGTGACCAACATCAACGTCACCAACATCGACAGAGTATTCTTGTGTCCTAGTACGCCGCGCCATCCAGCCGCCGTCGTGCCAATCTGCGGCAAAATGACCGCCACCGCAATGCTCAAGGGGACCACAATCCCTCCCACAAACATGATCAGCTCAAATTGCCGGTGGGGACTGAAGGCGTTAGTTAAATAGAGTGCGAAGACGGTAAAGATCAATAAAATCGACGCGCTGACGATAGTTTGCCGCACGTCTCGCGACCACATGCACGATACCAGCGCAAGCAGCGGCATTGCCAGTAGCGTCTTCATTCGTACGCACAGCGCAGCGACCGACTGAAAACGTGCCAGGACCAGACCGCCGCAGATCATCAGGGCCACAGCAGTCGGCAAGCGATGGGAGACTGTATTGTCCCCAGCCAGGATGATACGGACTTTTGCGTCGTCCTGTGACGTGGAAAGGTTGCCATCGGTCGTGAAGAAAAGTAGCGGCAGCACAACCATCCATCCCAGCACTAAGCGCCATATTGGCCTGGGCATCCGATTGTTCCTCATATCTCGGCGGCCAAGGCGTCCGACGCAGCACCGCTAGCGCGCTTCGTGGCAGAGGAAAGGAACCAAGCGTTTCGGACACGGCGACGTATCTGTGGAGTAACCGCACACATTCCCAGCAGTAGCAATGTGCCCGACAACGTTGGTCTGCCTACGAACGCATACTCCCGGAACAGGCGCCAAAGAGCTCGCGTGCCAGCCCGTTCTTCAACAGCGCGGCAGACGCACGACCCTACAATGAACCGTGAGTATGCCCGCTTGGTCAAAACATTCCGTCTTGCTTGTCCCCACTGGAAGCGTTTCTCCCAGCTCAGGTTAGCGGTGATTGTGGAGCGTTCCTCGGGCGCGTAGTAGACCGACAATACCTCCGGCAGCACGATGAGCCGCGTATCCGGACTTAAATTCACACGCAGGAACCAATCGATGTCCTGAAATCCACCCAAGGATTTCTGGAAAGGAATCTCCAGCAGCAGCGTCCGGGCGCATAAGAATGTCGAGGTCTGAAAGTAACAAAGAATGTCGAACATGTACTCGGAGATTGGCTCATTCGGCCGCGGCAAGCGCCTCGGTCGGACCCGGTCCGAATCTATAGCGCTGCGCCAAATATACTTGGACACCACCAAGGTTCGGTCATTCCCGCGAGCCATTGCCGCGGCAAGCTGCAATTCAATTTTTTCCGGTAGCCATTCGTCGTCGTCGTCCAAGAATGCAATCCAGGCACCGCGCGCGGCACGAACGCCTACATTCCTGGCCTCTGCACCACCGACACTCTCCGCAAGCTCCAGCACGCGGATCCGTGCATCATTCATAGCGGCTAGCGCCGCTACGGTTGCCAGGTCCGGGCCGTCTACAACGACCAACGCCTCCAGATTCGAAAAGGTCTGATCCAGTACGCTGCGAACGGCGCGCTGAACCAGGCCAGGGCGGTTCCGCGTGGGAATCACCGCGGTGACTGCTGGCTTGTGATCGCTCGTCGTATCCTTGCGTTGGTCCTTCGTTGGCATTGGATTCATCGATAAATGACGGCCGAGGTTGCCGCGGCGGCAATGCCTTGAGAATTTACAACGATGTTCTTCATCCAACTGAAAGGCAGGAACAGCACATCATCCGGCTGCATCGGGATGTCGGGACGCTTGCCCTGCTGCATCGCGGCGAGTTCCAGAGGAATGTCCTGGCCTCCATTCGGGGTTTTGCGAACCAGCTTGGCTTTTCCGAGAACCGCCGTTTTGTTGGCCGTTCCGGCCATCGCCAGCGCCTTCAATACGGTCATTTGGGAGTCGTTGGTAGTGATCGGATATCCGCCGGGACGGCCAACATCTCCCAGGACGTAGACGATGCCGGCCTTGGGAACCAAGACCGTGTCGCCTGGATAGACCACAACATCGCTGTTCAACGCTTCGTCAGAGTTATTCGAAAGGAAGTAGCTGACGCGATTCGCCGCATCGTTGCGCCGTTCGATCGTTATGTGACGATCCGCCGGGTCCGCCAATCCGCCCGCCAGGGCAAGCACGCTCACCACCGACATGGGCGTCGAAATCGGGTATGCTCCCGGATTGGTGACCTGACCCATCACATAGACGTTCTGGGTCGCGTACTGCTCCACAGTTACAGTCACCTGTGGGCGCAGCATCAGGTGCTTCGCCTTCAAGGCTTCCTCGATACGGAGTGCGGCGTCGCCCGGCGTCAGACCGGCGAGCTTTACCTCGCCGACGAACAGCAAAGGAACGCTCCCCGCATCCGTGACCCGCGGATGCTGCTCCATTTCGGGCGTGTCAAACACTTGAATGTGGAGTTGATCGCCGCGCCCAATCAGCAGGCTTTCTTTTTGCGCGAAGCAAACTGGAGCGAGCACGATCGCACCGAGCGCTAATAAGCGGAATCGGATGAAAAACCTCAGAAACGTTTTCATACGCTTTGCTCCTGCGCCATGTCATAGCCCGAAGCTTTGTAATACATGTTGTCGCTGTCGTGGATGGCGTTCAACACGATGCCTACTCGATTAGAGCTCGTGCGCACCTGCAGCATGTGGTAGCTCCGTTCCAGAGCGTTTCGCTCGGTCATGTTGAAGCGTGCCAGCAGGAGCGTGAAGTCCGACATCGAGCTCAGAATCACTGAATCGGTTACGGGCAGCACTGGAGGGCCATCGATGATGATGAAGTCGAAATGCCGCCTCCAAGCTTCGAAGCCGCGCCGCATCTGTTCGGAGCCCAAGAGCTCCGCCGGATGCGGTGGGATCGGCCCGGCGGGCAGAATGTGCAGGCCAGGCACCTCTTCGGAAGGCACGATCACCGAAACCCCGTCGCCGCCCTTCGTCTGGCCAGCGAGAAATGAGCTTAGACCCTGGCTGCCATCGATGGAAAGGCGGTGGTGGAGTCTGGGCTTGCGCAGATCGGCGTCGATGAGCAGGATCTGCTTTTGCTGCAGAGCAAGGAGTGCGGCCAGATTGAGACTCAGCATGCTCTTGCCTTCACCGCTTACCGAGCTGGTCACGAGAATAACTTGCGGAGCAGATCCGCTGCGGGACAACATGAGAGCCGTCCGCAGGGACCGCAGCGACTCCACGTAACACGATCGCGTCGCTCGGAGTGCGGGGAACTCGGCGGCGGCTCGGGCCGCGGCCTTTTGCGTGGCACGCCTGCCCTCAGAGCGCACACCTTCGGGCAACATTGTTCGATTCGACGGAATCCCCTGAGTGCTCACCCATCGCAACTGCCTTCCCGGCATCTTGTGGTGCGGGAGCAGGGCAAACACCGAGTCCTGCAGGGACGCGTCCAGCTCGGAGAGGCCATGAATCTTGCGGTCCATCCCATCGCGGACGAGAGCCCCACAAAATCCAAAGAGCATCCCTCCGCCGACGGACGCCAGCATGAACAGCAGCACTTTCGGCTGCGCCGGCTTGGCCGGCACGCGCGCGGGATCGACAATGGCGATATTGTTGGCATGGAAGTCAGCCAGTACGCCCGCCTCTTTCATTTGACGGAACAGCCCCTCATACAGCGCGCGGCTCTGGTCGGCTTCCTGACGAAGGATGGTATAAGCGATGGCCTTGTCATTCAGCGCGTCGGCCTGCTGTTTCTGCTCTGTGTAAACGCCGCGGGCGCTATCTTCCACCTGACGCGCGACATCGTAGTCGTTCTTGGCGCGCTCCGTGATCCGGTTCACTTCATCTTTGATCGCGTCCTCGGTTCCGTTGAGCTGACTGTGCATTTCAATCAGCTTGGGATACGCGGGACCAAATTTTGCCGATAGCGCATCGATCTGCGACCGCGTCTCGGCCTCTTGCATGCGCAAAGACTGGATCAGCGTCAGGGTGGCGGCCATGCCGCTCATGCCGGCGAACGTCGCGTTGCCAGCCAGTTCAGAAATGGCCTCCACGTCGCCGGTCTTGGCGACTTCATAAGTGGCCTGCTTCAGGATGCGGCTGGACTCGGCCTGCAGATACGCTGATGTGGCTTGTTGGAGTTTGTCCAGTACATTGCTGTACAACTGCTCGCGCCCTTGGGAATCCACTCCTCCGAGCGACAACACACCGGACTCATGCTGGGCTTGGGCGACCTTGGCCTCCAGGTCCTCGCTCTGGCGCCTGAGGTCGGAAAGCTGCCCGCTCAACCACTGCGCGGTTCTGGAAGTGGCCGAATGGCGCATCTGGAAGTTATATTCCACCAACTCCTGAGATATGCTATTGGCAACCTGCGCCGAAACCGCCGGGTCGGGATTGAGGTAGGACACGTTGATGAGGCGTGTTCCAGCAACGGGTTTCACAGTAAGCCGGCTTTGGAATACCAGCAAAGCTCGGGTGCGCCTTCGCGGTGAGTCTTCCAGGCTGGCGCTCCGAGGATCCGGCGGCCCGGCTGGACTGATGAACCCGAGCAGCCAACCGCTGAGACTGAACTTGGGCTTGAAGTCGGAGTTGGATTCCAAATTCAGGGATTTGATCACACTCAGCGCTAAACTGTCGGACTGCAGGATGCCGGCCTGGGTCTGCAGCGTCATGTTGTCTTCCAGAGCGTCGGAGAAGGAGCTGTTACTGTCTTCACCGGCCAAGCCAAGCGGGCTCGCCACCTCCTTCTGTACCTGGAGTTGTGCGGTGGCTTCGTAGCGGCGCGGCCAGACAACGCACGCCAGCACGCCCGCGGCCACGAAACACAGGAACGTAACCATCGCAGTTGTGCGGCGCCGTAAGAGCACACGCCATAAATCGGCAATGGTGAGTTCCTTTTCTGGATGGTTTGCGCCTCCCAAAAACATTGAGGAATGAACCGTGTTCCGGATAAGATCGTTTTGTGTGCTCATCGGATGACTCGTAGCAAACAACCCCAATTCATGCGTTCACCCCGAGGTGTCTTGGAACTCGCTTACCGGTTGGCCCAAGCTTTATTTCCCGTCGCTTGCCCGCGTGGACGGTAGAAATTCAGTTCGTAAAGCAAGTGCCGCGCCAGGAACATCCAGTTTCCGATCAAGTAGCGTTTCCACATGCGTCCGGGCTCTTGAAGCAAACGGTAGGCCCATTCCAAACCAATCTCCCGTAGCCACTCCGGGGCACGGGGAATTCGCCCGGAATAGAAATCGAATAGTCCGCCGACGCCGATCGCAATACGAACTCCGGTCTTCGCTAGGTTTCGTTGGATCCACAATTCCTGCTGCGGCACGCCCATGGCAACCAGAAGAACGGACGCCCCAGAGTTTCGAATTGCGAGCGCGATAAAATCTTCCTCATTCGGCTGGAAGTACCCGTTCCGATAGCCGGCGACCGCCGTACCGGGATAATGTTTCCCGATCCACTCCGCCACTCGTTCTGCGACTCCTGGCATACCGCCCAGCAAATAGAGGCTTTCGCCGGCGCCCGCCAGCATGGCGCACAAGCGCGGAAACAAATCGGTACCATTGACGTTCTGCCGGATAGCAGTACGCTTTAGCTTCGCGGCAATGCGCAGCCCCACACCATCGGCAAGGTTCAGATTCGACGCCATCAGGGTCTCGTGATACGCCGGATTCAGGCAGCTCACGTTAGCGCAGTGTGCATTTGTCATACACACCATGGCCGGGCCTCCGCCGTTCAGTTTCTGGTGAATCCAGGCCAGCGCCTCGGACATGCTGAAATTGTCGATGCGAATTCCGAGAATTTCCACAGTGCGAGGCGCGGCGTCGCGTTTTTCCGAAAACACCAGCGCGGGTATTGCTCGGATGGCAATGCCAAGATCGGTCGACAAGCTGGCTGTTCTTAGATATTCACGGTCGGCGGCGGCTTCGTCGTCGAAGTCAATATTGGCCCGCTGTCGCAACCACCACGAAGAGATCACACCGGGTTTCACGGACAGCCGCGCGCTGCCGTCTACCAGCACGGCCGGGTCTCCGGGAGGAACCGGGCGTGGTCCGATAAGCGACATGTCTCCCGCCAAGACGTTAACCAGCAGCGGCACTCTTCGGAAATAGGGATGCCGCTCCAGGCCTGTAAAGCAGTACTGAAGGTATCTCTGGCCGTGTCTTCCCAGACGCTCTTCCCGCACGAGAATCGGTCTGCCACTCAACCGGCGGCGCAGCGCGAAGCAGAGGAAAAGGGGGGACGTCACAGTTAGCCCGGCCGTCGCCACCATCAGGTCCAGTCCTCGCTTGATAGGTTCGAAGGAGCCGTGCGGTTTGAGGCGCGGCCGCTCTGCTCCCAGGCGCGTTTTAATCCTGACGAGCTTTGGGCCATTCAAGATCATAAGCTCATTCCTCGCGGGTAATAGATCGCTATTGACAGCTTCCGGACGCGCGGTCGATCTCACCAGTACCGTGATGAAAATCGAATATGGAGCGGACCGACACGGAGCTGTTGATATTTGCGGGCATCCAACGCGTTGGCAAAGCCGGTGAAAAGAAGAATCAACTTTACGAGTAGCTCGAGGATGCTGGCGCGATGCCCCGGAATGAAGGCTTGGCCTATCTCCACAATCGCCGTTGTCACGATGGCAAATAGCACACCCATACCTAATGTCTTGTAGCGCCACCATGCGACCGGAGTTAGGAATCCGAACGCGAAAAACGCCACCAATTTTGCCGCTTCATAACAATGAAAGATAAACGTCGAGAATTGTGCCTCGAAAGCCACCGAAAGCGGGACCAGTTCGGACGCCACGGTGCACCCTAGCAGCAGGAGCCACAGACAGCGGACCGGCAGGCTGAACATAAGGACGGTAATGGTGGCCCCTGACGAACGACGGGAATGGGCGCTGGGCAGCATATACAATACCTCCGGAGCCGAGAACGTGGACGGCATCAACTATTGACCGGTACCCGCAACAACCACTCCTGCC